>JAVCBW010000051.1:0-94141 GCA_037917675.1 Thermoproteota archaeon
GGAGAGTGAAGGAGCAGAGAGACAAAAAGAAGGTGGAAGAAGCACTACATCAGCTAAGGAAAGCAGCAGAAAGAGACGATAATATTGTTCCAGCAGCCATAAGTGCAGTCAAGGCATATTGTACCATCGGTGAGATCTCCCATGTCCTCAGGGAGGTTTATGGAGAGTACTCTCCTCCCTCTCTTCTGTGACGTCTCCTGATATCCTTATGACCACCTCCCTAAACTCCCTGCTGAAGCCCTTCAAGCTGGATAGGAAGGCTACTATCACTTCCCTGAGGACTTTGCTCACAAACGGGTTCAGCGGTATCTCTCTGTCATCTACTTCAACCACAAGCTTTCTTCCAGCTTTGACTGAAAGCACTTTCTCCAGGACATCGCTTATGCTAGCCCCCCTTTCCCACTCGGCTATAACCCTACCCTCCACCTCCCTAGAGCAGGGCTTCACTACTATCTTAGGGTAAGGCTCTTCTCCACACCCCTCTATGAGCACAACATCAACAGGAGGTAGCCTCTTTAGGATGTCTCTAGCTTTCATTCTTGGGAGCATTATTAGTGTCTCACCTCGCCCTATGCCTACTGTAGCGACTGCACCCATGCTCCTATGCCTGAATGTATCTCTCCCCTCTATGTCAAATCTCTCTAGGTGAGTACACTTAACTGTAGCTACTCTGAGGCCTTTCTCAACAATCCTACTAATGAGCTCCTCTATTAACTGGGTCTTGCCACTTCCCTTGTCTCCCACTACAGCTATAACTCTCAAGACGACACCATATGCTAGTCCTTAGTGCATATCAGGGTACAGGAGTCTATTACCTCCTTCATTCTCCTTATGGCTTTAACCGTGTTGTCTATTGCCTCCAAGTCAGGCCCCTGGAGCTTAGCTATTATGTCATAGTCACCATATGTTATGTAAGCCTCCCTGACCCTCTTCATCCTCCTAATAGCATTGAGAGCTTCAAGCTCCTGACCTGTGTACGTTGATATCAAGACGAAAGCTGTCACATCTCCACTCATGTGAATCCCAACCCACAGCCTCTAACGAATTTAAAAGCATAACCTAATACTCTAGACAGCAGCTGTAAGCTAAGAAAGCCCTAGGCTACAGGGATGCTAGGAATATAGGGGTGTGCCAGGTGGTAACTGAGGCTGCTGCAGGGGGTAGCTTGCTAAGCGCTTTCAAAGCGTCTCTATCTAGAGGAGAAAACATGATAATCAAGGGACCAGCAAAGATAAAGGTTCTAAAGGGAATGATAGAGGTGTTTGCATGCCCTGTGGAAGAGGGATCTGAGCTCACAATACCACTAGGGAAGCAGGCTCCAGTAGCTGGTGTAGAGAATTCCGAGATAAAGGTCTATGCCAAAACCCCACCTGAGCATGCAGCAAGCAACCCCATCCCAGAATCATGGAAGATGCTTGCAGAGGAGCTGGCTGCCCAGCAGACAGCAGTCTGCATGGTTGTTGGCGCACCTGACTCTGGAAAGAGCAGCCTAACACTCTTTCTTGCAAACAGGCTGGCTAGAGAAGGGAGAGCCGTTGGCATAGTAGACTCTGACATAGGCCAGTCTGACATAGGTCCTCCTGGCGTGATCGGGGCTGCAGTCCTAAGAGCTCCAGTTCCATCATATAGCTCTATACCCCTGCTAGACGGGTGGTTCATAGGAGACAAGACTCCAGCAGGCCATCTGCTTCAAGTAGTAGTAGGAGCATATAAGATGCTAGAGAAGTGCAAGCAAGCTGGTGCAACCCACATAATAGTAAATACTTCAGGCATGGTTTATGGTGGCGCTGCGAGAGCTCTCAAGGAATCTAAGATAGAGCTCATATCTCCAACACACCTAGCTGCATTAGAGGCTCGAGGCGAGCTCAGCCACATACTGAAGCCTCTACCTAAATCAATAGAGCGCGTACCTCTCAAGGTCTCTAGGTATTCTAGGGAGACAGGGAGGCCTGAGAGAGCATTTCTGAGAGAGAGCTCTATGAGGAGGTTCATGAAGGGCTCTAAGAGCATCACAATCGACATGTGCGAAGTAACCTTGAAGCAGACCATACTAGGGACTGGAAGAGAGCTCACCAAGGAAGAGCTATCTGTGCTCAGGGCTCAGACTGGTTTAAGCATACAGTATGCTGAGGAGTCAGCAGACTGCATGCTAGCTATAGCAGACGGCAGCAGGCTACACGAGAGAGTTATATGTGGGAAGCTGACCAAGGTGGTTCCTAGATCTGCTTTTTCAGGCCTCTATATAGGCCTGATGGGAGAAGGCACCCTGCTAGGCGTGGGGGTATTGACGGGCATAGATCCTGCTAGAAGGAGGCTCTCTGCCAAGGCAGCAGTATTTAAGCAGGGGAGTATATCGTCAGTAGCCATCGGGTACCTATACCTCACTGAAGATGGGAGGGAACTAGGTAGAAGGAGGCCTGGAGACCTCTGAAAGCAACCTTTAAAAGCTGGCACATACCCTTCCGCTAGCATGTCACCTAGGCTTTACACTATACCTCTAATACTGGCCATGGTGGCTCAGCTGGCGTTAGCCTCAGCTAGCAGAGCTCAGGGGGCAGCTGCTGTAGTTGTCAGCGATAACGTCGCTGATAAAGCTTCAGCTAGCCTCCTATCAGCAGTAATAGAGAGGTTTTACTTCGATGTCGACGTGATCACAACAGAGTGGGGGGAAATCTCTTCTGATACCCTTGCTCTGCTAGCTTCATATAGCCTAGTATATGTTGTTGGAGGGCCTCTAGCTGTCCCACCTAAAGTCGAGCTTACACTAGGGAATGAGAGTGTGATAAGGCTATACGGAGAGGACAGGGTAGAGACCTCCCTTGCAGTCTTAAGAGAAGTACTAGCTATTACTCCACTACCTATTTCCTCTGTGGTTATCGCAGACGGGTACAGCACGCAGTCAGTTGAGGCAGGGGAATCTCTTGCAGAAGCAACATTACTCCCTCTCGTGCTGGTATCTACACCTAAGCTGCATGAGGTGGCAGATGAGCTAAGGAAGATGAACATAAAAGAGGCTATCATAGCAGACAGCAGGCTAGCTGAGAGTCTAAGCAGCTCTCAGCTCAAGCTCCTGGAACCGAGTGTCTTAGAAGATGTTATCAGAGGGAGGATTGCCAGCTTGAAGAGCACTACTCCAGCAAACCAGAGCCTACTTGAGGAGCAGCTGAGGAAGTGCTATATCCTTAGAGGAGAGGCCTATCTGAAGGCTGGGATGTTAGATGAAGCCATAATCAGCATGCTAGCAGCAGAGCTCTGCTCACCAGCCCTACCTGTAGTAGACTCATGTCAGTTCGCTCCGATACGCTGGAGACTACTGTGTAAAGAAAACCTTCTCGCTCAGGTCATAGCTATCAAGTCGAATCTCTATCTGGCTACCACGCTCTCAAAGTATGCTAGCATATCTGTATCTGAAGCTACTGGACTAGCTAGCTCTCTCCTCTCTACAGCCCTAGAGTTTCTCAGCTCTGGGAGGAGATCAGAGGCTATACACTTACTCTCATCCTCCAGAGAGCTCTCTGAGTACATCTTAGAAGAGGCTATAGAGGAGGTCGAGAAGAATACAAGCATCACTGATGCTCTGAGAGTTAAGCTAGCATACATGAAGGCTCAAGCCTTGATAGCTGGAGGAGAGGAAGCCCCCTTGGCTCTGCCAGCTATAATCATAGAGAAAGCTGAGGCAGCCTTCCTAAATGGCGACATCATAGCTTCTATGCTGCTGGCAGAGGAAGCGGAGAGGCCGCTGAAATCTCAGCTTCAGGCTCCAAGAGGATAGGGATGAAGGCAGGCAGCCCGGCTAAGCTGATATGGGATGTAGCTAGGAGACTAGCTGAGCGAGGGCTCACTCCTCCTGGCACTGGGAATGTAAGCATGCTCTCTGCTAACCTAGTCTATATAACTCCGGCTAAAGGAGGGCTGAGGGATCTCAGAGAC
The DNA here is from genome assembly GCA_037917675.1 of Thermoproteota archaeon. GTDB lineage: Archaea > Korarchaeota > Korarchaeia > B14-G2 > B14-G2 > B14-G2. The sequence goes on from JAVCBW010000051.1 coordinate 3,931, forward strand.
CTCAGAGAGGAGGAGATCTCTGTAGTATCCCTGGAGGGTGAGGTTCTGAAGGGGCCGCAGCCATCGACAGAGCTCCCTACCCACTTGATGATATACCAGAGGTGCAGTAGAGAAGTCTCTGCAATAGTACATGCTCACCCCCAATATGCTACAGCATATGCTCATGTAGGCATGATGCCAGCGTATACAGCTGAAGCGATGCGTCTCAGGGTCGAGGTTATTCCATACTATCCTCCTGGCTCACAGGAGCTTGCTAAGGCATGCTCTGAAGCTGTCTCAAGGGGGGCACGCACACTGATACTGGCTAAGCATGGAGTGCTGACTGTTGGAGAGGAGCTAGCTGAAGCCTATGCTAGGCTAGAACTCATGGAATATCTCTGTAGGCTTGACTTCATCTCCAGGGCAGCTAGGCAGCTACTTATGGACTCTGACTAGGAAGACCCTCCTAGGTCTCTCAGCAGTCTCTCCAAGGTAGACTATAGAGGCTATAGCCTGGTAGTCAGCGCTGTTAGCGACCTTAGCATAGGAAAGCTGCCCCCTAACCTTTGCAGCTGTCTTCCTCCAATCCTCCTGCGGGAACATGTATCCTCTACACTCAACCATGACCACGCTGCTTATCTCCTCAAACCTCTCTTCAAGCAGAGATCCCCTCACATCTGCTAGGAAGTCAGCGTTAGCAGGCCTCCAGACGCTACCTGAGCCAGGCAGCCTAATGAGGCAGCTCACACCAAGCTTCGATAAGATAGCTGCTGTAACAGCTTCACCCAGGCTTTTACACACGCTGTTAGTATGATATCTGTAGTAGGGTGGTGGTCTAGGGAACACGGATCTAGCTAAAATCAGAGCTTTCCTCACCTGAGGCTCCCAGCCTGCATCCCAGCCACAGTAGCTTATCATCTGAAGGCTAGCTCCTTCAACATAATCCTGTGAGTAGCACCATGAGTAGTACTCTGCTTCAAATCCTCTCAGCTCAACATCCACATGCCCTAAGTCTACTGGAGGCCTTCCTGGGCTAGTATAGTCCATTAAAGCTACTCTAAAACTGTAAGCTGAATGCATGCCTAGGCTTATCACCTGCTCTCCCCCTCTCTAGCCTCCTCAAGTATCTTCCTGAAAATCTCTTCGGTAGAGGGCTCTGCTGTAGGGCCTGATATAGGTCTCTCTGGGCCTGATATAGGTTTTTCAATGCCCTTAGGCCACTCCTCTCCCTCCCTTCTTCTCCTAGCTATCGCTAGAAGCACTATAAGAGACGTCACCAGGATGGTGGAGATGATCAAAGCAGGCATCAGGATGCTGCCCCCAAAGACCCTGGCTCTAGTTGCATTGCCTGCTTGCCTGCCTCTAGAAGCCTCTTTAGAGAGGGAGGTGGCTGTATGGGTCTCTTCACTAGGCTTCATAGTTTCAACAACTATCCTCCTGCTTGCCTTAGCCAGAACAGCCCCAGAGTAGTAGACTTTAGCCTCCAGATCTCCTTCTCCACTCCCTATGAACGTTACGTTCAAGGCAACATCAGCTGAATCCCCCTCTTTGATGAACAGCCTTCTCCTAGCAGCCTTGATGAGCTTTCCAGAAACCTCCACCTCAAACTCTCCCTTTTTAACGCCTACATTAAGCACCCTGACTATGACAGTGGCGTTTTCGCCTTCAACAGCATGTTCAGGCGCCTCCATAATCCACAGCCTGGCTCCAAGAGACGATACCCTACATCTTATGCTCTTCTCGCTCAGAATTATCCTGTAAGTCAGTATCCTAACTTTTATGCTCCCATCGCCTTCCTTAGCTGGAGTAAATGTTAGATTGACCAGAGTGAAGGCTCTAGGCTCTAGCTTAGCTACACCAGTATACATGAACGAGAATCCCTCAACTGAAAGAGTCACATTAATCTCATATTGGTTCCTGTTGTATATCTCGATGAGCATCGGGTAGCTCTCTTCGACCAGCATCTCCATGCAGCCTTCGATCTCGACTCTAGAGATCTCTATGCCATGAAAGTCCCATATGTAGAGGTGGCAGTCCTCTGAGCCTACTACAATAGTTTTACCATCGTCTGATATGGCTACAGCTGTAGGCTCCCCTGCCATTCTGCTATAAGCCCAGAGGAAGCCTCCCTCGGTGCTTATGCTGGCTAAGCTGAGGTTGGAGAGGCCAGCTATAATGTATCCACCAGACTTTGCTGCTGCAACAACCTTAGCAGCTCCACTAACCTTGTACTCAGCTAGCTTAGCTCCAGATGAGTCTAGGATGAGGATCCTCCCATCAGAGGTTGATGTCACTATCTTGCTTACCTCAGTTACATCCACTGAAAGAACTGTGCTCCCAAGCTGTATCTCGTTCACGTATCTCCCAGACTTGACCACTAAGCTTCCTCCTAGAGTTCCAGCTGCAACTATCGTAGCTCTCTCAGAGCTGCTTAGGCAGGTTAGTGTGTCATTCAGCACAAGCTTCCAGTCGACTCCCCCGCTCAAATTCAGGGCATATACAGCCATACCTCCACCAACTATCACCATGTGCCTTAGCTCAAGTGCAGCTATGCTCTTTACAGCATACTCGAGCTTAGCTACAGTTTTCAGAATATAGCTAGCCCCTCCACCTACTCTCTCAAATATGACGACTTTGCCTTCTAGAGTACCTGCTGCCGCTATCTCACCACTAGATGACAGCGAAACAGATGTAACATGGCTTCCAACCTTAACTCTGCTGATGACGTCTCCAGTTGTCACATTCACTATAGCAAGGAGGCCATCAGCTGTACCACATAAGGCAAGCTCCCCAGCTGAGTCTAGGCTTGTGACAGCTTTTCCAAGACGTATCCTCCATTTCAGCATGCCATCAGACACACCATAAACTTCTCCTGTCCTAGTTCCTGCGATAACAAGCTTACCCCCTGGAGCTACCGAGCAGCAGGAGACTCCAGAGTCTAGCTCAACAACCCACGTTGGCTGAAGCTCTCCCTGCATGGATGCGAGAAGAGCTAGCAGGATAAGCAACCTAGCCATGCTCTCCCATCTATCTTGCTAAGCTAGTATATAGGTGTTGGCTTACTCGACATGCTCTCTGAACAAGTCTATGTCCAGCTCCCTTTTCTCGAACTCCATCAGGAACTCCCTGACTGCTCTCTCGACATCTCTAGACTGAGTTATATACCTTCCGACTATCACTATGTCAGCTCCAAGCCTAAGAGCCTCCCTAACGTTCTCAGGGACTATTCCTCCAGCTACAGCTACAAGAAGCCTCCTACCATATACTTCTCTTATCTTCTCAATGAGATGCCACCTTATGTCTCGTCCTGCCTCATCTACTCCTCTGTGGACTATGACCCCAGATGGGAGCTTCTCAAGCTTCTCAAGTATAGAGATCGGATCACTTACTCCAAGCATGTCTATGAAAGAGTAGATGCCAAGCCTATCAGCTTCATAGACAAACTTGTTGAGGGTCTCAATTGGTGCTAGCCCTGATGCGACAACACCGTCAGCAGTCTCCTCAAAGGCTATGTCCACCTCAACCTTCCCGACATCGAGTGTCTTCAAGTCTGCCACTATGAACACGTCTGGAGAGACCTCTCTGATCCTCCTTATGACAGAGGCGCCATACCTCTTGATGAGAGGTGTCCCAGCTTCAAGTATTATCGTGTCGCTCTTAGGTATCTGCTTCACGACCTCTATGACTCTGCTTAGGTTCGGTATGTCTAAGGCTATTTGGAGATATGGTGGGTTCCACAGCCTAGGCACCCTATAGCCGAGAACTGGATGTATTGCTCTATCCTTGTCATACATTATCTTCTCTAAGCTAGGGTAGCTTTGCATAGCTCTCTTTAAGGCCAGCTTTGTAGCAGAGTAGTTGTAGTGGTATATCCTCCTATAGTCTTTAGCCTGAGGATGTATGAAGACGCTACAGATTATGATCCACTCATCAACTTTGTCCTTAGGGATTATGCCCTCCTCTACAGCGTCGGCTACAGCTTTAGCTACAGCAGCCTGAGCAGGCCCGAATATCTTCTCAGCATCACTCATACCTCTTATAGTCACCTTCGGTATTATCAGAGTGAAGGGCTTGCAGGGGAGGTTAGGCCTTATAACAGCTAGGAGTGGTGTGTGCCCAGCTGAGCAGTGAGCTAGCCCTGCTGCAAAGGCCTGGCCGACAGGACCGCTTTTGCTGCCAATAATGAGGTCTATGTGAGCTACCTCAGGCCCCTTACCTACCAGAGCTTCACCGATCAGCATCATCTAGCAGCCCTAACCCCCTGCTGTAGCTGGGCTATTAAAAGGTGGTCGGCTCAGGTCGGTTTCATCACAGTAGTGCTCAGAGCCGTCACTTTTCTTCATCCCAGCTAATTGTGCTGGGGGTGCTTAAAAGCCTACCTGGCTACTTCAACCAGCCTCCTAGTCATAACCTCAAGCTTGACTATAGTAGCATCGCTGACAGGCCCCTTGACGAGGATTTTTCCATTCACCTCCTTACCCTTCAACCCAAGCTCCCCTAGAGCTTCCTCCACGTTATCTGGCAGCCTACTCCAGCAGGCATTTCCACACTGGCTACACCTGCCTCTAGCCCAGCAAAGCCCAGCGCAAGGCACCTCGTATGTCCTAGCTGAAGCACAGCATGCCTGCCCTAGTGGTGTAAGCCCAGCCTCAAGCGACGCCCTCATCACCTTAAGCTTCAGATCTCTCCCTCTAATGTACCTCTGCCTTCTATCGAGCCTGTAAACTCTCCTTAAAACCTCACTACAGTCTACTCCACTCCTCTTCAGCCTCTCTACTATCCTGCTAGTCACCCTAAGGGAGCCTACCACAACACCTAGAGCTCCACTCTCCCTAGCTTCTCCAATGATATCAGCTACCTCAACTTCTGTCACACCAGGTATGATAGGCCGTAGAAACAGGTATGGGTATGCTCCAGCTCTCCTAAGCTGGCTTATTAGCTCCATCCTCTCTCTAGGTGGGGGGGCACCTGGCTCCAGTAATCCAGCATACCTCACTGTACACACTGAAACCAGGACGTTAACTCCTCTAAGCGGTGAAGGGTCTTCTAGAGCCTTCCACTTGGTAGCTACCTGTATCGGGTTGCCTAGTGTCCTGAGAGCTTCAATGAACTCAGCTGTTTTCCTGTAGACCATTGGATGAAGGGGCTCACAGACGCTCCCGATAGCTAGGAAGGTACCCATCCTCCCCTCAACAAAGTAGGGGTTTGCTCTGATCTCCTTGACAAGCTCCTCTCCACTCAGCTTGCTTACTCTAACCCCTCTCACCCCCATCTCTGGGACATAGCAGTATACACAGCCTAAACTGCAGCCTAGCGCAGGGTGTACTGTAAGCCCACATGGCCTAGGCTTCCTGTATGCATGCCTACTGGGATCTCTCCTAGCCAACTCAGCTGAAGACCACCTAGCATCTATTAAAAGTCCTATGTCTTAACTAGCACATGCAGGTGAGAGTCGTCAGGAACCAGGATGTTAGAAGGGTTCTCATAGGGATCCCAAGGGAGCATAGGCATATCAGAGTAATCTTGGACATAGGAGACGCTATGCTTGTCCTCCAGGAGGCTACTGTCTCAAACATCATGAGAGCTTTCCTGAACATTCTGCTCCACCCGCAGAGGGCTGCTATAGAGCTGAAGTGCACTAAGCTCAAAGAGAGGAAGAGCGGCTACGCAGAGTATCAGCTTATAGAGTCTGATAGGAGTGAGAAAGATGTTTTAGCTGAGATTAGCAAGATAATAGCTGGTGGATGCCATGCTGGTCTTTGAGATAATAACTGTAGGAAATGAGCTTCTAGACGGGACTGTAGTTAACACGAATGCAGCCTGGCTTGCTAAGAGGATAAGCGAGCTAGGCTTCGTAGTCAGGAGGTATACTGCTGTAGGCGATGACATAAGGGAGATAGCTTCTGCTATCAGGGAGGCTATCCAAAGAGGAGCAGACTGGGTGGTGCTCTCAGGAGGCTTAGGCCCCACATTCGATGACAAGACTCTCGAGGCTGTAGCATATGCTCTAGGTAAGAGGCTTAAGCTCAACCATGAGGCATTAGAGATGGTCAGAAGGAAATATGAGAGCTACTCTAAGGAAACCGGCAGGGAAGTGGAGTTGACTAGAGAGCGTGTGAAGATGGCTATGCTCCCAGAGGGAGCTAGGCCTCTCCCAAACCCAGCTGGGACAGCACCAGGAGTCATTATAGAGTCTAGCGGAGTAACCATAGTAGCTCTCCCAGGAGTCCCAAGAGAGATGAAGGCCATATTCGAAGAGAGTATAGCCCCAGCTCTTAAGTCCAAGGGTGGTCTGAAGACTGCTAGAGTAGTGCTCAAGGTAGCTGGTGTAATGGAGTCAGCTGCAGCCCCCTATATCGAGCGTGTTATGAGAGAGCATAGAAGAGTATATGTGAAGTCGCATCCTAAGGGGGTAGAGAAAAAGCCAGCTCTAGAGATACACCTGATATCAAGGTCGGAATCCATGGAGGAGGCAGCTAGGGAGGCTGAGAAGGCAGCTGACTATCTAAAGAGGCTTCTCGAGCTTGAAGGTGGGGAGGTAGAGGTAGCAGGCTAGATGCGGCTCATAAGCAGGCTAGCTAAGGCGCTCGGATTGAGAGGCCACCTAGAACCAATGGAGTACATGTCTACACATGTGAAGTACAGCATTAAGGCTATGGAGGCTCTCATAGGAATGCTAGACTCCACTGTAGCAGGCAGAGAGAAGGAGGCTTACGAGAGGCTCCAACTCCTACATGTCATGGAGAGTGAGGCAGATACTCTCAGGAGAGAAGCAATGGAGCAGCTTACAGTCAGAGGTGTGCCTCCACCACTGAGCAGACAGGACGTGATAAGGCTCATGAGGAGGCTAGACATGGTAACAGACGGCATACATGACGCAGGAAGGCTGCTTTCTGTTCTGAAGATGAGAGAAGCATGCAGAAAGCTCTATCCAGGTGTGAGGAAGCTCATGGAGCTCACGCTAAGCTGCATAAGGGAGCTAGAAGAGAGCATAGAGCTCCTAGAGGAGGATGTGCAAAAGAGCCTAGAGAGGATGAGGAAGGTTGAGGAGCTTGAGAGAGCATGTGACATAGAGTACATGGCGCTCCTCGAGTCATTTTCAGATATGGATCTGAAGCCTGTTGAGGCAGTCCTCTTCAGAGAGCTCCTAGAGAATGTGGAGAAGATATCAGACTTCTGTGAGGACTCAGCTGACGTCCTTAAGCTAATAGCAGTCAGAGTCGGATGACAGCCACAGCATAGGAGCAGGCCACAGCAAGTGGAACAGATGCAACCCAAGCTGAAAGCATCTTCACAGTGACCTCAATGTTTGTCTTTATCTTAGCAGCTCTAGCAGCCCCCAACATAGCTGGGAGAAGCAGCTGAGATGTTGAGACAGGAATGCCAGCTATAGTCATCAGCTGGAGAAGCATGATAGGAGGAAGTATGAAGGCTAAGCTCACGCTAGGAGGGAAGCTCATGACTTCGAGGCCAAGTGAAGTAGCTACCCTGCTTGAAACCAGGGCTACCCCTAGCCCCATGCTGACAGCACACAGTGCTCTACCAGCTCCACCAGCATCTCTGACTGCAAGAAAGCTTCCTAAGCCTATAGTGTTTCCTCCTCTAGAGAAAGCTAGGAGCATTGAGGCAGCATATGAAGCTGCTAGCGCTCCTCTTTCAGCAGCAGCTCTCCTAGATAGCCTTCCATGAGAATATGCTCTCATGGCCTCTAAGATCCCAGCTCCAGCTAAGTACGCTAGCAGATAGCTTATAGCTGGCAGCATACACCAGGCTAAAGCTAGCTTGGTGGCCTCAGGGAGGCTTATGCTCCTAAAGCCGACTCCAATAGCTGCTCCAGCGACCACCTGAGCTGTAGAGAGGGGGACTCCGAGCATGGCAAAGGCAGCTATGAGCACAGATGAGACAAGCCCTACGGCTTCAAGCTCAACTAAGCTAAGTGGCCTACCATAGAGCTTGGCTCCAAGCATCTGCTCAACAGCCTCACCTGAAGCCATGGCTCCTAATACAGCCATAAGCGCTCCAGCAAAGACAGGGGATCTCCTACGTGTGAAGCCCACTAGGACAGACATGCTTTCATCTGAGGAGCCTACTGCAAAGGATATCAGCAGAGCAGTAGCTAAGAGCAGCATGCTGCTACCTCAGCTGCAGCATACCTTCCATCGACATACATAAGGCTACCTGTGACGGCTCTAACAGCATTAGGCTGTCTCCACAGCTTGATAAGCCTCCTATAGTGCTTACTCATGTCTAGAGGCGTCCCTGAGAGCTCAGGTCCTAAGAGAACCCTCTCCCCCAAGATCTCGCAGAGATCTACTTCTCTGCCAAGCTCCCTAGACTTAAAGTAGACATCTATCATTGTAGCTCTCCTATAGGCATCTATAAGCCCTCCTGTACAGCAGTCTTGGGCTGTATGCATGTGCAGCAGCCCAGTCTTACATGTTGCGAAGGAAGCTCCTTTCCTCCTGCAGGCTTCTGATATAGCTGAGAAAGCTTCAGTCAGCTTCCTCCTGATAGCCACTAGGGCTCCAGTACCATAGCTTGTGAAGGTGTCAGGAATCCTAGAGCCAACAGCATCATAGATCCTCCTAAGTTCTGCTTCACTTGGAGCTCTGAGCCCGTCTGCTACAACATGCTTGACACCAGCTTCAATCATCCTTCTGACGAGCTCATCTAGCCAGCTGTCGCTCACAGCAGGCACATATGGCTGAAGCCTGAGAACGCATGGCACACCAGCTCTGCTGAGCTCTCTGACAGCACGTATCCTCTCACCTACCTCAGGAGCACCTGGCTCAAGCTTAGCTGCTACACTGGGGGGCAAGCTCGCTGTCAGCTGAGCCACAGCAAGCTTCCTGTCAGCCATCTCGCCGAGCAGGCTCAGGTAGGGGTCTTCAGCTATCAGGGTGCTCTTTGTGTTCACTATAACTGGGGCTTCAAGCTTTAAGGAAGCTTTAAGTGCCTTCAGAGTCCTCCTGAGCTTGAGCTCAGCAGGCTGGAGAGGGTCAGCTAGAGTCGAGACTCTAACTGGAACTGGGATTTCGCCGAGCTTCTCAGCGACCTTTCTCAGCAATTTCTCAGCTAGCTCAGGAGAGACCACTGGGATACGCTTAACCCACCTCCTATAGCAGTACACACAGGAGTGGCTACACCATGAGTATAGCTCTAATCTGGTTGGATGAGGGCATAGCAGAGTGACGTGGAGGGTTGCTCTCACAGTGAGCAGGCTCATCATACTACCTTAAACAGCTCTCCTATAGGCTTTTTCGGCGCGCGAGGATGGTGCTCTGCTGGCTTGCCTACTGCTATCATCGCGACGACGTCTTCTTCAGGAGGTATGGCCAGTATGCTTCTTATGAGGTTTCTACTGAATGCTGTAAGCCAGCAGCTGCCCAAGCCCAGCTCAACAGCCTGGAGAACTATATGCTCTCCTGCTATCGCTGCATCTATCTTATACCAAGGTGAGTCTCTAGGCTTACCGACTATCACAAATATTGCTGAAGCATCTCTTATGAACGATGCCTCCCAGACTGCTTCAGAGAGCCTCCTCTTCACCCTATCACTTACAACTACGATGAAGTAGTATGGTTGGATGTTCTTAACTGAGGGAGCTAGCTGGGCTGCTTTCATGAGGGCTTTAAGCTCCTCATCAGAGAGCTTGTAGCCTGCTACATAAGACCTCACACTTCTCCTAGCTTCTATCGCAGCCTTGACATCCATCTTGAGCCCTGAGACGGAGGCTTAAGCTTTTATAACTCTTGCCAGCTGCTTTCATCCAGCTTGAGAGCCATGAGGATTGTAGCTAGAGCTATAGCGAGCCCACATAGCCTCTTTGAGGAGATGAGGAGCAGAGACATGCTCAGAGAATGCATCATGATCCTCGTGCTGGCTTCAGCTCTGGCATCGGTCTCAACTGCAGCTTCCTACCTGCTGGTCTCCATTGAGTTTGCAGAGCCTGTCCCAGATGTGGTTGCAGCCGAAGTCAGCAGAATCAGGCTTATAGAAGCTATAGTTTCGGCTCTAACTCCTCTTACAGGCTGGCTTCTAGCTACAGCTCTAGCGCATGTTGCAGCCATGGCTCTTGGAGGATATGGGGGCATCAAAGAAACTGCGTCGATAACTCTGGTATCGCTCAGTGCCATGATACCATACTACCTGCTTTACAATTATGTACTCCATCCTATCTGGGAAGGCTACCGTGGTTGTCGAGAGTACAGCTATAGCGCTTGCGCTAGAGGAAATCAGGTCGAAGGTAGCTGCTAGAGTACTTGAGGAGCCCTTGCTCAGAGCCTTAGCAATGCTCTCCCCTTTCTTTACGGGGTGGATGGGGGCTACAGCAGGCTTAGGCGCGAGAATAGTGCACAGAGCTCCGCTATCCAGGTCAGTAGCCTTCGCCCTAGCTTTCCTACTAGGCTACACTCTCGGGAAGCTAGCTATGGTAGCAGCTATCAGTCTATGACCATAGTGCTCTTAGCAAGGTCTTCTGCAGCCTCTCTTGTCAGCCCTGTCTCCCCTAGTATCGTGTACCTGTTTCTGACCTTATGAGCTATGGTCAGAGCTTCCACGATGAGGTCAGGGTGTATTCCAGCTTCCCTAGCTGTGACAGGGAGCCCCATAGTCTTAGCTAGCCTCCTGATCTCCATCCAGTCAAGCTCATGAAGGTAGGCCATCATTATCGTGCCAAGCGCCACCTGTATCCCATGTGGCGCTGGGCTATGGCCTTCCCTTATCGAAAGCAGGTCTAAGGCATGTGAGAACATGTGCTCTGAGCCGCTAGCAGGCCTAGAGGATCCCGCTATCCCTATGGCGACGCCTGAGCCTATTAGTGTCTTGACGAGAAGCCTGCTGCTCTTCTCTTCACTAGGCTTAAGCTCATGTGCATGTTGCTTGATCAGATCGAAGCTAAGCCTAGATATGGCAGCAGCATACTCACTGTATGCCTCACCCTTCAGCTTGTGAGCTAGCTTCCAATCTCTGATAGCAGTCACTTTCGCTAGTATGTCTCCACACCCTGACCTGAATGTTATGGGAGGTGCAGTAGATATGACTTTGGTATCAGCTATTATCCCAAGAGGGGGTGTCAGCTTACTCACATCGATGCCAGCCTTCACAGCACTTCTCTTTAGCAGGAAAGACACTGAGGGTGAGGCTATGCCATCGTGGCTAGCTGAAGTAGGCGCGCTCACATAAGGCCTCCTCAGGTTTGCTGCTACAAGCTTCCCGACATCTATGATCCTACCTCCTCCAACAGCTATGATAAACTCTGTCTTCTCCCTTTCAGCAACCCTACTTGCATCAAGGACCTCGGCTACGTCAGCTATCCTACTCTCAATAACAAACCTAGATGTCTCAAACCTGCTGTCCTCAAGTATGCTGCAGAGCCTGTCTGCTATCTTAGCTGTAGCACCTCCCCCAGACAGCACGAGAGCCTTACCCTTAAGCCCTATTTTAGCAAAGGCCTGAGGAGCCTGCTCGAGAGCTCCAGGGCCAAACAGAATGTACCTTGGGACCTGGAAGTGCTCTAGCGCCAAGCTGCCCTACCTAGGCTGCTTCCTCTATGGCTGCTTAAAAAGTATTTTAACGAGCTAGCAGCAGGGGAGCAGGTGCTAAGATGGAAAAGCTCAGAGAAGACAAGAGGCTAGCTGCATCCATCGCAGCTGCTACAGCGGTGTGCATACTACTTCTAGCCATTCCTCCACTACTAGCTGAAAAGCCTCACGCACAGATAGAGGTCTCAGCTGATGGATGTAAGCCAGACATAGTCAGGCTAACCCAGAGCTACAAGGTCAGGGTAGTGCTGATGGAGCCTCCTACATCAGATGTCATAGTCGAGGTATATGAGTATGTATCAAATAGGACATTGGAGTCAATATCGCTTCCAGTAGGCTTAAGCACATATGAGCTCGAGTTCGAGGCTAAAGAAGGAAAGTATTCCATAGGCCTGCATAGCATCAGGGTAGAGTGGAGCTCTGGTGAGAGGAGCTATATGGAAGAGCACTTTTTCAGCGTGATCTGGGCTGAACTTGAAGCTTCTATGGAGCTGTCCCAAACAGAGCTGAAAGCAGAGGTTGAAGCGAACAATACAGCAAACTTCACAGTCATAGTCAAGGTGAAGGTTGTCAACAAGCTTACAGGAGCTCCACTGAAGGATGCGAATGTCAAGGTGATGGCAGAAGAGGGGGAGATACTGAATGAAACAGGAGTCACAGATGAGAGTGGAGTCTACACTACACTGTGGAACGCCAGCTTCACACCGAACACGACCAGGACAGTAAGCATCAAGGCGATAGCCTTCAAGAGAGGGTATAGCACAGACACCTGCTCAGCTGAAGTCAAGATATCAGTAGTCCAGAAGCCTAGAGTGGGAAGGGAGGAGGGAGGTTAGCTTCAGGTTGCCCTCCATAACATTCTATGGTGGGGTAGGTGAGGTAGGAGGAAACAAGATACTGGTCTGTGACGGCGACACAAAGCTGATGCTAGACTTCGGAGTTTCCTTCAACCTGAGGAGGAAGTTCTATATAGACCCCTATCTCACACCAAGGAGCATAGAGAGCTTACTTGAGCTGAAGGTCATACCTAGGATCCCAGGTCTCTACAAGAACAGTGAAGGTGAGAAGCCTATCGATGCCATAGTCTTAACACACCCCCACCTAGATCACTCAGGCTACATATCACTCATCAACAGGAGCATACCTGTATACTGCGGTGAAGTGACGCTCAGTGTGCTGTCAGCTTTCGAAGAAACCACTTCAAGGAGATTTGAGCTCGACTTCGCTGGAATAGACTTCAAAACTTTCAGAACAGGAGACAGGCTGAGGATAGGCTCAGTTGAGGTAGAGCCCTGGCATGTAGACCACTCTACGCCTGGCTCCTATGGGCTTATAGTCCACACCTCAGCTGGGAGCATAGCTTATACAGGGGATTTCAGGGCACATGGCACAAAACCCCAGCTGACCCAGGACTTCATAGAGGCTGCTGCGCAAGCAGATCCAGCTGCAGTGGTGACTGAAGCAACGAATACCTCTGGAGCTGAGGTTTCGTCGGAGGAGAAGGTCAAGGAGGGCCTAATGGAGGTTGTGTCGAGGGCTGAGGGGCTCGTCCTAGCCAGCTTCAGCATAGCAGACATAGATAGGCTGAGATCCTTCATAGAGGTTGCTAGAGAGTGTGGTAGAGCTGTAGCAGTCTCCATGAGGCAAGCTTACCTGCTGGCTAAGCTTGAGCATGAACCTAAGCTAAGCGTTTCAGAGCTCCTCAAGGACATAGTGGTCTACAGGAGAGCTAAAAGGGTCTATAGGAGCTGGGAGCAAGATGTCCTCAAGAGGTTTAGACACGTTTCAGCTGAGGAGGCGTCAACCTGCCAGAGAGAGCTCATAGTAGCTGCTTCACTCTATGACTTCGAGGACATGGTGAAGATGAAGCCTAAGCCTGGAAGCTACTATATACTCTCGACATCAGAGCCTATAGACGAGGAGTCTGAGATAACCTTCACAAGGCTCCTCAGCTGGCTAGACCACTTTGGGCTACCCCTCTATCACATACATGCATCAGGTCACATTCTCCCACACCAGCTCAGGGAGAAGCTAGCTGAAATTAACCCGAAGGCCATATACCCTATACATACCCCCCAACCTAGACTAGCTGAAAGATACCTGAGTAATCTGGGGGCTAAAGTCGTGAGTGTAGCTGCTGAGGTCAGCTATAAGCTCACTTAAAAAGCTTCTCACACCCGCTTCTCCTAGAGCACCTTGAGCAAGGCCCACATCTAGCGCAGAGCACCCATCTCCTATTCTTCTCCTTAACAGAGATGACCTTAAGCCCGCAGTTAGGACACTCGTAGTCAAGCACCTTAAGCCTTCCCCTCCTAGGCAGAGGATAGTATGTGCAGTCTCTGGTAGTACACCAAATGAACCTCTTCCCATCTCTCCTCCTGATCAGCTTAAGCTTCCTTCCACATCTCTCACACACTCCGATGTACTCTCCAGTAGACTCCCTGATCCCTTCAGCTAGACTCCTGCCTATAGCCTTTATCCTGCTGTTAAACTCATAAACAAGCTCCTCAACCCTAGAAGCAGCCTCTCTCAAGACCTCACCTCTAGTGAGCTCTCCAGACTGGATCTTCAGGAGCTTCTCCTCAAGCTCTCTAGTCATCTCTATACTAGCTAGTGGAGGACAGTAGCTTTCAATGACCTCAGCAACCTTCACTCCAAGCTGAGTTGGCGCAAGCTGGCTTCCCTTCTTGACGACATATCCTCTGTCAATCAGCTTCTTCACCATCTCTCCTCTAGTAGCCTTTGTTCCTATCCCCTTCTCCTCAGCCCAGAGGACAAGCTTCATTGGAGTATACCTCAGAGGAGGCTTGGTCTCCTTCTCCTCAAGCTTTACTTCCCCAACCTCAAGCCTATCACCAGCCTTGAGGCTAGGCAGCCTAACCTCAGCAAATCTAGCATAAGGCCTATAGTACCTAAGCCACCCCTCATAGATGGTCCTAGAGCCTGTAGCTCTGAACTCGACTCCACCGACATCAAACCTTATAGAGATGATCTCTCTGATAGCGTCATCAGCTAAGGTAGCCATGTACCTCCTGACTATTAGGTCGTATATCTTCATCTGAGTCTTGGTGAGCTTCTCAGGCTTAACTCCAGTAGGATATATGGCTGGGTGCGCGCTCTCTCTCCCGCCCTTCCTCCCCTCAACAGGCTTAAGCTCCTCTTTCTCAAGCAGGCTCTGAGCGAGCTCACCGTAGCCAGCTGAAGCAAGCCCGCTAAGAATCCTCCTGTGATCCAAGTCGGGAGGATATCTCTGGCTGTCAGTCCTAGGATATGATATAGCTCCAGCCAGGTAGATGGCTTCAGCTTCTTCAATAGCTCTATCAGGAGGGAGCCTAAAGTTCCTAAAGCACTCCCTCTGGAGCTCAGTGGTGTCAAGTGGGAGGGGAGGGCTTCTCCTAATCCTTCTTCTATCAATGCCAGCTATAACAGCGTATCCTGCTGAAGATCCCTTCCTATAAGCCTCCTCTGCCTCCTCTCTGCTCCAAAATGGGTTAAGCCTACAGGCAGCCTCCAGCACGCCACCCGGGACACGGATGGCTGCATAGACCTCCCAGTAAGGCTTAGGCTTAAACCTCTGCCTCTCAAGCTCCCTCCTAACGACCTCAATCAACATCGGAGTCTGAACTCTGCCTGCACTAAGGCTTCTCCTCCAGCCTTCAGCTAGCTTCAAAGCAGCCATCAAAGCTCTAGAGAAGGAGATCCCCCAGAGATAGTCTACCTCATGCCTAGCTCTACCTGCATCAAGCAGGTTCAAATCCAGCTTACTGAGCTCCCTCCAAGCTCTCCGAATCTCGTCTCTAGTCAGACTAGAGAATCTCATCCTCTCAACAGAGCTAAGATCTCTCATACCGATAGCATACTCCAGCAAGTTCCCTCCTATAAGCTCCCCTTCAATATCATAGTCTGTGCACACGACAACACGCTTACTCCTCCTGTAGAGCTCTACAATAGCCTTAATATACCTAAGAGCATCCTTTACTCCAGTAACAGGCCTCCACTCCATCCTATAGACAGGATACCCACGGTCAGGTGAGCAAACCTCATACAAGTGCCCTCTAGCTGGTACAGCAACACACCTGAAACCATCAACCTCAAACTCAAATACGCTAATGCCATGAACTCTCTTCCTAGAGACCCCTCCATCAGCTAGAGCTCTAGCTATCTTCTCAGCCTGCTTACCCTTCTCAGCAAGGAACATCACATCATACCACAACTTAGAAGCCAACACTTAAAAGCCACCCATCCAACAATCTGATGGCGATGATGTAGGCGAACATCTCTTGACTCCAGGATGATAGACCCAGCTCAACCTGAGCCATACGGGCTATTAATATGTTCCGCCCAAAACAGGGGTAGAAGAAGCTTACATGACACCTGAGAGGTGTACAGGGCTTAGGTCACGTGCTTGAGGCTAAGCTTCTCTCCCTGACAGTAAGGCATCACAGCCATGCTGGGGTATCGAGCAGGAGAACTTTATCTCCTAAAACGCAGCATGTATGAAGCTAGATCCATCTCTATATGCTGGAAACTGGGGGCAAAAGAGGTCTATAGTGTATGCTCGAGTTCCCTTCAGGATATCAGGCATAGAGCTCTCATGGAGCCATTGAAGCCTATAATGGATATTAGGGCTCCAGTTTCAGTTTTTCACATGGCATAGGTGCTATTCGGCTGGGGTCAGCAGCTATGAGAAACCAGGCCACTTCTCCTCTGTTTAAATCCACAGTGAGCAATTAAAGCATGCTAGAGCTGCCTCTGTGGTGCTTGTAGGTACATCAGAGGCTCTAAAGCTACCTATGCTCAGCTCTATGCCTGGAGACTTCAGCTCCTAGTGCATGATTTACTACTCCATACATGTAGCTCTTTAACTACCTGTCTCTAAGGTGCTGGTGCTCTGCTTGGAGTCTGAGTTCTCCAGGAGAGAGCGGCTGCTGAAGCTTTTACTTTCAAGTGAAGAGCCTCTCACCCCTAGAGAGATAGCTGAGGAGCTTGACCTAACCGAGAAGGAGGTTTATAGGGACCTTGAGCACGTAGCTAGAAGCCTAAAAGCCAGGTCAGGTGGCTCCATGTGGATTGAGGTTCTGCCTCCACAGTGCTTGTCATGTGGCTTCACTTTTTCAAAGAAGCCCTGGGTTAGGAAGAGCAAGTGTCCTCGGTGTAAGAGCACCCACATATCTCAACCTAGAATTAGAGTTGGGAGGAGGTAACTTGCCTGAGCTGCTAGCTATGCTCATAGCTGGACTGATACAGGGCATCTTGGAGTGGCTACCAGTTAGTAGTGAGGGCTTTGTTACAGCTACTCTCCTCTATCTCGGATATAGTCCACAGGCCTCTGTTAGCTTGGCTCTGTTAGCTCATGGTGGGACGATGGCTGCTGCAATACTCTACTTTAGAAGAGAGCTAGCTCAAGGCTTGATGCATCCAGACTTCAGAAGAGGCCTGGTGCCTTTCCTAGCATCCTCTATAGCGCTAACTGCTGCGGTAGGAATCCCTCTCTACCGGACTGTCATGTCACTTGATAGCAGAGCTATGACTGCGTTGCTAGGCTTCTCTCTACTTGCCACTGGCCTATTGGCCAGAGTCAGGCGGCTAGGAGGCTTCAAGAGAATTGAGAGCCTGACTCTACTCGATGGCGCTCTAGCTGGCCTGGCTCAGGGTGCTGCTGTGATCCCTGGCGTGAGCAGAAGTGGAGTTACAATTCTTGTGCTGATGCTGCTCGGCTTACCTCCAGGTGAGGCTGTTAAGGCTTCATTCATCATGTCGATACCAGCTTCAGCTGGAGCTGTGGTGCTAGCTTGGCCAGCTGGTAGCTTGCTGTCTACAGCTGCCATGGTCTTATGCTCGCTTGCTGCCAGCCTGCTTTCCATAGGGCTCGTCTCTAGGGCAGCTAGCTCTATGCCATCAGTGTTCCCAGCAGCTTTAGGGCTGATATGCCTGCTCTCCCTACTAGCTCCAAGCTCTCCTTGACCTTCTCTTTTCAACAGTTATCCCGTCTATGCTCCTGAGGCTACAGGATGACTCCTCTAGGAGCTTCTTTATCTCCTCTCTATCAAGGTTCAGCCCCTCCAGCGTTATCCTAGTCGTCTCAGTTGCTATGTCTCTCTCCAAGATGTCTATCTGTATCCTCTCTACTCCAGTTGCCTGAAGTAGGTTTTCTGCAAGCAGCTCAGCTGGCAGAGTGTTCGGCTTCAGCACGTCTAAGACGAGCCTGACCACTACAGGTTTACTCTGGCTCAATTGGAGCCCTCACCGTGCCTATCATAGCTTGAGTTATAACCTTTGCTCCAGCTTCACTAGCCCATCTCTAACTATGTCAACGTGGTCGAAGGCCATCTTGCTAGGTGGCTCCCTGAACCACCTGAGCTCGAGAGCTTCCTCAGTCTCCTTCTGAGCTCCTCCAGCTATCTCAGCTAGGAAAGCTATGCTGACAACATGATATCTAGGGTCTCTGTCTGGCTTAGAGTATACGCCTATCATGTCCCTAAGCTCTATCTCAAACCCTGTCTCCTCCTCAGCCTCTCTAGCTGCAGCCTCCTCTACAGTCTCACCATACTTCACATGCCCTCCAGGCAGAGCCCAGTAGCCTCTATATGGTGGCTTTCCCCTCTTTATCAGCAGGAACTCTCTGCCTCGGTAGATCATCACGTCAACTGCTAGAACTGGGGTATAGAAGCTTCTCAACCCTCCACCTCCAGCACAGCTGGATCTGTCTGGAGGAGCTCAAGTCCAGTCTCTGGGTCTAGAGCTCTCACTAGCTCAGCCTTCTCAGCCTCTATTATAGTGAGTTCACCTGTCCCCCTCACTCTGCTTCCAGGCATTAGGTGGCCTACCACAATCCTGCTCCAGTTTCCTGCTGCGATATGCGCGTGCACAGCTATCTCTCCATCAAGCTTCCTCGAGATTGTCCCAGTACAGGACACGACCTCCATGAATTCCTCATATACACGCTTCTCGTATTCGCCTCTCCCCCTGTAGACTCCAACTACAAGCCTATCTACTCCCCCTATCAAGTTGAATGTGGCTGCCTTCACATTATGATCTTCAGCAACCCTCTTTATCTCCTCCAGTATGTCGCTTCCCTCCTTAAGCCTGTGGAATATGAGCCTAGGGCTCAAGCCCACTACAGGGCTCAAACAGGTCACCAGCTAAGCTGGCTACCTCCAGCTTTTAAACTATCTCAGCTATCACCTATCAGCTGGGTGGCAGCTTGCATCTCCCTCTATTCAAAAGGGGGCCACTATGTACCTGCCCACCCAAATACAACATCAACACCTATACTGGGAGATGCAGGCATAGCTGCATATACTGCTATGCAGTGAAGTTCCCAGCTTTCAGAGGAGAGCTCAAGCCTAGGCTCTCTCTGATACAAAACCTCGATGAGATAGCTAGGATCAGGCCTAAGATGACTATCATGCTATCTGATGCAACAGACCCATATCAGCCAGCTGAGAGAAAGTACTACATAACCAGGAGGGTGGTAGCTAAGCTCGGTGAGTCAGGTTTCCCTCTCCTGATAGTCACAAAGTCCCACCTAGTAGCTCGAGACACAGACATACTCAAGAGGTCTATGTGTGTCGTCTCTCTGACGGTAACCACGCTAGACAGAAGAAAGTCCCTGGCCATAGAGCCAAATGCCCCTCCCCCTAGGCTCAGGCTCAGGGCGCTGAGCTTCCTAAGCAGCACAGGCGTGCCGACTGCAGCCAGGATAGACCCGATCATACCTGGCTTGAATGACAGCCCAGAGGAGCTCAGGAAGCTTGTAATAAGGCTCCATGAGGCTGGAGTCCAGCATGTGACAGCTTCGACTCTGAAGCCTGTTAGAGGATTCTTCAAAAATGTCAGGCAGATCCCATGGCTGTATGAGAGGCTAGCCAGAGAATACCAGGGTGCAGTTAAGGTAGCAGGCTACAGCTACCTTCCTGAAGATAGGAGAAGAGAGCTCCTTGCTCCAGTCAGAGAGGCAGCTGAAGAAATGGGACTGACTTTCGCAGTGTGCAGAGAGGGCTTCAACTGGAATACTGCCACCTGCGATGGCTCACATCTCGCTACTGGGGTCTCTCAGCTCATGTTATAGGTTCTCTGGCAAGCTTAAACACGGCTGTTCCACCGCACGTCTTCGGAGGTCCTGGGTCGGGGCACTGAACCCACCCGACATCAGGCTGCTCTCCTATCCCTAAGTCCACTGCGCTCACACCCTTTATGAAGGCTGATAGGAGTGTCAACATAGCTGAGAAGGCGTGTATGCACACCCTACTAGACTCCTCAGGCAGTATATAGAACCTCTCAAAGACTATGCTGTCACCAGGCTTGTAGATGGGGCATCTACCCTTAACTTCCTCTACTACAGCTCTAACCCTATACATCTAAACCACCATAGCAGAGTCTAGGTCAAGCCCTCTCCAGACAACTCTGAACCCAGCTAGCTTAAGAACCTCTAGGTGATGCTTCCTTCTAACTCCAAGCTTCGATAGGGCTTCAGACGCCTCTCTGAACGTCCTTAGCCCAGATAGCCTAGCTGATGCCTCAGCTACAAGCTTCCTGTCGATGAGCAGCCCACCTGAGAGCACATAGCCCTCTAGAGGCTCCTCTCTAAGAGCCCTCTCAAGCTGCTTAGGTGAGGCGCCTATTCTCTCAGCTAGCTCAGCAACCTCGACTACAGGCTCACTTGGCTTCAGCTCTCTGAGCTTCCTGCGGATCTCCCTAGAAATATCACCCCACGCCCTCTCCTCTAGCTCAGAGAGCCACCTGGCGACCTCGGAAGCAGGTATCTTATCCTCATAGTAGACTACTCTATGGGGAAGCTTTCCAAGCCTACTACATGCAAGCTGCTTGTCAGCTAGGATGAGGATGGGGGCCTCAGCTTCAGCTAGCTTCCTCACCTTCCTGGAGAGGTACTCTGGAGTCCAGTACCCTACTATCTCAACATAGGCCTTCAAGGGCCCCTTAGTGAGGCAGAAGTCAGGTAGGATCATAGAGCTGCCAGCTAGCACAGCCTCTTCTTCCCTCCTGACACACCATCCTCCAAGCCCTCCCATGATGGAAGCAAACTTCTCCTCAATAGCACTGTCGTACTCTGGCTCAGATGGAGGGAAATCTGGGAAAAGCTTCTTCTCAGAATCGGAGACGACGAGTAGCAGAGGCTCTCTTCTTTCAGCTCTAAGGACGGTTGCCCTTATAACCCAGCTGCTCATCGAAACCACATGTGGAACAAGCTTAGCTAATGCTGTCCCATAGCGTGTAGTCATCTTCAGCAGGCTAGCAGGGCCGTCTACCAGAAGCTTCACTCCACCATCCTTCTCAGCAGAATACATGAGCCCAAGCCTCTTAACTGCCCTGAGAAGGCTTTTGAGCTCCCATCCTGGCGCTTTTGTCTCAATGCTCATTCTCAGTGCCCTGAAGAGAGCTGTCTGGAGGAGAGCTAGGTTATACTCTCTGAGAAGCTCTCTCTCACCTATCTTACTGAACCCCTCTACAAGCATCTCGCTTTCCCTATCACACCAGAGCGCTTCCTCTAGCTCCTCCACTGTCAGGCCAAGCTTCTCTGCTGCAGCCTCTATCAGAGCTCTCCTCTCCTCAGCTGTGGAGGCGAAGCCTCCTGAAGCCTCAGTGCAGAGGGCGAAAACTATAGACCTAGCCTTAGAAGGATCTACTCTAGTAGCTCTCCTAGCAACCTTACATCTCCTCTCCAGCAGGGTGGCTAGCCCCCTGACCAGCTTGTAGTCTACACTAAGCACCTCATAGCACTTCTCAACATCCTCTATCCTAGAGTGGAGGTCGCCAAGCGTGCTCCCAGTACACTCCTCAAAAACAGATATGAGCTCTCTAGCCAGCTCAAGCTCTATCCCGCTACCATATGCCCAGAGCACTCTGAGCCTTCCACGTGAGGCTCGTGCTCTAAGCAGCTGAGACGGGAGCATCACACATCCCTCAGTGCTCTCCTCCTTCTCCAAGAGACTCTCGTTTCAACAGTACCTTTGGATACTATCTCATAGAGGAGAGCAACCTTGACACCACTCCTCCTCAGGACCCTACCTAACCTCTGGATAAACTCTCTTCTGCTCCCGCTTCCACCGACTATGATAGCCACCTTAGCATCTGGCACATCAACTCCCTCATCCAGCACCTTAGACGTCACAATCTTCGTGTATCTGCCCTCCCTGAAGCCGCTGAGCAGCTCCTCCCTCTCCTCCCTCTTGGTCCTATGCGTTATCAGGGGGATTAAGAGCTCTCTGCTTATGAGCTCAGCCATCTCATTGTACTCAGTGAATATTAAGACCTTGTCTTGCCTGTGTGCCTCCAGGATCTTCTTCAAGGCCTCTATCTTGGCCCTAGAGTTTAAGGCTATCCTCCTAGCCTCGTTCCAGGCTAGCAGAGCTCTCCTAGCTGGGAGGCTTACTCCACTCCTCATTATAAGCCTCCTGAAGTCCTCTATATCCCTCATCTTGAGCCCAGCCTTCTCAAGGTAAGACTTGTACTCCCTCATATGCCTCTCGTACTCTAGCTTCTCATCCTCTGTGAGCTCAACAGGCACCCTCACAACCTCAAACTCAGCTAAGTGCTTTCCGGCAAGCTCCCCTGGCCCCATCCTGAAGACTATCCCACCTATCAAGCTGAAGAGCAGGATGTGTCTTCCATCTTCCCTCTCAAATGTAGCTGTCAGCCCAAGCCTATAGGGTGCAGCTAGCATCTCACCTATCTGAGAGTACCCTTCTGCAGCTAGGTGATGGCACTCATCGAACACAGCTAGCTCAAACTTGTCTCCGAGCTCCTCAGCTCTCAAGTAAGCTGAGTCATATGTCGAGACTGTTATCCCACGTAGCTCATGTCTGCCACCACCGAGAGCTCCAGCTTCTACACCAAGCAGCCTGCTGATCATGCTTCTCCACTGCTCTAGCAGAGGAAGCGTCGGGACAACAACTAGTGTAGGCTTACAGAGCCTCCTGATGACGTCAGCTGCTATCACAGTCTTACCTGAGCCAGGCGGCAGGACCACTACTCCACGGCCACCAGCCTTAAACCAGGCTTCAACAGCCTTCTCCTGGAAATCCCTAAGCTTAAACCCTCCAGCTGGAGCCCTATCCAGAGGTATCGGGTTGAGCACACGGTCTTCAAAGGGGACACTGCTCCTCTCAAGATACTCTGCTATGTCTCTATACCTGTAGGCTGGGGCTCTAAAGGCTTTAACTCTATGGTCCCAGACAGCGTATGGAGCCCCCCACCCACCTGTCAGCAGTAGAGTCCCCCTATCATATGCTAGCTTAGCCTTCATGCTAGCTTGCAGTGGCAGCCAACTAATAAAAAGGTGCTGACTGACCACTCTAGGTGCAAGCTTGAAGCCCAGAGTAGTGATCTATGGGGTTGGGGCGATAGGCTCTGCTGTAGCTAAAGTCCTCATAGAGAGGAGGATAGAGGTAGTTGGAGCAGTTGACATAAGCCCAGCTAAAGTAGGCAGAGACCTAGCTGAGGTAGCTGGCCTAAAGGAGGAGACTGGGATAGTGGTCAAGAGGACACTTAGCGAAGCCCTAGAGCCTGGGGAGGCTAATGTCGCAGTACATACGACAGGCTCATATTTGAGAGAGGTGCTCCCACAGATAGAGGAGTGCATAGGCAGCAGGCTTTCAGTTGTATCGACATGTGAGGAGCTATCATACCCGTACTATAAGCATCCCGAGGTAGCTAAGAAGATAGATGAGAAGGCTAGAGAGGCTGGAGTGGCAGTCTTGGGCACAGGAATAAACCCAGGGTTCCTGATGGACCTGCTTCCAGCCGTGCTGACAGCACCCTGCATAAGAGTAAAGGAGATAAGGGCCACTAGAGTGATAAACTCAGCTAAGAGGAGAGCACCATTCCAGAGGAAGATCGGCACAGGCCTCACCAGAGACGAGTTTAGAGAGATGATTAAGAGAAGGGAGATAACAGGCCACGTAGGCCTAGCTGAGTCCATAGCCATGCTAGCTGCTGCACTAGGCTTGAAGCTAGATGAGATCATCGAGAGGCCTCCTGAGCCAGTTATAGCTGAGACTGCATTGGAAACCCCCTATGCTAGTGTAGAGCCTGGGATGGTAGCTGGCCTAAGGAGTGTTGCAGAGGGACTCAGAGGAGGGAAGCCGATCATAACACTAGACTTCAGAGCCTATGCTGGAGCAGACCCAGAGTACGATGAGGTTCTAGTGAAGGGTGAGCCAGAGATCAATGTCAGGATACATGGGGGAGTACATGGCGATAAGGGTACAGTAGGCATGGTAGCTAACATGGTACCTACCATCCTCAAGGCATCCCCAGGGCTACATACCATGATAGACCTGCCAGCTCCGAGGGCGGTAGTGAGCACATGAGGCCTAGGATAGCCATAGTAGGCTGTGGAGCAGTAGCTAGGAGAGCTCACATACCTGCCCTACTGGAGGCAGGCTTCGAGATAAAAGTCTGCTGTGACCTAAGCGAGGCTGCAGCAAGGAAGGCAGCCAAGCAGGCTAAGGCAAAGTGGGCTACAAGCCTACATGAAGCTCTATCAGAGAAGGTAGATGTGGTAGATGTATGCACACCACCAAGCAGCCACCATAAGATAGCTTTAGAGGCGCTGAGTGCAGGGATCCCTGTAGTGATAGAGAAGCCAATAGCCCTAAGCTACAGTGAGGCAAGAGAGATGGCTGAGGAAGCAGATAGGAGGGGCCTAGGGCTAGCTGTAGTCCATAACCACAGGTATGCGCCGCCACTAGCCAGGCTGAAGAAGCTTATAGAAGAGGGGAAGCTAGGTAGGCTGCTCCACTTGTCAGCTGAGCTGGCTCAGGAGCTCCCATTCAGATGGAGTAAGTCAACATGGCAGTTCACCTCAGCTGAAGGAGGTGGAGTCCTATTCAATGTCGGAGTCCACCTAGCCGACATACTCCTCTGGCTAGGTGGCCCGGCTGAGCCCATAGCAGCCATAGGAGGAGACCTCACAAGGGAGATGGGTGCTGAGAACCATGTGGTAGCCATGCTAGAGTTCGAAAGCGGAGCCTCAGGGCTCCTAGCTGTATCATGGATTGCAGGAGGCTTCAGGCACAGGATAGAGGCTATAGGCACAGCTGCCACAGCAGCAGTAGACCCCCGTAGAGGAACTATGCTACTCTACTCAGGCCACCTCCTACCAACAGAGGAGTTAGCTTCCCTCCTTAAAGGATACCTGGGGATGGCTAAGGGAGCTATCACAGGAGCTCTATTCAGAGGCTACCTAGAGTACCATAAGCCCCTCTTAAAGGACACTGTAGAAGCGCTTATATCCGGTAGGAAGCCGCCAGTCACAGCATGGGAGGCAGCTGAGGCAGTTAGGCTGCTTGAGGAAATAAGAGCCAAGCTTGTTAAGTACTATGGAAAGCATTATAAGGGAGGCGAACCATAGGTACATACTTCAATTCCAGGTGCAAGTCTTGTCTGTTCCAACCAAGATAGAGGAGCTACAGCCTAATACGAGGAGTGCCAACCTCACTGTAAAGGTCCTCTCAATATCAGAGCCGAGGGAGATACAGACTATACAGGGTCCAAGAGTTCTCAGAGAAGCTCTAGTCGGAGATGAGACAGCAACCATTCTCATGACACTCTGGGGAAAGCAGGGAGAGCAATTTGAGGAGGGTGACGTCCTCAAGCTAGAGAACGCATACGTCAGGCTAGTCAGAGGCAGAATGAGGCTCAATGTCGGTAGGCATGGGAGGATAACGAAGCTGAGTGCCACAGACATTGATGTAAACACCAGCATTAACATGAGTGAGAGAGAGTACCTACAGAGGAGGAGAAGGCCAGCTAGGAGGCGATTCAGGTAAGCAGCCTAAGCCTCGGAGGCTACCCTCCGAGGCAGCTTTTTCTTAGAACTCTCTGATCACACCGAGATAAAACAGGTACCCGAATAACAGCTGGTTAAGGAATATTACGACAGTAGACGCCAGGAAGGTAGCTAGCCCAGCTATACTCCCTGGAATCCCATAGGCTGCCAAGATAGCTATCATAACCCCCTCCCTTATCCCCAGGTTCCCAGGTATGCTTGTAGGAAGGGCAGTCATCAGAACATTCACTGAGTAAGCAAACACCCCAAGACCAACAGGTATCCTATAGCCTAGTGAATTGAAGACGAATAGGACAGGGAGCATATCGAACAGCCATGAAAGCAGTGATAGAGCTCCAGCTATGAGTATAGTTCTAGTGGATCTCATATACCCCTTGAAGCATGATACATGCTCTTCAACCAGACTAGACAAGTCATGGCTTCCTCTCCCAAGCCTCTTCCAGAGGAACCCTAGGAACCTCAGGAGAGCTCTCTCTGAAGTAGATAAGTGGAATGCAGCATAGAATATCCCCATGAGGATCCCGACACAGACTAGTATTCCAAGTGTAGTTCCTCTTTCAAGCCTAGCACCAGCTGTAATCAGCCCTAGGATAGAGAACACGATGAAGGGGAGCAGAGTCAGCAGCCTATGGGCTACAATAGAGGAGCTAGCCTCCCCCCTACTAACCCCACTCCTAACAGCCAGATATAGCCTCAGAGCCTCTCCAGTTATCGAGCCACTTGGGATCAGCAGGTTAACAAACCTACAAGCCCACGCTATCGCATAGGCTCTCCTAAAGCTCATCCTTCCCCATATCAACACATACCAGCCTAGAGCAAAGAGGAACACACATACATGCACTGAGGCCAGAGCTAAAGCAAGCTGCATTGAGTCGGCTTCAGCCAGCAGGCTAATGGAGCCGAAGACGCCTGTAGCCTTCAATGCCACAGCTAAGAGAGCCAGCCCCAGAGCTGAGAGAGCATAGTGCTTAGCTTCAAACCTAAGCTTCTCAGCAGTCTCCATAAGCAGCCCTCCTAGCCCACCACAAGGAAGGTTTATAAGGCAACCACTAGCCTCAAGGTGAGACCTTGGTCAAGGAAAGCTATCGCATCGCACTTGTGGGGGGGACTGGAGAGCAGGGTCCTCCTTTAGCTGTGAGGTGGGTATCTAGGGGCCACATAGTATATATAGGATCTAGGAGGCTAGAGAAGGCAGAGAGAGTCGCTGGAGAGCTCATAGAGAAGATAAGGGCGCTAGGGTTCAAGGGAGAGCTGAGGCATGGTGTCAATCAGGACGTTGTCAAGGAGGCTGATGTAATAGTCCTAACAATACCCTACAAGGGGCTGAAGCCGACACTAGAGGCCCTAAGAGACAGCATACCAAAGAACGCTGTCATAATAAACCCCATTGTACCAATGGAGTGGAAAGGAAAGCTATGCATGCCAGTAAGGGTAGATGAGGGGTCAGCTGGAGAGCTGATAGCCAGATCCTGGCCTGAGGCAAGGGTTGTCACAGCATTCCAGACAGTCTCAGCAGCTAGGCTCGCAGAGTACATGAAGCCTGTTGAGGGAGACGTGCTGATATGTGGAGACGACGAGGAAGCCAAGAGCATTGTCGCGAAGCTCGTAGAAGATATCCCAAACCTAAGACCAGTCGACTGTGGGCCTCTCCTATACTCAGCTGCAATAGAGCATATAACCCCACTGCTGATCCAAGCTGGCAAGAAGCTGAAGAGACACGACTTAGGAATCAAGCTCGTCTAGCATCGAGTCGACAGGAAACCAGCACCAGGAGGGCTACCTCCCACTCCTTATAGCTGTCCTGCTAGCTGCAAGCATCTTGGACAAAAGCTCTTCTTAGTCCACGATGTAGGCTCTCCTCTCTTCCATCCCAGCAGCTAGGAGGAAGGCTTATGTAATAGAGGTGCCCTTCTAGCTCTCAGCTTGAAGCCTCTTCTAGACCTCTTGCTTAGGCGCTACTCCACTCAGCCTTTAACTCACCATTTTTCATCCAAATTCTCACATGGCCTCCTACGCTAGCTGGCATGTCACGCCTATAATGTACTCCTAGGCTCCCCTTCCTCTCGAGAGCTGATAAGGCAACAGCTTCTAGTGTAAGGAGCATGCTCCAAAGCCTCATGCCATGTGGGTCACCTTCAGAGCTGAAGCTAACCCACCTCTCCCTAGCTTCTCTAGCGAAGCTCACAGCCTCTTCAAGCCCTACCTTATCTCTAATGACGCCGACAAGCTGCCAAGCAGCCTCCCTAACTCTAGCTTCAGCAAGCTTAGGGTCCACTTCACACCTAGGCAGTTCACATCCCCCAGGAAGGCTACCCCTTCCCTCTTCCATAGCATACTCTGCTGCAGCTTTCCCAGCTCTGAGGCCGAAGACTACAGCCTCAGCCAAAGCGTTCCCTGGAAGCCTGTTAGCGCCATGCACACCTCCAGCAGCCTCTCCTGCAGCATACAGCCCCTCTAGGCTGGATCCACCTTGCTCATCGATCTCTAAGCCTCCACAGAAGAAGTGTGCTGCTGGAGAGACCACTATCGGCTCCCTCTTCAAGTCTACACCATACCTCCTAAACAAGCTGAGAAGCCTAGCATACTTGCTCTCTAAGATATCCTCAGGTATCTCAGAGAAGTCCATCAGGACTCCTCCATCAACCCCTCTACCCTCCTTAGCCTCCTGATAGATTGCTCTAGACATTATGTCTCTGTCCTCAACTTCCCTAGCAGAGTACTTCAGCATAAACTTCTCTCCAAGCCTATTAAGGAGGTGAGCTCCATCATAGAGTGGTGAAGCCAATATCAGGAACCCCGAGATAGGCTTAACTGTTATCAGAGGATAGAACTGGACAAACTCCATGTCAATGAGCTTAGCTCCAGCATCCAATGCCAGAGCATAACCTTCCCCACATGCATCTGGTGTAGCATCGCTTCTAGCATACACCCTAGCACCTCCACCGGCTGCTAGAACAACACTTCCAGCAGAGACTTCAAGTGTCTTCTTCCTCCTAGTGTCGTAAGCTAAGCATCCTACGGCTCTATTTCTATCAGTGAGCAGCTTGATGACAGGAGTGTAGCCAGCTAGCCTAGCTTCAAGCGCTGCAGCTGCTCTAGCAAGGCTTCTAGAAAGCTCAGCTCCAGGAGGCCTTCCTTCAACACAGCATATCCTATGCCTCGAGTGCCCTGGAGACAAGTCTAGTAGAAGCCTGCCTCCCTTCCTCTTGAACCTCACTCCAAGCTCAGCTAGCTGCCTAACTGCATCAGGGGCTTCTGAAGCCAGCACTTCAGCAAGCTCTCTTATGCAAGCGCCCCTCCCAGCTCTAAGAGTATCCTCGAGGTGTAGCCTAGAGCTGTCACCACTACCCAAGGCAGCTGCTATTCTCCCCTCTGATTTGAAGGTCACCCCACTATGTCCAGGAGACCCTCTACTGAGCACTAGTACACTAGCGCCAGCTCTTCTAGCTGCTATAGCAGCACATAGCCCAGCTGCTCCTCCACCTATAATAAGCACATCAGCCTCCAGCTTGCTCCTCAACATGATGCCTCTGCCTCCCCTTAATCAAGCTGACCGCTAGGTCTCTGAGCGCGAAGGCATCTA
This sequence comes from Thermoproteota archaeon, assembly GCA_037917675.1. Classification (GTDB taxonomy): domain Archaea; phylum Korarchaeota; class Korarchaeia; order B14-G2; family B14-G2; genus B14-G2. The sequence continues at coordinate 32,849 of JAVCBW010000051.1, forward strand.
CACCAACCATGTAAGCTGGTATGTCGATGAGTTCTCCTGCATAGAGCCTGACATAGAGGCTTCCATCAAACCTGACCACCGAAGCTCTCCTACATGAGCTCCAGCCTCCTGAGAGCCTCCTTCTACCAATCCTGATGCTAAAGCCGTCTTCAGTCATCAGTATAGAGGAGTGCTGAGCGAGAAAGTAGAATGCTCCTCCAGCTAGGCAAGACAAGAGAAGAACAGCTAGAAGAACCCACATTCCCTCCACGAGCCCAATCAGCAGCGCAGCTGCAGTCAGAACAGACCCCATAAGGAAGGCTGAGATCAGCGAGTTCACAGCTAAAGCTGGCACATATACTCTACTATAGAGCCTACCTATCTCTACCCTCCTGCTCTTACCTGCTCTCTTAAAAACCCTCTTGAGCCTAAGGCTCTTCAGTAGCCTAGTTGCCAGAAACCCTCTGCTAGCATAGGCCTTCATCTCACTGCAGTCTACGAGTATAACTCCCATGCCTCTCTCTTCTATCCCCTCAACTGCATTGATGAGCTTCCTATCAGCTCTACTAGCAACTATTATGAGCCAGCTCGCATGGGCTCCTAAGTTAAGCGAGTGCAGCTTAGCTGCCTCAACGAGCTTTATAGCATCACTCTCACTAGGCTCCTCTAAAGCTGAAATATAGCAGTGAACCCTATAGTCTGGAACCATCAAGGCTAGGAGCCTAGATAGCAGGAATCCAGTAGGCCTAGTGCCACCTGACAGGAAAGAATGGAACTCTACTCCAAAGGCTTTAAAGCCCTTGACAGCCTCTCTAAAGTCAGCTATCTCGATGCCTCCACCAGCCATAAGCTCTCCTTCAAGGCTTCGAGCAACATCCTCAATGCTAAATCGGCAGGAGTGGCCCATACCTCTTCTCCTCTACACCCTTAGCGAGCCTGGGTTCAGCTGGCTTCAGCACGATCCCACTTTCAAGAGCCTCCTCTAGGCTCTCAACCCTCACTTTAGCATCCACTCCAAGCTCTACTCCTCCATGGCTTGAACAGAATGTGTATGGGTAGAAGAAGTAGACGTCTTCGACTCTAGTTGGATCACTTTCAAGCTTAATCTCAACCTCACCGTCTCCTCCACCAGCATCTAAGACACGCCCCTCACATAGAGGGTACTCAACCGAGTATTCCTTCCTATCCACTTTAAGCCACTCCCTTATGACAACCCCAGCCATGTAGTCTTCAGCATCACCCTTAAGTGGGAATCTGCCTTTTATCATCTCACCAGCCTGGTAGGTCAGCTTCTCAAGCTCAAGGCCTCTCGAAGTCAGCCTGCTCTCACTATCAGATGGGAGGACCTTCAGCCTGAGCTCCCTTCTAGGCCACAAGACACGCCCACCTAGCCTAGGGGTGCCGAATACAAGAGACCACCTTACCTTTATGCTCCTACAGCTCACTGTGGGAGGGAGCTTCTCAGGATACCTTATCTCAAAGCTGCCTTCATCTATTGTAAACTGCCTCCTATATGACAGCACTACATTCCAGCTATATCTACCTACCTCCCTGCTAGGTAGGTCTGATGCAGCTAACACAACGAGTACTGCTGTAACTCTCCCAGATGCCTCTCCCCTTATAGGCTCACCAACCTTCAAGACGCTTTTTTCAACAAGAACTTGCAGCAAGTAAACCCCACTAGAAGCTTCAAACAGCTAAATAACCTTTACTCTAGCTCAACTACATAGTGGTCTCGAAGTAGCCCTGGCCTCTTGAGGACCCTTATCCCTCTGTAATCTGTGTTGAATAAGTTCAGTCTAGCCTTCTTCCTGCTCACAGAACCCTGCTCCACAAGAACCCTGATGAAGTCGATTAGGTCTTGAGCTATGCTCTTGAGAAGCTTGCTCCTGGCTTCAGCCCTCCCACCTCTAGACTCATAGAAGTCTAGGACCTTGTTCAAGCTATACCATCTTGAGACAGCTGAGAGGTAGAAGAGGCCTACAGCAGAGTAGAGGACTAGCCTAGCAGCCCAGCTTCCACTTAAAGTGTTCAGAAAGAGGGCTGCTATGAAGAGCAGGAGTGTAACTCTGAGGAGAAACCTTGATACCAGGAAAACCTGAGACCAGAACCTAGCAGATGGGTCCTTAGCTGGGAGGTTAACCATGTATTCCACAGCAGAGAACAGGGCTTTCCTCCTCTTCCTGTCAATAGACTTCTTCACATGCTCCTCTATCCTATCAAATCTCGACTTAAAGACTCTTAGATCAACGTTACGCCCAACCCTATACCCATCTATGGCCTCTATGACGAAAAGTATGTCCTCAACCACCTTCCCAAGCTTCCTATCACTCAAGCAGGCACCTAAACAAAAAAATGGGGTTAGAGGCTTAGGCTGGAGGTATCTCACTGTATATCGTCCTTACATCAACTCCTTTCTTCGTGTTGTATATCAGGAATGCTGAGAATATGAATGCTCCAAACCCCATCCAGAACGCCTGGTGTAGTGGTATCCCTAGCCTAAACTCCCCGAAGTAGTAGAATATCTCATGTGTAGCTACGAAGAAGAAGAAGAAGTTTACTGCAAACCCGTAGGCTCCTAGTATCGTAAGGAGAGGTATCCCAGCTATCTCCCAGCGTAGCGGTGCTTTCTCATAGAGATCCCTCCTCAGATATGGCAGGACAGCTGCAGCTAGGCATGCTAGCATGACAGCAAACTGGTATAGGTTGGTTGTGTCAGCAGCTGCAGCCCAGTCTCCTCCTGCAGTCAGAGCCACACCAAAGATGCCCCCTATCATTGTGAGGAGTATAGCCCAGTGTGGGCTATGGAACTTGTCGTTCACAGCAGCGAACGTCTCTGGGAAGAATCTGTCGAAGGCCCAGGCGAACACCATTCTGCTAGCTACAACGAAGAATGCTGGTATGTCCTTAAGCAGCACGATACCAACTAGGGTGCCATTGAGCACCTGTAGCCAAGCTAGTCCAGGTGGAACTAGTGGTATGGTGAATGAGGTCACTACTCTAGGTGGCAGCAGCCAGTCAGGTGGCACCCCCAGCAGACCAGCTACCCCTTCAGCTCCAAGCTTCTCTATCAAGTAATTGTAGAGCGCCGTATAGTATACCCTCCTCGTCGGTATACCGTGCTCACTTAGGTAAGCCATTGCACCAGGCACCTGAGCGAGGATGCTCTCTGGCACAACATACACACCATAGACGAGAAGCGGCAGAGCTATGTAGTAGAGCATTATTATTATTGTCCCGATTATCTGGGCTACTATCAGAGATTTAGCTGGGGTTTTCAGCTCACCTCCTACGAAGACAGCTGACACTATGCCTATATAAGCCCATATCGCTCCTATGCTGGCTTTCATCGTGTCTCCCCAGCTATGTGGTGCCACAGGGAGATCCTTGTCCTTTAAGCCTAGCTCAAACGCCTTGTTTACTATCTTCTCATATGCTCCAGAGCCATATACCGTGTTCCAGCCCTTGACAGCACCCATCTGAGCTGTTCCCCATGCCCCCAGGATCAGGAGGTTGCTTATACACCCGATTATCGCTACTATACCAAGGATGTTGATTATCCAACCATAGATCCTCATGCCTAGCAGAGCTATCGCACCGAAGACTATGACAAATATCATCCCAAGCACCCAGTGGCCTTCTGTTGAAGCCATCCACTTGGCTGCGCTCAGGAGCCCCTGGCTTTTAGTAGCTATCCCAGCTGCTGTAGCTGCACCAACGAAGAAGTCTATAGAGTACCATGCTATGATCCCATAGCTCAAGACTTCAGTGAACCAGAAGCCCCATGAAGCCAGGAAGCCCAGGGTTGGGCTCAGCCCCCTAGTGATGAACACGTAGTCTCCTCCTGTCCTAGGCATCATTGCACCTAGCATGGTATAGACTACAGCAGTCGGTATCATAGCTAAGATCCCTGTGATTAGGAACGAGTATGGGACGAAGGCTCCAGGGTGCATGTAGGCTGCTATGATAGCGAGCCTATGGATGCCGCCGCCAACAGTGTGTGTGAAGCATATCATGAATGCTGTGAACGGCCCAACTGTCCTGACTAGCCCTGACGCCCTCCTAACGAATAGCGTTGGTGCCTCCGCCATATACACACCTCATCTATCTGACATGACCTTAACTCCTCTGGCTTTTTAACTCTTACTACTATCTGGTACGTTGAAAGACGAAATGAGAGCTATCTAGCAAAATCTAACAGCATATGGGTGTAAATAGCAATAGCATGGTGTTGCTCCGTGTGCCAGAGCTGCTTCCACATATCCTGCAGCCAGACATAGATGCTGAAACAGCTGCAGCTGCAATCAGGCAATCTACTACAGAACGGAACACTTTATTACTACCTATGCATGAGGGAGTATAGGTGCATGGAATGCCCTTCAGAATGTTCTTTGCAGCAGACATCCATGGGAACACTATAGTATGGAGGAAATGGCTTAATGCAGTCAACGTGTACGATGCTGATGTCATAATACTGGCTGGAGACCTGACTGGCAAGGCTATAGTCCCGATAATCGACTATGGAGGCAGATATGAGGCTACTCTAATGGACCAGAAGCTTGTAGCCAAGAGTAGCGAGGAGCTTGAGAGGATGAAGGAGAGGATAGAGGGCATATCATACTACTATGTGGTTCTGTCTAAGGAGGAGCTGCAGGACATAGCTCAGGACCCAAAGAAGCAAGAGGGCTTGTTCAAGAAGGTCATGGTTGAGAGGCTTGAGAAATGGCTTAACCTCCTGATTGAGAAGGTAGACTTGAAGAAGACTACTGCCATAGTAATGCCAGGAAATGATGACGAGAGGTACATAGATGAGACCATAAGGAAGTTTGAGGATAGAGGAGTAATCTATCCGTTAGACAAGACCGTTGAGCTTCCCTATGGCTACCAGGTGATAAGCCATGAGTACGTGAACCCGACACCATGGAACACGCCAAGGGAGGCTCCAGAAGACAAGCTAGAGAAGATGCTGAGAAAGAAAATCGAGAAATCTGGTGTCAAAGACTTCAAGAAGGCTCTCTTCAACTTCCACTGCCCACCATGGAACACTAAGCTAGACCTAGCTCCAAAGTTAGACAAGAACCTTAAGCCAGTATATGTTGGAGGGAGGCCTGTGCTTGTGCATGTTGGCTCAAGGGCAGTTAGGAAGCTTGAGGAGGAGTACCAGCCTCTAATGGGGCTCCATGGACACATACATGAGAGCTATGCTAGCGACAAGATAGGAGACACAGTGGTCATAAATCCGGGAAGCGAGTACTCAGAGGGGCTCCTAAGAGGCTTCATAATAGAGTTTGAGCCTGATGGCCTCAAAACATACTGGAAGATAGAAGGCTAGAGGTATCTGCTTGCCCCAGGGTGAGATACACTTCATTGAGGTGGATGAAGAGGAGTTTGCAGAGGAGTGTATCAATATAGTGAGGAAGGCTGAGGAGAAGGGTATAACACTGAGGATACTTGGCGCCCTAGCAGTATATGTGCACACTAGGGACGATGAAAGGTGCAAGGAGATACATAAGCTGAGGTTTGGTGAGAGTACTCCAGCATTCACAGACCTAGATCTCATAGCCTATAGTAAGCAGTACTCTCAGGTCAAGAAGTTCTTTGAGGACGAGGGCTTCATGCCAGACAGGATGGTTAACATTCTCTTCGGGAAGAGGAGGCTAATATACTACCACCCACAGGGGAAGTATCACATCGATATATTCTTCGATAAGCTCGAGTTCAGCCACGACGTCCCCTTTGGCGGTGAGCCTGGAGAGGGAAGACTAGACCTGAGCTCACCAGCTATAACCCCAACGGACATAGTTCTAGAGAAGCTTCAGATACACGAGATAAACAGGAAGGATCTAGTTGACCTAGTGGTCATCTTTCTAAGCCATGAGCTAAGTGGCAGAGATGGAGAGAAGCTAGTCAACATGAAGTACATCGCGAAGCTTCTAGCTGACGACTGGGGATTCTGGTATGATGCGAAGGTCAATCTGAAGAAGCTTGAGGAGTTCACAGAGTCTCTGAGGCAGGAGGGCGTCTTAACAGATCAGGAGGCTAATACCGTGATAGCAAAGACGAGAGCTCTAGCTAGAGCTCTAGATGATGAGCCTAAGACAAAGAAGTGGAAGAAGAGAGCCAAGAAGGGGACTAGCAAGAAATGGTACAGGGATGTTGAGGAGCTAGTGAGATAGCTTCACTCTACCTCTATCCTATAGCCTTTAGCTTCCTCAACCTTAGGTAGCCTTACCTCAAGCACTCCGTTCCTGAACTTAGCCTTAGCTTTCTTAGGGTCTACCTTAGCTGGTAGAGGTATCCTCCTATAGAACCCAATGTACTTCCTCTCACGCCTATGCCATGTAGCTCCACTTTCCTCTCTCATCTCAGCTGCTTCAGCTCTCAACTCCATAGAGTCCTCTGTTGCATTTATCTTTACATCCTCCTTGCTTACGCCAGGCATTTCAGCGACCACCACTATCTCCCTATCTGTCTCATATACGTCGACTAGAGGCTGCCTATATCCTGCTTCGCCTCGAGCCTCTGGCTTTGATAGGAGCTCGCTGAACATTCTATCTACTTCCCTCCATATCCTCCTCACTTCCTCAAATGGGTCAAACCATCCTCTACTCATTGAGACACACCATAATACCAGCGTGCCCATCAGCTTAAAGCTTCCATATAACGCTAACCTTAAATCACGGCATGGCATCTAGCTTGGGGTCAGCTTGGAGGCATCTGGAGTACTATACCACTGTAGCTACTCTAAGGGCTTTATCAACCTCTATGTTAGAGGTGACCACCCATATACCATAGCTGTGAGGTATCTTCCATACTTCATACTCATCCCTAGCAGAGCTGAAGCTAGGAGCAAGCTATCTGAAAGAGCTGTAGTTGAGGAGGATGAGCTGTATGTAGACGGAGAACTCAAGCCAGTATTCAAGGTGAGATACTCGAGTCTAGATGAGAGGAAGCAGCTTGTGCAGCTAGCTCAGCAGCTTGGTGAGTGCAGAGGCACAGACATAGAGCCTTGGCACATCTACCTGCTTGAGTCCGATGTCTCGCCTCTAGCTGAGCTTTCCGCTAGAGGTGAGCTGAGAGGCAGCGTGATTCATGCAGAGAGCGTGGAGGTCAAGTCTAGAGAGCCCTCAGCCAGCTTAAAGACTGTTTACTTTACATGCTATGTGTACTCTGAGCACGGCTACCCGATGAAGGGTGAAGACCCTGTTCTCCTAGCTGGCTTCAAGAGCAGTAGTGGAGTAGAGATATATGAGGCTCGTGATGGAGACGACAGGGAGCTCTTAGCTAGCATAGTAGGCTACATTAGAGAGCAGGATCCAGATGTCATCGTGGGATATGAGCAGGACGCAGATGAGTGGCCTTATATAATGGCTAGAGCAAAGAGACATGGATTGAAGCTGAGAGTTGGCAGAGACCTATCTGAGCCAGTTGAGACAGGGAAGTACTTTAGAGGCATGATACTCAAGGAGACTGCAATAGAGGGGAGAGCTAACATAGACCTCTTCTCAGTAGCATGGAGAGACTTCCCTGAGCTCCCAACGAAATCCATTGAGGAGGTCGCTGAGGCACTAGGCATAGAGCCACCTAAGCTTCCTCCAAGCTACATGGTTAAGAAGCTCTGGAGAGAGCGTAGAGAGGAGCTCAAGGCAGCTCTAGAGGAGAGGCTCTCGCTCATAGAGGAAGTAGCTAGAGAGCTTCTGCCACTTCAACTCGAGTTCTCGAGGCTAACTGGAGTACCACCACACTATGCTACGAGGATGACTGTAGGAGAGCTAGTAGACTCATTGGTGCTAAGAGAAGCCTACAGGCGGAGGGTTGCTCTGCCAGATAGAGGAGCTAAGAAAGCCTGGTTCCCAGGAGGGTTCGTCTGGCTCAAGAAGCCCGGTGTACATGAGAGCGTCGGGTCACTGGACTTCAAGAGCATGTATCCTACTCTCATAAAGAACTTCAACATCTCACCTGAGACAGTAAGCTGCAGGTGCTGTAGGGAGGAAGCTAGGGAGATAGAGGTAGGAGAGGAGCGGTTTAGGATATGCTCGAAGAGAAAGGGGCTGCTACCTGACATAATTGAGGAGCTGCTGGAGCTCAGAGCCCGGCTCAAGATGGAGATGGCTAAGTACCCCCATAGCTCCCCTGAGTATAAGAGGCTCTATGCAAAGCAGCATGCTGTAAAGGTTGTGACCAATGCTATATACGGGTATATGGGCTGGGCTAACTCAAGGCTCTATACAGCTAGTGGAGCTAAGCTCACCACAGCACTTGGCAGAAGATACATCCAGGAGGTGAGGAGGCTAGCTGAGAGCAGAGGGCTAACCCCGGTTTACATAGACACAGATGGCATACACATAGCTGGAGTAACAGAGGAGCAGGCTCTCAAGCTTGTAGAGGAAGTGAATAGCAAGATGCCTATAACCATAGAGTTTGAGCATATAGCTCAGAGAGCTCTGTACCTCACTAAGAAGAAGTATGTCCACCTAGTTGATGGCAGGCTTATAGCAAAGGGGTTCGAGTTCATAAGGAAAGACTACCCTCCCATAGTTAAAGAAGCTCAGAAGGCTGTTGTAGAAGCCATACTAAAGGAGGGGGATCTAGAGAAAGCTAGGAGGATAGCTGAGGAGTACAGAGATAAGCTTGAGAGAATGGAGGTTTCTAAAGAAGATCTGGTGATGGTAGAGCAGCTAGCCAAGAAGCTAGAGGAGTATGAGAGGACAACTAAAGCCAGCGCTGCAGCAAGATGGCTCCAAGAGAACGCTGGCGTAGAGGTCCACAGAGGAATGAACCTCTACATTCTCGTAGTTAAGGGAAGTGAGCCGGTAAACTACAGGGCTAGGCCAGCTGAGTTCTTTGAGCTAGAAGACTGCGACATAAGCTACTACCTAGAGCTATTCGACAAGGTAGTGGAGAGGACTCTGGCTGCAGCTACAGAGGCCAAAGTTAAGCCTAAGGTAGCTGATCTCACCACCTTCCTCTCGTAGCTGCCAACTAAAGGACGACGAAGCCCTATTCCTTAATCAACCTTACACTCACTGCAACTATCACGGTGCTGAGGGGGCATAAGGATACGCCAGCAGCCGAGCTCAAGACCATACTCCCCTGTTACCATAGGAAGTAGGTGTCTTCTAATGCCTGAAAGCAGTGGGCAAATCCAGGTGGTATCCAAAGTGCTCTACCAGCCTCTAGAAGCCGTCTGTAGGAGGCTGGTGAGGAGACGAAGATAGACTTCCACAGCTACACCGAGAAGATTGTCGGCTGTGAGGGAGATGATAGTGTTCCACCTGGAGTACGAGGCAGGATAACCTGTATGTTGCTAGGCGTTCTTATGCCCATAACCCAATTCATAATATTGTCTTTCCAACCTCTCCTTCTTCCCTCCATGGAAGTACCTATACTCTAAATGCATTCCTAACCCTCTCAATCCTGTTTTGGAACCTCATCAAGTGCTATCAGTACATCAACATCGCTATCACTGGCCTCTTCCATATCAATGAAGTAACCATGCCATGTGTGATACCACGCTTCACCTGTGAACGCATTAACGCTCAGCATCCTAGTCATTTACCATCTACGCTGTAATCGAGAGTATAGCACCCATAGAATCGAATGGCTTCCTCAACATAGGCTCCGCGACCAGGGAAATAAGCTCTCCAGTGATTCAAGAGCTATTTCCCTCGCCTTCCTCTCGTCTATCGATGGCTCGTAGCCACCATATGCCTGAATCACCCTTAAGTAACAAGATCTCTCGCTTGCTACCTCAGTGACTGAGACGCTTCATTAGCTCGAAGGAGCTGCTTAGGTACTTGCTTCTAGCCTAGCGGCCTCGCTTGCTTTTTCGTAACTAAAGCAACCCAGCTCGGAGAGAATGGGGTGAGTCCTCTGATAGCCTTCAGGAAGCTAACTTGAAGCCCTCTGGTTGCATCGCCTATACCAAGCTCAACTTCATCAACTGACCTTACAGGGACTACACCGAGTAGAGGAGATGCTAGGAGCAGCTCATCTGCGGAGTATAGCTCTCCATGTGTAATGCTTCTCTCAGCTAACTTAAGGCCTTCATGCTCAGCTAGCACAGCTACAGTAGACCTGACTGGATCATGTGCCATCAGGGAGGGTGGGGAGATTAGCCTGCTCCCCTTGACCACGAGGATAGCCCCCATGCTCGAGTATACTGCTCCATCTGAGCATATGAGCTTACACACCCTGCTGTAAGATGGAGTAAGCAAGCCAGCTATAGAGGGCTCGCTTACCCCCATGGTATATGCCTCTACTCCTGTATCTAGCAGCTGTGAGACATTGGGCTCTAGAGCCTTGAGTAGGTAGACTGCTAGAGTAGCTTCGCCTCTAGGTGACCCAGCAGCCCACAGCCTAACCCCACCATTCCCCTCTGCTCTTGAGGCAGAGTCGAAGACAGCCTCTTTAAGCTCCTCTAGCGTAGCCTCATAAACTAGACCTAGCCTCCTAGATAGCAGCATGAATGTAGTGATGTGCTCTAGCGGCTTAAGGAGCCGCGCTCCTCTGTCGGAAATCCATAGCCCTATGTCTACTGCTAGCAAAGCTGCGGCTCCAACTAGCCCTCTAGCCTTAAGCTCACTTCTCCTAGCTAGCCTCCTTTCTGAGCCAGGTTCCCAAAGATATACCTCCTCAGCCTCCTCTACAAGCTTCAGCCCCTTCACCTCTGATTTTCAAGATCTCCCTATATAGCCTGCTTAGAGGCTCCAGGTAGCTCACCTCCCCTCTCTCTACCCTGTCCATCTCCTCCTCAAGCTTAGCTGTAGTTTCCTCTGATACATATTCCCCATACTTTTCCTTAAGATAGCTCCAGACCTTGTAGCCTAGCGGGGTATAGAGGAGGTAGCCATTCTTCTCGACCACGTACCTCCTCTTCAAGAGGGTTTCAACTATCTTGGCATAGGTGCTAGGCCTACCTATCCCCCTCCTTTTCATCTCAGCTACAAGCTCACCCTGCGTGTAAGGTCTCGCCTTAGACACCCTCACTACCTTATAGCTCTCTAGCTTAAACCTGCCAGGCTGCCAGGGTCTGCTCACTCTTATCCTCCAGACTTTGCTGTAGCCTTCTTCAACAACCTCAACTGGCTCAGTAGCCTCATACACGTAGTCCAGTAGCCTAACTCTAACATGCTGCACCCTAATCTTGGCAGGCTTCATCTGGCTTGCAATGAACCTGTTGAATATCAGCTGGTAAAGCATGTAGTGTTCTCTAGTGAGTGGTGAGGGAAGCTTAAGCACTCCTATTGATATGAGGCTCCTGATCTTCTCTGAGTCAGCCGGCCTAGTCGGCCTGATGCACTCATGTGCTCCCTCCATGGCATATGACCTAGGCTGGAAGAGTCCAGGATATTTCTCCTCAATATACTCTCTAGCTATGCTGATACCATGCTGTGACACAGTAGTTGCGTCTGTTCTATGGTATGTTATGAGCCCCATTTCAAAAAGGTCTTGTGCTATCTGCATCGTCTTCTGGGCGCTGAACTTGAGGAATGTTGATGCCTCTCTCAGTAAGGTGTCTGTAGTATATGGTGGTGGAGGAGTCTGCTCGATGACCTCATCTTTCACCACCTCTACTTCAGCCTCAGCTTCCTTAAGCTCTCCCACCCTGCCTCTGTCAAAGCCTGTGAGCCTGATCTCCATTCCTCCCAGAAGCCTAGCATAGAGCACGTTAACTTTCTCCCTAGCCTCCTTAGCTCTCTGGATGACCCACCCCAGCACAGGCGTCTGAACTCTACCTGCACTAAGGGTCTTGTAGCCGAGCTTCTCCCAGAGCTTTCTACTGAGCTCGAAGCCGATCCATCTGTCCTCTATCCTCCTGACTATCTGGGCTTCAACAAGCCTCTCATTTATCTCCCTGAGCTCTCTAAGGCCCTTCCCCACGCCCTTCCTCGTGACTTCATGGAACTCCACTCTAGCTATGCTACCATTGTATGGTGCTATCACGTTAGCTATATCCCAGGCTATCTTCTCTCCCTCTGTGTCAGGGTCTGTCGCTATGAGCACGCCATTAGCCTCTATTGCAAGCTCCCTAATAGCCTCAAGCACTTTCATCTTGCTGAAGATGTTCCTGCTCCCACATCTCGGGCAGGTGTCTAGCTTAACGAATTGCTCTCCACAATCTGAGCACTTGGCTATCGGAGCGTAGACAGGCTTAAACCCATCACTGTCCACCACTACTCCATGAAGCCCTATGTCAGTAGCTAAGTCCAATACATGTCCTCCACTCGCTACTATGCTCAGCACATAGTCTCCACTTGCTACCTCATATACCCTTATTCCACTCACATCCCTCCTCATAGGCTCACCAAACAGCCTGGAGATGACCCTAGCCTTCGTGGGAGACTCTACTATGAAGAGCATGCTCCTCACAAAGTCGAGGACCTCAGAGGAAGCCCTCCCCTCTTTGAGCTCTTTCACGAGCCTCCTGTCCTCGTCTATTTCAGGGAACACCTTGCTGGCCTCCTCTAAACTCTTGAACTCTAAGTCGTCTATGTACCATCTCAGCCTTCTCAGTAGGCTCATGTAGCTCTTCTCATCGTCAACTATGAGTATGCTTGCTCCTCTACTGAGCCCTTTTGGGAATAGTCTCGACGCTCTGCCTGAGGCCTGCAGGTAAGCTGCCGCATCAGCTACAACTAAGATTACCTCGCTTCCCTCAGCCCGCATAGCTAAGTCCTTGCTTTTCCTCACCTGCTCAAGAAGCTCTGGCGTTATCAGCTCCTTAAGCAGGCTCCTGCTCCTGTCTATGGCTTTCCTCAGAGCTGCCAGGTACCCTGTCAGCTCTCCTCCAGCTTTAGCTGCTTCAACGGCTTCAGGGGAGGCTGTCAGGAAGCTCCCAAGCCTCTCGAGCTCCCTCTCCACTCTAGCTCTTTGCTTCTCCTCTACTACAAGCCTCAGATTACTGAGTAAGGAGTAGAGTCTAGCTGGGTGGTATTCCTCTGCAGTCAGCTTCAGCTCGTATCTTGGTACTCCAGCAAACACCACATACCTTATCCTCTCTGGGATATCTACTCCCCTAGCTAGAGGAGACCTGTGGCTTGCGATCCCAACTAGCGCGTCAAGCTCACCTCTGCTGAACTTCTCGACAGCACCTCCATCAGCTAGCTCAGCTTTGACTCCTCTAACCTTTAGGTGCTCAGCTAGCTTCTCAGCATACTCTCTACCATATGGCATTGGAGTGAACACGAGCACTCCGCCACCAAACCTCCTAATAACCTTGACAACCTCATCCTCTATGCTTCCACTAGGCTTCACAGCTACATCAACTATGTTTCTGAGATATCCCTGCCTGTAGCCTAGCTCAAAGCCCAGCAGCTCCTTAAGCAGCATCAGCCTTCTCCTGCTGACCTTCCTAGCGCTAGCACTCGAGAAGACAAGCACCCCTCTGCCATCTAGCTCACTCGAGCGCTCCTCAACAAGCCTCCTAAGATCACCTCCCTCCAGCCTTGCTTCAAGAGCCTTCTGAACGAGCTCCTCACTGAGCCCAAGCAGCACAAGCACTCTATCGAGGTTCTTAGATTTCTTAAGCAGAGAGTCGACATCGTCAACGAATATGAAGTCGAACTTATACCTTTTGAGGTCATCATACCTTGATGCTAGAAGCCTATCTGTCGTCACTAGGATGTCGAAGTCACCGCTAGCAAGCTTCTCCTGGAACTCCCTCTTTTCACTGGCTTTCATATCACTATAGTATGCTAGAAGCCTTACTTGAAACCCATACTTCTCAGCATACTCCCTTATCCTCTCTGAGACCTGCCTGACTAGTATCGAAGATGGTAGCAGAATATAGCTTTTCCCCCCCTTAGAGGCTAAGTAGACTGCTATCAGGGAGCCAAATGTCGTCTTTCCAACACCAGTTGGAGCAACTATAGCGAAGCTCTTTCCCAAGAGTACCCTCTTAGCCCACACCCTCTGAAGAGCCCACATAGGATGTCCTAAGCTGCTCTTAAACACCTTATCTACAGCTAGGAGCTCTCTCCACACCTGAGCTATTCTGCCATACCCCCACAACCTACCTCGTGCTGCAAGTGCCTCAGCTACCTCACCTGGGCTTCCAGCTGTAGCCTGAGGAAGACACTCCTCACATGGGAGCCCCTTCATCAGCCTGTCATCAGATATAGCCCCCCCACAGTTTGGGCAGAGCCCATGAAATACAGCCTTCATCAGCCCACCTAAGCCTCAAGCTCACTGGCAGAATATAAACTTACGTGTAACAGCTGTGCACGCCTACAGCTGAGCTTGCTGATAGGCTTCAGCAGCTACCGCATACATCAGGGGCCTATGTGCCCAGCTGGCGTCTGAGCGAGCACAGTCTTAAGCCCCCTACTTCTCAGCAGCTCCCTAGCTTCACGCATCTCTCTGACAGAAGGCCTCTTTAGGTCTCTCCTCCTGAAGGTAGGGAAGTAGTCTAGGACACAGACTTGTATCCCTGGGTCTATTGAGGCTAGTCTATCACCTATCTCAGCTAGCTCGTCTAAGCTCATGAAAACCGGGTTATATGGGACTCCGACGCCTATGAACACTTTCTCCTGGTACTCATCTACAACGTACTTGACTGTGCTCCAAGAGTTCTCAAGATACCTCCTAGCTAGCTCGACATCTCTTATGCCAGTTATCTCCATGAAGGTCTCAACTCTAGCTCCCTTCAAGTCTGGGCCTATATCAGTCATGCCAGCCTCAACAAGTAGGTCAATGTGTCTTCTAGTGAGGATCGTGGCATTCGTGTCAAGGTGTATTCTAGCATCTGAGCTGGGGTTCATCTCCCTGAGCTCCCTAAAGTATCTCAGGAGCCACCTGAAGTTTAAGGTAGGCTCTCCTCCAGAGATGGCCATTCTGTCAACACCATAGTACCTTCTAGCCTCACTCACAGCTCTAGCAGCCTCTCTTGGTGTAGAGGGCTTACTTATGCTATCATATGTGATATGATAGTTCTGGCACTGAGGACACCTCAGGTTGCATCCAGCAGCCCATATAGCGACCTCAACAGCCCACCCTCTCCCCTTAACCCAGTATGGGGTCCCTACTCCACCGACACTATGCCCCTGAGGCCCGCTCACAATCCTGAGCAGCGGTATACTACCTAACTCAACATCCATGCCCCCTCTGACTGGTGTCATGCATGACCTGACATACCTACCATCAGCTTTAACCAGGCAGCTATAGCAGCCTCCAGTTTCACAGAACCCATCTAGGCCAGAGCCTAGGGTGTAGCCTAGAAGCTCAAGAGCTCTCTTAAGAGGTACTCCAGCAGGAACCTCAACCTCAGCTCCATCGACTCTTATCCTACAGGGTTCAGCCTCAGCTATCCTATATGAGATTGCTGAGTTCGGGCATGCATAGTAGCATGCCATGCAGCCAAAGCAGCTGTCTTCACTAAAGCCTACAGGGCAGGCTACTGTCCTCTCACAGAACCCACATTCCATACAGCTGCTGGTCCTATAGCACCTGTAGCCTATCACTCCTCTTCCTCCAGCCTCTTAGCCATCTCGATTGTGTAGTCACCTGGTTCTGGAGGCCTCCTCTTCCTCAAGGCTAGCACTGGCACTGCTAGCAGGTGTAGTACTCCAAGTATTACGGCTGCTGTCATGAGCACTCCTATCAGGAAGACTCCTAGGAGCCCTAGGGCTAAAGCTACTTTGACGAGTATTGGAGCAACCGCTAGCAGCGCTACTAGAAGCAGGAACGATGCCAAAACAAGTGCTGCCAGTGTAATCAGCCTCATGGCTCAAGCCCAAATGGCCCTATCTTCACTCCTCCTCCACCTGACGTCTTTGGGAAATATGGCCTCAGAGCTGAAGCAAGCAGAGCTACATTCATTGACTGCAGTATAACCCTACCAGGTCCTCTAAGTGTCGCAAGGAATATGCCCTCCCCACCGAAGAGAGCTGTCTTTATGCTGCCAGCATACGCTATGTCATAGTCTACTGTACTGTCGAATCCCACTATGTGTCCTGTATCCACTTTGATTAGCTGCCCTGGAGCCAGGTTATACTCTATGAAATCCCCACATGCATGTATGAAGACTGTACCGCTGCCAGAGAGCTTCTCAAGTATGAAGCCCTCTCCACCAAACAGCCCTGCTCCAAGCTTCTTCACGAAGGCTATGTCCAAGTCTACAGTTGACTCTGCAGCCAGGAAGGCGTCCTTCTGGACAATAAAGTCTCTTCCCGGCTCGATCCTGAGAGCCCTTATCTTACCAGGCACCCTTCCGTTGAAAGCTACGAAGCCTCGGCCTCCAACTGGCGTGAACTCCGTCATGAAGAAGCTCTCTCTCATCAGCATCCTCTTAAGCCCCCTCCAGACTCCTCCTATCACTCTAGTGTTCATCTGGATGTTCCCTGACATGTGGTTCATCGTCCCTGCTTCACCATAGACCACCTCTCCTGGCTCAAGCTCTACTATCACAACCTGTAGGTTGTCTCCAAGGATCCTATACTTCAAACTCCAGCCCTCACTTGAGCTGCCAGCCTACCTTTAAAACATTGAGCATCCTCCTGACTTCAGCTAAAAGCTCCTCTGGGGTCCTGATGAGCTTCACACCATACTTGCTAAGCCTCTCTCTAGCTCTCTCCGTATAGGCGAAGCCCACTATAGGCACTCCTGCTCCCATGGCTGCCATCACATCTACTGGCGAGTCCCCGACCATCAGCATCTCCTCTGGCTTCAAACCTTCTCTCTCAGCTAGCTCAAGCAGCGCCCTAGAGGAAGGCTTCATTTCACTGACGTCATCTCTAGTATAAACCCTGTCTATGAGCTCTAGGATCCCAGCTCTGGTCAGAGCCTTGACGCTATTCCCTCTCCCACTATTTGTGAGGACTATGACACGCAGCCCAAGCCTCCCTAGCTCAGCTAGCACCCTCTGGATCCCTGGTGTAGGCTCAGCTGAAGGCACAGCTTCCTCTTCGATCTCCTCAGCAGCCTTCAGCGCCCTACTGACAGCCTCTCTAGCTACCTTCTCACCATGTGCAGCAGCTAAGTAGCCTCTAGCTCTCTGTATCATCATCGATGCTGTAGGCTCTCTCTCCAGAACCTCAGGTGGGATCCCTGCTTTAACGAGCTCTCTGAGAACCCTGCTCCTTATCCTATCGTAATCTAGGCTCCTCTGGATCAAGACACCATCCATGTCGAAGATCACAGCCTTGATCACCATGCTACCAGAGCCATAGGTGAGCAAGGATAAAAGTCAGCTCCCTACTGGAGGCTCATGTTCATACACTACCATAGCTCAAGGGAGAGAGTATCAGAGGCCCTAGAGATGCTAGAGGAGAGGAGAGCTGTAGCTGCAGCTCTAAGGAGGTTCTCTAGGCTCAAAAGCTCCCTGTCAAGGAGAATCGACCTAGATGCGCTAGCTGAGAAGCTTTCAGATGCTAGAAGAAGGACCCTAGCGCAGCTGCCAGAGCTTGTGAAGCAGGCTGCTGAAAGCCTCGAGGAGAACGGCTTCCAAGTCCATTATGCCAGAGACTCCAGCGAAGCGAGGAGGATCGCTGAGAAGCTAGTTGAGCCAGGCAGCCTAGTTGTCAAGTCGAAGTCTTCAGCCATAGAGGAGGCTGGCATATCTGAGCACCTCAGATCCCTGGGATCTGAAGTCTATGAGACAGACCTAGGTGAGTATGCTGTCCAGCTTGCTAGATCACATAGAGCACACCCGATAGTCCCAGCCTTACACCTCAACAGAGAGGAGATAGCCAAGCTAGTCTCCAGAGACGTAGGCTACACGGTCCCACCTGACCCAAGAGAGATCACTAGGGCAGTCAGAGAAAAGCTCAGAGATGTCTTCACCAAAGCTGACTACGGGCTTACTGGAGCTAACTTCATATCTGCAGAGGAGGGGGTGATAGCGCTAGTCTCGAATGAGGGGAACATAAGGAACTCGACGAGCCTCCCAAAGACGCACATAGCTGTAGCTGGGTTGAATAAAGTTGTCAGAGACCTGGATGAAGGCCTCCTAGCCTTAAGGGCTCTAGCCTCCTTCTCAATAGGCTCAAGGCTCCCATCTTACATATCTCTGATAGCTGGCCCAAGCAAGACAGCTGACATAGAGCTTGAGACAGTAGTCGGTGTACATGGCCCAAGTGAGGTACACGTAATCCTTCTCGACAACGGCAGAGCTAAGGCATGGGATCTAGGCCTAGAGGAGGCGCTGTGCTGCATAAACTGCGGAGGATGCCTCAACGAGTGCCCGACATACACCCTAGTTGGCAGGGCATATGGTCACGTGTATAAAGGTGGGATAGGAGTCGTCTACACTGCTCTGACAGAGGGCTTAGAGAAAGCTGTCGAGGCAGGCCTATACCTTTGCATGACTTGTGGACGCTGCGTGCTCTCATGTCCCTGCAGGATAAACACACCTCTCCTCATAGAGAAGCTGAGGTACTTAGCTACGAGAAGAGGGCTTATGGCTGAACCCCACTACAAGTGGCTTTCAACTTCTAGATAGCTCAAGGACAACAAGCTTCTCGAAGAACATCTTCTTCTCAGAGATGACCTTAGCCGAAAGCCCTGCCTCCTCAGCTCTCCTTACACTATCATCTATGCCATTCTTCTCAAGCTGCACCATGAGAGCTCTCCCACCTGGCTTAAGCCACCTACCAACTTCAGATATGAAGGGGTCTATGAGTCTCCTCCCCCTCTCGCCTCCAGCCCAAGCTGCATCCTCTAGCCTACCACTCCACTCAACTGGCAGGTAAGGTGGGTTAAAGAGCACTAGATCGAAGCTTTCACCTCTCCTGAGAGGCTGGAACAGGTCTCCAAGCCTGAACTCAACCCTGTCTAGCACACCATGAGCTCTAGCGTTTTCCAGCAGACAAACCATAGCATGTGGGTTTATGTCCACACCAATGACGTGCTTTGCCCCCCTCAATGCAGCTAGAACCGCTAGTATGCCACATCCAGTACCTAAGTCCAGGGCTCTGCTTCTCACCCTCTCTGGAATGCAGTCTGCTAGCAGGAAGGTGTCATCAGATGGCTTGTAGACAAGGCTACTAACGTAAAAGCATAGCCCCCTATAGCACACTAGCAACTACTCCACCAGAGGCCAAACACAGCCAGCTGACTTGAGCACAAGCACGCTTCTATCCTTAGCTCCACGTGTAGCTTCATCTACAGCCTCCTGAGGATCCCCGTATACTTCTGCACCAAACTCTCTCAGATCTCTTTCACTGAGGTTATCTGAGACAACAATGAGCCTCTTCTCCTGCTTGACAAAGATGTGATAGAGCTTATAAGCCATGTAAGCTGCCATAGACTCGTACTTGCCGCTGCATGCTTGCAGCAGAACCTCATCTCTACTCCACTCCTCCTCCTCAGCCTCTCGCAGTAGGCTGCTCAGCTCAGGCCAAGCCACACCTAAGGGGCATGATGCAAACAGGACTATAGTTCCTCCTCTAACACAGTACCTGTCTGCAGTGCTTATGGCCTTCAAAGACTGGCAGAAGTCGACATCTTCATGTGCTCCAGGTGACGCCAGCACAACATTAGCTCGTGGAGCTGAGACCCTATAAACTTCTGCTGAGAGCTTTGCTCCAGATCTATGAGCCTGAATAGGGTCTCCATAGAATGCCTTAGCTCCTCCAGTTTCCAAGTCGAGCACGAAGTCGAGGATGAAGCTTAGGTTAGCGAGCTTCCCTGCATCATCAATGTCCTCTCTCAGAGGGTTCCCCTCAAGTATACCATAGCCTGCACTAGGCGATAGGCATAGCCTGTGGTTCATGTCTATTGTCCTATAGCATGCTACACCTGGGACAGCTATCTTGCATCCTCCAGTGAACCCAGCTAGCTCAGATGGGAATATAGAGCCTATCCCGATCACGAGGTCAGCGTCCTGAAGCTCACTGCTAACCCAGACTGGTGTGCCTAGCCTGGTTAGCCCAGCATAGAAGTGCAGCTTATGGTTGTATGCATTGTGTATTATCACAGGGTAGCTGTCCATAACTTCTCTACTGACCTTCATCTCAAGCAGCTCTTGAGTAGGAGTCTCATGAGTCCCTCGAGCATATACTACAGTAACCTCCCGGAACCTTTCAAGCCTCTCAAGGATCTTAGGGAGCACCTCTCTGGTTGGGGTAGGCCTCGTATGGTCGTCTATGAGCACCACAGCCTTACTTCCCTGTGGAAGCCTCCTTTCCAAGGCTATAGCGAAGTCAGGAGAGCTTAAAGCCTTCTCTGCTTCAGCTTCAGGTGAGGCTCCATGCAATGAGCTCGGCTCAGCTATCCTTAGCAGAAGCTCCTTACGCAGGCAGACCTCTATTCTCTTTCTCGAGAGGTCGTATGGAAGCTTTATCCTCACCTCCTCCAATGCAACCACCTCTGACTGCCTCAAGCACTCTAGAGAAGACCTCATCTATGCTACCTACTCCATCTATCTTCTTGAGCACCCCTCTCCTCATGTAATATCCGAGTACCGGCTCCGTCTCCTCTTTATAAACTCTGATCCTCTCTCTCACAACCTCTTCCCTATCGTCCTCACGCTGATAGAGCTCCCCTCCACACTTGTCACATACCCCCTCCTCTTTAGGCGGCCTATACTTCAGGTGGTATACGCTCTCACATCTCTTACACACTCTCCTCAAGCTTATCCTCTCAACTATGATGTCCTCAGGCACAGCTATCTCAAGGACGCAGTCAAGCTTCATTCCCTGCTCCTCTAGCATCCTGTCTAGAGCCTCAGCCTGAGGTATAGTCCTCGGGAAGCCATCGAGTATGAATCCTCTGCTACAGTCTGGCTTTCTGAGCCTCTCTCTCACAGCTGCTATCATGATATCATCTGGGACAAGCTGCCCCTGCTCCATATACCACCTAGCTTTCTCACCCAGCTCTGTCCCCTCTCTCACAGCTTCTCGAAGCATATCTCCTGTGGCTATGTGAGGTACCTTAAGCTCAGCAGAAAGCCTTCTAGCTTGAGTTCCCTTACCAGCTCCTGGAGGCCCCATCATCACTATTCTCATCTAGGCACCTCAGTGACCCACTTTATGAAGGGCTCTCTCCTCGGAGGCGGCCTAGGTATCTTCTCAGGGTAGCCCATGGTGACCAAGGCCACTAGGACCTTGTCCTCTACCCCAAGGAACCTGCTGATATCATCTTCTATCCAGAGTGGCCCAGTCATCCAGCATGTCCCGAGGCCCTCAGCGTAAGCTAGCAGCAGTAGGTTCTGAATCGCAGCTGCACAGCTCTCTATAGCCCCAATCTGATAGACCTCCTCCCTTATCCTGTCAGTGTATACAGCTATGATGACTGGAGCATTACCGAATGTGAAGAAGTACCACTTAATGAACTCTATGTGCCTCTCAGGAAACCCAAGCTCTCTGAGCCTAGGCAGGATAGAGTAGAACGCCTTGCTGCAGACCTCAACAAGCTTGTCTCTAGCCTCCCCCTCAACCACATAGAAGTACCATGGCTGTGTGTTCATGGCTGAAGGAGCCCAGGTGCACTCCTTGATCAGCTTCTCGACTAGCTCCCTTGAGACAGGCTTCTTCAAAAACCTCCTGATGCTCCTCCTACCCCTAACAGCCTCCAGCAACTCCATAGAAGACCCCAAGGCCAGCAGCTTATTTCCCTTATGTAAAGCTCAGCAGCTAGCCAATATATACTGGGAGGCCGTGTACTAGCTATGCTTGCATCTGAGGCTGGTGAGAGGAAGCTCATAGAGGCAGCTGTAGAAGCTATAGGCAGGATATCAGCTCCACTACAGATAGGAGATGACGTGGCTGTAGTGGATGCATGTGGAGTAAAGCTTGTACTGAAGACAGACATGCTAGTAGCCTCAACAGATGTACCTCCACAGATGTCTCCATGGCAGGTAGGCTGGAAGGCTGTCGTCATGAACGTAAGTGACATGGCAGCTAAAGGAGCTAAGCCTGCAGCTGGGGTCTTGGCCATAGGGGTTCCAGGAGACTATAGGCTAGAGGACTTCAAGCTTCTAGTTAAGGGTGCAAGCGACGCAGCTAGAGACTATGGGTTCGAGATAGTTGGTGGAGACACAAACGCATGCAGAGAGCTTGTTGTATCAGTAGCTTTAGCTGGGATCGCTGAGAGGATAGTTCCCAGGAGCGGAGCTAAGCCAGGCGACATCCTGGCAACCACAGGATGCTTCGGCTTGACTTCAGCTGGATTAAAGCACCTCTTAGAAGGGATGCCAGCTAGGCCAGGTGTCAGAGAAGCTCTAGTGAGAGCTGTCCTCAAGCCTAGAGCGAGGCTTAAGGAGGGGCTTGCTCTAGCAGCCTATGCGTCAGCTAGCATAGACAGCAGTGACGGGCTAGCGTGGTCGCTACATGAGCTAGCTAAGGCAAGCAGAGTAGGCTTCAGATTAGAGCACATACCAATTGCACCTGAGGCAGCTAGGTTCGCTGAGGACAACAAGCTCAGCTCAGTTGACCTAGCTCTCTATGGTGGAGAGGAGTATGAGCTGATCGCCACGATCCCACCAGGAAGGTGGAGTGATGCAGCTAAGGCTGTAGAGGAGGCTGGAGGCAGCCTCATCAGGATAGGAGTCGCAACCAGTGAGAGACGCATCGTAGCTGTGGTGGGTGGTAGAGAGCTTGAAGTGGAGCCTCGCGGATATGAGCACTTCGTGACTTAGTCAAATAACGAACTCTAGCTCTGTAATAGTAATCTTTTTAATAAGCAGCACACCTATCGCCTACCAGCGGTGACCTGCTTGGCTGGCGGCTACATGGGGAAGTTTGCTCGAGTAGACCTGACAAATCAGAAGGTTAAGGTTGAAAACCTCTATGACTACCTCCCTGAGCAGGTTCTCAGGAGCTGGATAGGTGGTAGAGGCCTCGGAGTCTATCTGATGCTGAAGGAAGTAGATCCCAAAGTAGACCCTCTAAGCCCAGAGAACAAGGCTTTTGTCATGACAGGTCCTGTGACCGGGATTTCAGCTGGCCTAGAGGCTGGAAGGTGGTGTAGCGTAACGAAGTCCCCTGAGACAAACACTGTACACGACTCCCAGAGTGGAGGGAAGTTCGGCCCATATCTGAAGTTTGCTGGCTTCGACTTCGTCGTGCTAGAGGGAGCCTCAGAGACTCCAGTCTACCTCTACCTGGAAGGAGGGAAAGCTGAGCTAAGAGACGCAAAGCACCTCTGGGGTAGAGATACACACTCAACAACCAGGATGCTCCAGAAGGAGCATGGCGAGGACATCTCAGTAGCATGCATAGGGCCAGCTGGAGAGAATCTCAGCAGGATAGCTTGCATAATAAACGAGGAAGGCAGGGCAGCAGGCAGAGGAGGACATGGTGCAGTGTGGGGTTCAAAGAAGTTCAAGGCCATAGTGGCAAAGCCAGGGCTAGAGCCTAAGCCAGCTGACGAGGAGAGGCTAAAGGAGATAGTGAGAGGTGCTCTAGAGAAGAAGAAGGCGAGCGGCGTCACAAACGAAGCTCTCCCGAAGTACGGGACAGCTGTCCTAGTCAACATAATTAACGAGGCTGGCATATTCCCAACACATAACTTCCAGAAAGGCCAGTTTGAGCATGCTACAAACATAAGTGGAGAGACAATAGCTGAGAAGATACTTGTAAGAAGGCAGCCATGCTGGGGCTGTGCTATAGCATGTGGCAGGTGGACTAGGATAACTGAGCCACCATACCAGGGTGAGGGAGATGGCCCAGAATACGAGACGGTATGGGCTCTTGGAGCAAACACTGGTGTGGGAGATCTGGCTGCAGTCACCAAGGCAAACTTCCTCTGCAACGAGCTTGGCCTAGACACTATAAGCACAGGCAACGTCATAGCTGTAGCAATGGAGCTCTATGAGAAGGGCTACATCCCCAAGGAGAAGCTAGAAGGGATAGAGCTCAAGTTCGGGAACCCAGGTGCGTTAGTTGAGATGGTATGGAGGATAGCTTACAGGTCAGGTATAGGTGATGAGCTAGCTGAAGGAGGCTACAGGCTCGCAAAGAAGTATGGGCATCCAGAGATAGCTCCACAGGTGAGAGGCCAGTGCTTACCTGCATACGACCCAAGAGGAGTGCAAGGCCACGCTCTAGCATATGCCACAAGCAACAGAGGAGGCTGCCACCTGAGAGCATACCTGATATCTCCTGAGATCCTAGGTGTCCCAGAGAAGCTAGATCCACTGAAGACAGAAGGCAAGCCGAGGTGGGTGAAGGAGTTCCAGGATGGCTTCGCAGCCCTAGACAGCATGGTAGTATGCAAGTTCGTGACCTTCGCATATTGGGTAGATGACCTAGCAAAGCAGCTCTCAGCTGTAACAGGCTGGGACATAACTCCAGAGGAATTCATGACCATAGGAGAGAGGATATGGAACGCTGAGAGAGTATTCAACATACTCAGCTTCGGAGACGGAAAGGAATACGACACGCTGCCAGAGAGGTTCACGAAGACAGCAATGCCAGCAGGCCCAGTAGCAGGCCATACAGCTAAGCTAGACGAGATGCTCCCAGAGTACTATAAGCTCAGAGGCTGGGTAGATGGCAGGCCAACCAAAGAGACTCTAGAGAGGCTAGGTCTAAAGGAGCTAGCAGACAGGCTAGAAAAGCAGGGTCTCCTCCCAGCCTAAACCACTCCCTAACCTTTTTTACCCGGCCAGCTCCTAGCTCTCCATGAGGATAAGGCTGCTAGGAGGATGGTACCAGCCTGACTTAAGGCCTCCAGCTGAAGCCCACCTAGAGCTTACATCGAGATGTAACCTCAGCTGCAGGTTCTGCTACAGGAGGTCTTGGA
This sequence comes from Thermoproteota archaeon, assembly GCA_037917675.1. GTDB lineage: Archaea > Korarchaeota > Korarchaeia > B14-G2 > B14-G2 > B14-G2. The sequence goes on from JAVCBW010000051.1 coordinate 57,512, forward strand.
GCGAGAACCCTGGCGAAATGGAGCTACAGAACCTGAAAAGGATCCTGAGAGATCTCCGTGAAGCTGGTGTAAAGACCCTGTGGCTAAGCGGCTACGGTGAGCCAACATACTACACTTACTTCCAAGATGCTATAGATCAGGCCTCTAACTGGTTTAAGCTAGGCTTGGTGACAAATGGCACTCTGCTAGAGGATTATTCGAGGCTCATAGCTGAGAAGGTGAGGTGGATTGTAGTTAGCATAGAGAGCTTTACAAGCCTATACCGGAAGCTGAGAGAGGGTTCAGACATAGCTAAGGTCAGAGAGGGGATGAAGAGCGTCATGGAGGCTGCTCCCACAGCTAGGAGGCCGCCAGCTATATGGGTCTCAATGACGCTCATGAAGCAAAACCTAAGCGAGCTCCCAGATGCCATAGAGGAAGCATCTAAGAGCGGAGCCATAGGGGTGATACTCTCAAACCTCATACCTACAAGCGAAGCATTGACATCAGAGGTCCTCTATGGCCTTAGTCCAGACAGTAGTATACACGAGGCCCTACATGAAGCTAGGAGGAAGGCTGTAATCCACAACCTGAGGATAGTTGAGCCTGAGTTCAAGTATAGGACTGGAACAGGTAGATACTGTCCTTTCATAGAGAATAACGCGCTAGTGGTGAATTGGGATGCCTCAGTCTCACCCTGCCTAATGCTCTCTCACACGTATAGCATGTGGCTAGATGGCCGCCGCAAGATTGTCAAGAAGGTGGCCTTCGGCTCTATAGCTGAGAGGAACCTGAAGGAGATATGGAGCTCCGAAAGCTATGTGAAGTTCAGGACTCTAGTCAAGTTGGGGCAGTTCCCTTCATGTAACGACTGTCAATATGAGGAGTATTGCGCCTTTTTCGAGACAACAGAACATGACTGCTGGGGTAACTCACCGAGCTGCGCCTCCTGCCTATACTATAGGAGAGTAGTCCAGTGCCCGATGAGAGCTCTAGTGGAGCATGTCAGGCTCATCAGAGAAGGCCTCTAGAAGGCAACACTTTTATATCTTCCATGCAGCTTAAGATGGCTATGAGGATCAGAGTCAAGCTCTTTGCTACACTGAGAGAGTCCACTGGAACCAGCCAGCTTGAGCTTGAGCTCACAGGATCTAAGGTAGCTGACGCTATCAGCACGCTAATCAGCATGTATCCTCAGCTCTCAGAGATGCTTGACAGCAGTGGAAAGCTGAAGAAGTTCTATAAAGTCTTCCTGAACGGTAGGGATATAGATCACATTAAAGGTCTTGACACGCCCCTAAATGATGGTGACATCCTAGCTATATTCCCTCCTGTAGCTGGAGGCTAGCTGCCCTCAGAGCTCCTCTCAGCACCCTTGGCTTTCCTCCTCTTAATCCACTCCTTAGCAAAGTCAGATAGCTCGTCTAGGAACTCCTTGTCCTCCCTCAGGGAGCAGAACTCCTCCATGGTGACGTCACTCGGCTTCTTGATCTTAACCTCGATGTAAGGTGACATCGCTTGGTCTATGCAGCCCTTGACCTCCTCAAACATCTTTAGCACTGCAGTCTGCTTCTCAGGCCAGAGGCTCTCTCTTATCTTCCTAACCACACCCTTCTCCTTCCTATCCTGCTCCTTCTGGCCACTCATCCCAGCACCACTAGCAGAGCTAAGTAGAGTGACGAGGCTATTAAATGTATCGTCAGGAGAGGAATGAACCTCCTGAAGTACTCCCATGTCTCAACGATTACTCCCTCTTTCTTAAGCAGACCTAGTGCCACTACAGTTGATGGTGATGCAAACGGCAACATCTTCCCTCCTATGTTAGCTCCAAGTACTATACTCCACGCGAAAAGCCTATGGTCGGCGCCAGTGCTCGACGCTAGCATCTCAGTCAATGGTATCATTGTAAGCGTGACAGGTATGTTATCCATGACAGCTGAGAGCAAAGCTACCACCCACATGCATCCCACGATAGCTACAAGCTTGCTGCTAGCTAGCAGGCTCATGGTAGCTGAGCCAAGAAGCTCCAGAGCCCCTGATCTCTCTAGCCCACCTATTATGACGAAGAAGCCTCCTAGAAAGAAGATTGTGCTCCAGTCTATGTCTCTGAAGATCTCATCTGGGTCCTCTCCTCCCAGGATCAGCATGGCTGTAGCTCCAGCTAACGCTATCATCTCTAAGCTGGCTCCAATATGCTCCTGGAGGAAGAACAAGACTATGACTGCTGAGAATATGAGCACAGACTTGTAAAGCACCCCTCTGTCCTCTACTGCACTCCATGGATCTATGTCCTCTACACTAACCTCCCCCTTCATCATCTTCACTGAGCTAGCGAGGTAGAGTAGTGTGACAGCTACCAGGAGCAGGACTATCGGTGCCATTGCTCTAGCGAACTCTATGAAGCCTAAGTTCAGCTCTGACGCCACTATTAAGCTTGGTATGGAGCTTATTGGCAGGAGCATCCCACCTATATCGGTCATCACAGCTTCGAAGAGGATCCACCTCTCGACATCTATCTCTACTCTTTCAGATATGGCTAGGGTCAAAGATCCCATGATGATCATCACTGCTATCTCGTTGAGGAACACTGTTAACACTGCTGTAAGCAGCTGAAATGAGATGAACAGCTTGCTAAGGCTCCCTCCAGTAGCCTTTACCACATGCAGCCCTATGAAGTGGAAGAATCTTGACCGGCTTAGCCCTTCACAGAGCACCATGGCACTCACAATGAAGACCAGCATATGTATGTCTATTAGCTCGATGAACTCTCTTCCAGACATTATGCCTCTTCTAACTCCAAAGAACACTGTCAGCAAGAGCCCTAGTAGCGCAGCTAGGCTCCTATGGTACCTCTCTGTGATCAGCAAAAGTACTACGAGGGCAAAGATGAGCAGGAACAGAGTTTCATCTGAAACCAGCAAGCTACACCTACATAGCGGAAGCTAGCTCTATATTTTAAGCTTACTTGGACGTAGCCACATGCCAGGCTGCCTATCTGCTGCAAGCCCCATAAGAACTCCTGCCTTAAGCATGCTTTCAGAGGCTTTCACTAGAATGCTATAGGCTGCAGCTCAGTAGCCATCTAGCAGGAGCAGGTGTGCCATAGGTGCTCTGCTAGAGCTTTAACTAGAGCCTTTAATCTCCTTTGCTCTACATGCTGCTACGGTTTATAAGCATAAGCTAGTAGGGGGTTTGGTTTGAGTTTGGGGATAGAGGCGAAGTGCTCGAGGAGCTTAGGGAGTCCATATCTCTCTTCATGAGGAAGTATGGTGGGAACAGGAGCAGGCTTCTAAATGCTCTTAGGGAGCTTGAGCTGGAGGGATCACCTGAGGTGTGGAATTCATTCTGATGGTCAGGCACCCTAGGCTCTATGAGAATAGGGTTTAGACTATGGCCTATGGTGTTCTGATGGTGTTTGTAGCTGCAGTGTTTTTCATCCTAGGGTTTATCCTTGTGACCCCAGTATACTCTATGGGAGCTTCCTCTCCTGCTGTCACAGCTCATGAACTACACGTCTTCATTTAGTCCAAGAGGGCTTAACCTCTTAATCATACTTCTGGGGCATGCGTGTATAGTTGTCTCGCTTCTAGTGCTCAAGTCTGCTGGCGAAAGCCTCAGGATCTCAGGTATGCTGCCCTAAGTGGTTAAGATGAAGCTTGAAGCCCTGCAGCCTGTGGTAATGCTGCTGAGGAGCTCTCCTCCAATGACCTTCATAGCTCTCTGCGATCCTGCTGGTGCTCTTCACGCTGTCCTCTGCGATTCTCATGGCAGACCACCTTGAGTACATTGGTTACTAGCCTTAAGACCTAGACTAAAGCTGCTAGCTGAGCCCAGGAAGATATATAGGTTCCCTACAAGCATAGCTATCGGAATAGGCTCGACGATAGGCACCTCAACGTTCGTAGCTATACCTATAGCCACTTACAGGTATGGCTTCACGACAGTACTTGGCTTGCACTAGGAGCCCTAGCTTCAGCTCTCCTAGCTGTAGGCTATAGCAAGATGTTCCAGCTGATGGAAGTCGGTGAAGAAGAGGTTCCAGTTGGAGGCCTGCATTCGTGAAGTCGGCCTTCAGGAATGGTGCACTCTACTTCACAGCTAGATTCAACCTATGAATAGCGAACACAGCTCTCTCAGCATTCAACATCCTGATGTTCTACTCCTCCACTCTTCACACTCTCCCACTCGCGCTGAGAGAGCTCAACATGCAGAGGTACTCAACTCTCATGGTCTCTGCTTTGCTTCTCTCTTTTTCAATATGGTTCTTTTTCAGCTTACTCTATAGGGAAAGATGCTTAAGAGGGTTCATGTGGTTTCAGGTAGTTTTAGTCTCTCTCCTCCTGACAATACTCTTCAAGCACGCTATATCGCTCGCCTACATGAGAGCTGGATGCCTGAGCCTCTCAGGCAGCATCCTGGAGCTGAAGCGTGAGCCCTGGAGCATCCTCTTTGCAGCAGCATACACGTACCTGCTGATGTTCGGCTTCCAGGAGATACAGTCTATAAGCAACGAGATGAGAGAGGAGATAGAGATTCCACTGGTCTCAAGGATGTCTAAGAGGCTTAAGGGCGTTAAGAAGAGCGTTTTCGCAGGGTATGCTATGGGAGCTACCGTGCTCGTATCCGCAGCTTTCTTCATGCTATATGCTCCTGGTGTGACAGGAGTCAGCTTCAAACCTGAGGGGGTCTCAGCTATAACCATAGCTCTAGAGGCTATAGGTGCTAGGGAGGCTTCTCTCGTCTCCCTAGCATTCATGTCTGCGATACTCACGACATTTGTCCCAGCTTACATAACTGCCTCAAAGCAGCTTGAGAAGCTGATAGAGGACACTAAGCTTCCGAGGGGGATCAAGGGGGGTTCAGCTGGCTGTTTACCTTGATAGCTGTAGGGATGCTAGCAACAAGCAATGCTGACTTCCTGATTAGACAACAGACTTCTCAGTCCTGATATCGATGGCTCTGATAGCTCTCTCTGAAGTCAGCGTCTCAAGCTGGACAGGCAAGAGGTCTGCTGTAAGGCCTGTAGCGGTCTCAGCCATGTTTCTCATAGTAGCATCCAGCTTTTACCTCTTTGATGTCAGGATAGTAGACTATGGCATAGCTTACATATTCATAGCATGGTTCATCTTCACACCCCATAAAACAGGGCGACTGCTTTATTAAGCTCTTTCTGATAGCAGTAGCTGCCATAACATACTTCTTGCTAGCTCCAGCTCTGACGGCAGGGCCTGAAGTAGCAAGCTGCTAGCAAGGTTCACAGACTTCCCTATAATGATCATGGCTGTGTTTGCAGCTTCATTAGCATATAACTACTTGAGGAGAGCTGACTTCAGCTATAGCATAGGGCTTGCTAGGAAGATGGTGTCAAGAGTTCTAGGATTCCTGCTGTCGAAATGGAACCTACCTAAGGAAGTATAGGAGGAGCAGGCTGACTTCCAGTAGATATCAGCTCATAGACCTAGCTATAAAGCTCGAGTCTATAAGAGACGTAAACCCAGAGCTATATAGGAGGCTTTCTGCAATACTAAGCTCTGAGCTAAAAGAGGTGGAAGAGCAGGCTGTTATCTGAAGTCTACATAAGCTCACTTGCTGCTTAATGATGTCAGCATCCTATAGAAGGACTTATATGCCATGGACAGCTCCTTCTCGTCCCAGGTTCTAGCCTTAATGACCTCGCTTTCAACATGCTCCGTGTTCTTCAGCTTGCTCTTTAGTTCAGCTAGCTCCTCTATAATGCTGTCTATGATCTCAGGCATGTACTTGCTTTCACAAAGTAAGTCTGCATACAGGGATGGGCTCTGTGACAGGAGAGCCTTAGCCAGTGTCAGCTGGATCCTATAGGATGTCCCAGAGAGAGCCTCCAGCTCACCTAGGTCTCTTGGATGGAGCTTAGCTAACATGAGATTGAGGAGGTAGACCAGTGAGATTGTGTAGCTTACTGTCCTATCGTGGGTTTCCAAGTCGACTACGATGAGCTTGCAGTCTGGGAAGAGGCTCCTAGCCAGCTTAAGCTCCTCGCTTGAGTCTAGCACCGGTATGACAGCTACCTTCTCTCCTCTAAGCGAGCTGACTCCAGGACCGAATAGCGGGTGTATAGAGAGCAGCCTGACATCAGGCCTCTCTTCAAGCTCTACCTTGGCCCTGCTGAGAACCCTATGCTTCAAAGACGATATTTCAGCTATCACAGCCTCTGCCCTAGCTAGCCTGATAGCCTTAGCTGTGACGTCTGGTGCAGCTCTCATAGGCACTGAGATCAGGACCACCTCCATCTTAGCTGCCTCCTCAAAGCTCTCTGCAGCCTCAGCTCCAAGCTTCTCTGCCAGCCTCTCAGCTTTCTCAGCTTCTATGTCATATAAGAGCAGGCTGAAGCCCCTCTCCCTGAAGTAGCTTGCTAGCCTACACCCCATTGCTCCTACTCCAATTATGCTGATCAAGTGCACACCTCAGCTTAGCTAGGCCTTCTCTAAGCTCTTCTTCTCTGATCGAGTATGTTATCCTCAGGTACCTAGCGTATTCTTCTCCGAAGCCTGAGCCAGGTGCCACTGCAACCCCCCATTCACGTAAAAGCTTCCTCGCGAACTCTATGCTGCTGAACTCTTCTAACATGACTTCCGGGAACAGGTATATCCCGCCATCTGGCTTATAGTAGCTGAGTGGAGCTGAAGCAAGCTCTGCCTCAGCTAGCTCAAGTAGCCTTCTAAGCTTCACCTTGTTCTGCTCGTCTGCCTTTGTTTCGAGAGCTGCCTCAGCTGCCCTCTGGATGAATGGTGGCACACATGTTACTGCAAGAGACTGCACTTTAGCTATCTTCTCGACCATGCTTGGGCTGCTGACTACTAATCCAGCTCTAAAGCCTGCCATTCCAAACGCCTTAGAAAGTGAGGTCACATAGACTACCTTACTGCAGCTAGTATGTAGCGCTGAGCTATGTTCTCTGAAGCTGAGCCACCCATAGGTTTCATCAGAGAGCAGTATTGCATCCTGCTTCTCAGCTTCCTCAGCTATATGCTCCAGCTCACCTCTGTCTAGCGATCTACCAGTAGGGTTATCTGGGTTGCAGACTATGATGAAGTCTGCTTCAGGGATCTCTGTGATGCTCCAGTCTTCCTCAAGCCTCCTAACAGATCCGACCACGATGGCTTTCAGCCTAGCTGCTATCTCAGTGAAGGCAGGCCAGCTTGGCTTAAAGACTAGGATCCTAGAGCCTAGTCCAGCTAGCGCAGCCATGCTAGCATAGACTCCCATCTTAGCTCCAGGTGTCAGAGCTATGTTCTCAGCCTTGAGATCTACTCCAAGCCTCTCACCTAGAAGCTCAGCTACCTTAGCTCTGACGTCAGGGAGCCCAGCTGCAGGTGTATACCTGAACTCCCCCCTCTCAATAGAGCTGACTGCTGCCTCCAGAGCCTCCCTAGGGGGGGTAAAGCATGTCTCACCGACATCAAGCCTTATGGCATTGCTTACCATGCCTGCCTGCCTAACCAGGCTGTAGAATGGGCTCTCAGACTCCTCCAACATGAAGCCCTGTGCTCTCCTCCCCTGAGACAGCAAGACTGAGAGTATTTCGAGCGCAAACTCCCTTGGAACCCCCTCTTCACCAGCTACCTTCACCGCTGCCCTAGCTAGCTCAATCTCCCTCTCAGGGTCATATATGCTGAGGCCGAGCTCACGCTTGGCTCCCCCAAGCTCTGAAGCTAGCTTAGCTCTAGCTGCAGCCAGCTTCAGTATCCTGATGGTGGCCTCCTCTATCCTACTTCTGAGCTCTAGCATATGCTCCACCTAAAACCGGAGGGATGAAGCCTGCTCTGATAGCGTGGTCTGCTAGGACTATAGCTGTAACAGCTTCAACTACTGGAGCAGCTCTAGGTGCTAGGCAGGCATCATGTCTCCCAGCTACCCTGATCTCAGTTTCCCTCATTGCCTCCAAGTCAACTGTCATCTGAGGTTTAGCTATAGAGGATGGAGGCTTGAATACAGCTCTGAAGAGAACTGGCCCTCCAGTGCTAAGTCCTCCAAGCACACCTCCACAGTTGTTTGTCAGCGTCAAGACTCTTCCATCTCGTATGGTGTACTGGTCATTGCTCTCAGAACCTCGCATCTCAGCTAGCCTAAAGCCAGCTCCAAATTCGATGCCCTTCAAGGCTGGTATTGAGAAAAGTGCTTTGCTTAAGTCTGATTCAAGCGAGCTGAAGACAGGCTCTCCAAGCCCAGGTGGAAGCCCCTCTACAACACACTCTACGATGCCACCTAGGCTATCTCCTTCGTCTCTCGCTTCAGCTACAAGCTTCTCCATATCCCTAGCTGCCTCTAGGTCTGGTGCTCTCATGCTATTAGAGTACACTATCCTCCTCAGCTCTCTGAGGCTTACAGCTGGAGGCTCAGCTTTAACCCAGCCGACCTGAGTCACATAAGCTAGGATCTCTACTCTAAGCGTGTATCTAAGAAGCTTCTTAGCTACAGCTCCAGCCATAACGAACCCTACTGTGATCCTTCCAGAGAACCTTCCCCCTCCTCTCGGGTCATTGAAGCCCTTGTACTTGACCCAAGCTGGGTAGTCTGCATGTCCAGGTCTAGGCTTCATGGCATTAGCTAGATACCAGCTTGAGTCAAAATCCATGTTCTCGACTAGCATAGCTATTGGAGCTCCAGTAGTATAACCCCTATAGACTCCTGAGAGCAGCTTTACCTCATCTCTCTCAGCTCTAGCAGTTGAAGCAGTGGTGTTAGCTGGCTTCCTCAAGTCAACTTCCCTCTGGATGTCCTCTCTAGCTAGCGGGAGCCCAGCTGGACACCCATCTACAACAGCTCCTATAGCTGGCCCATGGCTCTCGCCGAAGCTCACTACAACAAACCTCTCTCCTAGGATGCTGCCAGTCAACCTACCACCTCAACTCTGCCTCCAAGCCTCAAGATGTCCTTGAGGAAGCTTGGATAGGAGTCTGCTATGCATTCAACTCCCCTGATCAAGTTTGCTTCATCTAGGCTTAGAGATAAGGCTATCAATGCCATCGCTATCCTATGATCCCCCCAAGAGCTCAGCGTTTGCCCCCCTCTCAGCTCTCCTCCCTCTATCACAAGCCTCTCTTCTTCAGCATGTGCTTCAGCACCAAGCTTGGAGAGCTCTGAAGCCAGTGCTGCAGCTCTATCAGACTCCTTTATCCTAGTGTGCTCAATGCCCTCTAGGATCGTCCTGCCAGGTGCCTTAGCTGCAAGCACAGCTAGTGCAGGCAGAAGGTCTGGTGTGTCTCTAAGGTTCAGTCTAGCAGCTCTAGGGCTAAAGCCATGCACTATGATGCTCTCCTCTCTATACTCTATGTCTACTCCAAGCTCCCTAAAGTACTGTATGAAGGCTGAGTCGCCTTGAGGGTAGGTTAAGTTGAGCCCCTTCACCCTGACTCTCGACTCAGTGAGAGCTGCTGCAGCAGCTAGCAGAGCTGCTAGTGAGAAGTCTCCTGGGACTCTGAAGCAAGCTGGCTTTAGCAGCTGCCTAGGTGGCACAACATACCCCCAGCTTCTCTCCTCTATGCTTCCTCCAAACCACCTCACTACATGCACTGTCATCTCGACATATGGCTTTGAGACGAGCCTAATAGGCTTGAGCCTCACCTCACTTCTAGCCCAGAGCGATGCAACTATCATCGCAGACAGGAACTGAGATGAAAGCCTGCTATCAACCTCAGCTTCTCCTCCAGCTAGCCCACAGCCCTCTACTAGAACTGGCAGCTTCCCTCCTCCAATAGACCATGCTCTCCCACCAAGCTCGCGTATAGCAAGGATTAAGGGCTCCATGGGCCTTCTTCTCAGGCTTCTAGAGCCAGTCACCAGGGTGAAGCCTCCAGTGGCATGGGAGGCAACTGCAGTGATGAACCTGGCAGTAGTCCCAGAGCTCCTAGCGTCTAGCATGCTAAATGGAGCTCTAAGCTCCCCACCGAGCACTACTACTTCACTTGCTGCTCTCACCTTAGCTCCGAGCTTCATGCAGCAGTGCAGAGTAGCCTCTGTATCTCTACAGTACAGTGGGTTCATCACTTTAGACCTGCCTGCTGCCATTGAGGCCAAGACTATAGCTCTATGCGTATAGCTCTTGCTAGGTGGAGCCTTGACTGAGCCAGATAGCTTACTTCCATACACTATAGCGTCCAGGCTTCTCCCCTCAGGCTGGAGTTTACTCTAGTCAACAAGACTCTACAGCCTGAGCTTGCCCACTTCTCTCTAACCTCCTCAGCTACGCTGCTGCTGCACACAGCGTAGAGGCTTGGGCCGGTCCCTGAGACTCCAGCTGCTAGCGCTCCAAGCTCCATCGCCTTAAGCGCTGGCTTGAAGTCTATGCCTAGCAGAGCTGAGACAGCTAACCCATTTATCAGCGCTGCCTCCTGCCACTCTCCGCTCAAGGTGAGCTCATAGGCCTTCCTAAACACCTTACTAAGAGCTCTCATCTTCTCTACGCTTACGCTAGCGGTGTACAGCTTCCTCTCTGGCACAAGTATCACGACACTTCTCTCCTCAACATGCCAGCGGCTGACGACCTCCCCAGCCTTGTTGTCTGCTGCAACGAGCCCGCCTAAGAGGGATGCTGCCGAGTCGTCTAGAGCACCAGTCACTGAGACCTCTGCTCTAAGCTGGGCTTCAGCTGAGAGACTTAGCACATCATGGGGCCTAAGCTTCCTGCCTAGTGCAGCTGCAGTCGCCATGATGACAGCGTTGGCAGCTGCACTAGAGCTCTTAAGCCCTCTTGCAGGAGGTATCTCAGACCAGGTCTCTATGTGAGCTCCAGCATCATGCTCCCCTAGCCTCCTGAGTGTGAGCTTAGCTGCCTCGATCACTAGCCTCGTGCTCTCACCTGGTGTGCTGAGCAGCTTAGCTGAGAAGCTTCCACTTGTCAGCTCTACCCTAGCCTCAGTCTTGAGTCTCACTCCTAGTGCAGCTCCCTTCCAAGCTGGTATCGCGTTGACTATGGTGACTGCCCCATAGGCTCTAGCTGCTGCTTTCAAGCTCAGCCACCACAGCCTTCATCATATCGTCTACTGGGGGCTCGAAGCCAGTCCATATTCTGAAAGCTTCTGCCCCCTGAGCTACAAGCACCTCCACTCCAGGTATGGGCTTAGCTCCAGCTGCCTCAGCCTCTCTAAGCAGCGGTGTCTTCAGGGGCCTATAGACCAGATCGAGTACAGCCTGATGCCTTCTCAGGAGGCTTCTGTCGACTAGAGTACTCTCCCCATCCATGCCGACTGGTGTAGCATTGACCACGAGGTCAGCTCTAGGGATGTGCTCTCTGAGCGACCTCCTACTGAGCTCAGCTGGTGTAGCTGGCATCCTCTCAGCTAGCCTCCTAGCTCTGGCTAGCGTCCTATTGAGGACGGTGACCTCAGCTCCAAGCTCAGCTAGGCAGTAGACTACAGCCTTAGCTGCCCCACCAGCTCCGAGAACTACAGCTCTCCTAGCTTCCACACCAGCCTTCTCTAGCGCCACCCTTACGCCAGCTACATCAGTATTATATCCAGCGAGCCTGCCTCCTACATTGACTACAGTATTGACTGCTCCAATAATCTCGGCTTCCCTGCTGACTTCATCCAAGTACTCCAGAATAGCTTCCTTCAGAGGCATGGTGACGTTGAACCCCCCCACATCTGGTCTTCTAAGCGTCTCGGCTGCTTCAGGCAGCTGGCTAGCCCTGACTTCGATGGCCTCATAGCGGTAAGGTAGCTTAAGCTTCCTGAAAGCTGTGTTATGCATTAGAGGCGACAGGGAGTGGGATACTGGGCTACCTATCAGATAGAAGGTCTTCAAGTCTAGTAGCCTCCACTAGCTCTATTAGCTCGCTTGCTGTGAGCTGCCCTTCAGCTGTAGCCTCACCTGGAAGGCACACATACGTGTATGGTGCTCCAGCCATGAGGCATAGGACACGTGACAGCACTCCCATGCTACCTGAGCAAAATGCTACCAGGTTCCCAGCTATCCTCCTATATAGCCTGAGCACTCCTAGGTTATCAGCCAACCTACTTGCTTTCGGGACTAACTTAGCAGCCCAAGCTATCTCAAGCCCCCTTCTAGCTATGCTCTCGAGTAAGCTAGCTTCTGGAGTGTAGCTGCTGTGCCATGAGGCAACTAGCAGAACTCCTTCAGTCTTCGCTTTGTCAGCTAGCTCCCTCCTCCTCTCAAGTGTATGGAGCTCTATGTCAACTGCCATAGGCTTAGCTTCAATCAGCTTCAATAGGAGCCTAGCTCTCTCATCCTCTGTCACGCTCCTTGCTCCCCCCTCAAGCCAGCTCCTATATGTCAAAAGGATGTTATCATATGATCTTGCAGCATCTCTCGCTGCCAGCTCAGCCTCACTGGGGGGCATGTAGTCAAGCCTCACCTCCACTAGAAGTGGAGTGTATTTCTGAGCTTCCTGAACTCTAGCTAGAGCATCCTCTCTGCTCTCAGCTCTAACTGAGACGCAGATCCTCCTCAAGCGATCACTTCTCTAGGAGGAACTCTTCTACCGCCATTCCAGCATGCCTGGCCTTAGCCTTAGGCTTGTGGACTAGCACTTTACTACCTTCCTCTAGCTCCCTGACTGAGACAGCTTCTCCACTAGGGCTCACGAGACACACCGTCTCAGCATCCTGTAGGAGCACTGTGCCAGCTTCACCTGAGGCCTCAGCTTCAACAAGCAGCATAGACCTCTTCTCTATCTTCACCCTCCCTACTATAGCTCTCCTAGCTCTCCCTCTCCAGCTCACTGCGAGCACGCTACTCCCTCCCTTGAGCTCAGAGAGGTATCTTGTCTCATGCAGAGAGGAGAGGATGTAGCTGTGGACTGCTCCAGCATTGACTCGAAATGGCCTAGGCTCTATGAATGGGTTCTCTAGAGTCTCGCTGTGGACTAGGAAGAGGAGTGAGGCTTTGCTTCCAACCAGCATGCCCTCCCCCCTGGAGAGGAGTAGAGCTGTGTCTATGCATGCTCTGTCTCCCAGCCCTGTCTCCTGGACACAGGTGACCTCAGCCTCCTCAAGCTTGAGGAACCCTTCAGCATGGCTCCTCAGCTGTCTGAGTGATTCCCTAAGCTCTCCCACCGACTCTGGAGCCAGAACTATGGCGTCAACCCCCCTCTCAAGAGCTGAAAGCAGCGAGATAGCGTCTCTCATGTCTCTGGCTTCAGCATAGACCTCACACTTACCTGCTGCTGCTGCAATTATGTTCTCAGCTGGAACTACCCTCCAGCTCTCTGCCTCAATGAGCAGGGCTTTAGCTCTAGTGCAGGCTTCAGCAGCCTCCTCTATGTCTGTACTGCTCTCTACCCTGGCTTTGACCACGTCTCCTATACTGCCTAGCTCAGCTAGCCTCAGGTCTCCCCCCTCTGGTGCTATCAGAGTTACCTTAGGCTTGAAGCCTACTGCTTTCTCTGAGAGCAGGGCCTTGACCCCTAGCCTAGCAGCCTCCTCAGCCAGCTTCTCTGCTTCAGCCTCGCTTTCAGGCAGCTTAACTATCACCCTGCTCTCTAAGCTCACTTCTAAGCACCTCCATAGCCTCCTCTGCTGAAGCACCATCCAGGACTATCATCCTAATGCACTTCAGCATGAGCTCAGGCCTACTGTGCTGGAACACGTTTCTGCCTAGAGCTACTCCAGCTGCCCCAGCCTCCATAGCTCCCTCAACCATCTTGAAGACCTGAAGCTCACTCTCAGCCTTAGGGCCTCCAGCTATCACGACTGGGACAGGGCACCCCTCTACTACACGCCTGAAGCTCTCTGGGCTCCCTGTATATGCTGTCTTAACTACGTCTGCTCCGAGCTCAGCTCCAAGCCTAGCTGCATGAGCTACGAGCTCAGGGCTATGTGGGTCTCTTATGCTCTTTCCTCTAGGATACATCATGGCTAGCAGAGGCACCCCTAGGCTCTCACACTCCTCAGCGATAGCAGCTAGCTTCATGAGCATCTCAGGCTCCCTCTCTGCCCCCAGGTTCACGTGGACTGAGACGCCGTCTGCACCTAGCCTGAGAGCCTCTAGCACGCTTGCAACCCTGACCTTCCAGTTTGGGCTTGGGCCTACACTGGTGCTAGCTGAAGCATGGACTATCAGCCCTAGCCTAGGGGTGTATGAGATGGCTTTCAGCACACCTTTATGCACAACTACTGCTGTAGCCCCTCCCTCCTCAGCCTTCCTGATGGCATCATATATCTTAACGAGCCCCTTTATCGGCCCAGATGTGACACCGTGGTCCATTGGGACACAAACCATCTTACCTGCCTCAGTCAGCCTAGACAGCCTGACCCTCTTACCACTCACCCTAACCACCCCACTTCAGCTGCTAGCTCAGCTAGCAGAAGCGCGCAGCCAGCTGCTCCTCTTATAGTGTTGTGGACTAGCAGAGTGAAGAGGAGGCTGTTTGCTGTAGCTCCCCTCCTCACCCTACCTACTGTAATACTCATGCCAGGTGGGCTGCCAGCATCCCTGTCAAGCCTAGGCTGAGGCCTATCCACGTCCTCTAAGACTATAATGGGCTGGTCTGGTGCAGTTGGCAGCTTGAGCTCCTGTGGAAGCCCCCTAAACTCCCTGAGCAGGTCCATGGCATGATCTGGGCTGATAGGCTCTTCTGTCTCGACGAACACGCATTCAAGGTGCCCGTCTAGCACAGGAACCCTGTTACAGGCAGCCTCAACTCTGATGTCAGCTTCCTTGACTCTACTTCCAGCAAGCTCTCCAAGCACCTTTCTAGATTCCCTAGCTACCTTCTCCTCCTCACCTGAAATGTATGGTATAGTGTTGTCTATGAGGTCTAGTGAGGAGACTCCAGGATAGCCTGCTCCAGACGCAGCTTGGAGCGTAGCTACCCTAACAGCCTTTATCCTATACTCTCTGGCAATAGGCTTTAGAGCCATGACAAGCCCTACTGTAGTGCAGTTTGGGTCAGTAGCTATGAGGCCACTCCAACCTCTAAGCTCTCTTTGAGCCTTGATGAGCTCAAGGTGCTCTGGATTGACTTCTGGGACTACCAAGGGGACATCATGGTCCATTCTATGGGAGCTCGCATTGCTAAACACAGCACACCCTGCTTCAGCAGCATGCTCCTCAGCTTCCCCAGCTACATCAGATGGTAGCGCAGAGAAGACGACATCGTAGCCTCCACTGAAGCTGCTGAGGCTAAGCACCTCCAAGTCAGCTAGCTCAGCTGGAGGCCTGCCATGCCACTTGACATCATGATACCTGAGTCCAGCTGTCTTCCCAGCGTATACTGCCTCAAGCTTAAACCATGGGTGCCCTGCTAGCAGCTCAGCGAACCTCTGCCCCACGATCCCTGTCCCACCTAGCAGCGCTGCCGAGAACCTACTCAACCACATCACCTCCAAGCTTACTCCTCAGAATCTCCATGACGCTCTCCTTTGAGCTCCATGGAACCAGTACTCTGACTGAAGAGTGTATTGTGAACAGCCCATAGATGTTCACTCCAGCAGACGAGATGGGCTCAACGACCATCTCTATTATCCCAGGAGTTGTCTCAAGGCTTCTTCCCCTCACTGAGATCAGAGCTAGGCTGCCTAAGCTTGAGATAGCTTTAGCCTCACCCTTCTCCACGAGCTCATGTGTCTTTCTCAAAGCCTCCTCTGAGCTGCCTTCGAAGTAGAGGATTGCAGCAGTCTCCATGCTTGTTGCAGCTAGCGTCCTACACCCTATCTCTGAGAGCAGCTGCTCAGCTAGTTTCACAAGCCTGCTTCCATCCTTCCCTACCACTGTGAGCATTGAGAGAGGCTTGCTGTAGGCTGAGACCTCCAGTAGAGGGCCTCCATTGACTACTGTACCCCCCTCTGTCAGAGGCTCTCTGAAGCCTACCACTCTGATCCTCATCCAGCTTGGCATATACTTGAGAGCTTTAGGGGCTATCACCTTAGCTCCACTTGAAGCCAGGAGCTCAGCTTCACTGAGCTCTATGCTGTCCAGGACTCTAGCTCCATGAACCGCCTTCGGATCTGCTGTGTAAATGCCCTCGACATCCTTTACGAGCACGACCTCCTTACACCCAAGGAACCTAGCTAGGAGAACAGCTGTGATGTCTCCTCCACCCCTCCCCATTGTGGTGACCTTCCCGCTCTTAGAGACCCCTAGGAAACCGCATATGACCGGTGTATTCCCTGATTCAAGCAGGGGAAGCATCTTCTCCTTGACTGCTCTGCTACACTCCTCTAGGATAGGCTCTGCATCACCATGCTTCTCATCTGTGAGTATCGGCCACCACTCTGACTTGGGATCAACTAGCACTGATCTGACTCCAAGTGACCTTAGAGCTGAGTGGAGGAGCCTAGCTGCCAGCTCCTCTCCTGAAGCTAGGACGTAGTCCATCTCCTCTCTGAGCTCGGTGGAGGCAGCCTCCTTAAACATCTCAGCAAGCACGTCTGTGTGCCCTTTCATGGCTGAGACGACGACAGCAACCCTCCAGCCAGCGTCGATTTCGCGTTTAATGACGTCCGCTGCTTTCTTGAAGGCCTTTGGCCCAGTTAAAACAGACCCACCAAACTTTACGACAAGAACTCGGCTAGAAGAGGCCTCCGGCGATGTAAACTCGACCGCCTCTCACCTAGAACACCAAGCTAATGGGTCGAGGTTGCCCGTATTTAAGCATTTCCCCCAGCTATTGCATGCCTCATCAAAACCTGCCCCTAGCCTGATACAGCTACGTAACGCATCTGCAGGCTTTACCTGCTGACCTAGCTGCTCTATCTCACGCCACCCTCTTAAAGTAGATTATTCTCTGAGCTGCTGTTATAAGTGAGCCTACTGATGCTATGAAGACCATGGCTGGAAGCATGATCTTGAGCTCTAGGAGGTATAGGAGCATCCCAGCAGCCATACACGTGATCTTCTCCTTCCTCTCGAAGAGCCCTACTCCCATCGCTGTCTTCTTCAGCTCAGCCTCTCCCCTAGCCCTCACATAGCTTGGAGATATCAGAGAGAATAGAGCCAGCACACCAAGCCACCCTGGTATGTATCCTCCTACTGTCAGGGCTAGCAGCAGCATGAACTCTATACACCTATCAGTGTAGTGGTCTAGGAGTGTTCCAAATGGGCTTTCAAGGCCAGCTGCCCTAGCTATGCTCCCATCCACCACATCTAGGAAGACTGCTACGAGATATACCAGTAGCCCTGCTAGCATCCTGCCTGCTGCAATAAGGGCTGAGGCTATAGCCGCCACACCCATAGAGGATATCGTCACCTGATTTGGTGTCAGCCCTAGCTTAGCTAGCTTAGCTCCAAGAGGAGCTGTAGCCTTCTCATATAGCTCCCTGATACGAGGCTTAGTCAAGCTAACCCACCCTTCTAACTCCATCCAGGATGGCTTCAGCCCTCTCCTCTACTCCCTGACGTGGTAGAGGGAACTCTGGGCCACAGTACTCAACCATGTAGGATGCTGCAGCAGAAGCATAGGCAGCTGCTGTCACAGGGTCTTCTCCCCTCAGCATGTAATAGGCCATGGCGCCAGCATAGACGTCGCCACATCCAGTTGGATCTACTTCACGAGTCCTATATGCTGGTATGTAGTATACCCCTCTGTCTAAAGCTATGTAAGATCCTCTCTCTGCTACAGTGACTACACCAACTTCAGCTCCAAGCTCATGTATCTTCGCTGCAGCCTCTCTGGGGCTGTAGCCTGGGAACAGGACCTCAGCCTCATGTTCATTTGGCTTAAAGACACTCGAAGCCACTATGGCTTCATATGACTCCCTAGTAGCTACCCTGACGACCTTACCTCCATCTACCTTCCTCACGAGCCCCTGTGGATCTACTAGGACTGGCTTACCCTCTGCTTCTCTCCTAACCTTCAGTATGAGGTCTAAGCCCACCTCGCTGAGGATAGGGCCTATCACAAACGCTTCAGCTGAGAGCAAGCTTTCAGGGAGGTCTTCTGGGTATATCCTTCCAGCTACCCCGAGAACTCTAAGCTCTCTGTCTCTCATGTCCCTGCTGAGGTATCTTATGTGGAAGCCTCCTGTCTCTCCTGAGGGCAGGAGGTGAGCCTCTACACCATAGCTCTCTAGGAGCCTCCTGGCTTCAGCTTCCCACTCCCTCCCCACTCTGCTGAGGAGAGAAGCTTCTCCTCCTAGCTTGGCATATGCTAGAGCTGAGTTTGTGCTGCAGCCAGACAGCACTCTGCCCTGGCTTCTTGCGTATGGTGTCTCTATTATGTCGAAAACGAGGTTGCCTACTGCAGCTAGCCTAGCCATCTAGGTTCCTCCCAGTATCATGTGCCTTACTGCTGTGTGATTAAAGAGATTTGTGCTCTTGGTGAGGCTGGGATAAAATTTATATATTTCCGGGCATATGCTAATATGGTGGTGTATGATGTGGAGATGGGGGCGAAAGAGAGCTGGAGGTAGAGGAGCAGGAGGAGGCAGAGGGGGCTACGGAGGGCCACCTCGAGGCCCATGGCCAGGAAGAGGGCCATTCAGCAACCTACCACCATGGCAGAGGCCAGGATGGCTCATGAGATGGGGAATGATGCCGCCAGCAGCTCTACCAGCACCGACACAACCTCAAGTAGCTCCACCAGCCATGCCACCTGCTGCAATGCAGGCAATGCCACCAGAAGCTGAGGTAGCCTATCTAGAAGAGCAGAAGAAAGCGCTTGAGGCTGCACTAAAGGAGATAAGCAAGAGGATAAGTGAGCTTAAGGGGAAGTAGCTCTAGGCTAGCTAGAGTAGCTTATAAGCTGCAGCTCTCGCACAATGCTTCCACCAACCTCCACAGTAGCCTTCACTGGAACAGGAGCATCTCCACTCACCCAGTACTTCACAACAGCACCCTCCCCTCTCACCTCCAGAATCCTACACTGAAAGACTCCCGCAGGAACCTTTATCCTCTCAGAGCCAGCTTCCCTCAGCTCTCCTGTGGAGAGGACTATCTCAGGTGAGTTAGACGATAGCTGCTGGCAGCTCAGCTCTCTCCTCTCTCCTCCAACCTCAACAACAGCCCTAACACAGCTCTTATCCTCCTCGTCAAGCCACACTTCATAGGTGAGCCTCCTCCCCCGGACTTCAGATGTGATCTTGAGAAGTATGCAGTCTCTACCATCAAGCTTGCTCTTAGAGGCATCGATCGTCATAGTGGCCTCCACACTCCCTCCTCCAGACCTCAGGATGAGCTTATACGTGCAGTTCCTGAACTTGCTGAGCTGGAATACCCTGGCAAAAGCAGCCTCTGGATGCTTCTCCACAGCTTCCTCAGCTGTCTGGCTTGCTGTAGGCAGCTGGATCCACCCCCAGTAAAATAGCCCAACTATAGTCACCAGCATGCTAGCTAGCACGACAGCCATTGCTACTCTCAGCGGTGGCCTTGCCCTAGCTCTTGGTGCTGAGGGGAGCCTAGCTCTAGGCTTCGCAGCTCCTCCAAGCCTCTCTACCCCAGTGGGCTCAGGAGCCATGGGCTCCATGGGCCTCTCAACCTCCCTGCTCAGCATGCTCAGCTCCTTCTCATACTTCTCCTTCAGCCTCTCATACTCTTCCTCACTTATCTTCCCCTCTATCAGAGCTTTCTCTATAGTCTCTAGCCTCTTCCTTATCCACCTCCTCATATCCTCCCTGCTCAACCAACCCCCATGCTGCCTGTGTACTCTCGTTTAAAAGTTGAGCTGGCTTCACATGGTAGCATGAGGTCTGAGCTAGCTGAAGCTGCTACAGGTAGAAGGAAGCCTGATATCACTCTAGCTAACGTGAGCTTGCTCAACGTGCTCACCGAGGAGATCGAGGAGAACACTTCGATCTCAGCCTACAGGGGCAGGATAGTCTATGTTGGGAGGAGCCCGCCTAAAGCCAGGCTTGAAGTAGACTGTGAGGGTGCTTATGCCATACCTGGCCTGATAGACTCTCACATCCACATAGAGAGCTCAATGCTCTCAGTAAGGAGGTTTGCTGAAGCTGTCCTGCCTCACGGGACCACAGCAGTCTTCACAGACCCACATGAGATAGCCAATGTCCTAGGGCTGAGCGGGGTAAAGCTTATCTTAGAGGAGTCTGAGAGCATCCCACTGAAAGTCTATGTCGAAGTCCCGTCGTGCGTGCCTGCTGCTCCAGGCTTAGAGACCTATGGCGCAGAGCTTACTCCAAGAGAGGTCGCGAGAGCTCTGAGCTGGAAGGGTGTGGTCGGGCTAGCTGAGGTCATGAGCTACCCTGCTGTCATAGCTGGGGAGCCAGGCATCCACGAGAAGATAAGAGCAGCTCTCTCAGCGAACCTAGCTGTAGAAGGACATGCCCCATCCCTTACTGGAAGAGAGCTAGCAGCATACATCGCCTCAGGCGTGCAGAGCGACCACGAGTGTACAAGTGGAGGAGAGGCTCTAGAGAAGGCTAGGAGAGGCATGTGGATAGAGGCTAGGGAGGGCTCAACCATGAGGAACCTAGCCAAACTGCTTCCTGAGCTAGCTAAGCACCCTGCCTCACTTGAGTACTGCACTCTAGCATCAGATGACCGAGAGGTGCTAGACCTCCTTACCAAGGGACACATGGACCACGTAGTCAACAGAGCCATAGAGCTCGGGCTAGACCCAGTTAAAGCTGTTAAGCTTGCTTCACTCAACCCAGCTAGGAGATTCAGGCTAGACCACGAGATAGGGTGCATAGCTCCAGGGAGGAGAGCAGACATACTCCTGTGTATCAGCCTCAGCCCCCTTAGGGTAGAGGGAGTGTATGCTGACGGTAAGCTGGTAGCTAAGTCAGGTAAGCTGGTAGCTGAGATCCCAGAGTTCAAGCACCCAAGCTATGCTCTCAACACCATCAGGGCAAAGCTCCCAGCTCCAGAGCTCATAGCAGTCAAAGCAGGCGTAAGCAGAGGAGCATGCAAGGTCAGGGTCATAGAGGTCAAGGAGGGTGAAGCATACACCAGAATGCTGGTCAAGGAGCTTAAGGTCGAGGAGGGGCTGGTGCAGCCGAGCATAGAGGAGGACGTGCTGCTCGCCACAGTGGTGGAGAGGCATAGGGCTTCAGGAAGCTTCTCAGTAGGGTTCGTCTCAGGCTTCAAGCTTGAGCGTGGGGCCATAGCAAGCAGCATAGGCCACGACTCCCACAACCTCACCTCAGTAGGAGCAGACTCAGCTAGCATATACACTGCTCTGAAGGCGGTAGCAGAGATGCAGGGAGGCCTAGCTGTAGCTGAGGGCAGCAGGGTTCTAGCTAGGCTGCAGCTCAGGCTAGCAGGCCTGATGTCCACGGACCCTCCCAGAAAGGTAGCTGATGGCCTCAGGAGGGTGCTTGAGGCAGCTAGGGAGCTTGGGTGCATGATGGACAACCCCTATATGCCACTCAGCTTCCTCCCGCTCCCAGTCATACCTGAAGCTAGGCTGACAGACAAGGGCTTAGTAGACGCGAGAGAGCTGAGAATAGTTCCAGTGGTCATAGAGGAGCTTCCCAGCTGAGGAGGGAAGTAGCTAGAGCCAGCTTGGCTTGAAGCCCAGCTTCTCCTGGACCTCAAACACCCTCGGAAGCCTCTCCCTAGCCTCCCTAAGCTTCCTCTCATGCTCCTCTAGGAACCTCACCAGCCTCTCTGCAATCCTCTGCTTGCACTCTCCGCAGAGGACTGAGCCACTTGTGCAGTCATCAAATGTCTTCTTCAAGATGCTGTCTTCGAAGTGGAAGAGCAGGAACATGTATGGCACACAGATGTCAGGCTGCCCTCCCTTCTCCCTCTGCTCCCTAGCTGTAGCCCTCCCTCCCGTGAAGGCTTCCATGAGCTTCCTCCTAGCCTCATCAGGGCTATCGCCTAGGAAAATCGCTGTTTCAGGCTTGCTGCTCGACATCTTCGTCCCAGGCCCCTGGAGCCCAGCCATCATCTTCACGTATATCGATGAGGGCTTCACCATGCTGAACTTAGGCGCCAGGTCATGGCATAGCCTGATATACGGGTCCTGATCTATCCCAACTGGGACAAGCACAGGCTTAGGCCCACCCATCTCCTCGCTCTGAGGATACATTATGTCAGCTGCATCGATAAACGGGAAGAACACTTTACCTATGGTGTCAGACTCCCCCTCCTCACCTCTATACCTGAAGCCAAACATGGAGCCGAGGTGGCTTGCAGTTATCTTAGCTGCGAACATTATCGCTAAGTTCTTGACAGTCTCATTAGACCACTGGCTGTATATCATCACCCTCCTCCTATCAGTGAGGTCTATTCCGAGAGCCATGTAGTTCAGTATGTACTCCTCGACAGCATACCTCTCTATGTCACCTAAGCTAAGCCCTCTGATGACGTAGGCCTCTATGTCTGATATCGGAATGATGACCTTAACTCCACGCCTATAGTACCATGCCATCAAGTCAGCTACCAGCTTGTGTCCAAAGTGGAACCTCCCTGAGGGCATCATACCAGTCAGGATCACATACTCCTCCCCTCTCTCCTCAGCCTCAAGTATCCTCTCAAACCCCCTGTGAGCGAATATCAGCCCTCTCTCAAAGAGCCTGTTCCTCTCTCTCATCCTCTCAATGAGCTCTCTAGTCATCTCCTGAACTCCGAACTGCCTTATGACCTCTCTGTAGTCCCTGTACTCCAGCTTAAACTCCCAAGGCGATATCGCTACACCACCCTCTGCCAGCCCAACAGACCACCTCTAACCGCCCTAGCCATGGAGATATAAACGTTCCGCTACCACGAGCTGCTGACACCTACAGCTCCAGTGAGAACCGTTCCCGAACCCTAGGCTGCAGCTTGCTCTCAGCAGCATCGCATGCACTTGAGATAAAGCTACTAACCTGCTGGCTTAATCAGCTCAGCTAGCTCATCTAGCTTCAAGCTCAGCGATATAACATCCCTCACTCCACTGACATGCTCAGTTGAGACTACAGCCTTAGGCCTCCTGAGAAGCTTCCTCATGCCAGCTGCCTGAGCAGTCTCGCTGCTAAGCTGAACTATGAGCCCATCTACCCTCCACCCTCTGATCTCAAGATCCACAACCCTACCTACCCTAGCTCCATCAGAGGTCACGACATCCTTCTTTAACACCTCACTAGCCCTCAAGTAGCACCCCCATCAATAAGGCTAAGTGCCTTTAAAGGCTGCTAGACATGCTATAAGCTGCCTGACTTCAGCACACCCTACCTGGCCTCTGGAGAGCTGTCAGGCATAGGATGAGGAAGGTTTCTCAGTAGTCGTGTGCGGGAGAAGGCTGCTGAAGGAGATGCCTCCTCTAGGGAGGCAGCTATGAGAGCAAAGAGGCCCTAGAGCCTCTGCTATCTGAGGCTTCAGGGAGCCCATGCTAGCAGGTGCATATTCCCTATGTGAACGTTCTCCAAGCGCTTTTTCGCTACGTTATAGCACTCCTCAACCTGCCTTCTCGGCGTTATCGGCAGGTCTCTCATGTAGTAGTCTGGGTGGAAGACGAGCAGGCTATAGGGTATTTCTGGGCTCAGGCTTGCTATGAACTCTGCTATGTCAGCTACCTCCTCTGCGTCTACGTAAAATGGGACTAGCAGCGTTGTTGCAGTGAGGACTGGTAGACCTCTTCTGTCCTCATAGTACTTTCTGTATATCATCTCAAAGTTCTCATATGCTCTCCTGTTAGAGACACCACTTAACGCAAGCGACATGGCGGAGGTGTAGGCTTTCAGGTCGAACTTTACGTTCCCTCCACTCACATAGGATAGCTCAGCTGCCTTGTCAACTAGGCTTGAGTTGCCGCATCCATTCCACTCCCAGCATATCCTGACAACTCTGTCTTCACATTCCTCTAAGACCCGCTTAGACGCTTCTAGCGCAAATGGGAGGTGTGGCTCTGGGCTGCCTCCGAAGTAGCATATGCATGTTATCCTCCTGTCTTGCTTAACTGTAGCTATGAAGTCCTCCACCGTTATCCTCTTACCTTCACTAGTATACTTGTGGGAGGAGTTCTGACAGAAGAGGCAGTTGAAGTTACAGCCATAGAAGAATACTGCCAGGTTGTAGTAGCCTGACTCGACTCCAGGCTTCACAGCATACTTAGGGTAGCCTGCTCCTGTGCCAGCTGGGCAGAACCATGCTGCACAGCAGTTTGTAGGGTGAGGATCCCTATAGACATATGCTACACCCACCTTAGGAGATGTAAGCTGGACAAGCTTCCCTCCTTCATTCCACCTCAGCCCACAGAACCCCATGTCTCCATCTCCCATCCTACACTCGTTGCTGCAGAGAGTACAGGTCAGCCCCCCTTCAGCTCTAGGAGGATGAGGTGGAAGCCCATATCTCTCTCTAACCTTAGCGTGAGCTTCCATTATGTAGGGCATGGCTTCATCTGGCTTCTCTCTTATACAGCTGCTACACACCCTAAGTGTAGAAGATATGTCAGCTCCAGCTCTACCACAGACTCTACAAGACACCTCAGGCAAGCTACCACTAGGCTACAGCTACACCATAATGTTAAAATGTTTGCTGTTGTGCTCAACTGCAGCTTCTCTCCAGTAGCTTATTCAAGCTGGATCCCACAGCTAGGCTCCAGCCACACACCTGCCCTCTGGAGTAAAGAGCTCAGCTAGCTCTGCTTTTACCCAGAAGGCTGCTTTCACGGCTCCAATCCTACATCCTGTGTGTCCTCTCAGAGCTGGCTGAGCTCCCTCCTAGGAGCTAGAAGCTCCTAGTCTAATACTCACCTAGAGCTACATAGGCCTGTTAGGCTGCTGATGGCAACCTCAATGTTGCGCGCATGGAGCAAGTTGCATGTTTCACGACTGTTTCATGCACTAAGTTTATTACCTGCCTTCTAAGAGGGCCTATGCCTCTAGTGGAGGAGGTGAGTATGGGGGATCTAGTTTGGGTCTCCTAGAAGGCCTCTAAAAGCCCTTTACTTCCTGTCTTCTGGCCTGTTTAAGGCGGCTGCTGCCATCGTTCCAGCGTCCATGTTGAAGCCCCATGAAATGACCATCGAAAAGTGCCTCAAGAACATCAAGTCTCAGATTAGAGACGACGGCAGGCTCTACATGCCAGTCATCGTCGACAGGAGGTCCATGACGATACTAGACGGCCACCACAGGTATGCTGCCTTAACCCAGCTTGGAGCAAAGCTAGTCCCAGCTCTCCTAGTAGACTACAGGTGTCCTGAGCTGGAAGTGTACCCCAGGAGGGTAGGTGTGCCTGTAAGCAAGAGGATTGTACTAGAGTACAGTAGGAGAGGCCTCCTGCTTCCACCTAAGACGACACGCCACGTACTTCCAGTTGAGCCACGTGAGGTATCAGTTCCTCTAAGAGACCTCATGAGGTGTAAGCTATGATGCGTGTGACCCTAGATGTAGATGAGCTACCAAGAGCCTGGTATAACATCCAAGCTGAAGTCGATATCCCTCCTATGGTCACGCCTGATGGCAGAGAGGTTAAGGCAAGTGAGCTCGAAGTCATCTTTCCAAAGGAGTGTGTCAGACAGGAGTTCTCAAAGAGGCGGTACATACAGATTCCAGAGGAAGTCAGAGAGATGTACATCAGGATCGGCAGACCTACACCACTTTACAGGGCAGTTAGACTTGAGAGGAAGCTGAAGACGCCTGCTATAATCCTCTATAAGAGAGAGGATTTGAGCCCAACTGGAAGCCACAAGCTCAATACAGCTATACCACAAGCCTACTATGCTAGAGAGGAGGGTGTTGAAAAGCTGACAACTGAGACTGGAGCAGGCCAATGGGGATCAGCCTTAAGCTATGCTGGCGCCATGGCTGGAGTAGGAGTTCTAGTCTTCATGGTCAGAGTATCATACATGCAGAAGCCATATAGGAAGTATGTGATGATGCTATATGGAGCTGACGTAGTACCATCACCAAGCAGCCTAACTGACGTAGGGAGAAGCCTCTTGAAACAGGACCCCAACCACACTGGTTCGCTTGGGATAGCTATAAGCGAGGCCATAGAGATGGCTGTGAAGAATGAGAAGGTGAAGTACTCGCTTGGCAGCGTGCTGAACCACGTGCTGCTACACCAGACAGTTATAGGCTTAGAGGTGCTAGAGCAGCTCAGGAAGCTAGACCTGAAGCCAGATGTGATGATAGGCTGTGTTGGAGGTGGAAGCAACTTTGCAGGCTTCTGCTATCCCACAGTAGGCAAAGTGCTCAGAGGGGAAATCAGTGATGTGAGGTTCATTGCAGTAGAGCCTACAGCATGTCCATCACTAACCCAGGGAGAATATAGGTACGACCACGGTGACACAGCTAAGATGACCCCTCTACTAAAGATGTATACACTAGGATGCGACTTCGTCCCTCCACCAATACATGCTGGAGGCTTAAGATATCATGGTGCAGCTCCATCAGTATCACTGCTAAAGAGCAGAGGGGTAGTAGAGTCAGTAGCCTACCCACAGGATGAAGTGTTCAAGGCTGCAAAGCTATTCGCTGAGACAGAAGGCCTGATATCAGCTCCTGAGACAGCTCATGCTGTCAAGGCGGCAATAGATGAGGCTATCAAGGCAAAAGATGCAGGAGAGGAGAGGGTCATAGTATTCAACTTCTCTGGCCATGGCCTACTAGACCTAGAAGGATACAAGGAGGTCCTAAACCTACCATAGCAGCTCAGAGGCTGC
This sequence comes from Thermoproteota archaeon, assembly GCA_037917675.1. Classification (GTDB taxonomy): domain Archaea; phylum Korarchaeota; class Korarchaeia; order B14-G2; family B14-G2; genus B14-G2. Next base: position 83,985 of record JAVCBW010000051.1, read on the forward strand.
ACTCTAAGGATACAAGGCTGCAACAAGCTACCCCATCTTCTATTGGCGATAGCTGGCATACATAGAGGCTTTAGCTCACGTGCTGCTATCTCACACTCCTTCTCCATCAGTAAGATTAATTACCTCTTGCCTCATCTAGCTAGGGTGCTTTAGTTGAGGAGGAAGACTGCTAGCGATGTGCTGAACATGCTCAAGTGGAGTGGAGGCGACTGGAGGATGTACTCTGTTGTATTAGCTGACAGGAGCTCTCCCTCAGGTGAGTCTGTGCTTCTGCTAAGTGAAGTCAGAGAGATCGATAAGAGCTACCTGTATACTGGGAGTGGAGCTATACCGATGCATAGGATTCTCAAGATAGTTGATAACAGGGGGAATGTGATATGGGATAGAGATAGCCCTTGGATTGACCCTAGGAAGGTGCTGAGCTAGAGGTTGAGCAGCCTCTTAGCATTGAGCTCAAGCACCATCTCCTTCTCAGTAGGTGTCAGGGAAGACGCTTCTCTAACTGCTAGAACCTCTCCAGCCATGCTGCTGCCTATCAGAATAGGGTAGTCTGAGCCGAATAGCACCCTGTCGAAGCCTACTGTGCTCCTAATCTCGCTAGCCACCTCCCTCTTGAGTATGAAGCCTGTGACTGCAGCCATATCAGCATAAACGAAGTCAAACTTCCTCATGACATCTAGAGCCTCATGAAACCATATCCCTGGAGCTACTGCACTATAGCTCCCCATGTGAGTCAGCACAACAGTAGGCGTGTACTCCTCTAAGACCTCCATTAGGTACCTTGGATTTGCATCCTCAGCGAGATCTGGTATCTCAAAGGGGCCAGGGTCGCAGCCAGTATGGTAGGCTAGTATCTTCCTATTCTTCTCACAGTACTCTAAGACGAGCTTGAAAGCCTTATCCTCAGCTGGATTGAAGAACTGCAGTGTTGGCAGAACCTTGATCCCTCTAAGGCTGAGCTCCTCTATTTCTCTAAGCTTCTCCCTAACATAGCGGCTTCCCATACCTATATTAACTGAGCCAAATGCCACCAGCCTTCCCCTACTCATCTCAGCTAGCTCAGCAACCTCCCTATTGCTCACTTTAGCCTCAGGGTAGCTTCCCCTGAGCATCTCAAAGAACCTCCTTACAGCCTCCTCAACACTCTCACCAGCAGGGAAGATCCTCCAGAGCTCAGGCCTATAGGCAAGCCAACTAGATGAGTAAAACCTCTCCCTGAGCCTCTTCCTCACAGATCTCCTACTGAGGGGGTCGGTACTCAAGTCTAGGCCGAGAAGCACGCCGCTCTCGACGCCAGCTCTATCCATTTCAGCTAGGATAGAAGATATGCTGATCACTGGGTGGATATGGAAGTCGATTACTCCCATTTCCATGGCCCACAGCCTCCACCATCGAGATAAAAGCTTTGCTAGCAGCTATCGCAGGCACCTGACAGCATGCTGTCAGCTTTACTGCCAGCTGCAACAGCAGCTGCCAGATGAAGCTTGGTGCTGAACTGTTGCATCCCCCTACAGCACATGGTGCTCTAATCTAGCTGAACTATTTTAAGCTAGGCTCTCACATCATAGCTTGGTGTCTGCTTGAGTGAGGAGCTTTGGAGCAGGATGGGGTATAGTAGGAAGGTCATAGAGCACTTCACAAACCCTAGGAACATTGGTGTGATCGAAGATGCCGACGTCACAGCTAAGGTTGGCAGCGTTGTCTGCGGGGACCTCATAAAGCTCTACCTGAAGATAGATGGGGAAAGCGGCATCATAGAGGACATAAAGTTCGAGTCATATGGGTGCGCCTCTAACATAGCGACGACCTCTGTTCTGACAGAGATGGTTAAGGGGAAGACTCTAGAGGAAGCTAGGAGAGTATCCTTTAAGGACATAATCAAGGAGTTAGGTGGGCTGCCTAAGGTCAAGTACCACTGTGCTGTCTTGTCTAAGGCAGGCCTAGATGTAGCTATCTTGAAATATGAGATCAAGAAAGGCAGGAGGAAGCTAGATGAGCATGCAGCTAAACGCCTTCTCAGAGGTGTGCTCGACCCAGCCTCCGGCCTAAGCATACTGGAGGCTGGAGGCATAGAGGAGCTCAGAGTAGAGGGCAACAGGGTGCATGTCAAGCTCAGATATAAGAAGGGAAGTAGGGAAGCTGAGTATGTGAAGGAGAGTATGGAAGAGTCCTTTAAAGACCTCGGTGTAGAAGTTTCTGTAGAGGCGAGCTGATGGAAGGCATGAAGCTGGTCTCAGCATCAAGCAGAGCCATCAGAGTCTGGAGAGACGGAAGGATAGAGGAGGTAGCTGAAAGATACCCTCTTGAAAAGGTGTATAAGCTGACTGCTTCAGGTAGGCTCATAGCCATAGTCTCACTTCTCCCTACTCTCCTAAGGGAGTTTGCATGTGGCTTCCTCGTGACAGAGGGCCTAGCTTCCCCGAGCTCAATACGAGAAGCTGCTATAGAGGGGTCTGAGCTGAAGGTTGAAGTAGATGACCCAGCTTCCCTAGACTCCAGGCTAAGCTTCTACAGGAGGGTAGCTAGGCTGATAAGGGCTCCATGCTCCTCTACATCTCCTGAGAGCCTGCTTCTCCCATTGGCTAGAGTCATGGAGGTCAAGCTCAGCTTCAAGGTGACTCCGCTAGATGTCTGGAGGGCTATAAGCTGGCTTAGGAGGTCTCAGCTGTATAGGGAGCTTGGGATGGTCCATGTATGCACCATAGCTAAGCCTAGAGCAGAAGCTCCTCTCGTGGTAGCTGAGGACATAGGCAGACATAGTGCTGTAGACAAAGCTGTAGGCTATCTTGTCACCAACAGGATAGCAGACAGGGAGCTGATGCTCTGTGTGAGCGGCAGGCTCACAGGAGACCTTGTTGCCAAAGCTGCTAGAGCAGGTATCCCAGTGGTAGCTTCGATATCAGGGCCTACTAGCACTGGAGTAGAGGTAGCTGAGAGAGCTAAGATAACACTGATAGGCTTCGCTAGAGGCTCAAGGAGGCTAACAGTATACACTGGAAGAGAGAGGGTAGCTATCTAGCCCCCCTAAGGATCTCTGTGATGGCATCAGCTAGGGCATCGACCTCCTCCATGGTGTTATACAGGTAGAAGCTCGCTCTGACAGTTCCCTTCAGCCCAAGCTGCTCGTGAAGAGGCTGAGCACAATGGTAGCCGCTTCTAACAGCTATCCCATACTCGTCTAGGAGCAGAGCTACTTCATGTGAGCTTAGCCCATGCAGGTTAAAGGATATTATCCCAGTTCTAGCCTCAAGTCTCCTAGGCCCATAGACCTCGACACCCTCAATCTCACCTAGCCTCCTCATCCCATGCTCCAGTAGCCTCCTCTCATGTCTCTCTACATCGCTAACCCCAATCTCCCTCAGGTACCTTACAGCCTCAGCCAGCCCAATTGCACCAGCCAAGTTCGGTGTGCCAGACTCAAGCCTCCAAGGCATCTCCACCCACTTCACCTTCAGCTCACCAGAGCTATAGCTCACACTCCTGATAGTTCCTCCACCAGCCTCATGTGGAGCAAGCTCCTCTGCAACATCAGCCTTGGCATAAAGGACCCCTATACCAGTTGGCCCAAGCATCTTATGTCCACTGAAAGCTAGGAAGTCGCATTCAAGCTCCCTAACATCAACTGGGATGTGAGGTACAGACTGAGCTCCATCAACTACGATGATGGCATCATGCTCATGTGCCAGCCTAGCTATCCTCCTGACATCGTTCACGACACCGAGCACATTAGAGACATGGACTACTGCAATTAGCTTAGTTCTCTCACTAAGCAGCTTCTCAAACCCACTATAGTCTAGCATACCTTCCTCAGTCACCTTGACGAACTTCAGCTCAGATCCAGTGAGCCTAGAGACCTGAAGCCATGGCAGGAGGTTGCTGTGATGCTCCATGAGAGTCACCACAACCTCATCTCCCTCCCTGAGGTTCTGAAGCCCCCAAGTGTAGGCTATGAGCCCAAGAGACTCTGTCGTGTTCCTTGTGAACACAATCTCCCTGTAGTCTCTAGCTCCAATGAACTTCGCTACCTCTTCATGAGCATCCTCATAGAGCTCTGTAGCCTCATTCGCAAGCGTGTGAGCACCTCTATGCACGTTAGCATTATGCAGCCTATAGAACTCTAGTATAGCATCTAAGACCTGCCTAGGCTTCTGGCTTGTAGCTGCATTATCTAAGTAGATTAAAGGCCTACCATGAATCTCTCTTGCTAAAGTCGGGAAGTCTCTCCTAGCCTCATATGGATCTAGCATATAGCCTCACCTAGGCTTCCAGGCGCTCATCTCCCTAAGCTTCTTGATGACCTCTGGAAGCACCTCAAGCACATAATCTATCTCCTCCATGGTATTGAACCTGCTGACCGAGAAGGATATTGAGCCATGCATCTCAGCATGGCTTCTTCCAATAGCCTTAAGCACGTGGCTTGGCTCTAGAAGCCTGGAGGCGCAAGCTGAACCAGATGAAACATATATCCCATGCTGGCTGAGCAGCATCATGATAGCCTCCCCCTCAGCATAAAGGAATGAGATATTGAGGTTAGATGGGCTCCTAAGCTCCCTAGGCCCATTAAGCAGGGTGTGCTCGATCTCATTTAGGATCCCATCCATCAGCTTGTCTCTAAGAGCTCTCATGTGCTCAGTGAACCTGCTCATCCCCCTGACTCCTATCTCAGCTGCCTTGGCGAAGCCTACTATAGCAGGCACGTTCTCCAAGCCAGGCCTGAGCTTAGACGTAGACACAGGCCCATACATTATAGGCTCTATAGGAGTCTCCTCCTTAACGAAGAGTGCTCCAGCTCCTCTAGGTCCATGTATCTTATGAGAGCTGAATGTAGCTAGGTCGACACCAAGCTTCCTCACATCAACATCAATCTTGGTGAAGGCCTCTACAGCATCAGTGTGGACGACAGCATCAGGAGACCTCTCCCTGACCACCTCAACAAGCTCTCTGATAGGCTCGATAACCCCTATCTCCTCGTTAACGAGGTTTACACTCACTAGGATGGTTTCTCTCCTAAGAAGCTTCTCAAGCTCATCAAGCTTAACAAAGCCTTCTCCATCAACGGGGACATAGTCTACTTCGAAACCGAGTGAGGAGAGCTTTTCAGCAGAGAAAAGCACAGACTGGTGCTCTATGCTTGAAACAACAACATGCCTACCTCTGCTCCTAGAGGCTAGAGCAGCCCCTATAACTGCCAGGTTGTTGGCTTCAGTCCCACCGGAAGTGAAGACAATCTCCTCTCCTCTAGCTCCAATGAGGGAGGCGATCTTAGCCTTACTCTCCTCAACAGCCTCCAGGGCAGCTGCACCAGGCCTATGTAGGGCAGCAGGGTGCCCATATGCCTTCTCCCTTAAGTAGGGGAGCATCTCCTCCAAGACTAGAGGGTCTATTCTAGCTGCATTGTTGTTGTCAAGATATACTTCCAAGAGCCTCACTATAACCCCGTTATACCACCAGGATAAAAGTGCTTGGTTCAAATCCAAACCTGAGCCAATAGCATGTGATCTCTTCAAGCATTGATAGATGGCTGCAAGCCAAGAGAGCTTGCCTGCTGCAGTAGGCTATAGGAGCCCTAGCTAGATGCAGAGAGCATGCTTAATCTGCCTAGGCCTGTGGGTGGGCATGCAAGCTAGCTGCAGCCTTCTATGTGAGCTGCCATCTGGAGCTTAGCTAGCCTGTGGTTGCTGCCGTAAGCCCTGACACTAGCATGCTGGGAGCCTTCCCTATGCTGCTAAGCTTCAGGTCTGAGCCTACCCTCACAGTCTTAAGTAGCTCGTAGAAGTTTCCTGCTATTGTAGTCGGTGGGAGCGGGTGCTCTATGCTTCCATCCCTGACTAGGAAGGCGTTTGTAGCTACGACGCTGAAGTCTCCTGTTATGTAGTTTGCATGCCCTAGCCCCATCAGCTCTCCTCTCACATATACTCCGAGCCCGACTTCAGATAGCAGGTCATCTAGGCTCTTGGAGCTAGGCTTCACCATGTAGTTCACCTGCCTTATTGAGGGCTGTCTCATGAACCCCTCTCTCATGCCATTTCCAGTACTCTCCTTGCCTTCTATGTGAGCTGCATAGCTATCATAAAGGTAGTTTCTCAGCACTCCATCCTCTATGATAGGCTTCACAGTGGTAGGCACACCCTCCCCATCACAGGCTACTGTCCCTAAGCCATCTTTCATCCAGGAGTCGTCTACTATGGTGAGCTCCCTTGAGGCAACCTGCCTCCCTAGCTTCCCCTCTAGCCTGCTTCTCCTCTCCTGAACAGACCTAGCTGAGACACCATATGTCAGCATGTCTAGCATCATGCTTGCTGTATCACTGTCAAATAGCACTTGCCCTACCATCGGCTGGTCAAGCTTCCTGGCGCCCAGTGAGCTGGCTGCAAGCCTAGCAGCCTTCTCACCTAGCCCAGCTAGCTCACCTAGCTCTCTGCTGAACACGTGCTCTGACCCTGTCCTCTCCTCGCTTCCATCAGAAACCTTAACGCTCACATCTCCCATGAACCTGCTTGCTTTATCACCACAGCTGACTCCCCTGGTGTTTGCTACCCCAAACATGTATGCTTGTGCATAGATAAGCACCATAACATAGCTGACTCTCCTGTCTGTGGAGAGTGCTTCACTTGAAGCCTTTCTCACCTGAGGGATGACGTCTGCAGCTCCTGCCTCAATCATCTCCTCATCGAACACTCCGCTCCTAGAAGGCCTCCTCACAGGATCTGGGAGGCTGTGGAACCTGGGGTCTTCCGGCCTCACTCTGGCCATCTCGACAGCTCTCTCAGCTGAGCTTCTCAGATCAGCTTCCTCAAGGCTACTGGAGGAGGAGAAGCCCACCTTCCTTCCGACGACAGCTCTGATGCCAGCTCCAGCGCTCACCCCCTCTCTAGCTGAGAGGATTTCTCCCTGAAGGGTTACATAGACGTCCCTAGCCCAAGCAACGTAGGCTTCTGCCTCATCTGCCCCAGCTGCCCTAGCCCAGCTTGCCACCCTCTCAGCTAAGCTTATCAGGTCACTCACCTCTATCTTAGCCAACCCTCTCACCACCAAACGTTGCCTCCTTAACAAGGATGTGAGGGCCACCGAGCCCGACATAAAGTGGAGCCTGCCCCATCTTCCCACATCCACCAAAGAAGCTCGAGTAAACCCTAAGCTCCCTGGTTTTCGCCTCTATGTTCCTCAGGAAATCTAGTATGTGCCCTACTATCGCTACGTCCCTGAACGCAGCCTTCACCTCACCATTCTCCACGAGGTAGCCTCTAGTCGCCTTGAACATGAAGGAGCCATCGAGGTTGGCTTGCCCCCCTGCTGTCCCACATGCATACACCCCACTCCTAAGCTGCTCTAAAGCTTCCTCCAGCGTCAGGTCTCCTGGTGTAAAGTAGGTGTTTCTCATCCTACATATAGGCTCGAACGTGTAGTCTACTGCTCTAGCGTTCCCTGTAGGCTCCACTCCAGCTAAGCTCGCTGTCCACCTAGTATGCAGATAGCTCTTCAGCACCCCCTCCTCCAAGATGACTACCCTTCTAGCCTCGACGCCCTCATCATCACATGGGACTCTGAAGCCAGGATAGCTCTCAGCCTCCACCACACCCTCATCTACTATAGTAGCCTCACTGCTACCAAGCTTCTGCCCCACCTTGCCTACCAGCGGGCTTCCTCCAGCTGCTACGAAGTCGTACTCTGACATGTGTCCAAATGACTCGTGTGCCAGCACACCTGCTAGCCTGTCGTCTACCAGAGCTCTCTGCTTACCAGCTGGCGGCTTCACCCCTCTAAGCTTCTCTAAGGCCCACTCTGCTGCATTGGCTCCCATCACCTCTGGTGAGTGCTCTCCACTAAAGGCATCAAACCCAACCGTCCCACCGAACCCGTCTCCTGCATCAGCTATCTCCCCCCTCTCCCTGCAAACTGCAGTTAACCAGATGCTCGTAACTAGAAGCTCTACTCTAGCCTCACTCTCGCTAGTCACCAGGTACCTCCAGCCATAAGCCTCCCCATAGCTAGAGATCGTCGTCGCTAGGAGCCTGCCAGCTACTTCTCTCGCCTCCCTTTCACCAGCATGCATAGCCTCCTTCTTCTCATCTATACCGACTTTGCTAGGGTGCTCTCTGACCTCAACTCTGAAGGCTCCTCTAGCAAGCTTACACTCTGCAGGGTAAAGCTTCAGCTTAACATGCTCAGAAGAAGCCTCAGCTGCTCTGACAGCTCTCATAGCTGCCTCTCTCACAGAGCTTCTGGTGAGCATGCTTGTATACGCGTATCCTGTAGCCCCTCTGAGAAACACCCTGATGCCTACCCCTACTCTCCTACTATGGTTAACTTGCTTCACCTCCATCTTCTCAGAGTGCATTGAGAACTCTATGGTATCTTCACCTCTAGCCTCAACGAACTCTGCTCCAGCTTTCTCCCCGACTTCAACTGCCAGCCTAAGGAGATCCTCCATCTAGGCTACACCTACAGCTCTGCCAGCCACCTACTTTAAAAGTGGCTCACTTGACTCCTTGAGGCTGTAGAGGCTGAGTCAAGTAGCATTGATAGGATTCAAGTAAAGGAGTCTAAGATGCCAGAGCACGCCTGTCGACTTAGAGACTGTAGGTGATTCAGAGATATTCTTTATACAGTTTACTGTGGCTCCCTCTGAGGCTAGCTCTCATAGACTGCTTTTTCTCACAGAGGATTTGCTGCCCCTTTACAGGGCTGCCGTCTTTATAGGATTTGCATCCTGGGAGGCAGCTTGGATGCTGTAGTCTCCAATGGAAGCCTAGAGGAGGCTCTCTGGATGGCAGGCCAATTCTCCACCAGAGAAAAGGCAGCTCAGTGAGTAAAACCGTTATCTCATGTATGTTAGAGGTCAGCAGCTTGGCAGAAAGCCTGTTAGCCTATATGCCTCCATTAGCTATCATGGCAACGCTCACGGTAGCTCCGCTAGCAGCTTCATCACTGCTGTTTCTCAAGGAGGATGCCTAGGCTAGTAGGAGGCTGACCACAGCTGCCTCAGGCCTCTACATCAGTAGAAGCTAGCACACCTGTGCTACACTCGTATTCTTCAGCGGTCTCTTCGCCATGGCATCTATCTCCAGGTCACTGGGTTTTTTCAGCTAGCTAGAGCATGCTAGGTGTGCTGCTGCCCTGTGGAAAGCTTTTTAAGCACCTGGCAAGCAGGGCTGGTGGGTTTCAGTGGAACGAGTGGAGTCTTGGTTTTAGAGGATGGCTCAGTTTACTGGGGCAGAGGCTTCGGGGCTGAGGGTAGGGTCGTAGGCGAGGTCGTCTTCAACACTGGGATGGTAGGATACTGTGAGGCGTTAACTGACCCATCGTATTATGGGCAGATCCTAGTCTTGACATATCCGCTAGTTGGGAACTATGGGGTTCCAGAGTACACTGAGGACGAGTGGGGGCTTGCTAGGTGGTTTGAGAGCTGGGGGGTGAAGGCACGGGGCTTGGTTGTCCACGAGGCATGCTCGAGGCCTTCACACTGGTCTTCAGCTCACACGCTAGATGAGTGGCTTAGGAGTGAGGGTGTGCCAGGGCTAGAGCATGTTGACACTAGAGCCTTGACGAGGAAGCTCAGAGAGAAGGGGACCATGCTAGGTGTGCTTGAAGTCAGCTCCTCAGGCCACGACCTAAGTGAGCTCACGGGCATCTTAGCTAGGGCTGAGATGCCTGATAGCAGGAACCTGGTTGAGCATGTGACTGTAAGTGAGCCTGTTGTGCATGGCAGTGGACCTAGGGTAGTGCTCGTAGACTGTGGGGTGAAGCATAGCATAGTGAGGTGCCTGCTGAAAAGAGGCCTTCAGGTTGTAAGGGTACCATACAGCTACTCTTCCAGCGAGATCTCTGAGCTCAAGCCTAAGGGAGTTGTCTTCAGCAATGGCCCAGGTGACCCAGGCAAGCTCATGGATACCGCCACCGCGCTCAGGGAGCTGTCTGAGGAGGGCCTCCCTGTGCTTGGGATATGCCTAGGGAGCCAGCTGCTGGCCTTAGCTTATGGCGGATCCACCTACAAGCTGAAGTACGGGCATAGGTCTCAGAACCAGCCTTGCGTGGACTTGAGGACAGGACGCTGCTATGTCACTAGCCAGAACCACGGGTATGCTGTAGACTCGAGGTCGCTGCCACCCAAGCTTGAGGTGTGGTTCAGGAATGCCAACGACGAGACTGTGGAGGGG
>JAVCBW010000019.1:0-5167 GCA_037917675.1 Thermoproteota archaeon
GTGTACTGGTGCCTGGAGGCTGTGAGTAGCTGCTGTGAGGTGAGACTTGGCTACTTCTGGGAATAGTTTAATAGCGTGGTGGGGGTGGGGGTTGTGGTGGATTGCTTGCTGGAGAGGATTCGAGCTATTATTGAGAGTAAGATAAATAAGGTTTTGGAGAGGTTTGAGGATCCTAGAGAGCAGCTTGACTACGTTTATGATAGGATGCTGCAGAAGATGCATGATTTGGATATGAGCTTAGCTAGGGCTGTTGCAGCTAGGAAGAAGCTTGAGTTCACTAGAGGGAGGGTGCTGGAGAGGGTTGAGAGGCTAGGAAGGCAGGCTAGGGAGGCTTTGAAGCTTGGGAGAGAGGATCTTGCTAAGCAGGCTTTGGTGAGGAAGCATACCTTGCTTGCTGAGGTTGAGAAGCTTGATAGGCAGATTGAGGAGATGAAGGAGAATGAGGAGGAGCTTAAGGCTGCTAGGGAGAAGCTTAGGGCTCAGCTTGCATCCTTTGAGGCTAGGAAGGAGAGGCTTAAAGCTGAGTATGAGTCTGCTCTAGCTCAGAAGGAGATCAAGGAGGCTGTCACAGGGCTCTCGAAGGATGTTGCCTCAGTTGGGAGCATAGTGAGGAGAGCTGAGGAGAGGATTGAGAAGTATAAGGCTAGAGCTGAGGCTATAGATGAGCTTGTTGCAGCAGGTGGGCTGGTAGACTACCTTGAGCCTGAGGAGCGAGATGTCATTGAGAGGGAGCTTGAGAAGGCTAGGATAGATTCTGCGGTTGAGGAGGAGCTCAGGAAGATGAAGGAGGAAGCTTGAGGCCCCTGGAAGCTCTCCTAGCATTTTCATCGCTTGCCCTAGGTTTCCTTGGCCTGATGTTTCTGCTTGCTGCAGCCCTAAACCCTGTGAGGGTTGTTCCAGGGCTTGTCCTCTTAGGTTTAGCTGGGGTAGCAGGGTACTTAGCTTATAGGATGACTGGAGAGAGGAGGGCTCTAGCTAGCTTGGAAGCTGAGGTCATTAGGCTAGCTGAAGTCGAGGGAGGGAAGCTGACTGCAGCTAGGGTTTCAGCTTCACTTGGGATCTCAGTTGAGCTAGCTAGGAGCATACTGAGTAAGCTAGCTAGGAGAGGTGTATGCTACCTAGACTTCGAGGAGATAGAGGAGGTTGGGGTAGAAGTCTATAGGTTTCCTCAGCTAGAGGAGGCTAGCAGCTAGCCTACACCTCCACCTGCACAGGCACATGCACAGCTCACACAGGCACAAGCGCAGGCGCAGCTCACACAGGCACAGACACAGCTCCTGTGGACTGATGAGCTCCTCCTAGTGACCTTGACTTCAGGAGTCAAGGCTTTAGCTGCCTCCTCAACCTTCCTTATAGCCTTGCTGCTAGCCTCCTCTATGCTCCTACAGAGCTTGTCTGCAAACTCCTCTATCGAGGTGACTGGCTTAGGTGGCTTAGCTTCACTTGGCAGCCTCCTAGCTCCCGGCCTTACTGGTGTAGGTCTTGGGAGTATTATTGGCCAGTAGTCTACGTAGACTATTGGGACTTCTATCTGCCTCCTGCTCTCGAGTGCTCTCCTGGTTTTCTTCTCATATTCCTCGTCTATTAGGAGCCAGAGCATGCTCTCCTCATACTTCCTGAACTTGACCTCAGGTATATCTTCCTCCTCTACCCTCCTCCAGAGCTCCTCTATCTTCCTCCTGTAGTATTCTTCTGTCTGCCTCCTGAAGTGGAAGCTGACCTTTCCATCCACGTTCCTCCTTATGGTCTTGAGGACGTGTATCAGGCAGTCCTCGTCTATCTCTGAGCTACGTATGCAGGTCAGCATTTGCCTCTCATAGTATCTGAGGCCTCTGGTGACACCGGTCTTCTCTACTCTGAGTGGGCTAGTAGACTTCACTCTCAGAGCTCTCTTCTTGATCATCGAGAGAAGTATCAGTGTAGCTATCCTACCTGGTTGTATCCTGAGGAGGACAGCTGCCTCAACTGGATCTAGGTCTCTCCTAACCCCTATAACCTCCATTGAAAGCTCAGGTGGAGTATAGGGCTCCCTCCTAGCATACCTTACTGCAGCTATGGCTATGAAAGCCATCAGCATAGCTATGATGAGTAGGAGCAGTAGCCCTAGGATCCAGCTGGCTGAGGGCTTCTCGGCTTCAGCTGGCCTAGGCTTGGCTTTCAGAGCCTTAGCTGGGAAAGCTGCCCCAAGCTTCAGCTTCTCATCTGGCTTAAGCTGGCTCTCCCAGTAGATGTATGCTCTCTCATCCTCAACTCCAGCGCTGCTATAGCTTGGAGTACACTTGACTTCGCTCAGTGAGACTCCAGGTGGGAGGTGTATCTTCACTCTTAGGTCTCTTACTGGAGCACTCCACCAGACTGGTATGAGCTGGATGCCAGCATACCCTGGGTTGGTTGCGTCCTCGTAGATGAAGCCTTCTATTGTAGCCTCAACCTCAACTTCCACCGACTCCCCTGCTCTAGTAGGCTCTCTTGGCTCTATCACTATGCCTGTGAAGGAGCTTGACCTCTCCTCTCTGACGTCCTCGACTCCCCTAGTACACCTGACTTCACTTAGCTTAAAGCCCTCAGCTGGAAGCCCGACTCTAATGTACCTGCTTATGGTGCCTGAGAGCACCCTGATATCAAGGTAGAGGTAGAGCTTGACTGTGCAGTCCTCTTGAACCCATAGCTCATAGTATTCCTTCTCAACCACATACTCTACTTGCCCTACTGCTAGTGTTGGAGAGAGCATGAGGATGGTGGCAAGCAGTATAGCTGCAGTCCTCATGGGTAGCATTCTCCACACCCAGGCTTCTTCTCAAGTGGGTCTAGTGGGCATCCTCCTCTACAGACTTTAGCCCACTCGCATCTCTTGCACTCCTCTGGGAGCCAGCCTGCCTTCCTTATCCACTTAGCCTCCTCACTCTCCCATATGCTACTCCAGCTGTCCTCTAGTATGTTGCCGAGAGGCTTGAACCAGCTTTGGCATGGTATGGCTGTTCCATCAGGCTCTATGCATAGTGTTATCCTAGCTGCGCTACATGCTCTAACCCCAAGCCCTATGTCAACTGGGTTGAGGTCACAGTACCTGGTCGGCTTATACCATACTACTGGGACACCTAGCTCATAGGCCTTGTGCTTAGCCTTATCCAAGGCGTCACCTACCTCGCTGATGTCTAGAGCCACAGGGGCTAGCGTACCTCTGCCAGCATGTATGATGGAGTTGAACCCTATGGCCTTGACTCCTAGGCTAGCTAGGAGCTCAACAAGCTCCTCTACCTCAAGGTGGTTCAGCTTCATGAGAGTAGTGTTTGTTGTAGTGTAGATTCCAGCCTCTAAGCTGGCCTTAACCCCAGCTATGGTCTCGCTCCAAGAGCCTTCAACTCTGGTTATTGAGTCATGTACCTCTGGCCTATGAGACTCCACAGTGACCTGGGTGAAGTCTAGGCCTGCTTTAGCTAGAGGCTCAGCTAGCTTACCTAGGAGCCTGCCGTTCGTTATCAGCCCAGTGACAAACCCGAGGCTCTGAGCGTAGCTGACCAGCTCAACCAGGTCACCTCTGAGAGTCGGCTCACCCCCTGTGAAGACTAGCTGTGGAACCTCGAGTTCAGCTAGCTTCTCGAGCACTCTCCTCCACTCTCCAGTAGAGAGCTCAGGCTTCTCTCTTGGGCTAGAGGAGTAGCAGTGGATGCACATGTTGTTACACCTGTATGTTAAAGCTAGGTCAACGCGGTATGGCGCCTTAGGCTCCTTGGTGAAGGGCTCAATAGGCTTCACACCAAGATAGCTGAATGGACAGACCTCACGTCCTCTGATCAAAGCCTCTATAGCTAGGAGGATCCTCTCATGCTCCCGCTTAGCTCTCCTCCTTGAGACCCTGAACCTCCTAGCTATCTCTCTAGCAGCCTCATCTACACTCCTCCCCTCGAGAACCAGCTTGACATGCTCGACAGCAGTCCTGTTCAGATAGAGGATGTGGTTTGCGTTCACAACAAGCACACCAGAGCCATCAGCCTCAACACGTAAGTGTAGCTTAGCATAGCCGACTTCCCTGCCACCCTCATCTCTAACCCTAAAGACACCTGCCCTCAAGCTCCAGCACAAAACCCAGAGCCACATAAGCTTTTAAGCCTTCTCCAGGGAGCCCTAGCCTCCTCCCATAGACCTCCCGAGGCACATCTCGAGAGGTCCAAGTAGGGATGAGATAGCCGATAAAAGGTAGGAAGCTAAAGCAATGGAGCCTCCCAATAGCTTTTTGAAACGCCAAAGGGGCTGAAAGCCTCCTTGCTTCTTCCCCTAAATTATTTCGAATTCTATCGGCACCTTCCTTGGCCTTGGCCCCTCAGGTGTAAAGATGATGCCCCAAGCATCTATCTCTGGTCTCCCAATTATAAGCTCTAAGCCCTCCCTCAGGTTCTCTGCAACCTCAAAAACTGCTCCACCAGGCACCCTAACACCTTGAAACACAACCCCAACCATGCTACGCCCAATAACCTTTAACCTGCCCTCTTCCTCAGCTGTTTTCAGCTCATACCTCTCCTCTTCAGGTAGAGGTATGAAAGCTCCAAGCTCGTCAGCAAGCTTCCTTGAAATAACGCTTCTGCTAGCACCCGTATCCACAAGACACTTAAGCCTAATAGCCTTGCCCCCATGTCTAAGCTCAACCTCAGCAACAGCCTGCTCCGCCTTCATCATCCCCCCTTAACATTAGCTACCTCTTCACATCTAAAGAAGCCAAGAAGATATAAGAATGTTCTTAGGTATCGTCAACAAAAGCATGAAAAGCAATGCTAAACGTCTGAAAGGGAGTTAAGCTCATCATCGCCACCTGTAATGAGAGATAAGCATTATAGAGCCTTGCCCAAAGAGCATGAAGCCACTAAAGGCTCCGCTTCACCGTCGCTAAGCGAGGCTTCTATTGAGTGACCATAGGCTCGCTTTCTCAAGGTTAATGTTTAGCTTAGGCTTAAGAAGCCCACTATAGATCCCACTTCTTTCAACATTTAAGCTTGGACAGCAGAGGTAGAGGCGGTCTTAGCAGCCGGCTTCTCTGCTTTTGAAGGCGAGGATCAGCTACTTGACACCTTAAACGAGGGTCTATATTAGTATGATATGATAAGCTGGCTTTGTGAGGGCTCTGAGAACGGCGATAGAAAGGTTATCGGCTTGATAATTGAGAGCTCTGAGA
>JAVCBW010000036.1:0-91306 GCA_037917675.1 Thermoproteota archaeon
CCGTCATTGAGCTTAAAGCTCTAGTAGGGCTTTCAGGATAGCCTCAGAGCCCATAGCTCAGAGCCCCACATCTGAAGGCTTAGCCCGATAGCCACTAGGTGGCTTGACAGAGGCTCCAGTCAACTAGCACCACAGAGAACTTAAAGCTTCCACTCACCTAACCAACCTACCTCCTATGTGTTTCCATGAAAACCGGGACTGCAGCAGAAGGCATCTTCATCCTAGAGGTATACGCAGCTGTTGTGGTTGATCGTTTCAGAGTCAGAGAAGCTCAGTTATAAAGGCAAGCTTCTGTGATTATCGAGAGAAGAGCGCTAGCATATTACTTCAAGCTAAAGATGGTTGACTGAGAGATGGCTTGGTGTACTCAGTAAAGCTCATGATATATGGTTGCCTTAAATTGGCTAAGTGGCGTCTCAGATCTGATGATCAGGACGAGAGGATGATAGGCTGAAGATCTCTACTATGGCAAAACATGCCAACGTTCAGAAGCAACCCTATGCTCAGCAGATACTACTTAAAGTCGAGCTTAGTAGCTACAGGCAGGCTGGCACAGGCATCTTCATGAAGCTTATGCCAAGATTCTAAGGTCTCGAAGTGCAATCTGGTCAAGACGGAGAGAATAGGCTTTTTCAAGAAGCCTATTGTAGCTGAAGTCTCTTGCTAATTTGTGACTTGTTCAGCTTTAACCATAGCAGCTTTAAGAATTTGTTCCACATCTCATTTAGAGTGGGAGGTTGGCAGCGGAGCAGCTGCAGCCAATAGACACAAGGATAGCTAAGATAGATGGCAGCTTTGAAGGTAAGCTCGTAAAGCTCAAGGGATGGGTGTATAAGAGGAGGGACATAGGTGGAGCAGCTTTCCTAATGCTAAGAGACGGGTCTGGTGTGATCCAGGTAGCTTTCAAGAGAGGATACTTACCACCAGAGCAGTATGAGGTAGTAAGGCGAGTAGGTCTCGAATCGAGCTGTGAGATAACTGGCATAGTCAAGACAGATCCCAGGGCGCCAGGAGGTTTGGAGGTACACGCCTTGAGCTTTAAACTGGTAGGGGAATGCAGAGACTATCCGATAGCGAAGAAAAGCCATGGAGTAGAGTTCCTGCTAGACCACAGGCACCTATGGATCAGGAGCCCTAAGGTGGCTGCAATCCTCCGGATCAGGGCTGAGCTGCTTAAAGCTGCAAGAGAGTGGTTTGAGGCACATGACTATGTAGAGGTCACTGCGCCAAGCATTGTGACAGCAGCTGTCGAAGGAGGTGCGACTCTCTTTGAGCTAGAGTACTTTGGGAGGAAAGCATATCTCACTCAGAGCTCTCAGTTCTACTTGGAGGCAGCAATATTCTCCTTAGGAAGAGCCTACACGATCCAGCCTAGTTTTAGAGCAGAGAAATCTAGAACAAGAAGGCACCTCACAGAGTTCACGCACATGGAGGGGGAAGCAGCATTCATGGACTTAAATCAGCTGATGGCAGAGCTAGAGGACCTGGTTTCCTACATCTGCAGAGCGGTTGCTGAGAAGAGAAAGAGAGAGCTAGAAGACCTCAGAAGGCGGTTTACTCCTCCAGAACCTCCATTCCCTAGGATATCCTATGATGAAGCTATAGAGATAGCTCAGAGCAAAGGGGTTCCCATAGAGTGGGGTGAGGACCTGTCAACAGAGTCTGAGAGAGCGGTTGCATCAGAGTTCGAGAAGCCTGTGCTAGTACATAGGTATCCTCGTGAGGTCAAAGCATTCTATCATAAGCCCGATCCAGAGAATCCTAAAGTCGTCCTATGTACAGACATGCTAGCACCAGAGGATACAGGAGAGATAATAGGTGGAGGTCAGAGAATACATGACTATCAGGAGCTTGTCAAGAGAATAGAGGAGTGTGGCCTGAACATGGAGGACTATGAGTGGTATCTAGACCTCAGGAGATATGGTAGCGTACCGCACTCAGGGTTCGGCCTAGGTGTTGAGAGGGTAGTTAAGTGGATCTGTGGGCTAAGTCACATCAGAGAGGCAACTCTCATTCCAAGGACACCAGTCAGAGTTTATCCATAGCTTCTGCTTCCTTCGAAACGCTTTTAACTAGCAGAGGCGACTAGCCTTCAAGCCTCAACAGAGGGCAGAGAGGTGAGTAGATGTCTGGCATCCTATTATCCGACAAGATCCTTGAGGAACTGAAGGCAAAAGCCCCAACTGCAAAGGTATGGAAGATCTTCTACCCAATGAGAGAAGACGAACCGATCAAGGTCTCAATAATACCAGGAACTGCAAAGACTCCAATGGAGTTAGAGGTAGAAGGCAAGAGGGTCGAGGTAGTAGAGGAAGAGAGGCCGAGAAGAGGTTAGCAGCGGGGGCTACCCCCACTTCCTATTTTTCCCTCCTCTATGAGTCTAAACAGCTCATCTTGGCTAGGTTGCTCTATAACTCTCCTCCCTAAATCCACAACTTTAGCTTCTCCAGCTGAGGTGACCTCTCCTATCACAGCAGCATTAATCCCTTCTGCTCTAAGGAGCTCAAGCAGCCTACTACATGTCTCTCTAGGGGTAGATATAAGCAGAGAGCCTGAGCCAATCAACTTCAGTGGGTCAACTCCAAGTGCATGGCATATCTCGGCTGTTTCAGGTAAGACAGGAATCTTATTCAAGTCTACTCTAATCTCTACACCAGATGCATAAGCCATTTCCCATAGCCCACACAGAACTCCCCCCTCAGTAGGGTCATGCATGGCATTAGCTAGTCCAGCTCTGGATGCAGAAACGCCTTCTTTCACAACACTGATCTGTCTTCTGAGCTTGAGCCCACGTGCAAGAGCTTTCCTGCTAACTTCACTCTTCTTTGCTTCCGTGAGCTCCCTAGCCAAGATATACGTCCCCTCTATTCCAGCATATTTCGTCATAACAATATAATCCCCGGTTCTGCATGCTGAGGCTGGAGTAGGTTTTGGTCCAGCTAGCACTCCTGTCATAAACCCGATTATAATAGGGCTCTTGACAGGTGGCGCAACTTCACTATGGCCTCCAACAACGCCTACCTTAAGCTCAGCTGCAGCCTCTCTAATCCCCTTCACGATCTCTGAGAGCTCACCTATGCCAGCTTTCTCAGGAAGCAGTATGCAGTTTAGGAACCACTTTGGTATAAAGCCTGAGGCTGCAGTGTCATTTGCACATACATGGACACATAGCCATCCCATATCTCTAGATGCTCCAGTTATTGGATCTGATGTAAGAGAGAGTAGCTTCCCATCAATGTGAACAACTGCACTATCTAACCCTATCCCTGGGCCGACTACGACATCCATACCATGTGGCAGAGCTTTTAAGACATACTCCTCAAGCTTCTCAGCAGGTAGCTTGCCTGCACGAAGCAATCCAGGTCACAGGAGTCTAAAACCATGATTGCTTTAAAGGTGAGGGCTTGAAGCTAGAGATGGAAGTTAAGTTGAAGATCAGTAGATCTCGCATTCTAGATGCTGTGAGAAAGCTGAGATTGAAGCTAGAGAAGATGAGAGAAGTCTATCAGAAGGATATATTCCTCGACTTCAGCGATCTGAGGATGTACAGGCAGGGATGTGGTCTGAGAGTCAGGGTAGAGCCTGGTAGAGTGATCCTATGCTACAAAGGTCCCAAGGAAACTATAGCTGGAAGGAAGACGAGAATGGAGATAGAATGGGAGCTTGGAGGGAGAGAAGCAGAATTCCACAGGATACTCGAGGAGATAGGAGCTAGATACAGGAACCCCCCTGATTCTCTCAAGGATCTACTGGAGATGCTAAGGGACATAGGGCTCAAGGAGACAGTCTGTGTAGAGAAGGTGAGAGAAGAATACCTACTGCCATCCCTAGGATGCAAGCTATGTATAGATAGAGTTAGGGGGCTAGGTGAGTTTGCTGAGCTAGAAGGCCATAGATCACTTGAGGTCGTTAAGCTCCTGAAGCTAGAACCTTACGTAGTCGAGAAGACATACGCTGAGATGATAGCCTCAAAGAACCTCAAGTGCTCTAGAGAAAGCATCTACTAGATCTGGTGTAAAGCCTACAAGTAGCACCTTCCTGACATGTCTAGACCTAGGCAGAAACTTTAGGACTTCATTGACCATGGCAGCTGCAGCCTCCTCAGCTCTAAGCCCCCCTATACCAGTACCCATGCCAGGGAAGGCTATGCTCTCAGCTCCAACCTCCTCCGCAGCGGCGAGAGCTGCTCTAACAGCCTTCTTCACGTTGTCGAGAGTAGCTCTGCTAGCTGGCCTCTCCATAGTAGGTGCGTGGATCACGTGCTTAGCCCTAAGCTTCCCAGCTGTCGTAGCCACAGCAGACCCAACTGAGATAGGTGCTTGCCTCATCGCTTCCTTCTCTATCTCAACACCCCCCTTCCTCTTGATAGCGTAGGCGACTCCTCCTCCCATAATGCCAAGCGAGTTAGCTGGATTAACTATCGCATCCACCTCTAAGTCAGTTATATCCCCCTCCCAGACTTCAATCTGCTTCTTATCCACCTTCTTACTCAGGACAGGCCTCATCACCCTCCCTCAGCCACATGCTCTATTGATTCTAATGTGTTTACTCAGCGCCCCTCTGCTCACTTTTAAACTAAGATTAGCAGCTGAATACTGCATCCCTCTACTCGAGAACAGTGCTCTGCTTTTCCTCCAGCAGCTATCGCGCTTATATGCAGTCCAGAGCTCTCTGATGAGCTTCTCACATATATCAGCCTACCTCCTTCTCTTCCTCTACTAAAGCATTTCTGAGACGTGATTTCAGCGAGAAACCTGGAGAAGCCACCCGCCAATTAGCTCTTCTGTGTCAGCTTCCTATGTCTTGATGAGCAGCTTCACCAGAATACGGCTGCTCAAGAGAAGTTCCTGGCAGAGCAAAAACGCTATTAAAGGACTACTGATAGCACTAATACCCGCTACTGAGAGTATTGGTGTTATATGATAGCTGTTAGGCTAATCTCCCTTGCTTCCTGATGCTGCTCTCTCAGCTAGCCCAGCTATGGGCTTTATCAGGCTGGTGAACTCCAGTGGTAGCACTATTTTCGTAGCTGGGCTACCAGCTATCGACTTAAGGGTCTCAAGATACTGTAGGCTTAGCGTCTTCGGATCTATCTCCCTAGCAACCTCGAATATGGTCTTTAAAGCTATGGCATAACCTTCTGCTTTCAGTATTGCTGCCTGTCTCTCACCTTCTGCTTTCAGTATTGCTGCCTGCTTCTCGCCTTCAGCTACTCTGATTGCTGCCTCCTTCTTACCTTCAGCCTCTGTTACCATAGCTCTTCTGTTTCTCTCAGCTGACATCTGCCTAATCATAGCATCCTGTACGTCTGCTGGAGGTTTTATCTCCCTTATCTCAACGCTAGTAATCTTAACACCCCACCTTTCAGTAACTTCATCAAGTTTCGCTCTCAGGATATGATTTATCCTATCTCTCTGAGCTAGTGTTTCGTCTAGTGTGATATCTCCAACAACAGCTCTCAGAGTTGTTGTAGCAAGCCCTAGTGCAGCAGCCTTGAAGTCTTGAACGTTTATCACTGAGGATTTGGGGTCTACTACCTTGTAGTAGACTAGGAAATCTATGTCTGTTGGAGCATTATCCTTTGTTATACAAGTCTGATGTGGAACTGAAAAGAACCCCTCTCTCAAGTCCACCTCGACAGGCTTATCTATGACTGGTATTAGGAAGACCATTCCAGGGCCTCTCACACCCAAATACCTTCCAAGCCTGAATACTACAAGCCTTTTGTACTCTGGAACTATTTTAATCGCCTGAGATAAAAGCCAAAGCAGGAAGAATGCTATTATCAGCAGAGTTAGTAGGGTAATTGGATCTACGGTAGGTATCTGCATGCCTTTTCATCGCGGTGAGAGTTAATAAGTGTTTCACTATGCCTCTACCCTCTCAACTATTAGTGTAAGCCCATCAACTCCAACTACTCTTACTCTCTCACCTGACCTTATGGTAACTGGCCTCCTAGCCTTAGCACTCCACAGCTCTGCCTCAACCAAGACTACTCCAGTCTTATATGGCTCTATGTCCTCTCTGACCTCCCCTTCCTTACCTATAAGTTCCCTCTTATAGTCTAGAAGCTTCTCCTTCTTCAACAGAATCTGCCTTATCTTATGCATGTAGAAGCCGACTACACCAGCGAAAAAGAAGCTCAGCAAGCTTACAGCTATGAGAGTAGACCTCGGCTTGAGTAGTGGCTGCCCGCTGTATAGGAGCAGTAGTCCTAAGCAAGCTAGCCCCACGCCTACGAGCGCATTTATACCATGCCCTGTCTTAAGCTCAAATAGCATGGTTACGACGCCTATTAGAGCTAGGAGGGCTGGAATAGCGCTGCCACCAACTATGCCAAGTCCATATATGCCGAGGAGCACTAGAGTCAGTCCAACCCCCTCGCCAATGAATGTTGGATGCGTCAAACCAACTAAGAGGATTAGCCCACCAAGCACTGTCAGAATCCAGGCTGTGATAGGGTTTCCGATGAGTGATAGCAGAGTAGACTTGGCATCAGGCTCTACATACAAGATCCGGTCTACTGTGATATTCAGGAATTCAAGCAGCTCGTAGACGTCTGAGGCAATCAAGTCTATCGCACCGTCTCTGGCAGCTTCCTCTGAGGTCACCACGAGGTTCTCTCTCACCATAAGAGTGAGGGCAGTCTTGTTTCTGTCTCTGGCGATCGCTATG
Source organism: Thermoproteota archaeon (assembly GCA_037917675.1). Classification (GTDB taxonomy): domain Archaea; phylum Korarchaeota; class Korarchaeia; order B14-G2; family B14-G2; genus B14-G2. The sequence goes on from JAVCBW010000036.1 coordinate 6,676, forward strand.
CTCTCCATCCATTTCTCCATCGCGTTAACCACTTTAGGATCCGGCGGCCTAGGCTCACATGCTCCAACTATGGTATCTGGAGCCATTGCAGCATATTTTGTGGAGAAAAGGATATATGCTCCAGCAGATAAAGCTCTGCCCTGGGGAGGGACGTATCCTACTGTAAGCATGCCTGAACCTACTATACTGTTGACTATTTTCCTAGTTGAATCCAAGAGGCCTCCATCAGTATCAATTAAGAGTACTATGGCTTCAACTCCGCTTTCAGCTACCGACTTCAACGTCCTCTCAACAAGGTCTGCTTTGCCGAGGTCTATCATGCCGGTTAGCTCAATAACTACTGCAGTCTTCTCCTTATGACACGAGAGGCTGTGGGCCATGCTTAAGGTGAATAGCAGTAGCATCCAGCTTTCTCTGATGTATACCACCTGCCATGAATGTCGTGGCAAGGTTCATAAAGATTGCAAGCCATGTTAACCAGCTTGAACATGAGGAATCAGCTCATCAGAGAAATACTACATGCTCTTGAAGACACCATCAAGTCTCCAGTTATAGAGAAGTCTCGTGTACGCCTGTCAGTAGCAGTGCTGGCTGAGATCGGGGTAGTGAGGGATGAGGGAGATCTTATAGAGGTAGATAGGCCCAGAGCTCTACTAGAATATCTAAGGGCTGGAGGAGCCTACCAGAGGGTAGCTCACCTAGTAACCTGGCGGGACTTTGAAGGCTTCACCTCACTCGCGCTAGAAGCCTTCGACTACACTGTGATAAGGGACTATAGGTTCAAGTTCATGGGGAGAAGGTACCAAATAGATGTTATAGGATTCAAGCCTGGTGTAGTAATGTGCTTTGAGTGCAAGATGCTCAGGAGAATGCACAGTATAGCTAAGGCAGCTAGGCTGCATGCTAGCAGAGTTAGAAAGCTATGCTTAGTGAAGCCTAGCTGGCTTCCAAGCTCATCTAGAGTGCACCCTGTAATTGTGTCAGCTCTCGAGTACAGGGAAAAGACAGCACATGGAGTCCCTATCGTACCCTTCTACAGGCTAAACAGCTTCCTCATGGAAGTCGAGTTCGCCCCAATACCTGAGGCTGTGTTCTTCATGACATAGCTTATGTAGCAGGCAGCGCTCGCTAGCTTTATTAGCATCCCCTCATTCACCAGCCAGCTTGCATTAGATGGGGTTAGGGTTGGAGGTGAAAATCTATCTTCCACTCTCAAGCCCTTCTGTCGGCGCCGCAGGGAAAACAGGTTTATGGCGTGTGTTTAAGCCTGTCATAGACCAAGAGAAGTGCACAAAGTGCCTGCAGTGCTGGCTCTTCTGCCCAGATGCCTCAATAAAGAGGGGTGAAGACGACTCCATATCAGTAGACTACGAGTACTGTAAGGGCTGCGGGATATGCTCAGATGTCTGCCCAGTTGGAGCCATAGAGATGGTAAAGGAGGGCTAGCATGGGGGAGTGGAAGATCATAACAGGTAACCGGGCTGCAGCTGAGGCAGCTAAGCTATCTAGAGTACAGGTCGTCGCAGCCTATCCAATAACACCACAGACCACAATCGTAGAGTATATAGCTCAGATGGTTGAATCAGGTGAGCTAGATGCCAAATATATCAGAGTTGAGTCAGAGCACAGTGCTATGGCAGCTTGTATAGGCGCATCTTCAGTTGGTGCAAGAGCCTTTACAGCGACATCCAGCCACGGCTTGCTGCTCATGCATGAAATGCTACACTGGGCAGTCGGAGCAAGGCTACCGATAGTCATGGCCGTTGTAAACAGGTCTATAGGACCACCATGGAACATACACTCAGAGCATCAAGATGCCATCTCACAGAGAGACACAGGCTGGCTGATATCATTCGCATCAGACCCACAGGAGGTTCTAGACAGCATAATAATACTCTACAAGGTATGCGAGACCTACGGGGTCTACTTACCTGGATTTGTGTCACTAGATGCCTTCATCCTCAGCCACACATCAATGCCTGTCAACATACCATCTCAAGCAGACGTAGACGAGTTTCTCCCTCCATACAAGCCGAGACACTACCTGATAGATGTAGAGGATCCGAAGACCTACGGGAACCTAGCTTTTCCAGACAGGTACATGGAGCTGAGATGGAGTATCCAGAAGGGACAGGAGCTTGCAGCCCAGAAGATCAGGGAGTACACGCGAGAATATGCCAAAGCCTTTGGCAGAGACTACCAGGGGCTTGTCGAGCAGTATAGGACAGAGGATGCCAAGCACCTGCTTGTGACAGTAGGCGCCATGGCATCTGAAGCAAGGCTTACAGTAGACAAGCTGAGAGAAGAGGGCATAAAAGCTGGCCTCCTAAAGATAAGGTTCTATAGGCCATTTCCGAGAGAGGATATAGAGAAGGCTGCTGAAGACATAGAATCCATTACCGTAATAGACAGGAACGTGTCTTTCGGAATGGGAGGAGCCATAGCAACAGATCTAACCGCCGTCCTCTATGGTGCTGATAGGAACATAACACTAGGCAGGTTCATAGCAGGCTTAGGAGGCAGAGACGTGACTTTTGAGCATATGGCTCAGATGGTTAGGCACACGCTTAAAGCTCACCAGTCAGGTGAGAAGCTGCCTCCAACACTCTGGTTTGGGCTAAGAGAGTGGTAGCATGATGACTGTAAAGAAGCTTCCAAGAGAAGAGTTCCTTCTACCTGGGCATGCAGCCTGCCCTGGATGCGGTGCGATGATAGCCTTGAGAACGATGCTAAAAACCCTAGGCAAGAGAACCATCTTGGTCATCCCAGCATGCTGTACCTCAGTGATACAGGCTCTTGTGCCAAAGACCAGCATAGCTGTCCCTGTGATCAACATAGCTTTTGCAGCATCTGGTGCCACTGCAAGCGGGGTGGTAGAAGCGCTTGATAGGCTCGGGAAGAAGGATATAAACGTGGTGGTATGGGCTGGTGACGGTGGGACAGCAGACATAGGGATACAGGCATTGTCAGGTGCAGCTGAAAGAAAGAACAACATCATATACGTATGCTATGATAATGAAGCCTATATGAACACAGGGATACAGAGGTCTGGAGCCACACCGTATGGAGCCTGGACTACCACGACGCCAATTAAGGGGAAGACAGAGTTCAAAAAGGACATGCCTATGATAATGGCTGCTCACGGCATCCCGTATGTAGCTACAGCGTCATCAGGGTTCCCTATAGACTTCGCGAACAAGCTGCTTAAGGCATCTAGGCTAAAGGGCTTAAAGTATATACACCTACTGGCACCATGCCCAACAGGCTGGAGATATGACAGCAAGCTTACCCCTAGACTTGGAAAGCTAGCTGTATGGACGTGGATGTGGCCTCTATTCGAGGTAGAGCAGGGGGTTTTCAAACTCACGTTAAAGCCGAAACCTAGGCCTATCAGAGAGTTCTTAGAGCCACAGGGCAGATTCAGGAGGATGACATCAGAGGAAATCGAACTCTTACAGAGGTGGATAGATCAGAGGAGAGAGCTCCTGCTTAGAATGGATGGAGCAAGGCTCTTCCCACAAGCCTAACCTAGAGCCTACGTGTCTTGCGAGCTCCAGGCCTGGTATACGTAGCCTAGTATACCTCTCTCATATGCGTAAAGAAGCAATAGATCTGTTTCACTTGCAGCATGCTCTGGCAGGTTGTATCTTCTTCTGAGCATCCTAATCAACTCATCAATTGTTAAGACAACAAATCCTCCATAGAATCCCCTGTCCTCTATAGCCTGCCTCAAGCATAGGTCTCTCAGCATAGCTAAAGTCTCAGGAGTTACTGGATACCTAGATCTCAGATCAGAGAGCAGTCTAAGGAGCTCTCTCCTCCTCCTGCTTACCCTAGCCATATAGCTTAGCAGCATAGCTCCAATACCTGCTATCCCAGTGATCCCTCCAAGCAGGAGTACAGCCCCATAGTCAAGGATGAATTCTACTTTCCTGATCCTCCTGGCAGCTTCCTCCAAATCTCCTCTAGCTACAGCAGCCTCCGCCTCTCTCAGCTCTTCTTCGAGATATCCCTTAAATGGCTTAAGGATGGGGTTGATGTTCTCAACTCTCTCCCTGGTCTCATCTAGCTTGTTATGTATTCCCAGTAAGCTTGAGACAGCGAAGCCCCACCTCCTAAACTCTGGAGTAAGATCCCTACCAGCTGCTATACTCAGGTAGTACACGAGGCTGTCCATCGTCTTAAGCCTAACTCCTGTGCCAGTGAGCTCCTTAAAGAACTTAGAGTAGAGTTCCAGCCCACCATACTCGTCTCCAAGCGTCTTCACTATATAGAGGCTTGCAGCGTAGTAGAGACCTGGGTTTGGAGAGGGGTTCCAAGGCTTCCATGCTGTAAGGAAGCTTAGATCTCCGCCAGCTTTCTCAAGATACCCAGCAAAATCAGATAGGCTCCTATAGGTGTCCTCTTTCACCTCTGGGAACCCATGCTTCGCTGCAAGCTCACTGCTGAGATATTCAGCCATACCCTCATGGAACCACAGGAGCTCAACATCGATCCCAGCTTTGTCAAGATAGTGGTGTGTAAGCTCATGGAGAGCTACAGCCTCGACCATACCTCTTATCATCCTCACTGTCACGAGGTTTATGCTGATTTCCCCAAGGCCTCCTGATGGCGTATACGGCGTGTAGCCTAGTGTAGTCAGGAACCCCTCTAGCGTGGAGGGGACATAGAAGTGGAATGTGACGTTCTCGAGCTTAACATGAGCTATGCTCTCAAAGTCGGCTATAGCCTTCTCATATATGTCCAGAACTCTCCTAGCTATGCTCACGTATCTCTCTGGTGTCTCGAAGAGAGCTCTCCCACCAACACCCTTTATCACCTTGAATGTAGCTGGCTTAGTCTTGAAGCTTATGAATATCCTCCCATTCTCTGAGAGGCTGTTATAGTAGAGGGTCAGCCACTCCCCCTTTCGTGTGCTACTGGAGTATGATGGGCTGCTACTGACCTCATTAACCATAGAAGGCAGCTCAACATACCCTCTCCATCTACATCCTTTCTCATAGGTTATCTGAGTTGAGAAGAACACTCCATATGGCTCAACTATCAGAGCACCATACTGATACCTAAACTCGCTTTTCATAATGAACAGCCCACCTTGAGACGCATACTCAAACGTCAGGTTGCTATAGAAAATGTACTCTTCCCCAGAGGCTGTTAACGCCATGCTAGTGGACTTATTCAGAACCCTTCCTCTCACGACTTCAAGAGTGTAGTCCTGGAACTTAGGGACTAAAAACCAGCTTTCACCATGTGGAAGCGTAGATCTGAATGTTATAGTTACATCCATGGTACCATTGCCATATACTCTATACCTGTACACATACTCCTCTCCTCCCTGTGAGATAGCATATCCGATTGGGATAAGCAGCATCAAGCTCATAGTGACCAGCATTGCGACAGACTTTCTTTCCAAAAGCTTCCCTGCCATCAGTGGCTCAGCTCATATTTTAAGTTGAAGCTTAGAAATGGGGGTCATATGATACTCCTAAAAAATGCCATCGTAGTTACCCAGGATTCTGAGAGGAGAATCCTCCCAGGTTACGATATCCTGTTAGATCAAGGGAAGATAGTTAAGGTTGCTCGCGACCTGAATCTAGGGGGATGTGAGACCATAGATGTCTCAGGGTGCATAGCTGCCCCAGGGTTGATCAATACACACACGCATATCGCGATGACCTTTCTCCGTGGGATAGCTGACGACGTGCCTCTCAGAGAGTGGCTTGAGGAGAACATATGGCCTCTGGAGGCAAAGCTCACGAGAGAAGACGTCTATAGGTTTTCGAGGCTTGGTATAGCAGAGTCCCTGTTATCTGGTGTCACATGCTTTGTTGACATGTACTTCTATCCTGAGGAGGTGGCTAGGGCAGCTGAGGAGCTGGGGAGCAGAGCTGTGGTCTGTGGCCCAATAGTAGACTTCCCAACATGTTACTCAAAGAGTGCGGATCATGCGCTGAAACTGGCTGAAGCTCTCATAAAAGCATACTCCAAGTCGCCTACCATAAAGCCTGCTGTAGGACCTCATGCCCCCTACACGTGTTCTAAGGAGACTCTGATAGCATCAAGTAAGCTGGCTAGAGAACATGATGTAATGCTTCACATACACTTGTCAGAGACCAGAGATGAAGTCGAGGAGGTCAAGAGGAGGCATGGCCTGACGCCAACGGGGTACCTAGAGTCAATAGGGTTTTTCGAGGGTAGCAGGGTTAATGCAGCACATTGTGTCTGGCTTACAGAGGAGGACATGGACATAATAGCTAGCAGAGGGGTTTATGTGTCACATAATCCAGTCAGCAACATGAAGCTGGCTTCAGGGATAGCTCCGGTATCAAGGCTTATCAAAAGAGGAGCTCATGTGACTCTAGGTACAGATGGGCCAGCAAGCAACAATGTCCTAGACATGCTTCAGACGATGAAGATAGCATGTCTTCTCCAGAAGCTAGCATCAGGTGATCCAACAGCTCTGACGGCTCAGCAGGTCTTAGACATGGCTACCATAGAGGCAGCTAGATCTATAGGTATGGCTCATGAGCTTGGATCCATAGAGCCAGGCAAGCAAGCTGATATAGTCATAGTAGACTTCAGGAAGCCTCACCTCAGGCCCCTACATAACCCGGTATCTCATCTGGTTTATGCAGCAAGAGCAGGCGACATCAAGATGGTCTTTGTGAAGGGAGAGCTTGTGGCAGAGGATGGAAGGATTATGAGAGCTGACCTCCATGACGTGATCCGTGAAGCTGAATATGCTACCAAGAGGATAGTGGGAGGTTCTTCTTGAAGCTGCTGTCAGCAAAGCCACCATACTTCATACCAGTCATAGCTTCAGTATCAATAGCTTACATGCTGAGCCTAGCTACACTTGAGGTGAAGCCAGCTTATCCGATGTCAGCCTCAGTGAGCCTAGGTGTGTCAGCTGCATCTGTTGTGTCAGCTGCTCTAGCTGCAGTATTCATTGCATTTCTTATAAGGCTGAGGAGGTTTCATGCTATAAGAGTAATCATAACATCTGCCTTAGTATACACCTCTGTAGTTTCATCTGCCATGCTAGCAGATAGGATAGCATCTCAGCCATCCCTCCCACTAGCTGCTACAGTAGGCATTCTGATGGCCTTAGCTTCCCTGAGTAGGGGGCTAGTTGGCTTAGCAGGACAGATCTCTCTCTCAGCAATCTTCTCTAATGCCATAGTCTCGTCATTCGGTGTAAAGCTCCCAGTTGCCCTCTTAGCCCTCTTATCTGTCTATGATCTATGGGCTGTGTATCGTGGTCCGGTCAAGAAGCTCATAACAGAGGTTGAGAGAGTCTATCAGGCAGACTCCAGTGAGAGAGCTGACGGGAGCCCGCCGAGCTTTACTCCAATAGTAGTAGAGATCAAAGAAGGCTACATAGGGTTCGGGGACATAGTCTCATATGCCCTAGCTTCTTCTGTAGCTGGTAGAGTGTGCCCAGCTCCCCTTTCTATAGCTCCTCTCACAGCCCTGCTAGCTGGAGTGTACCTGAGCTTTAAGCTTGCAAGGAGATTCAGGCATTTTCCCGGCCTCCCTATACCCATCTCCCTATGGGCTATCACGGTGGCTACAGTTCAGATTCTGACATAAGCTTCTTAATCTGACAACAGTGTGTAAAGTTGGGGGGATGAGGAGAATTGGCAAGAGGCTCGGTTAAGTGGCCTCAAGAGGGTCAGCTGACCCCCACTAGAGGTGATAGCATTGGATTTTAGGCTGGATTGGCGTGACAACACTAGGCTTAGGAGGCTATGTGAGTTCCTAGAAGGCAACTCCTTTGTCAATGCACTATGGAAGCAGTCTAACATAGTTGCGGTAGGGCGGCTGAAGTACACAGATCATGGCCCAGTGCATGCAAAGATAGTTGCAAAGAGGAGCTTAGAGATCATAAGGCTGCTCTACAAGGGTGGTATAAAGCCTACGATGATGACAGCGCACGGAATGAGCTTCCATGACTCAGAGCTAGTGGTAGTAGCTGCATCCGCTCTACATGATATAGGCCACGTTGTTCACAGGCATGGTCACGAGCTGCATGCAATACCCTTTGCAGTGAAGATACTTGATGAGATCCTTCCATCGATCTACAGCAGAGAAGACTACCCAATAGTCCTCAGTGAGATCTTACATGCAATATACTGCCATGATGCTACGATACCTCCCTTGACCATAGAGGCTGGGGTAGTCTCAATAGCAGACGCACTCGACATGGAGCAAGGTAGAGCTAGAATCCCATTCTCAATAGGGAAAGTAGACATACATAGTGTTTCAGCTCTTTCAGTAGAGAAGGTCATCGTAGCAGAGGGAGAAGAGAGGCCAGTTATGATAATAGTCAAGATGAGTGATCCATCAGGGATCTTCCAGCTAGACCAGCTTCTGAGAAGGAGGATAGAGAGCTCAGGGCTGAAAGACCATGTATACGTGCGGGGAGAGATAAAGTCGGCAGGAGAGCCTCCACTGAAGATGTTTGAGATGAAGCTTTAGCTTGAGGCTCAAAATCAGGCCTGAGGTATACAGCCTAGAGCTGACCTTCTATCCTTCATTCCTCTCATCACTATATGAGAGGAGAGGGGAGTGGCTAGTTAAGGTAGCTGGAGTATACAGGAGGCTTGCATTGAGGCAGCTGCCGGGAGGCGCTCTAGAAGTCGAAGTCCCTCATGGCCTAAGCATACCCGAAGACGATCTGCTGGAGCAGACAGGCCTATGGCATAAGCCGTTCGAATATAAGCTTCGTCTCCTAGATGAGCCGCTGAGAGGATATGCTGAGGCAGTCGCAGAAGCCCTCTCAGGCCTCAGAATACCTATCTCACCTCGAGATCTACAGCAGATATCCATAGCTGCCTTGCTATCTAAGAGGACAGACTACCACAAGTTTACCCTTAGATGGTGTAAGAGGATATGGAGTGAGATAGGTGAGTCCTGGCATCTAATAGTCTCGTCGAGCATGCTGAGTAATGTAGGGTCAAGCTACCAGATAGGGGAAATGAGGAAGTCTCTCTCATGCCTCCTAAAGCTTAAACCTACGCTTGAGTCCCTAGCTGCTGAGAGGGCCTCACTTTCCATGAGGAGGCTTCTCATGTCATGTTGGGGAGTAGGCCCGAAGACAGCAGACGCTATAGTCATGTGTACAACTGGCTCTACCTCGCTATATCCATGTGATATAAACCTCATCAGAGTACTCAGAAGAGTAGGTGTCCTCTCAAGTCTACATTCACCACCAGAGAAAGCATACTGCATGAGATATGTGTGCCAAAGCTGTCCAAGAGAAAGTTGCGTGATAAAGGTACTCAATGCTAGAGAGCTTGGAGGATGGATTCAGTCACTAACATATGTAGTAGGGAAGGTATATTGTAGGCCTGTGAAGCCGCGCTGCTCAGACTGCCCTGCGCGAGCTGTCTGCTCTAGCTTTTCAGAGCTTTCTCGATGGCACTCTTAAGTGCTGGAACAACCTTGTAAAGGTCTCCCACTATCCCATAGTCCGCCACTTTGAATATAGGGGCCTCAGGATCCTTGTTTATTGCTACTATTACTTTAGAGTCTCTTATGCCAGCAATATGCTGTAGTGCTCCTGATATGCCGACTGCAATGTACAAGTCTGGCTTCACCTTGACCCCAGAAAGCCCTATCCACTGTGGGAACCATCCTCTATCTGCTGCCACAGGCCTACTGCACCCAACTTCCCCATTCAGCAGCTCAGCTAGCTCTCTAAGCATTTCGAGATCCTGCTTCGCTTTCACCCCTCTGCCAGCTGACACTATAACCCTAGCTTCATCCAGCCTAGCTTTAGCTGCCTCCTTCTTCTTCACCTCAATAACCTTGACTCTAGGCTTAGGAAGGTCAAGAGAAACTTCCTCAACGACACCTCTTTTACCTGTCTTCTCAGCTGGCTCAAACTTCCTAGGAGGCACCGTCACTACAAGCGGTAGAGAAGCTGTCATAGTAGCTATAGCTACACCACCGTATGCAGGCCTCTTAGCATAAATCACTCCATCTCTATAACTGAGCTCAGTGCAGTCTGTTATGCACCCAGCATCAAACTTCGTTGCTAGCCTTGGTGCCAGCTCCTTCCCTCTCTTAGTCCCTCCCACTAAGACCAGAGCTTGATCGCTGCCAGCTAGCCTAGCTAAAGCTTCTGCATAAACCTCTACATCAAACTCCTTCAGCCTGTCTCCAGATACAGCTACAGCCTTATCGACTCCATACTCTACAATGTGCTCAGCGTCTCTCAGCGCGTCGGCTCCAAGAGAGGCCGTGAGGAGCTTCCATCCAGTAGCCTGCTTGAGATCGAGGCCTACTCTAACCAACTCCAGTGCTATAGACTGCAATTCAGAGTAGACCCATATGCTAGGCATGCTATCACCCCAAGACTCCTTCTTGAAGAAGATATTTCACGAGCTCCTCAGCAGCTTCTTCAGCTGGCTTCTCTTCGATGACTACACCCTTCCTCTTAACTTCAGGTGCATAGACTTCCGCTACCTTTACCTTAGCTCCCTTTTCTCCGATGATGCTTGCATCTAAGCCAAGATCGCTTGCACCCCAGTAGACTATAGGTTTCTTAGATGCTCTCAGTATGTCTCTAAGCGATGGAAGCCTTGGTTCATTTATCTCCCTTGTAACTGTGACTACAGCTGGTAAGCTGACTTCGACGACTTCATATTCTTCCTCAAGATCTCTCTCAGCAACAAGCTTATCCCCCTCGATGCTCAGCCTCCTGACATAGGTTACCTGAGGTAGCCCTAGTAGCTCAGCTAACCTAGGACCTACCTGGGCTGAAAGCCCATCTAGAGACATCTCACCGCACAAGAGGATCTTATAGTCTCCCAGCCTCTGTACTGCTGCTGCTAATAGCCTTGCAGTTGCAAGTGTGTCTGACCCCTCAAATGCAGGATCACTTAGAATGTAGGCTTCATCAAGCCCCATTGCCAAGGCCTCTCTTGCAGCTTCTCTTGCAGCCTGGGGGCCAACACAGAGCCCTGTTGCAGTCCACCCTGTCTTCTCCTTTATCCTGATAGCTTCCTCTATAGCTCTCTTATCCATGTCTCCTGTCTTCCTCTTAGCTCCTTCAACAATAGGCCTCCTCGTAGAGGGGTCTATTCTGAGCTCAGAAGCGTCTATTGAGTACTTGAAGCATGCTATGACACGAGGCAAGCTACCACCACCAGCCCCCATATAGGATATTAAAATCTCTTAGGCGTCTCATAGTGTAATAGAGGTATTTGCATGCTAAACAAAGAAGGCTTCCTCAGGAGAGTACAGCTGGTTGGAGGGTCAACGCTCATCGTATCCATACCAAAGAGATGGGCTTCATCAGTAGGCGTCAAACCTGGAGACTACATGGCTGTACTCCCCCTAGAGGACGACTCTCTTCTTCTTATACCAAGAGGGCTGCCGAGGAGAGAGATCGCTGAGAAGATAATGTATGTTTCTCAGGATAAGCCAGCAGAGTCTGCAGTAAGGGAGTTCATAGCATATTATCTAGTGGGCTACGATGTGATAAAGGTGAAGTTCGCACCTGGAACTTCAAAACATAAACTGCTGATAAGAGAGGTGATAAGGAAAAAGCTGATTGGAGTAGAGCCGATAGAGGAGTCAGCTAAAGAGCTAGTAGTCAGGTGCCTCATTGGATCAAATGAGCTTCCAGTTTCTATTGCGCTAAACAGGATGGGCATGATAGCAAGCTCAATGATATCTGATGCTGTAGAGGCTCTTATGACATGCAACAGGGAGTTAGCTCACGAGATCATAGAGAGAGATGATGAGGTAGACCGCATCTACCTATATATAGTCAGGCAGCTTAAGAAAGCTGTGAGAAATAGGCTGATGTTGAGAGAGCTGGGGCTCTCGACTGCAAGAGACTGCTTAGGATACAGGCTTGTAATAAAGAGCATAGAGAGGTCTGCAGACCATGCATGCAAAATTGCCCAGATAGCCTCGCTTCTCAGAGCTCCTCCAGCTCCTCATGTTTCAGATCTCATAACCAAGATAGCGTCAAGTTCCCAGAGCATATTCAGAGACTCTCTCAAGGCTCTGATGGATCTGAGCCTAGACCTGGCAAATGAGACTATAAACAGGATAGATGCCATAAGAAGCCTAGAGCAGGAAGCGATAGAGGCTCTGCTGTCTCAGCCAATAGACATAGGGGACGCATCTAACATAAGGCTTGCCTTAGAAAGCCTAGCTAGGATAGCAGAGTATGGTGCTGACATAGCTGAGATAGCTGTCAATCTGTCAGTAAGGGTTCCCTAGCTTTTGCTGAATGTAGCATGGAGCCTCAGCTCAAGGCTCCTCACTCTGCTGTTAGCTGCCTCTGCCTTGCTACTCTCTCCAGCTTTCCTCCAGCACCAAGCTGCATCCTTGAGAGCATGCCTAGCAAGGTGCATGAGCTTCATATCAAGGTACATCCTAGCTTCTCTCTCATACATATCAGCTGCCTTCCCATAATCTCCATCTACTTCAGCTGATAGAGCAGACCAGAAGCCAGGATAGCGGCATAGTGAGCTTAGGTAGCCTATCGACTTGTTGAGCTCTATTTCAAGCGAGGCTCTGAGATTTTCTCTGGCCCAGCTTTCTACTGGTATGCTTAGATCTCTGCTGGTGTTCACGTTAAGGAGCTCTAAAGCTGCCTCCCAGGGAAGCTCGCTTATGGCCTGGAAGAACACGGTTCTAGCTCCCCTAACGAGGTCACCTGGCCTCCTCCTTCCCATGGCATATAGTATGCTTGCTATGAGCTTAAGGACTTTAACCTGGAAAACTGATGCAAGAGGCTCTATAGTCCCATCAGGCCACACAGGTACGACGCAGTCTCTTCCATTTAGTCTCGAGAGCAGATGCTTTAGGAATCTACTGCTAATGTATGGCATGTCAGATGCTAAGAGGAAGCATACATCTCCAGTTACATATGGCAGAGAGGACACCACCCCCCTGAGTGGCCCACTACATGGGAGCTGTAGATCTACAGCGACAACCACATCTGCATCAACTTTCTCATTCAGCTTGAGCCCTGTAATAGCGCTCTTAAGCTGGCTGCTAGTGGACACCACTATTTCAAAAGCTACTTCACTGAGTGATGTGCACACTCTCTCAAGCATAGTCTGCCCACTTACCCTAAGCAGAGGCTTAGGCTTTCCAAGCCTACTACTTCTGCCTCCAGCTAGCACTATGCCAGAGCACTTCAATTAGCCCACCTAAGCTGCCTAGCGAGCTCCTGTATAGTATTAATCTCACTTACCGACTTGTCTTCTCGTATCCTCTTTATCCTAGCTAACCTGAGAGCTATCCCCGCCTTATACCTTGGGCTAGGCTGTACCTCATCGTACTCTACTTCCACCACAACCTCTGGCTTGACTACGATTCCGCCCTTGAACTCACGTACCTTAATAGACAGCAGCTTCTTGGTTATCTCCTCAAACTCCTCGTCTGTGAGTCCTTTAAACGTCTTCCCAACGACCATCAGCTCTCCTGTCTCCTCGTCCCTAGCTGCTAGATGGTAGTTACTAAGCCACCCTGTCCTCCTCCCATACCCCCATTCAGCAGCTACTATCACAAGGTCTGCTGTAAGAGCTCTCTTCAGCTTCACCCAGTTAAAGCCTCTTTTCCCAGGTACATACTTGGATCTAGGGTTCTTCAAGACAAGCCCCTCATAGCCCAAGTCAACTGCTCTCTTGAACTCTCTAGCAACATCGTCAACAGACGTTACTGGTGCTCTTTCAACCAGCAGCTTGCTGTCAACAGCATCTACCAGAATATCATGCCTCTCTACATAGCTCTTGCCCATGAGAACCTCTCCATCAAGTAAGATGACGTCAAACAGGTAGATCCTAGCCTCAACATCGCTATAAGGCTCTTTCTTCCTAAACCTCCTCATCAGGATGTTAAATGGGAGAGGTCTCTCCTCAGACATCGCTACTATCTCACCCTCTAGAATACCCTCTCTGCCATGGAGGGCATCTGCCAAACTGCTGGCTACATCGGGAAAGCTACTGGTTATGTCATGTCTTCTCCTGCTAAAGATCCTAATTTCACCTCCTTTGAAGTGCACCTGTACTCTTGCACCATCCAGCTTAGCCTCAGCATAGGCTGGGGAGCCAACGAGCTTAAGAGCTTCCTCTGGACTAGTAGCCTGCTGAGCAAGCATCGGCTTAATCGGCTTGAAGACACGCGGCTTGACTTCCATTAGAGCCTTCATCCCGCTGCTTACTGCTATCGTAGCAGCCTCCCAGGGCCCCTCCAGAACACCCATCACATACTCTCCAGTTTCATGGTCGATCCCTAATGCCTTAATGACTGCTTCCTCTATGATTCCCTCAGCTATACCAGCCCTCATGTCGCCAAGCAGTATCCTAGCTATAAGAGCCCCCTCCACTGGTTTTGCTCTCCTAAAAATGGATCTAAGTAGCGTGATCCTCCTTTCGAAAGCTCCTTCCCCTCTAGCTGAAGCTAGTGTCTTGAATAGCTCATAGACCTCAAGTATTGTGATCGGCCTATCCTCTAACGCAGCTTGAAAGCTCCCTCTCTGCTCTAATGCAGCCCTGACCAGCTCACCAGCATCCTCTATCTTCCTTCTAGCAGGAGGTCTAGCAGGCAAGCTCCTCAAGACGGTCTTCCATCCAACCATTACTCTAGAGTCCCCCTCCCCTGGCAGCCTCCTCCCAGACAGCATGACTATAGCGGGCACAACTTCGTCTGCACTCAAACCCTTCAGGAACTCAGCTACCATAGCTACTTTAGCGTTCCTGCTGGATGTTCCTCTAAGCTTCTCATGGAGCTCAGCTAGCCTCCTAAACTCCATCGGTACCCTAGCCATAGTCACCTACCAGAGCCTCCTAAGGATGGAAAAGCGTAAGCAGCTTACATGCCTCTACTGCCACCTATTAGAGGTACTTACGGCAGTGATCACACCACCATCTCTTATACTCCCTTATGTACCTTGCTGGACTACCACATGTCGGACATTTAACAGCCACAGCAGCAGGTCTCTCCGCTTCAGCGTATCCTACCGCACCTATGCCTCTTATCAGCTCTACTTCAATACCTCCAACACGCCCTGCTATGAAGTTATATAACGCAGCTTCTATAGCAAGTATGATTGCTGACACCACCCCTCCAATAAGCCCCGCTAAGAGCCCCATGATCACCATCACTGCTGCAGCAAGCCCCATTCCAATCCCGGGGAGCCATCCAGGCACCCCTGGGATCGGTGGGAGCCTGACTGCTGTAGCAGCTAGCACTACAGCATATATCATACCTAAAATCAGCCCTAAGATTATGCCTATAAGCAATGCAATCTTAAAGACCGAAGATACCCCGATACTCTTGATCTCATATCTCTCACTCATCGCTATACCCATACAGCCTGCTAGATGCTCCTTACATAAACCTTCCTAATAGCACTTAGCTTTGAACTAGCTGGAAGCTGCCACTTTTCTCGTATTAGCTAGATGGCTGGCAGCACCTAAAAGTTATTAACTACAGCTACA
This sequence comes from Thermoproteota archaeon, assembly GCA_037917675.1. Lineage (GTDB taxonomy): Archaea > Korarchaeota > Korarchaeia > B14-G2 > B14-G2 > B14-G2. The sequence goes on from JAVCBW010000036.1 coordinate 22,149, forward strand.
GGCTACTGATATGCCTGTTATTGACGTGGATATCGGTTCTTTGCTGTCAAAGAAAAGAGTCATAGCAGTAGTAGGCCTCTCAAGAAGCCCAGATAAAGACAGCTATAGGGTCGCTGAGTACTTAAAGAGCAAAGGACATAAGATCATTCCGATAAACCCATTTGCATCTGAGATACTTGGCGAGAAAGCCTATCCCTCTTTGTCAGCGGTTCCTGAAGAGCTTAAGAAGCAGATCGATATAGTCGACATCTTTAGGCCACCAGATGAGGTTCTTCCTGTAGTTAAGGAGGCAGCTGAGCTCAGAGAGAAGTATGGGAAGCCTGATGTCATCTGGATGCAGGAAGGTATAGTAAGTGAGGAGGCAGCTAACTTAGCTAGGAGAGCTGGCATGAAGGTGGTTATGGACCTCTGCATGATGGTAGAGAGCAAGAAGCTTGAGAAGCTAAGCTTCATGGTATAGCAGGCTACTGCACTTCATGCCTGCTCTTCTTCATCTCAGCAAGCTTCACAACTGAGGTGAGCTTCTCGATCTCTGATGCCTCAATATACCCTGTCTCGACAGCCCTATTGAAGAAGCCTGCTCCATCTTTGGTTCTCACTAGGACAGTAGAGAATCCCGCCTTCGTCCCTACTGAACCGACTGAAATGTCCGCGAGCTCGCTTGTGAAATCTGTGCAGAGCTCACAGGACTTACGTATATAATCCTTCATTTCACTGACAGGCTTTGAGAACACCTCCTCACTGCCGCAATAGGCTATGAACCTCCCCTTTTTTATGTCAAACCTCGTGACCTCCTCTAAGCTTACAGAGCTTTCCTCTAGTAGCTTGATAAGCTTCCTGTAGTCAAAGGACTCCATGCAGAAGAGCCCGACTATGAGCTTCACTCTCTTGCCAAGCTTGAGAGCCCCCTTAGGAGAGTACTGCATCCTTCTCACCCCTCTAACCACACATGGTGTCCCCACTATCCCTATCTTCTCAGCTCCATAGCAGTAAGCTGCATCCCAGAGGGCAGAGGCCATGTGTGGAGGCGTATACTTTGTGCCAGCTGCCTCCACGACTTCTTCAGGAGTCAAGGCGACTTTCGCATATGGTCTCCATGCCTCCTCTCTTGAGACCCCTGCTACAATCACAGCGTCAAGCAGCCCCCTCTCTAGAGAGAACTTCAGTAGGGCAGTGACTACTCCTCCATCCTGCCCCCTCTCTTGTATCGTCGGATCTATGGCTCTAGCCTTATATGCCTTGGTGAACACTCCAAGAGGCCCTGGCCTGCTGCTGCCAAACAGTAGCCTGTATTCTTCACCACCTCCTGTCTGAGGGCAGCTGTTATAGCAGAAGCCGCATCTGAGGCATAGGCCAGCGAGCTTCGGTGTGTCATCAGCTATTGTAATCGCGTTCACGAAGCATGCTGACACGCATGTACCACAAGCAGTACAGGCTTCTGCTCTAATAACTTCCTTAAGGAGGTGTGCAAACGTCTTTCTAGGCAAGGAGCTACGCCTCATAGCTCTTCAAAGCCTAGTACATGCCTAACTATCAAGTCTACGGCTTCGCTGACATCTACCTTCAGTATCCTGCTTGCTTTCTCCTCAGCCTCCTCCTCTATCTTCTTTGCTTTCATGCTAGCCTCCTTAATCTTCTTCTCCTTGATCTCCTCAGCTTTATCTAGTGCCCTCTTCTTCTCTCTCTCAAGTATCTCCTTAGCCTTCTCCTCTGCTTCAGCGAGCAATTCGCTGCTCTTTCTCTTAGCTGCCTCAACTATCCTCTTAGCTTCCTCCTCTGCCTTGATGATCTCGAAGAGGATGTCACTCATCAGCTTCACCCAGCTTCTGACTCTCATTTTAAAATTTAACCTGAGACTCTGATGAGCTTCTCACTACCTGTAGACTTCTCTCTGATCTTAATTACAGCTGCCTGCGGGAGTGCTAAGGCGATGTAGCATAAGCCTTTAACAGCCTCCTCTGCTGGAAGCCCAAGTGAAGCTCTGAGCATGGCTGAGGCCTCTATGGCACATGGATCCTTAGCCCTATAGCAGCTCACTTTATCTCCTCCTGCTGCCTCAACTAGCACTACACGCTCCCCCAACGGGTCCTCTACTCTAGCTGCGTAAAGGCCCTTACCTGCCTTTCTAGCGACTCTAGCTCTGAAGGCGCCTGTAGGAGCTGCATCGAGAGCCTCGGCAGCAATATCTGCTGCCTCAACAGCTTCCTTGAGCTGAAGCCTCAAGATGCCAGCTAGATCCCCGCTACTTTCTGTGAGAGCCCTCTTCTTCAGCTCACTGTATGCTGCATAGGGTGCATCAACTCTGACATCTAGAGCAAGCCCACATGCCCTAGCAGCTAGTCCAGCAGCCCCCTCAGCTGCATCCCTGAGCCTATACAGGCCACTAAGCTCCTCGAAAACCTTGTCTGCTGTCTCGCTTCCCTCAAGCTTCTCCTTAACTTCACTTAACCGTCCAGCTAGCTCACTAGCTCTATCTCTCCTGACATCGAATGCGACACCACCTATCAGGACTGCTCCAAATCCTAGAGGGCTTCCTGTCAATGATCTCAGCCAATCTACCAGCAGCTTCCCAGCCTCCCGTCCCTCCATCCAGGCATGTCCAAGCCACTCAAAGAACCTTGTTAAGTGCTGCACATGTGAGAGAGCTCTCTCCACCTCAAGAAGCATAGTTCTAAGATACTCTCCTCGCAGCGGCGGCTTTACGCCAAGAGCCTCTTCAGCAGCCATCGAATAACACACAGCCTGAGCTATAGGATGCCTTCCAGCTCTCTCAGCTAGGAGAAGCCCCTTAAATAGCCCCTGCTCTTCAATCATCTTCTCAATGCCATAGTGCATTCCTCCGATAGCCAGAGCTACCTCGCTGACTTCACCACCATCAGTCAGAGCAGTGATGGATACTTCTCCACTCAAGCTTGCTGCAGCCAGCTTCTCCCTCAGATCGCTGGCGCTCGCCTTAAATGGATGCAATCCACTAGGCCACCCTTCAGGTAGGAAACTGATGTTATCCTCGGCTTCTCCACTGAACTCTACACCAAGCAAGCTAGATATCTCCCTTTCATAGACCTGTGCACCAGGATAGATGCTGGCACTTGAAGCAAGCTTCCATCCTCTAGTTGCTAGAATGACCTCTCCTCTTCTGCTAGCTAACAGATATCTGACTAGAGGCCTTTCTTCCCTCAGGCATGCAGAAATATAAGCCAGCCTGAATCCCGCTCCTCTAAGCCTCCTCAAGGCTCCAGCTAGGGAGGATGCCTCGATCCAGGCCTCCACTCTGTATTTCTCGAGCTCTCTTATCTCAGCAGCATCCTTAATCAAGCTTCTAGCGAGCTCAAGTAAGCTTCCTGGCATCATAGCACCACTAGGCCTGTATGCAGGGTTCAATAAGGTTACTAGCCTACTGCCTCCAGCTATGGCAAAACTTATCTTAAGGCCTATAAGCCCCATATGGTGCCCTGCTTGCATGCCGTGTCTGGATCTAAACTCACTCACGTTGCTATCGGCTTATGTAGCAGCTGTTCAAGGCAAGTTGAGGCTGCTTTGAGCTCTATGGAGATAGAGCTTAAGGAGAGCATACTAGTTGTCTCAGGCCTACCATCTCACATAAATCTACATGAGATACAGAAGGTTTGGGAGTCTCTACCAGACCCCAAGATTGCTATAGCTGTGGGGGTATGCGCCTGTACTGGTGGAGCTTTCAGAGAATGCTATATGTATAGGGAGCTAAGCAGCATCATACCTGTCAAGATCATGGTTTCAGGATGCCCACCGCCTGAGGAGGCTATTCTAAAAGCTATCAGAGGAGAAGCAGCTTCGCTTCACATAGAAGGCTATAGGGGCCCTCCTACCATAGACGAGAACCTATGCATTGCATGCGGGCTATGTACTCAAGAGTGCCCATCTAAGGCGTTAGAGGCAGAGGAGGGGGGGAAGCCAAGGCTCAACCAGTGGGTATGCATGAGCTGTAGCAGGTGTGAAGCCATATGCCCGAGAGGAGCTGTGAAGGCGTCTTCTATGTTCACCGTGATCTTCAGGTAGCTCATCTAAATCTGCAGCCATCTTCAAGCTTCTCTGAGCATCCTCCTTATGACGTACCTTGGAAACTCCTCTAGGATTCTCTTGTACTTGCTCTCTGGGAAGGCTGAAAGAGCTTCTCTAGCTAGCTTACACTTCTCACAAACATATCTAAATGCGCGTCTTGTAGCCGTCTTCAGGTAGCTCATCTCACGTCTGATCACAGCTGCCTTCAAAGCCGCCCTGTAGCCTGGTATCATCATGAAAGCTCCTCTAGGGCCCCTTGCGAGCACAAGCCGCCTAAAGAGCTCTATGGCTGCTTCTCTACCTGAGAAGAAAGCCACCATAGGGAATATAGAGGTCATGAGGTCTGCTTCAGCAAATCCATCTCTGAGAAGCCTGTTTAAGTCGACGAGGTCATCTGCTACCTGGAAAGCCATCCCGCAGAGAAGCCCATAGACGTAAGCTTTCTCCTGTAGGTTCGAGGATGCTCTAGCTGCTATAGCCCCGAGCTTACAGGCTGTAGCGAAGAGCTCACCTGTCTTCAGTTTCACTATGCTCTCATAGAGTTCCTCCTGTATGTTGCCGTAGACCAGGCTTAAAGCTATATCCTTGAAACCAAGAGGCTCCACGACAGCCCCCCTAGCAACATTGTATACAGCCTCACTTAAGGCGTCCTTGCTTCCATCCTCGCTTCTAGTCAGCTTTATGGCAGCGCTCATAAGTAGGTCTGCAAGCAGCACAGCTTTCCTAGGGCCTATAGCTGCATAGAGCGGTGTTTTCCCTCTTCTAGCTCTATGCCTGTCAACATAGTCATCGTGAGTCAGCGTCCCTGCATGTATCATTTCGACTGCTGCAGCATACTCGAGAGCATCCTCTTTTCTCCCTCCAAGAGCCTCACATGTAAGCAGGCATAGGACTGCGCGAAGCCTCTTGCCTCCAGTGAGCTGGAAGAGCATGTGTTTGCTGAAGTGTAGCTTCTTAGCCATCTCAGTGAGCTTCGAGTCTATCAGAGGAATAGCTTCCCTGGCATAGTGCTCGATGTCCAATGTCCCTCTAGAGCTCAGCCAATCTATCTCATAAGCTTGGCGCTATACCGATCTAAGCAGGGAGATTCCAAGAGCTCCTATAGCCTCTAGGAGTGGTATCCTTCCAGCAAGGTAGAGCTGGGCGACGAGCTTGTCCCCTGCTTCAGCTACAGCCCTGCTTCTTAGCTTCTCTGGGATAGCGACTGTCATCTTGAGTACAGTCTTACCTATCTGAAACCTCCTTCCAAAAGCTTCCCTCCAGAGCTTCTCATAGCGTCTAGTGAAGCATATCCTCCCAGAGAAGAGGGCATACTTTATCCCCTCCCCACTAGAGGGCATCACAAGGCCAGCTGCTTCGCCAGCAGCTACAACACCTTTAGCTGAAAGCTTCCTTATTGGGCCGCTGACACATACTGGCGCAGCTCTGATGCTGCTGCCAAGCTCCAGCCTAAGCCTCCTCAAACCAACCTTAAGCCAGCTCTCAAGATTCCTCACGCTGGAAAACCCTCCTACACCGAAGTTCACGCTCCCATCGCCTCTGGGAAAAGCCCAGCCATACCCGAAGGGAAGTATACTTATCAGGATCTCATCTTCACTTAGCCTACCCTTACAGTAGCACTGTAGAGCTGGAATAGACCTATACCCATGGTAGTTAAGCCCCCTCCATCTGGCTATGCTGCCAGGGTTCCCACTTGCATCCACGATAAGATCGTATTCAAGCTTACTCCATGGTTTCACGCTTCTCCCCATTCTGACGACAGCTCCCTCTGACTCTGCTGCTTCCTTAAGCTCTCTGAGCATAGCCTTCTTGTCTATGATGTACCCGAAGGTGCTAGTAGCGTCTATTCTCTGAATAGGCTCCCAGTGCAAGCACAGTAGGCATCTAGTTACCTTGTTTAATATGAAGCACCTGCATCCTGGCGGTAGATGTCTCAGCGCATCCTCTGGTACTCCCTCTCCACACGGCTTAAGACCAAGCTCACGATTCCTCTCGTATACCACCACATCATGCCCAGCCTTAGAAGCCCAGTATGCACAGCTCAGCCCAGCTACTCCAGCTCCCACGACTGCTAGCCTCAAGCCTCCTCCCATGTCCTCATAACTGTTATAAACAGCTTCCCTAGCGATAGATGCCTCAAGAATGGTGTTGGCTAGACCAGACGACTTTGATACCTTGCTCCAGGCTATGGCCAGGAACGTGCTTTTAGTCTTACTATCCGTAGCTCTAGCATCAGTAGGGCTCTCCATTACAGTGTTCATATGAAGTAGAGGCTTTTTTTCTTCTATGGTTAATACTTTTAAGCTATCCATCGTGAAGGTTGCTGAAAGCCCCTCGGGGGGTTATATGCCTACTCCAGGCTTCGACTTGACGGCAGCTATCACTTTAGCTCTCGCCTTCACTGTAGGTGCTGTTATAGGGACCATCGGCTTCATAATCGGTAGAATAATCTCGCCAAGGCGAGAGCTCCCAATGAAGCATGAGAGATACGAGTGTGGCAACAAGCCTATGGGGAGGGCTAGAGGATGGTTTGCAATGCAGTACTATCCATACCTCATAGTATTCCTCACAGTAGAGCCCATAGCGATATACTGCTTTCTTTCACTGATTCTTGCCAAGCAAGCTCTCCTCCAGGTGTCAGGTATCCTAGCACTGATAGTAGCTATGCTAGCTCCAACCTTACTCTTCGGTTTAGAGGCAGCTAGGAGGGTTGAACTATGGCTTGTTCAGGAGGAGTCGTCCTGATAGGCAAGCTCGAGGAGGCAGCTCGAAGAGCTGCACAATGGCTCATAGAGAAGCCTCCAATCAGGACGATAAGAGACTGGGGAATAAGGTTTTCTCTCTGGCCAGTACACTTCACCACAGCATGCTGTGGTGCAGAGTTCGCAGCTGCATCAGGCCCAAGATATGACGCAGAGAGGTACGGTTTCCTCCCATTTACAGCTCCGAGGCAGTGTAATCTGATGCTGATAGAAGGCACTTTGACCAAGAAGATGGGTAGAGCTGCTAAGATAGTCTATGACCAGATGCCTGAGCCAAAGTTCGTCATAGCGATGGGGGTCTGTGGCCTAGATGGAGGAATATTCTGGAACAGCTATAACATAGTGAGGCCATGGCAGATTCTACCAGTCGAGGTGTTCATACCAGGCTGCCCACCTAGACCTGAGGCTGTGGCCCGAGCAATACTCATGCTCCAAGAGAAGATAAGGAGGGAAGGTGTCAGAGTTGAAGCTGGAGGAGGCACTTGAGCTTCTTAAGGCTACATTAAGCGGCGTGGAATGTCTCATTGGAGAAGAAAGCGGGATACCAACTGTCAGAGCTACTCCAGAGAATCTCTCTAAGGCTGCTGAGAGGCTAAAGGAGGCTGGCTTCGACCATGTGAAGTCAGTGACTGGAATAGACTACCCAGAAGAGGGGAGCATGGAGGTAGTATACCACATCTCGTCTTACACGAAGCCTGAGCTAGCGAAGCTAATAGTAGCTTTGAAAACCAAGGTTGAGAGAGGGTCGCCTAAGCTCAGCTCGCTCTATAGAATATGGCCTAGCTCCGCCTACCTAGAGTCAGAGACCTATGACCTGATGGGCATAGAGTTTGATGGAAATCCCAAGCAGAGGAGGCTTCTCCTACCTGAGGACTACGAGGGGATCCCCCCACTCAGGAAGGACTTCAAGATACCTGTTGAAGAGGTTGATGCAGTTGAGTGAGAGGACAATCGAGCTCTACATAGGCCCTCAGCACCCTGGCTCAGGTCACATGAGATTCGACATAACTCTGGATGGAGACATAATAGTGAAGGCCGAGCCGAGCATAGGCTATGTACACAGGTCAGTTGAGAAGATAGCTGAAACTAAGACATACATCCAAATAGTCCCTCTAGTTGAGAGGCCTTCTCTAGCTGACACAGTCAACCCAAACCTCGGCTACATCCTGGCAGTAGAGAAGCTCCTAGGGATCGAGGCTCCACCCAGAGCACAGTACCTGAGGACGCTTGCAGCTGAAGCAAACAGGATCCACAGCCACTTCTATGGCATAGGGATCCTAGGCATAATGCTAGGTTCCTCAACAGCATTCATGTGGGCTTTCGCAGACAGGGAGATCATGATAGAGCTTCTTCAGATGCTGACTGGAGCCAGGATAACATACTCGTATATAGTTCCAGGTGGTGTCAGAAGAGATCTTCCAGCAGGCTTCAAGGAGGCTGCTGAAAAAGCGCTACGGTACCTGGAGAGGAGGCTAAAGGACTACGAGAAGCTTTTCTTTGAGAACCCTGTTACTGTAGCTAGGCTTAAGGGAGTCGGGGTGTTAAGGAAGGAGGATGCCATAGCTCTAGGTATAGTGGGCCCAAACTTGAGGGCTTCAGGAGTTAACTATGATGTCAGAAGAGCAGACCCCTATGCTGCCTATAGCGATCTAGACTTCGAGGTCGTCGTCAAAGAGGAGGGAGACGCTTACGCTAGGCTTATGGCTAGAGTCGATGAGATAAAGCAGAGCATGCAGATAATAAGACAGGTTCTCGAGAAGATACCTGATGGCCCAATCCTCCACGAGAAGTACTATAGGATGATCCCTCCCAAAACCAGGCAGCAGATAGAGGAGACTGGCAGGCTTAAGTTTCCAGCTGCATTCGCAACGTTAAAGCCCCCGAAGGGAGAGGCTCTATCTAGAGTAGAGGGAGCTAGAGGAGAGTTCCTCTACTATGTTGTTAGCGATGGCTCACCTAACCCATATAGGTTCAGGATGGTCTCTCCGTCATTTAGGAACGTATGGCTGTTTGCTCACCTGCTCCCAGGCCATAGGCTAGCTGACATCCCAGCGATATATGGCAGCATAGACTACTTCCCTCCTTGTGCTGACAGGTGAGGTGGTATCATGCAGGTGTCTATGATCATAAGCTGGCTGATAAATCTCCTCTTCTATCGGCCTGAAGTGTTCTGTCCCCTATTCTATCCTGGGCTAGTCACGATACTAGCACTTCTCCTATTCATAATCTGGCTTGAAAGGAAGATAGCTGGCAAGGTACAGCTCAGATACGGGCCCCTCTACGTCACCAGGAAGGCTGGTGGAGTCCTCCAGCTGCTAGCAGACCTCCTCAGGTACCTGTTCCAGGAGCCTATCATACCGAAGACTGTAGACAAGATAGCCTTCATAGCAGGCCCAGTCCTCTTGTTCACAACAGCTTATGTGCCTGCAGCTATCCTGCCAGCTACAGCAGAGTTCACAGGGCTGAGAAGTGACCTCAGCCTGCTAGCTGTGCTAGCTCTCCTCACTCTAGCACCGATATTCGACATGATAATAGGCTGGGGTAGCAACAACAAGTTCAGCTTGATAGGAAGCCTAAGAGAAGGATACCTCGTGATGTCATATGAGATCCCGATGTTCCTCTCCACTCTAGCGATAGCAATGGTATATGGGAGCTTAGACCTAGTTGAGATAGTTGAGATGCAGAGACACTACTGGGGCATCTTACTCAACCCAATTGCAGCAATAACATTCCTCCTAGTTGCTCTCATGTCTACAGCCAGATTCCCATTTGAGATAGCTGAAGCTGAGACAGAGATAGTCATGGGGCCCTACACAGAGTACAGTGGAATCCTATACGGCCTGCTGATGGGTGCTAGCTATGTCAAGTTCTATGTGCTAAGCATGCTCTTCGCTCTCCTGTTCCTAGGAGGATGGCATCCTGGCATCACATGGCTCGAGAAGATACATCCAGCTGCACCAGGCCTAGTGGTGTTTATCAAAGCCCTTATCATAATGGTGTTTGGCATATTTCTGAGAGCAGTATACCCAAGGTTCAGGGTAGACCAGGCGATAAGGATAGGCTGGCACATGCTGTTTGTGCTCTCAATGCTCTCAATAGTCTACTCTCTAGCTGTAATCTGGCTGGTAGGGTGATAGCATGGAGCTTCCTAAGAGGGTTGCTCATCATATAGAAGCACTCTTGACAGGAGCCAAGTACCTGGTTGCAAAGCCTAGGATAACAGTGATGTATCCTGAGGAAGCTCAGATGCTTCCAGAAGGCTACAGGGGGATGCCTAAGTTCAACAAAGAGAAGTGCAGGAGCTGCAGTCTCTGTGCTAGGATCTGCCCAGCTAACGCCATAAAGATGTATGCTTTTGAATCTGAGGATGGGAAAAAGAAGAAGTATCCTGGGATAAACTACAATAGATGCATTTTCTGTGGGTTCTGTGTTGATATCTGCCCAGCTGGCTCCCTAGAATTCACCGACATCCACGACTATGCCTCATATAGCCTCGAAGACCTAATATTCAAGCCTGATAGACTTGCTGAAGGCCCTCCCCCGAGGCCTTTCAAGCCTAAGCTAGTTAAGCCCATATTAGATGAGGAGGTGGGGTTGAAGTATGTTTCAGGCTAGCATAGTTGAAGGCCTGATATTCACGCTGGCTGCAGCCCTCACGATAACCTCAGCTGCGCTCGTAGTATCCATGAGGTCCCTAGTCTACTCTGCCTTCTTCCTAGCTCTAGTGGGTGCAGGGAATGCTATCTTCATGGCCATGCTCGGGTTCCCAGTGCTGTCACTATTCCAGCTATCAGTTTACGTTGGAGCTGCAGTAACATTCATCCTGTTCTCTATAACCATGTTCAGGAAGCCAGTAAGGGTAGAGGCTGCAGCCAGCATGCTAGCACTAGATGCTGCAGCCCTGGTTGCAGCAGGCTTACTCTATGCATTCCAGTCAGTCACAGGGGCACCTGTCTCAGTCAGCTTCAGGGAGATATCATCCCTGCTTATAGGCAAGTACAGGTTTGCTCTGATCATAGCATCTCTAGCCCTCGTCACCACGCTTATTGAAGCTATAACTCTAGCTATGAGAGGTGAGATGAGATGACCGTCTTGCCCTACCTAGCTGTATCTGCCTGCCTTTTTGGAATAGGCCTATATGGCCTGATGTCAAGTAGGAATTTCATCAAGATGCTCCTGTCAGCTGAGGTGATATTCAACGGCGGCTTGCTTGCACTGCTCTCCATGGCAGCTGCCTCAGGAGCTGCCCCAGTTGGAGGCGCCATAGCTATACTTGCCATAGCAATAGCTGCAGCTGAAGTAGGTGTAGCTGTCTCGATAGCTATCCTCATGTTCATGCTGAAGGGAGACGTAGACGTGTATAAGCTTGAGAAGTTTAAAGGGTGAGTGACATGCAGCTGGGATTTCCAGTCCTGATGTCCACTGTGGTTGTTCCCATATTAGGATCTCTGCTGCTGCCACTATTCGGCAAGGATGAAAGCCCAGAAGCCAACGCTACAGCAGCAACCATGCTACTGCTATGGCCTCTAGTAGCCATAGCAGGGCTCATGGCTGTCACAGGGCTTAAGGAGCCTGTAATAGATCCACCTGTCCTTGCAAGCACCAGAGCAGGCGTTTTCACCATGATACTAGATGGGCTGAATGCTCCGCTAGCTATCTCGATAGCAGTGGTCACAGCATTCGTATCAGCATACTCCCTGCCATACATGAAGCATAGGTTCGAAGAGATGGAGCATGAAGGCGAAAAGCCCCCATCCTGGGGAGTATACTACATGCTCTACGTCATGTTCTCTGCTGCAATGCTTGGTACAGTCCTCTCAACAAACATCCTTGAGTTCTACTTGTTCCTGGAGCTCAGCTTGCTTCCAAGCTTCCTCCTGATAGCTTTCTACGGCTACGGTGAGAGAGCTAGGATAGCTATACTGTATCTAATCTGGACTCACATAGGAGCTCTCCTATTCCTAGCTGGAGCAATGGTTCTAGGACTGAAGACCGGGATATTCGACATAATAAACCCAGCTACTATGCAGCACTACATAGCACTAGGAGAGAGGCTCCCAGCAGCTATGAGGATGCCTGTAGCAATAGCTCTCATAGTAGGGCTTTTCATCAAGATGGCTGTCTTCGGCGTGCACATATGGCTACCATATGCACATGCTGAGGCACCTACCCCAGTGTCAGCTCTCCTGTCACCAAACCTGATAGGGATAGCAGGCTACGCGCTAGTCAGGATAAGCTACACGTTCTTTCCAGCGGAGTTCAAGGCTCTATCTCCATACCTGTCGTTTCTAGCCCTCCTCACAATGATATATGGTGGGTTCATGGTTCTAGCTCAAGACGACTTCAAGAGGCTACTAGCATACTCTAGCATAAGCCAAATGGGCTACATCCTGCTAGGTGTTTCAAGCCTGCTTCCAAGCGGGATAGCTGGAGCAATGCTCCACTACGCTTCACATGCAGTCGGGAAAGCTCTGCTCTTCATGACTGCAGGAGCCCTGATAGTGCAGCTACATGGGCTGAGAAGCATAAGCAAGATGGGTGGGCTAGCACCAAAGATGCCGTATACAGCTGCACTAGCTCTGATAGGCTTCATGCACATCACTGGTGTGCCTCCTTCACTAGGGCTATGGAGTGAGATCTTCATCGTAATGGGTGCAGTCAACAGAGCCATGGAATCAGGGTCAAATTGCTTCATAGCTCTCGTAGCTGGCCTGATTGCAGCCATAGGGCTATCTACAGCATACTCCTTCGTCACCATGAAGAGGATATTCTTCGGTGAGCCCTCCAAGGCATCTGAGGAAGCTAGGGAGGCGAGCAAAGGCATCATAGTGCCTATGGCCCTCATAGCTGCTATGGGCATGATACTCTTCCTGATCCCCTATAAGCTCGTCAACCCACTAGTAGAGCTAGCAGCTTCTCTACTGAGGTGAAGCCCTTGGAGCTAGCTGTAGCCTCAGCTGTACTCACATGGCTACTACCATACATTGGAGCTCTGGTAGCAGTGGTAGCTAGAGGCAAGGCTAGAGACTACGCTTGCGTCGGGGCTCTGCTAGTCAGCGCCCTCCTCTCCACAGTGCTCTGGCAGTCAGTGATAGCTAGAGAGGAGCCTGTAGTCTTCAGGAAGCCTTGGATCGAGGCTTCAGGCCTAGAGGTAAACCTCGGAGTGTACGTGGATAGCTTAGCAGCCTACATGGGGCTAGTTGTAGCCTGGTTATGCTTCCTGATAGGCTTCTACAGCTTGAAGTACATGGAGGGCGACCCAGGCTTAACCAGATACTGGTTCTTCTTCGATTTCTTCGTGGGCTCAATGCTCCTCCTAGTCTATGCTGAGAACCTGATAACAATGTTCCTAGGCTGGGAGGGGACAGGCTTGGCATCATATGCCCTAATAGGCCACTGGTACACTGATGAAGAGGAGCGCTGGGTAGGTGACCCAGGAAGAAGGGCATTAGGGGTTCCAATGTGGTTCCCACCAAGCCACAGTGGGGTGAGAGCCATAGTCTTCACTAGGCTGGGCGATGTAGGCTTCATAGCTGGCATAGCAGTACTATATGCGCTTACAGGGACATTTAGCATACCTGAGCTAGCTGAGCACCCAGAATACTGGGCTCTCCCCCTGGCAACAAGAGGCCTCCTCTATCCTCTACTGCTCATATTCTCGCTAGGAGCACTAGCTAAGAGCGCCCAATTCCCGTTCCACGAGTGGCTTGTCACAGCGATGACAGGCCCAACATCAGTTTCAGCCCTGATACATGCTGCAACCATGGTTAAGGCTGGAGTCTTCTTCATGCTGAGGTTTGCCCCAATATTTGTGGCAGCAGCCCACATACATGAGGCAGCACCGCAAGTACACGCCTTCTTCGCTACAGTAGCCCTGATAGGAGGGTTCACAGCATTCTTCATGGCAACCCAGGCTACAGTAGCTAGGGAGCTGAAGCTCATACTGGCATTCTCGACAGCATCTCAGCTAGGCTACATGTTCCTGGCAATAGGGTCCTCAGGCCTCCTACACGAGTTCATAGGTGGGTTCACAGCTTGCTTCAACCACCTGATGAGCCATGCTGTATTCAAGGCGTCTCTGTTCTTAGCAGCTGGAGCAATAATACATGCTGTCCACTCTAGGTTCATAGATGACATGGGTGGCCTCTCGAAGTACATGAAGCTCACCTTCATAGCTATGCTCCTAGCAGCACTAAGCCTGTCAGGAGTCCCGCCATTCATGGGGTTCTGGTCCAAAGACTCTGTTATCGAGGCTGCAAAGCACGCGCACCTAGCTCTACCCTATGCATTTGGGGTCATAACATCGCTTTTGACGGCATTCTACTCAATGAGGATGCTTTGCATAGTGTTCCTAAGCCGAGAGTCCAAGACTGTAAAGCATGTACTAGAGGAGCACAAGCTTCATGAGGCTCATCCAGTAATGCTAGCCCCATATCTGCTGCTAGCTATAGTGTCGATAGGTCTAGGCGTAGCTTGGCCACTAGCCTACCCAGCTCTAATGAGGACATTAACATGCAATGTCGTAGGTCTAGAAGAGGCTCCACGCGAGTTCCACCTACACATTGATATGCAGCTTACAGCTACATGCTCCACACTAGTAGCAATAGGCCTCTTGGTAGCTATAGCAAACTACTTTAAGCCAGCTTTCAGGCTGGATGCTACCCTACTGAAGCAGCCTCTGCTGAAAGCTCTCAGAGACTTTTTATATGACAGGTGGCTCCTCAACTCTATATACTACAGGGTTTTAGTCTATGGTGGAGCAGCTTTCGCCAGAGCAGTCTTCAAGTGGTTCGACACCCTCATAATAGATGGAATATACCACAGGCTAATACCGTGGCTCACGCTGTGGTTCAGCAGAGAAGCATTTGAGAGCTTTGAGACACCAGTCATAGATGAAGGCTACCACAGCAAGATCCCACATGCATTCATTGAGGCAGGTAGCGTTTTCAGGAGGGCTCAAACTGGCCGCATAAACCACTACCTACTCACGTTCTTCACAGGATTAGTTGTTGTAGCCATACTAATCCTCTGGGTGATATGAGATGATCACAGCTATGTTTACTCTAACACTCTTCATCCTAGCTGGAGTAGGCCTCTCTATCCCTGCCCTAGACTATGTTCTCCTCAAAGGCAGGAGGAGGACAGCTCCATACCTCACGCTGGCTACTATGGCTATCGCTCTAGCAGTATATGCTATGATGGCAGCATACCTGTTTTCATCGAGTAGCATAGCAATGTTCGATGGTGCGCTCAGACTAGACTTCTATGGTGCATTTCTAGGAGCATTAGTGGTAGCTGGAGCACTACTTGTGGCAGTGGCAAGCTTCCCAGAGGCCTCAAAATGGCCTCTCTCCCCAAGCTTCTACTCCCTACTCTTACTGGCACTAATGGGAGTCGAGGTCATGCTGTACATAGCAGACCTAGTGGTGCTTTTAGTCACATGGGCTCTAGTAGCGGTAGCATCCTATGTGCTAGTAGGCATAAGAAAGGATGAGGCCTCTGCTGAGGGAGCAGCTAAATATGCTCTGATGGGTGTGGCATCTTCATCACTCATGGTCTATGGTATAGCAGTCCTCTATGGGCTCACTGGCTCAACAGCTCTCCCACCGAAGTCACCACAGCAAGGCTTCCTCCTCTTCTCAGCTGGGGTAATGCTCCTAGTAGCATCATTTGGTTTCAAACTTGGAGTAGTACCGTTCCATGGCTGGCTTCCAGACGTCTATGGTGGAGTACATCCCCTCATAGTGTCTTACATAGCTGGCGTAGTTAAGGTAGTAGGCATCATAGCTCTGGTCAGAGTACTATACCCTCTAGCTCCAGCTCTAGGCATCAAGTGGACTCAGCTCCTAGCAGTCCTCTCGATAGCAACGATGACCTTTGGCAATATAGTGGCGCTAGTACAGCAGAATGTCCAGAGGATGATGGCCTATAGTAGCATAGCGCACGCAGGCTACCTTCTAGTCGGGCTAGCAGCTGCAGTGAGCCCTGCTGGAAGGCCCTATGGGATACAGGGAGTAGCACTACACATGGCAGCCTACATACTAGCGAAGGTAGGCATATTCCTAGGCCTAGCATACCTAGCTCGAAAGGGAGTAGAGCTGACCTTATCAGGCATAAGTGGAGTAGGCAGGACGATGCCAGCTATATCTCTAGGGATCGCTGTTCAGGTAATAAGCCTGATGGGGATTCCACCATTCCTAGGGTTCTGGAGCAAATTCATCTACTTGTTCCTCTCAGTATTCGATATCGCACCAGGCCTAGCTCTTGTAGCAATAATTAACAGTGGAATATCAGTGGGATACTATGCTCAGGTGCTGAGACAAATGTACTTCCCAAAAGAGCCTCCTAAGGAAGCCAGGGAGGAGGCTGTGACAGACCCTGCTGTCATAGCAGTCCTGATAACAGCTATAGCAACAGTAGCACTAGGGTTAGGCCCAGCAGTAGCGTTAGCACCTAGGCTCATACCAGCAACATAACCCAATCTACTTTCTTAGATGGCATAATTCAATCTAGAATATTCCTTCACCCTACTGGAGCACCTTACGTCACCCTTAGAACCTTTATAATGTCCTAATAGCTGCGGTCATGAGATGAGAGTAGACCTCCTCATTGTCGGCGGCGGCCCAGCAGGAGCTTCCCTAGCATACCTTGCTTCTAGGGCAGGCTTTAAAGTCACTGTTGTCGAGAGGAAGCATACTCCAGAGCAGCCTACCATCTGTGGTGAGTACCTGCCTGACTGGGATGTCCTCAGGAGCAGTCTATCAAGCTATAAGGATATGCTTCAATTCATATCAGACAGATTTTACAGCCAGGAGCTAGCTCTAAACAGAACAGAGACGCTAACATTAAATTTCTCAGGTGTGAAAGCTACTTTCAGGTTCAGAGGGCTGGTTATAGATAGAGCTAAGGCAGTATCTACCCTGCTAGAGGAAGCTGAGTCACATGGAGCCAATATACTGCTCTCAACATGGTACTATGGAAGTAAGATTCACAGTGACAAGGTGGTCTCTAAAATAGGATCTAGCAGCGTGGAATCAAGCTATCTGATAGCTGCTGATGGCTATCTATCTCTTGCAGCCAAGTCAGCCCATCTCAGCTCCCAGCTTCCTCCAGAGGATGTAGCTTTAGTAACTTTGCAGAGAACAAAATGTGAACACAATGAAGACGATGTCTACATGGAGTTCAGTAGGATAGCTCCAGGAGGATATGCCTTCATAATACCAAGAGGAGGACTCTATAACATCGGAGTAGGCTATCCAAGGTCTCATAGGAAGAAAGTAACACTAGCACATAGAGAGTTCCTAAGAAAAGTAAAGGCTACACCAGCTGGCAGCAAGATACATGCTAAGCTACTCCCAGTAGGAGGTCTAGTTAAGAAACCTACAGCAAGCAGAGTACTGCTGATAGGTGATGCAGTTGGTGCAGTAATGCCGACAAACGGGGGAGGGGTTCCTCTAGCAGCTCTAACAGCATGCTTAGCGGCGAAGGCTCTCCAATCAGAGAGGCCGGAAGAAGAATACACGTGCCTTCTAAAGCCTCTGTCACGCCTGCTCCAAACAGGCCTAGTAGCTAGGAGAATAGGAGAAAAGCTAGTATTCAATAAGATCCTGGCAAAGACTATGCTTAAAGCGATCCCAAAGACGGTGATCCTAGCGGCTTTATCGATGGATATGAGAGCAAAGACACTGCAGCTCATAAAACACTGGTTAGTACTCTCTAAACCCGATAGCTTCTAGCATGTAGCTGCCGCATGCAAGCATCATATCTAACTGGCGGCTGGCAACATAAAACAGTGTACATCATGGCATGGAGCTAACCTGCTGCATTGCATGCTGAGTATGCTTCCTTACATGTAGCCTATCCTGAGCTCTGCTTTCCTATAGTGGTAATTTATGGAGTATTTCTGAGAGCTCCTCTACAAACCTAGTCTGCAGAAGTTTTTCAGGATCACCATGGTCTGCTGCCAGAGAGGCTTCTGGATCAAGTGGGAGCCTGCCGAGAAATGCTACTTGAAGCTCCCTAGCCAGCTTCTCTGCAGCTCCCTCTCCAAACAGCTTTACCTCGCCTTCTCCGAGTATTAATGTCGACATATTCTCTATGACTCCAAGCAATTTCACATTCATATCCTTCAGGAGCATACCTGCTCTTTTAGCTACTCTGGCTGAGAGAGCTGATGGAGTAGTCACTAGAATACATCCTCTTCTTTCCGGAATATGCTCTATGGCTGCCAGCATTTCGTCTCCTGTTCCCGGTGGGAGATCTACTACAAGCAGATCTAAGCTACCCCAGTCTGTTAAAGCTAGCAGCTCTCTGATAACTTCACGCTTCCCAGCTCCGCCAGCTGGGAAAGGGTTCTCTCCAGCGAAGAACTCTACCGACATAACCCTCACTCCCATTTTCTCAAGTGGTATGATCCCGCTTTCACCCTCTACTGGAGCTCCAGTGATGCCGAGTATGGCTGCAGAAGAGGGCCCATGTAGATCTAAGTCTAAGAGGCCAGTTCTCATGCCATCAGAGGCCTTAGTTAGAGCTATCGCAGCTGAAATCAGGCTCTTGCCTACTCCCCCCTTCCCGCTTGCAACCATCAGCGTGTACCCTATTTCAGAGAACCTCTTTGGTATCAGCACGCTTCTATAGTCTAGCTTACTCCAGCTCGACCTCAACGATCTTCACACTCCTACCTGACTCTATCTCAAAGTCTCTTCCACCACACCTAGGGCATCTCGAGAACGAAGAGACCAGCTCTGGTAGGAAGTGCATCATCTCCCTTTCATCTTCTGAGAGGGGCCCTATAAGCTCTCTGAAGCCTAGCGTTGCCCCACAGCTCAAGCACTTCACTCCAGCAGCCTCTGCCTCAACAGAGAACTCAGCTCCCTCCAGCTCTGTCTTCTTAACCATATCCCTCAAGAGCTCTCTGATTAGCTCTATGCTAAACCCTGCCAGCTCACCTACTGCAACCCTAAACCTCACTACCCTTTTCCCCTCCTGCCTAGCATACCTTGACACTGCTTCTACGATGCCACTTACAACCACAAGTTCATGCATCCTCCCTCCCCTATCTGTCTCCAGTTAATTTCTTAAACCCATGCCACGGATCTAGCCTCTCCCATGGACACTACCTTGAACCCTGCCTACTCAGCTTAAGATTTGCATACCACATGTGTACAGACCCATGAATAGCTATATATAAGTCAGCTAATGGAGGGTTTGCCGGTGAACAGCCTTGGCTGACCCCACCGAGTCTTCTCTCGATCACAGCTATCTGGAGATGAAGAGGCGTGATTTCCTGAAGCTTGCTGCCGTAACCGGCACCTCCATAGCGCTCTCACAGGTTAAGCCTATTGTCCTGGAGGTATTAGCTCAAGCGAAGGACTACGTACACATCTGCTGGCTGAATGGAGCAGGATGCACAGGCTGCAGCATATCCTTCGCTCAGGCAGCTGACCCAGACATCATAGAAGTGCTCTGCAGCATAACAGTAGGGAACTCAGGGCTTCCAATAGCTCTACCAGACTGGATGTATGTCATACACCCTGCAGCCGGCACCCTAGGAGTAGAGCTCATAGAGGAGTGGATAGCTCACAAGGGACCAGGCCCCAAAATCATGGTAGTAGAGGGAGCAGTGCAGAAACCAGGCTTCTGTGAGACAGGTGAAAGAGACTTTAGAGACTGGGTCAAAGACTGTGCTGCTGCAGCAGACTACATAGTCGCATTCGGCTCATGCTCAGCCTACGGAGGCATCCCTCATGCTAAAGGTAACGTCACTGGAGCAATGGGGGTACAGGAGTTCCTAAAGCAAGCTGGGATGGCTGAGAAAGCGAAGGCCGTTATAAACCTCCCAAGGTGCCCTGGGCACCCAGACAGCCTGATACTGACCCTAGCAAGCCTGATAGTAGGCGTAGTCCCAAAGCTAGATAGATACAATAGGCCTCTAATGTTCTATGGGAGGAACATGCATGAGGAGCTTTGCCCATATAGGCCCTTCTATGACAGAGGCATCTTCGCTGAGTTCGGGCAGAGCGAGCAGGGATGCAGGTTTAAGATAGGATGTAAGGGCCCAGTGGCTTGGACAGACTGTGCTCTGAGGAAGTGGAACAATGGGGTAGCATACTGTGTTGAGGTCGGTGCACCATGCATAGGCTGCTCTGAGCCAGACTTTCCAGACGGCGATACAGCACCCTTCTTTAAGGAGCTCCCTACACTGCCGACGATACTAGGGATACCAGTGGAGACGTGGGCTAAGGCATTCGCTGGGGCAGCTGCAGTAGGTGTCGGAATACACCTAGCAAAGAAGATTGCTACGAGAGGAAAGGAGGGGGAGGAGGGAGGTGAGTGAGCTTGGCCAAGTTTAGAGTGGATCCTATCAGCAGAATTGAGGGCCACCTCAAGATAGAGTGTAAGATCGAGAGGAAACCTGAGCTGAACAACGAGTACTTTGTGACAGAATGCAAGGCTCCAGTCACGATGTTCAGAGGATTTGAGATATTCCTCAGAGGGAGAGACCCTCGTGATGCTGTGCTGATAAACCAGCGCATATGCGGCGTATGCCCACATCCCCATGCGCTAGCTACAGTCCAGGCATTAGATGATGCGTTTGACGCTGTACCACCTCCAGCTGCAGTCCTAATCAGGAACATAGCCTCAAGTGCCTATTACCTATACGACCACCTGATACACTTCTACCTTCTGATAGGCCCTGAGCTAGCTGTCCTAATGGGCCCAGAGCATGGTGCTCCAATACTCCCACCAGTCCTCGGCAAGGAAGGGCTGGCGAAGGGAATAGGTACACACTATGCGGAGTGCGTCAGGGTGCAGCGTAGAGCTAACCAAGTTGTCGCACTGTGGACAGGGAAGTTTCCTCATGCAGCAAACTACTATCCTGGTGGAGTCTTAGTTGAGCCGACCCTAGACAGGATAGCTAAGTCTGTTGCAGCCATGGTAGATGTCTGGGAGTTTGTAGCCTTAACTCACATACAGGACATAATGAACCTGATAGAGGCTAATGAGAGGCTAAAGGAGGTGACCGGAGATGCTCTGGGAGCCAATGTAGGGCTAGAGGACATAGGAGTGACGACAGGGAACTTTCTATCCTATGGGATGCTTCCCTGGCCAGAGGACTATGAGTCAGATTGGCTGGAGACATCAAGGCGTGAGAAGTCTGTGATAAAGGCAGGCTGCTGGTATGATGGGTCAAGGCATCCACTAGACGAGAATAAAATAACAGAGGATGCCAAGTACTCCTGGTATGATGTTCCTGACGGCTTACATCCATGGGAAGGTCAGACCGTTCCAAACCGCAACAAGCCTGGAGCCTACACATGGACTAAGGCACCACGCTACGACGATAGAGTCTGCGAAGTCGGCCCGCTGGCCAGAATGCTGAACACCATGGGCACAGAGTGGAGGATCCCCAGGGTACATCCGATAACAGGAGAAGATTACGGTGACTTTGTCTATAGGGTCAGAAACCCTAAGGGATCGGTCCTCGACAGGGTGGTTGCCAGAGCAGCTTGTGCCCTGATATGTGCTAATGTAGCATTCGATTTCCTGAAAAGTCTAGCTAGCCTGGTCAAGGCAGGGATGGCAAAGAACCTAAACTACAAGCCAGTACCAAAGGAGGCTAATGGAAGGGGGCTATGGGAGGCTCCAAGGGGAGCACTAGGCCACTGGGTCAAGATAAAGGGATACAAGATAGAGAGCTGGCAGGCAATAGTCCCAGGAACATGGAACTGGAGCCCACGTGATAGCAAAGACAGGCCAGGAGCAGGAGAGCATGCAATCCAATGTGGGACGACATGGATACCTACACTGACAGTGCCTGAGCTAGCTAACGCACTGTACCCAGGCTGGGGGGACACCGTAGCAATGGCTTTAACAAAGCTCAACCCGAAGCTGGCTGGCCTCAACATGGAGCCAACTGACACAGGTGAGAAGGTTAATGCTACCCTACCGCTGATAATAGTAAGATCGTTTGACCCCTGCCTGGCGTGTGGTGTGCACATCATATCACCGAGTAAGAAGACCTATGTGTTTGAGCTCAAGCATGGCTTATGCAGCCTATACTAGGTGTCCTCTATGAAGCTGAAGAGGGTTCGAGTTAAGCGGCATACGCTGGTTTTCAGGATACTACACTGGCTCATAGTAGTGGAAGGTATCACACTGGGGCTAACAGGCCTCCAGCTTGGTGGAATATGGGGTGTCAGGATACTGCCAGGTGGGATGACGAGAGCAGTACACGTCGTAGCAGGGTTAGCATGGTTCTTCACGGCTCTCCTCTTCACCCAATACTTCCTGTCCAAGGACTACAAGTGGTATAGCATAGGGAGGATCCCCTACTCGATATCATACATGATAGCAGAAGCTAAAGCATGGCTTGGAATAGGCCCCCACCTAGAGGAGCCGATAAGATACGACCCTAAGAGGAAGAGGTATGTAGAGAAGATAGTGCCGACAGAAGCCATGGTATGGTGGATTTTCCTGGTATTAGGCTTGATAATAGCTTTCACAGGGCTGGCGCTAGCTTTCACAGAGTACTTCCCCCTAGTCTATGAGATAGCTGGAGGCCTAGCAGCAGTCCTTGGAGGAGGACCATACTCCATGGTCAGAGCAATACATAGAGCAGCTGCAGCAGCGATCCTAGGAGTAGTCATATTACACGCCTATGCGGCAGTAGTCTTCAAGATGCTCCGAGCAATAACCCTAGGGTACAGAGATGAGCCAGTAGCCGAGTAGCACTCCTATTTTTTCTAAGTTGAGGATAGTAGTTGTTGGAATAGGGAATATACTGAGTGGAGATGAGGGGGTAGGTGTTCATATAGCTAGGAAGCTGAAGGCATATAGGCTTCCTCCAGGAGTAGAGGTTTATGACTGTGGGACAAGCGGGGTAGCTCTCTTAGAGGCACTAGATGGAGCAGATAAAGCCATCATAGTAGATGCAGCTTTAACTGGAGGTAAGCCAGGGGAGATATCGAGGCTAACCTTAAGTGACCTAGAGAAGCTAGAGTCTTCTCTCCTCACTATGGCATCACTACACCACCTAGACCTAGTAACTACACTACATGTAGCTAAGCTGACAGACGCATATAAGCTACCTAAGGATGTGGTTATATTAGGTATTGAGCCATGCTCGCTTGAGCCTAGCATGGAGCTATCTCCTATCCTAAAGAGGAAGATGCCTGAGCTGATAACCACTGTGATACAAGAGATCCATCGTCTACTAGGCGAGTAAAATCAATCAGCTGGAGTCGACTTCGATAGAAGACCCTACAGCTCGTAGCTTCACCAGCATCTGACAGGAGAAGCAAGCTACCGAATCTCCTGTTAGCCAGAAGGACCTATGGGAAAGCTGCTCTTAAGGCAGTCATCTGCAGCAATTATTAAAAGCCTCCTCGCTGGTGGCTTCCTTGCTAGAGGCTTGCAGCCATGTCATCAGCTGAGCAGCTGCTGAAGAGCAGGCTTCTGAAGCCTGACCTCACCACTCTAAAGCTAATGGATGCCTACATTAAGCTTACCAAGCCAAAACAGACCTTTCTACTTGTTTTGACGTCAGTATTCACATACATAGGCTTTGGTGGTAGGTCTCTAGCAGATCTCATGAAGCTCCTTACTGCTATCACTTCCTCAGTTTCTGGGTCTACAGCCATCAATATGGTGCTGGACTCCGATATAGACTCCATGATGGACAGGACTAGGATGAGGCCTATACCACGTGGCATAGTCTCTGAAGCTAGGGCTGCAGTATTCGGTATCATTCTCATTTCACTTGGATTAGGGCTGTCTACTCTACTAAACTCATGGGTTGTGTTATCTGTTATGCTCGGTATCATGTTTGACCTGTTAGTGTATACGCTTTGGGCTAAGAGAAAGACTCCTCTCTCGATAGTATATGGTGGTGTTGCTGGAGGAGCTCCCTCCTTAGCAGGTTATGCTGCTGCAAGAGGGTGTTTAGATCTGGTTTCTCTCCTCGTAGTGCTGATAACAGCAGCCTGGATTCCAGCTCACGTCTGGTACATTTCAATATACTACATAGAGGACTACAGGAAGGCTGGAGTACCCATGCTTCCAGTAGCTGTTGGTATAAGACAGGCTGCCAGGATAATCACAGCATTTATAGCTATGATGGTCCTAGCAGAGCTCTTTCTCTTCTTGATAGGAGAGTTCAGCATCATCTACCTAGCTATAGCTCTGATACCAACCCTCTTCCTTCTCTATAAGGCAGCCATCTATGCTAAGAACCCGAACATAGAAGATGCTAGACGGATGTATAAGCTGGCTTCACCAGTAGAAGGGCTGGCTTTCATGGCTATGCTAGTAGATCGACTGCTATCAGGCTTCCTATAACCTCACTTTTCCTTTTCCTCCTCAAGCCGCTGGACGATCTCCTTAGCTATCTCCTCTGTACTCTTCCCCTCAGTGTTTATTCCAAGCTTTTCAGCAGCTTTCATCAAGGCCTCTCTCTCCTCTGCAGCTTTCCTCTTCTTTTTCTCCTCTACATCCTCCTCTTCCTCAAGAAGGCCTGAACTGGCCTTCCTATACTCGTATATCGCTTTTCCTATGCCTCTAGCCAATTCAGGAAGCTTTTTCGGCCCAAATAGCAGTAGAGCTATTGCAAGGATAGCCACTACCTCCCACGTACCTAGCACACTATCCCCAGAGAAGGTACGGCAGCTATCCCATTTTAAGCTTATACCCCAGCTAGTACATAGACTTATTCCAGCAGATGTGAGTAGGCAAGCGGAATCTGCCTTCTATGATGTTGTGTTGAGCTCTCTACTGATAGCTGATGGAGACTCATATGACGGTATTAAGTAGCAATAGTGCTCAGCTATAACAGTAGTGCTAGGATGCAGAAGATCATGATCTATGTGAGCTCAGAGCTTAAGCAGGGGTGTCAAGGGATAAGACATGGGAGGCTTTTCTCTGAGCCAGCTAGGTCAAATGATGCCACATATTGGCGCTAAGAGAATCTATGCAGAAGTTTAAGTGCTAGCAGAGGTTCATAGAGGAGAGAAGTCTACTGATAGCAGCTACCGCTACATTGCATGGAAGACTTCTCTCGTAAAAAGCTCCGTTATGGAGGTTCAAGAAGTGCAGGCTTCTCTGGCACGATGTCACCATGTCATATGCGACGGAAGTATGCTATGGTCTTATAGTAAATTTTCTTAACAGCAGATTAGGGGGGTCCCTTGAGAATCATATCCTTCTGGGGTAAAGGTGGTGTAGGCAAGACCACATGCTCAGCTTCTATAGCAGTTCGGCTAGCTAAAGGTGGCTATAGAGTTCTGCTGGTCACTAGCGACCCCACCCCATCTCTGTCAGATATACTTGGCATCAGCCTTAATCCTCAGCCAAGGGCTGTGAGCGGCTCTCTGTATGCTGCTGAACTCGATGAGAATGCCATAGTTGAGATGTGGAAGAAGAGATTTGGAGACGAAGTCTATGATGTAGTGTCTTCTTTTCTACCTGTTGGAGAGGAGATTATAGACTACATTGCTGGAGCTCCTGGCATAGGATTCGAGTTCATGCTCTGGTACATCCTAGACAAGAAGTCCACTGGAGAGTATGACTTTATAGTCTGGGATACTGCTCCTGCTGGTGGAGCTTTGTCCCTAGTGAAGCTAGAGGAGCAGCTCTACAGTCACTTAAGTGATGCAGCAGCAATTTACCTGAAGATCAAGTCTACACTAGACAAGATAAGGCGTAAAGAGAAAGCTGATCCCCTCAGGCTGATAAGCAGCTGGAGGAAGCTAGCTGAGGACGTGCTGGCCATGCTTGCCTCCCCAGATTTCGAAGCATACATAGTGACTATACCAGAGTGGCTAGGGTATACTCAAGCTAAGCGCATAATGCGAGAGCTAGCTGCATTCAGCATAAGGGTACGCAAAGTAATAGTTAACCAAGTCTTTCAGAGAGAAGCATGCAACTGCAAGCCTTGGGTCAAGAAGTCAGAAGTGCATGCCAAGTACCTTAAGCTCCTTCAGAGAGAGTTTGGAGAGAAGCCCGGTATCGCGGTGATACCGATGCTCCCAGAGGACATTCAGGGAGAAGAGAAGCTACTAAGCTTCTCAGAGTACCTTAAGGGGGTGCTCTGATGACATATGGTCTCTCACGGCAGCTCTGGGTTTCCGTGGAGCTAGCCTTGAGAGACACAATTCCATGCTATGAGCAGGTAAACAGAGTAATAACTCTAGGGCTCTCAGGCGTCATGAGGTCTAAAGTGCTTGGCTCCCTCCCCCTCAGCCCTGGCTCTAAGGTTCTAGATATCGGATGTGGCCCAGGCCAGTCTTCTATCATTTTAGAGTCTAAAGTACACCCGGGTGGAGAAGTATGTTGCCTAGATATCCTCCCCGGTATGGTCACTTCTCTGAAAGAAGCCTCATCAGGCCTCTCTTTAAGTCCTGTGTTAGCAAAGATGGAGGAGTTGCCTTTTCAAAGCGAGTCTTTTGACTGCGTCGTCTTCTCATATTCTCTCAGAGACTCCTTAAACCGCATAAGGGCTTTAGCTGAAGCACATAGGGTGCTGAAGCCTAGAGGACTGCTAGCTATACTAGATCTATTCAAGCCTGAAGTCAGAATATGCCAGGAGCTCCTCTCCATGTATCTCAAAAAACTGGTTCCTCTAGCTGCAATCGCAGTATGCGGCTTGAGAGGCAAAGCTTGGAGAATGCTTCATCCAACATACCAGCTCATGTGGACTCTAAGCTCTCTCAAGGACGCTCTAGCTAAGGTAGGCTTTGTAGTACTACAGGTCACACGAGCACTAGCCTTAGCTGGAGTTGTTGCCAGAAAGGTGGTTTAATGAGGGTCGATGTAGCTCTCATACATCCTCCAAGTGTATATGACTTCAGAGAGCTTCCATCTTATGCTGGCCCAATGAGCGAGGTAGTTCCATCACTTTACGTATTCGACATGTACCCCTATGGGTTCCTAACGATCTCAACACATCTAGAGGAAGCTGGTTTCAGAGTTGGAATATTCAATATAGCTGCAAAGATGCTAGCAGACAGAAAATTCAGCCCAGTCAAGCTCCTTAAGAAGCTGGATGCTGACGTCTATGCGATAAGTCTCCACTGGCTTGTCCACGCTCATGGTGCGCTAGAGCTAGCTAAAGTCGTCAAGAGCCTTCACCCAGAGTCTACAGTAGCACTCGGAGGCTTCTCAGCAACATACTACTGGCAGGAGATAATGTCTCACTACCCCTACGTAGACATCATAGTCAGAGGAGACTCTACAGAGGAAGTAATGAGGCAGCTAGTAGAGAGGATAAGCCAACACAGAAGCTTAGAAGGAGTTCCCAACATAGTATGGAGAGAAGACAGCAAGGTGAGAGCTGAACCAATATCACACGTCCCCATCGACTTCAATAGCAGGATAGACCACTGGATCATAGCTAAGAACCTCCTAAAGACAAGAGACATGGACTTGACATCCCCCTTCTATGGGTTCAAGGAGAAGCCTGTAACAGCAGTCATCACAGTAAAAGGCTGCACATTCAACTGCATAACATGTGGAGGCTCAGCATCAGCCTTCAGATGCTACCTAAATAGAAGCAGTGTTGCGCTGAAGCCTCCAGATAAGATAGTGGAGGAAGCTGAGTCTATAGCAAGCATGATATCTGCTCCAATATTCTTTGTCGGAGATCTGAGAATAGGAGGTGAGGAGAGAGCATTAACTATAGCAAAGGCGCTGAGAGAAGCTGACTTAGGAAACGACCTCTTCTTCGAGCTTTTCTACCCAGCCTCAAGGAGGGTCCTCCAAGAGCTAAGGAGAGTAGGAGACAGCATATACCTACAAATCTCACCTGAATCGCCAGTAGAGGAAGTTCGAAGAGCATTTGGGAGGCTCTATGGCAACAGTGAGCTGGAGAAAACGGTGAGAAATGCAGTGCACCTTGGTTTCAAGAGGATAGACCTCTACTTCATGATAGGACTCCCCCTACAGACACCAAGCCATGCTGACAAGCCTGCAAGCTACCTGCTACATGTCACGCAGGAGGCTGGCGTCAAAGGGAGAGTAGACGCATTTGTAGCTCCTCTAGCTCCATTCGTTGACCCCGGCAGCCTAGCTTTTGAGAGCCCAGGCAGCTATGGCTACATGATCCGGTGGAGAACTCTGTCCCAGCACAGAAAGGCCCTGACAGAGGTACACTGGAAGCACTCTCTAAACTACAGGACAAGCTGGATGAGCAGAGAGGAAATATCTGAGTCCTCAGCGAGAGCAATAGAGGAGATGGCGAAGGCGAAGCTCAGGCTGGAGCTCATAACCAGAGATCAATATGAGCTCATATCGAGGAGAGTAGATCTTGACAGGAGGATATCTAGTCTAGCTGCACACATGCATAGAGACGAAGTTTCTGAGGCCATAAGAGATCTAATCGAAACAGAATACAAGGCTACAGAAGACCTCTACCCGTCAAGAAGATTATCTAGAAGCCTAAGGCTACCACTCCACTTAAAGCTGCTCGCCAAGCTTCTGATCAGGTAGACTTCTCAAGCCTTCTTCCAATGAATATCACAACAAGATATAGTCCCATAAACGGTATGCTAAGTAGAAGCATACTGATGGGAGACGGGTCTGGTGTAAGCACAGCTGTAAGCACCAGGACTACAAGGAATACCTTCCTGACATTACTAGAGAGAGTATTTGTGTCTATCACACCAGCCTTGAGTAAAACAAGCAGTATAAGCGGGAAGTTAAAGAAGAGGCCTGTAGCCACAACAGCTAAGAATATGAAGTTCATGAAGTCCTTGAGAGTAAATACAGGGGTAGCTCCCCCCTTAACAGCAAGCCACATTATAACCCTAGCAGTGATTGGGACAATTATGTAAAAGGCATAAACTCCTCCCAGAGCAAAGAGCGAGACAAATCCTAGGACAAAGTAGGTAATCATCTTCTTCTCATGCCTATAAAGGGCGGGGCTAATGTACTTCCAGAGCTCATATGCTACGACAGGAGACGCTACCAGAAAGCCTAGGACAAGAGAGGTAGTCAGGTATACAGTCAGCACATCCATCCAGCCACCAGCTATGACCTCAGCTCCCTCAGGGAGCATCTTCTCCTCAAGACAGCTAATCACCTGTGAAACCAAGGTCGTATAGTTCCCTCTATAGCTAGATGGGTCCAAAGGCCTAGCCGGTACGATGCCTACTATGAAGGCTGCAGCACCAACCACGAGCACTATAACCTTAAGTCTCTCAGAGAGCTCAGTTATATGGTCCCAAATAGGCTTCTCGACATCATACTCCAAGCACTGCACCTCATATACCAGAGAACCAATTCTATAAGCAGCATTACCTAAAAAGTTTCTTTAGCTTCACATTATAACTTCCTACATACACTTCATGTCCTACCGGCCCTAACAGCCACCAAGTGTTATGATTCTATCAACCACAAAATCATGCCTACTAACCTCTAGCTATCCTAAGCTTATGGCACTTAAGCTGAGAGCTTAGCGTATGCTACTATATGGATTCCCTAGCGAAGGCATACTGTGTTGTTGTTGGAAGGCTCCTCCTAAGCTTCATGACCTGTGGCCTGTACAATATGAGTTTCTCGTTCCTAGCTGGCTGAGGAAGAGCGAGGATCTTTGCTATCACCTGCCTCTCAACATCCCCCTCTACCTCATAGGTTCCTCTACCATACTTCGGGTTTATGGTGAGGATAATAGGAAGCTTCAGTCTGTCATGTAGCTCCTCTGGAACCATCTCAGCTAATCTTTCAAGCTCTCTCTTGTCAAACATGTGGACTGACCCATCTCTACAAAGCACCTTTGGGTCCTTCTCGCCTAAAAGCTGTCTTAGCGTCTTAAACTCTGCTGGGAGATGTGCGTTAGCAATGGAGATCAACCTCCTTATAGCCTGTTCCTCTCCCAGCTTGAACATACGATCCCCATAACCACGCTTCTATGCACTTAAAGATTTATCACTCGGCGAGTTGAGAGATATGCTCCAATTGGAAGCTAGATCCTATCAGTGTAAAGGAGCCTAGGAATACAGCCTCCTAGGAGTCTTCTTGAGGTACTCTGTTATCTCGAAGCTTGCCCGCGAAATCTGAATTTAGCCTCCTAGCTGCTTTATGGTAGTATCATGGAGGGCGAAAACTCACGGTATGCCCTGTTGCAGTGGTTTCATGTACAGGGCTGAGTATAAGATTGCGATAGAGCTTCCTGGTGTTGAGAAGGAGGATATCGACCTGTCAGTAACTGAAGAGGACATCTGTCTCTGAGAGAGGATTTAGTGTTCTATGACTGTTGGGCTTTAGCTCACAGGATAAACATCGAGAGGGCTACTGCAAAGTTCGATGATGGCTTGCTCACTAACCGTGTGCTTCTTAAGGAACCAATTAAGGCTAGGAAGATTAGGATAGAGTAGGCTAACTTTCCTCCCCTTTTTCTTTTAGAGAGAGCTTAGGAGGCTGCACTGCAGCGCTTGCTTTCTAGATGGCCTTTCTAAAGCTGCAGCAGCTTTAGCAGCATTTTTCTGTGATCTAGCAGGCTATCAGCTTCAGTTCTTCCAAGTATATGTTGATGCTGGCCTGGAGCTGCCTGACACGAGACAGCTTTCACGCGTGGTTATAGCCTTCTGAACTAGGTGCTATGGCCCCTTCTATAGTATCGTATTAGGTTCTTCCCTTAAACAAGCTCCGAGAGCTCTAAGCTGAAGTCTCATAAGATCTTTGTGTCCTCCAATCTGCATGTCAACGTTTTATGGCTCTTCGTGCTGAGGTCCCTGTTCTCCTGATGTTGCGTCCTGCTGTCTCTGCTATGCTGTAGGCAGGGTGGTTTAACTTTTATAAGCTGGTTGCTGAGGCGGCGTCTGGTGGTATTTGATGTCAGTGGAGGTTGCTGGAGACTACCATAAGATTACAGAGGCGCTCCTTGAGAAGGCTAGGAGTGAGGCTAACGATATAATTAGTGAGGCTAGGAATAGAGCTGAAGCCAAGATTAAGGAGGCTGAGGAGAGAGCTAAAGCTGAAGCTGAGGTTCTGCTTGAATCCAAGATCAGAGAGGCTGAAAGGGAGGCTGAAAGGCTCCTTATAGATGCAAGGTTCAGAGGTAGGCAGAAGCTTGCTCAGGCTAGAGAAGAGCTTGTGAAGAAGGTGTTTAAGGAGGCTGAGGAGAGGATTCGAAGGGAATATGGTGGCGAAGCCTTAGAGAACCTGATGATAAGGTCAATTGAGCTCGCTGGCACAAGCAACCTTATAGCATATGTCAGCGAGTCAGATCTCAATGTTGCAGCTAAGATAGCTGAGAAAATAAAGAGAGAGCATGGAGTTAGGCTGAAACTCGAGGCTTCTCCTATGGTAAAGGGTGGTATCATAGTCAAATCCACCGACGGGAGAATTGTGGTTGACAACACCCTTAAAACCAGGATTGAGCAGGCCAAGAAGAGGCTTAGGCCTCTCATCGCTAAGATAATCCTTGAGAAGGCCAAGGTGTCCTGATGAAGATTGTAGTGATAGGAGACGCTGACACTATAGCCGGCTTCAAGCTAGCTGGTGTGACTGAGGCATATGAGGTAAGTGAAGAGAGCCCTAGGGAGTCAGCTAAGAGAGCTGTCAGAATGCTGCTCAACAGGAGAGACGTAGCTCTAGTGATCATAACAGAGAAGGCTGCTGAGCTAGCTAGAGAGGAAATAGAGATGTTCAGGGAGAGGATGTACCCAATTTTCATAGAGATCCCAGATAGAGGTGGCCCTAGGCTTCCAGCTGAAAGGAAGTATAAGGAGATGATAAAGAGGGCTGTTGGAATAGAAGTAGGCTGAGGTGAAGCTAAGTGGCTGCAGCCAGAGTCAGTCCAACTAGAATGGAGCTTCTGAAGCTTAGAAGAAGGATAGCTCTCGCCAACAGAGCTTACAGGCTTCTCAGGGAGAAAGAGGAGGCTCTCATAATAGACTTCATGAATCTGCTAAGCGAAGCCAGGGAGAAGAGGAAGAAACTTGAGGAAGCCATTAAGGGAGCTTTTGAGAAGCTGCTTGTAGCCAATATGGTCATGGGGAACCTTGGGGTCAGGAGAGCTAGCATAGGGCTCAGAGAGGGTATGGAGATTGAAGTGGGCTTCAGGAACATAATGGGCGTCATAGTGCCTGTTCTAAAGGTAAAAAAGGCTGAGCTAGGTGTTATGGAGAGTGGATATCCCATCATGGATACATCAGCCTACCTAGATGAGTCCAAGATGGCGTTTGAGGAGGTGCTGGGGTACATCGTCTCCTTGGCTGAGACGGAGAGAGCTCTTGAGCTCCTAGGCAGAGAAATCAGGAGGACTAGGAGAAAAGTCAACATCCTAGAGTACATAATACTACCTAGGCTCGAGGCCTCTGCTAAGGAAATAGAGATGAAGCTCGAGGAGCTAGCGAGGGAAGACTACTTCAGGCTCAAGCTGATCAAGAGGCTTGTGCTCTCTAAGAGAAGGGCTTAGCTCTACTTCCGCATGTAACTGTAGGCGAAAGAATTATAAGTTAATCTCTGAAGCCCCAACCTGAAGAAAGAAGCTTAAAGGAGATTACAATGCTAAAGCCAGTCTCCATGCTTAAGGTCAGAGGCTATATCCCAGTTGAGTGTATTGACAGGTTTCTAGCTGCTATAGGAGAGCAGAAGCTTATCGAGCTCAAAGATATGAGAGGCAGGATAGGAAGGAAGCTTGAAGAAAAGGTCAGGCCAATAGAGCCCACCGAAAGGCTGTTCAGGCTATCTGCCCTCTCATCTAGAATAGATAGCCTAGCAGCCTCTCTAGGCATCAGTATGGAAGCTGTCAAGGAGACCAGGAAGAAGGCTTCACCTGAGGTGATAGACGAAGCTGAAAAATACATATCAGAGCTAGAGGCAGAGATCTCCAGCATACAGAGCAGAATAGCAGAGCTAGAGAGGGAGGCTGAGGAAGAAGAGAAGGCAGTAGAAGAGAGGAGAAGATTAGGAGAGGAGCTTAAGTCGATAGCTAAGGAGAGCAAAGCCAGGTTAATTGAGTACAAGAGTGCTGTGGAGAGCTTCAGAATAATAGAAGAGGCCAAGACGAAGATGGCTAGCTCTGAAACTGTAGCCGTGTTCGAGGGGTGGGTTCCAGAGGAGAGTAGGCGAAAGCTGGAGGAGATCGCTGAGAAATGCACTGGAGGAAAGTATGTGCTAGAGTTCACCAAACCACAGCTTGAGCACGGGCATCATGCTGAGAAGCCTCCAACGCTTCTCAAGAACCCGAGTGTAGTTCGCGTTATAGAGGCTCTTGTAAGAAGCTATGGAACACCCAACTACTTCGAAATAGACCCGTCTATACTCTGGTTCTTCACGTTTCCAGTGATATTCGGAATGATGTTCGGTGACCTAGGCCACGGCCTTGCTCTCACAGTCCTCGCTTCCATAGCTTACCTACTGAAGAGAAGAGGGTTTGAGGGTGGAGGAGAGATCATAAGATACGTGCTAGAGGGCTCTACATTCTTCATACTAGGAGGGTTGGCAGCTATGTTCTTTGGCTTCGTCTACGGTGAGGTGTTAGGCCACCATCTTCATGAGGTATTCCATAGCGAAGCTCTAGAGAGCACAAGAGAAAAGCTCCTACAAATGCTAGGCTTCCCATCACACTGGTCTCCAGCTGAGGATCCCATGCCTCTCCTAAAGTTCTCCGTTTACATAGCCATACTACACATCCTAGCGGGTCTCATCCTGGGACTGATTAACAAGCTTAAGATGAGAGAGCTGAACGAAGCTGTAGCAGGTCCACTTGTGTGGATATGGCTTTACTTAGGTGGCGTCTACCTTTTCTTCAAGCATGGGATAGGGGCCTTCATGGCTGCCTTTGATTTCAGAGAGAGTTTCCCATTCCTGTGGCTTCCATTCATAGTAATGCTGATACTAAAGATGAGGGTTCTAGGTGTTACAGAGGGATTTGGTGAAGCACTTGACTCTCTGTTAGCATCGCTATCTAACACTATATCCTACTCAAGAATCTTTGCATTTGAGATGATACATGTAGTGCTAAGTAAGCTCTTTGTGGATGTGACCAGGAGCCTCTCATGGATAGGCCCATTCACGATAGGTGCTATAGTAGGAACACTGTTCTTCGTTTTCTTCGAGGTGGTCTTCGTCTTCTTCCAGGATCTAAGGCTTCACTGGGTGGAGCACGGTCTAAAGTTCTATCATGGTGATGGCGTCGAGTTTAAGCCACTAGCAACATCTACGCCTATCAGCATACCATAGCAAAACTACATTACCATAAGCTTTAGAGCTTCTCCTCCCCTTATTCCTCTCATCAGCTTAATGAATGCTATGTTTAGGTTATAGCACTCAATCCAAGATAGAAGTATCATGCTAAGGGCAAGTGATGGCTGGAATGGATAGCTCACAAGTGGTATATTAGCTACTAACCTTACTCTTCTCAAGAACCCAAGATCTCCCTCAGGAACCTGCCTTGATACAAGTTTGCTAATCAAGCTACTCGGGATCCCCCTTAGGTACCTTGTGTTCTTTATGGAGGAGGTTACATAGTATGATAAGGCATCTTCTGCCGCTTTCTCCAATCCAGCAAGCAATCTATCAACTCCTCCATTCACAGAGCTCCCTCTAGCTAGCCTTCTGACAGAGTTAACAGTCTTTAAGACCACATAGTAATGTAGCCCATGTGCCTGCTCAACTTCTAGCATCATCCTCTTCTCCTCTTCACTCAGCTTCACTCCTAGCAGAGCTGTTGCCTGTAGTGGAGGCAATTTGAGAAGCATGCTTCTCTTAACCCTATAAGGAGGTATCACCATGGCCTCTGAGGTAAAGCTTCTCTCTATTCTAGCCTTAATAGCTGATGATATGCACCATATGCCTAACACTCTCCTAAACTCCTCTATAAGCTCTTTCCCTAGCGGTATGTTGTCGACTATAAAGTCGAGTGTTTCTG
Source organism: Thermoproteota archaeon (assembly GCA_037917675.1). Lineage (GTDB taxonomy): Archaea > Korarchaeota > Korarchaeia > B14-G2 > B14-G2 > B14-G2. Next base: position 56,820 of record JAVCBW010000036.1, read on the forward strand.
AAAACTGATACATGAGCTTATCGTTAAGCTCCTCTATACTCTTAGCAAAGGAAAGCTCTCTGTACTTGGTTCTGGCCAGGGTTACCTGCAGCTCTCGCAGGTCTTTGCAGCCCAATACACTCTTATAATCACTTTCATCAAGTAGTTTACCGATCTGAGCTCTCAGTCTAGATGCGAAGTAGCTGTAGCTCCCACTTTTCACCTATCTCCCCTTTGAGATAAGCTCCCTCTTCAGAATTATTCCCCACATTAGAATTGTGCCACATATTGTGCCAATTAGCACCCCTATTCCCGGATGGTAGTTCAGCCTCTTAGCTAAGTAGTAGCCGACCATAGCTAAGGCGAGTATATCAAATGGTAGCGTAAAGTACCACATTGCCTTAGCCATCTCACCGCTCAAGATACCCCCTCAATAGGGATTCAGGTAAGCTTTTAAAGATTCAGACATGTGGTAGGCCGCCATGCGTAGAGAGTTGCTTATCCTAGTGAAAACTCTCATATTAGGCCTCGAACTTCCAGCTTTGGTTATAGTCGGCGTTTTAATAGGATTGCTTGTTGGGAGAAAGATCTCTCTCATAGCTGCATTTATATTATCTCTCATAGGAGGCTTTGTTGGTCTTGCTATGGGTATTCTCCTATTCCTCAAACTAGTAAGATACGTAGTGAGGTGATAATGTGTTCTCTAGAGCATCTGCATATGCTTTTGCAAATGCTCGCTCAAGAGCTCTCCGCTCCTTTATGCTGACTCCAGCAAACTATGATATGCTTCTCAGAGCTAAGAACCTACCTATGATGATCCAGACTTTACTCTCTATGCCCGCTTACTCCCAGTATACTAGAGAGCTTATGCAAGCTAAGACTCCAGCTGAAGTCGAAAAGATTCTAACTAGAGACTACTATGACAAGGCTAGTGGGGTTTCAACTTGGGTCTCAGAGCGGAGAGGTAAGCAGTTACTAAAGACCCTATCTACGAGACTTGACATTGAAAACCTTAAACTACTCTTGAGGGCAGTTTTCACAGGCATGAAAAAAGAAGAGGTCTCTCTGCTAGTGCTTCCATCAGCATATTATCCTCTTGATACAGTAGCTAAGCTGCTTGAAGGAGGAAGTATAAGCGACATCATAGCATCAGCATGGTCTCCTAGGCTGAGATCTCTTTTACTTGATGCGAAAACAATGTCTGAGGACTTCAAAAGCCCAGTTCCTCTCGAACTTGCAGCTGACAGCTACTTTATAGATCTTCTATGGAGGCAGGCTCAACAGCTCCCTATGGTAGACAAGCAGACTGTAAGGCATGTTCTTGGAGCAGAAGTTGATGTAAAATCGATGCTCGCCTGTTTAAGGGCTAAAACCTTCGGTGCAGGCCCTGAAGAAATAGATAGTCTGATACCTAACGTGAGATACAGACTAGCTGACGACCTAGAGAGAGCAGCTAGGGCAGCTACCATAGGAGAGGCTCTAAGGATCTTAGCAGAAGGAGCTTACTCCAGCATACTTCGAGGTGTTCAGTCTCTAAGCGAGGCTGAGAGGAGGCTTACCCTATATATGATAGATGTCAACGAACAGGTATTCACACAGTATCCCTTCCAGCTAGCAGTTGTCATAGCCTTCCTAAACCTCAAGTACCATGAAATACGCAACTTAAAGAGCATAGTCATTGGAAAGTATTATGGGCTCCCCATTAGTTCCATCAAAAGTGTTCTCTTCCATGTTATCACCTAAATACTTTTAAAAGACGTGTCCTGCGGGCTCACTAGGGTGGTGTCTCATGAAGAGAAGTATGCTGCTGATTCTTGCAGCAGCTGCCGTAGCTGCTCTTCTCTCAGCAGTTGGTGTAACAATGATAGCTGCTGGCCAGGAAGGTGGAGAGCAAGGCAAAGGCGAGATTGCAAGTGGGCTAGCCTTAATGGGTGCTGGAGTTGCCATAGGACTAGCTGGTTTTGGAGCTGGAGTAGGTATGGGAACAACTGGCGCAGCTGCTATGGGAGCCATAGCCGAGAAGCCAGAAGTCTTCGGTAGATCCCTGATATACGTAGTCTTTATAGAAGCCATAGCAATATATGGTCTAGTGGTCGCGCTGATGATTATAATGATGGTCCCTCAGCTCTAGTGCATATTTCTATGCTGGCATTAGGAATGTTTTTAGCTACACTAGAACTAAGGTGCTAACATGTCTGCTAAAGGTAGAATAGTAAGGATAGTGGGGCCAGTGGTTATTGCTGAGGGTATGAAGGGCAGCCAGATGTATGAGGTCGTATACGTAGGTAAGGATAAGCTTATAGGTGAGATAATAGGGCTCGAAGAGGATAAGGCCACTATACAGGTTTATGAGGAGACTGTAGGCTTAACTCCAGGAGAGCCTGTAGAGGGAACTGGCAGGCCTCTGTCAGTTGAGCTTGGCCCAGGGCTCATAGGGAGCATCTATGACGGAGTTCAGAGGCCTCTCCCATCAATATGGGATCTGGTAGGCCCCTTCATAAGGAGGGGGGTGAAGGTCCCACCGTTGTCAAGAAATAAGAAGTGGCACTTCATTCCCAAAGCAGAGAAGGGAGAGAAGGTTGAGGCAGGAGACTTCATAGGGGTCGTGAAGGAGACCCCCTTAATAGATCACTATATCATGGTTCCACCAGGAGTCCACGGTGAGATAGTTGAAGTGGCTCCAGAAGGAGAGTACACGATAGTAGACACAATAGCTGTCCTGGAGACTCCTGATGGCAAGAAGGAGCTGAACATGGTTCAAGTTCAGCCTGTGAGGGTGCCTCGGCCATATAAGGTGAAGCTTCCTGCAAGAGGGCTCATGGTCACAGGCCAGAGGATAGTCGACCTGTTCTTCCCGATAGCGAAGGGAGGTACAGCTGCAGTTCCAGGAGACTTCGGGACAGGGAAAACAGTCCTGCTACAGCAGTTCGCAAAGTGGTCCCAAGCTGATGTATGTATTCTAGTAGGTTGTGGGGAGCGAGGTAATGAGATGGCAGATGTCTTGACAGGATTCATGGAGCTAAAGGACCCGAGAAGTGGCAGGCCTCTCCTCGAGAGAACCATAGTCATAGCTAACACCTCAAACATGCCTGTTGCAGCAAGAGAGTCTAGTGTCTATTCTGGGATAACGATAGCAGAGTACTTCAGAGACATGGGATATGACGTGTTCATGATGGCTGATTCAACAAGCAGGTGGTGTGAGGCTATGAGAGAGGTATCAGGGCGGCTAGAGGAGATGCCTGGAGAAGAGGGCTTCCCAGCCTACCTGGCCTCCAGGCTGGCAGAGTTCTATGAGAGGACAGGTAGAGTCATAACACTAGGCAAGGAGGAGAGAGTAGGCTCTGTTACAGTGATAGGTGCCGTGTCGCCTCCAGGTGGAGACTTCTCTGAGCCTGTAACCCAGAACACGCTTAGAATAGTCAAAGTATTCCTCGCCTTAAGCAAGATGCTAGCTGAGAGAAGGCACTTCCCAGCTATAGACTGGCTTGAAAGCTACAGCCTATACATTGATGCTGTAGCAGACTGGTGGAGCAAGCTAGGCCCATGGAAGGAGATGAGAACAGAGGCCATGGCTATACTGAAGGAGGAAGCTGACCTACAGGAGATAGTACGCATAGTAGGCCCAGACGTGCTCCCAGAGAGAGAGAAGATGATCTTAGAGTCAGCTAGGATGATCAGAGAGGATCTACTATACCAGAGTGCTCTCCACGAGGTAGACACCTACTGCCCTCCTGAAAAATCTATCAAAATGATGGAAATTATCCTAAAGTTCCACAAGCTAGGCATAGAGGCAGTCCAGAAGGGAATCTCAGTTAAAGACATAAAGACTCTACCAATAAGGTACAGGATAGCTAGGATGAAAGAGCTCCCATATGACAAATTCGCTGAGGAAGCTAAGAAGATAGAGAGGGACATGGAGGAGCAGTTCCAAAACCTAATTAAGAGTAAAGTCATAGAGGCTGTAGCATGAGGTGATCCTATGAGCCTAGCTGCAAGAGACTACTATACAATATCAGAGGTCAGAGGCCCACTGCTGGTCGTTGAAGGTGTCCAGGGCGCTAAGTACGGTGAGATAGTTGAGGTCATTACTTCAACAGGGGAGACAAAGCTAGGTCAGGTCATAGACGCCAGATCAGATGTAGCCATAGTCCAAGTCTTCGGTGGAACCAGGGAGATAGACATAGTAGGGACAAGAGCCAGGTTCACAGGAGAAACCTTTAAGCTACCAGTCTCACTAGACATGCTTGGGAGGATATTCACAGGGATGGGTAGGCCCAGAGATGGAGGCCCTGAAATACTCCCAGAGGAAGAGCTTGATGTCAATGGTGCTCCAATGAACCCTGCAGCAAGAGATTATCCGAGAGAGTTCATCCAGACAGGCATATCAGCAATAGACGGCCTTAACACCCTGGTCAGGGGCCAAAAGCTTCCGATATTCTCAGGCTCAGGCCTCCCCCACGCCGAGATAGCAGCTCAAATAGCAAGACAAGCAAAAGTTCTAGGGAAGGAGGAGGAGTTCGCTGTAGTATTCGCAGCGCTAGGCATAACATTCGAGGAAGCTCAATTCTTCATAAAGAGCTTCAGGGAAACAGGCGCATTCGAGCACACAGTAGTCTTCATGAACCTAGCAAGCGACCCAGCTATAGAAAGAATAATCACACCCAGAGCAGCCTGCACAGTAGCAGAGTACCTGGCATTCAAACATGGCCTACATGTCCTAGCTATAATGACAGACATGACGATGTACTGTGAAGCCCTAAGAGAGCTTTCAGCAGCTAGAGAAGAGGTCCCAGGGAGAAGAGGCTACCCAGGATACATGTACACAGACTTAGCCACAATATACGAGAGGTGTGGCAGAATAAGAAGAGGTGCCCAGGGCACAGTTACACTCATGCCAATACTCACAATGCCCTATGATGACATGACACACCCTGTACCTAATCTGACAGGATATATTACTGAAGGCCAGATAGTCTTATCAAGAGGACTACATGCCAAGGGTATATATCCACCCATAGACGTGTTTAAGTCGCTGTCAAGGCTGATGAAAGATGGCATAGGACCAGGGAGGACTAGAGAAGACCACAAGGACGTGTTTGCTCAGCTCTATGCTGCCTACACAGAAGGCTGCTATCTCAGAGAGCTAAGCGCAATCGTAGGCAAGGAAGCCTTGACACCAAGGGACGAGAAGTATCTCGCGTTCGCAGATGCATTTGAGCGTAAGTTTATCCAGCAGGGAAGATATGAGGATAGAAGCATAGATGAGACTCTGAACATAGGATGGGAGCTCCTAGCAATGCTACCTGAGGAAGAGCTAACCAGAGTAGATGAGAAGTGGATCAAAAAATACCACCCGAAGTATAGAAGGAAGAAAGAGGAATAGGCACCTAACCTCCAGGCTCCATCCATTTCAACTACATTCCACCACCTTCAGGTCATCCTAAGCTCAGCAGACATACCTCGCCTTAGATAACCATACAGTTATGGAGTATGATCAGTAACTGCCATGGCCAGGTTTCTGAGCTTATTAAGAGATGCTTGTTAATGCTGCTGTGCTTCAGGCTGAACTCGGAAGGAGATTAGGCCTTGACGCAGCTATGAGCTTTCTCTTGGAGGCTTGAGGCTGAGAGCTCAAGCTCACTCCTTAATCGTGTTAAGAGCAGTGAGAGGCTCTTAGAGCGCTTTATCCTGAGAGGGCTAGAGATGGAGAGCTGGAAGGACTCTTTTGATGTCAGTATTCTGATGGAGGTCTTCTTAACATAAGTCATCCTATATGGCTTTATTACATGGGTTACGTGTAGGTGATGTATGAGGGAGCTAGTATACTCTCTGCTAAGGAGAAGAGCTTCTGTTAGGTGGTATGCTAGTAAGGAGATAGATCAGCGTGTGGTTGAGCAGCTGATTGAGGCAGCTACTTGGGCTCCTTCTGCTCATAATGCTCAGCCCTGGAGGTTTGTTGCTGTGTTTAGTAGGGAGGTTAAGGAGAGGCTTGCTAGGTTGATGGGTGAGCGTTGGCTTAGAGACCTCACTAGAGACGGTGTTCCAGCTGATAGAGCTGAAGTGATGGTCGAGGAGTCTGTTAAGAGGATTACTGGCGCTCCTGTTGTGATAGTGGTTGCTTTGAGCATGATGGATATGGATCAGTATCCTGATGAGAGGAGGCGTAAGGCTGAGTTTTTGATGGCTGTTCAGAGTGTCGCTGCTGCAGTAGAGAACTTGCTGATAGCTGCTGAGGCAGAGGGGCTGGGCGCATGCTGGATGTGTGCTCCATTGTTTGCTCCAGAGGAGGTGAGGGCTGCTGTCAACTTTCCGAAGGAGTTTGAGCCTCAGGCTCTGATAACGCTAGGCTTTCCACTGGAGAGGCCTAAGAAGCCTCCTAGAAAGCCTCTTAAAGAGGTGCTCAAGTTTGACGTGTGGAGCTGATAGTATAGTTGCTTTAGCAGGAGGTGTAGGTGCAGCTAGGCTTCTTCAGGGGATGGTTAGGGTTCTAAGCCCAGAGCAGCTGACTGTAATAGTTAACACTGGAGACGATATAGAGCTCTGTGGGCTCCATATATCTCCTGATCCTGACATAGTGACCTATACGCTAGCTGGTATAGTAGACGAGGAGAAGGGCTGGGGGGTTGCAGGAGACACATTTAACTTCATGGAGATGCTCGAGAGGTACGGCTTTGAGACCTGGTTTAAGCTGGGGGATAGGGATCTTGCTACACACGTCTTGAGAACTTGGCTGCTTAGAAGTGGGAGAAGGCTTTCAGATGCCATAGACTTAATAAGGAGGAAGCTCGATGTTAGCGTAAAGATCCTCCCTATGACAGACGATAGGGTACGTACGAAATTGGTAACTGACAGGGGCATCTTAGAGTTTCAGGAGTATTTTGTCAAATATAGGATGAAACCTGAGGTCAGAGATGTTTTCTTTGAGGGTGTAGAGAAAGCTAAGCCAGCTCCTGGAGTCATAGAATCTATCCAGGAGGCCTCTGGTATAGTGGTCTGCCCTAGTAACCCTATTGTAAGCATAGCTCCAATCCTCTCTATCAGTGGCGTCAGAGAGGCTATCAGAGAGTCTAGAGCTGTTAAGGTAGCTGTGAGCCCGATAGTAGGTGGGAGGGCAATAAAGGGTCCTGCTGACAGGCTGATGAAGTCGCTAGGATACGAGCCTACAGCATATGGGGTGGCATACATCTATAGGGACTTCCTAAACTACTTTGTCTTAGACAGAGTAGACTTGCCCCTGGCTGCCAGAATCGAACGCGATCTTGGCATCAAAACTATAGTGGAGAATACCATAATGAAGACTATAGAGGACAAAGTTAGGCTAGCTAAAGCAGTGATCAAGGTTATCAGGGGAGCTTGATGGCTACGTGTGCTATTATACCAGTTAAGGAGACCCGGTTGGCGAAGTGTAGGCTGAAATCAGTCCTAACACCTGAGGAGAGGGCTGAGCTGACGCTTCACATGCTAAGTGATGTCTTACATGCTTTAACTGGATGTGGGGAGCTAGATGAGATCTATGTCGTCTCCAAAGACGAGCGCGTTAGAGAGATTTCTCTGGGATACGGGTGTGCTTTCATGGAGGAAGAGGGGCATGGGCTGCTCTCTTCAGTCAGGAGAGCAGTCACCAAGTGCTTCGACATGGGGTTTAGCAGGGTATTTGTTGTTCACTCAGATCTTCCTCTACTCACATCTAAGGAGGTTCTCGAAATGATATCCCATGAGAGCACTTTGGTTTTAGCTCCCTCTAAGAGTCTTGGTACGACTGGTGTGCTTATCAGGAATGGAAGCGGCTTCACTCCACTCTATGGAAGACATAGCTTCGCCAGGAATGTAGTGCTTGCAGCTACTCTAGGGGTTGAGTTCGAAGTATACTATTCAGTTGGTTTTCTTATAGACCTAGATCTTCCTCAGGACATAGTATATGTGCTCAAGGCGAGCTCTCATAGTGAAGCTAAGAAGTACCTCAAGGAGATAGAAGCAGAGTCTAGAGTGCTACATAAGCTAGCTAAAGTCAGTATGTCGCCTTAATAGCACCAGGTGTCCCATGTAAGATTTAAGTAGCAGGCCTAAGCGGCGTCTGGTGCTTGGTTGAGTGCTAGGAGAGCTAGCATTATCGCTATAATGGCTGCCTTAGGTAATGCTCTTGCTCTAGTATCATTCCCTCTGATGCCAGGTGTCAGAGTACACTTCTCTCAGCTTCCAGCACTGCTGCTCTCAGTTGTATTAGGGCCTATTGAAGGAGCTGTTGCTGGGCTGCTTGGTGCTCTAGCTACATCATATATGATAGGATCCTTCTCAGCAGCATTCATCCCCATAGGGGTAGCTATACTGTGTTTTTCAACAGGGCTTGCAGCTAGACGTGTCATGCCTGCTCTAGCGTGTGTGATAGGGTTCCTAGCTGAGCTACCTTACATGCTCTTGACGACACGTATTATAAGCAGGCTACCTCTTAGCGTAGTATCTGTGATAGCAGCTAAGGCTCTAGTTGAGGATATGGTGGCTGGTGTTATGATAGAAGCTTTGCTAGCTAAGCCTGGCCTTAGAGAGATGCTTCAGAGGCTAGCTAGATAGGTTAGGTGGTATTTTGAGGGTTGTCCCTCTGAGATCGCGTGTGATTAGGCGTGGAGACGACCTGGTTGCTTTACTCTTAGAGAGCATAGATGCTGCTGGCGAGACTCTAGAAGACGGCGATATCATAGCTGTAGCTGATAAGGTAATAGCTCATGTTAAGGGTAGGATAATAGACTACTCTTCCATTAGGCCATCGGAGAAGGCTGTTAAGCTGGCTCGAGAAGCAGGCTTAGAGCCAGGGTTCGCTGAGCTTGTCTTGAAGCATAGTGACCTGGTGATCGGGACATCACATAGAACTATACTGACCATCAAGAAGGGCATACTCATCGCTAATGCTGGCATAGATCACAAGAATGCTCCAAGTGGGCATGCTACGCTATGGCCTGAAGATCCTGACAGAGAAGCTGAGCGTATTAGGCTTGAGATCCTCAGGAGAACTGGTAGGAGAGTAGGTGTGATAATAGTGGACAGCAGACTAACTCCATTGAGGAGAGGGACTACTGGATTCGCGCTTGGTGCATCTGGCTTCAGGGGTATCAGGGACTTTAGGGAGAGTACAGATCTATTTGGAAACAAGATCCATGTTACAATGATGAACGTAGCTGACGAGCTTGCTTCTGCAGCTCATCTCTACATGGGTGAGGCTAGAGAGCTCACTCCCTTCGTCCTCATAAAGGCGCCTCCAGTTGAGCTTGGCGAGTTTGACCCTGAGCTCCTTAAGATCTCTCCAGAGGAATGCGCATACTTCAAGCCTCTATACTCTAAGCTCTTTCCTAAGGTCGGCTAAAGTAGCCTTCCTGCATGCAATTATGTCCTGCTTATGGACGCTTTCAAGGCATTTGACCTCAACATATACCTCAGTATCTCCTGGATACTCTGATAGTGCCTCCATCACTCTGCTTAGGATCTCTCTGACCATATCTTCAGCTAGCTTTGCATTCCTTAGGGAGCTGGCGACGAGAGCAGCTTCATCTCTCCTCTTCAGGAGAGCTCTAGTAGGGGAGCTCATGCTTTCTTCAACTATCTCAGCTAGCATCCTGTAGCTAGGAGGCTTCCACCCATATGCCTTCACCTCAAGACATCCTGTGCACCTCTGTGTATGTGTTGCCAGCCACCTTCCACCTATAGGCTTTCTAAAGTATGCTCTGAGAAGCTCCTGTGTGCATGGGCATGCTGACATGCCTTCCACCTCGACTCTAGCCTTACTCTCTAAGATACCTCTACTTGTGAGAGAAGCTGAGAGTGTCACCTTATATGGCTCATAGGCCTCTTCCTCCTTGAGGTCTATAAAGCTCAGCTTGACCTCAGCTCTCTCAGCATATCTCATTCTATGGAGTATCTCCTCAGCCATCTTTGCCAGCGATTCCTCTGGTGGGAGCTTTCTCATGTAGGTGTAAGCTGCCTCCACTAGCCTAGAGAGGTCAGCTCCCCTCCTCCACTCTGGTAGCGTCACAAACAGCTCTAAGCACCCTATAGCTTCTCTCCCTCCGATTTTAACTGGAACCACCAACTTCGAGAACCCTACTTTGACTCTAAAGCCATACTCTGGCCTATCGGAGTGTATGTCTCTAGCTTCCCTCACAAAGCTGTCATCTTGTCTCATAATTTGCTGCTGGGCTTCTGATTTAAAATGCAGCTGCTACTACTACTCACCCAGTCCAGCTGCCTCCTCTATAATCTGAGCTAGCTGCATGAACTCATCTGAGAGAGTCTTAGTATGCCTGGCGTTCAGCTTCAGCTTCTCAACCACCTTCTCAAGCTGGCTTCTAGTCCCTACGACTACAGCTTCATGTATATCCTTCTCACCGACTAAAGCTGCTGCTGGGATAGCTGCATCTCCTCCTGCTGCAAGCATCTCCTGCTTTAAAACCAAGGCTACAGGGGAGCTCACCCCCTTCAAGAGCAGGATATAGTGCCTAGCCTTCCTGCTCATTATTAGAGAGCCAATTGGGTGGCATCCGATCCTCTCAAATAGCTCTGCTGCATCGCTTTCCGTGAGCTGTGGCAGCACGTAGCACTCTACTCCACCAGATTTCACAGCCTTCATGCCTTCTCGTATTGCCTCAGCTATCCTAACAGCATGCAGCGTCTCTTTTACGTCGTGTGTCCTGACAGCATCTGCTCCATTATATGCTGCTATTGCAGCTGCAGCTATACTACCATATAGCCTTTCTTCAGGCTCACTTAGCCCGAGGATAGCTCCTATGAAAGACTTCCTCGAAACCCCAATGCACACAGGCCTACCTAGTATCTTGAGTCTATAGAGCCCACATAGCACCTCTATATCCCACTCATACCAGGCTCTCCCTTCTCCTCTAAAGAACCCTATCAGTGGGTCGATTACGATCTTGCTCTCCTCAACTCCTTCACCTATAGCCTTCTCCAAGGAATGTGAGAGAAGTCTTCTAAGCTGTGGGATAGGGTCAGCCTTCATGTCAACGCTTCCTCTTGCACCTAGTATCAGGGAGGCGTTCTCCTCTGCTACTAGCTTAGCTAGTCTCAGATCTGAGAGCCCCGAGACGTCGTTAAGTATGTCTGCTCCAGCTTCTAGAGCCTGCCTAGCTACCCTATATCTATGGGTGTCAACTGAGACTGGGACTTGGAGATGGCTGCTAATGAGCTTGACTGCAGGTATAAGCCTACTAGCCTCCTCCTCCTCGCTCACCCAGGTTTCAAGGTAGGGTGCAGTACTCATTGCACCAAGGTCTATTATATCAGCTCCCTCTGAGACCATTAGCTCAGCTCTCTCAAGTGCTTCCCTAGGGCTCTTTGCGATGGACTTCTTGTAGAAGGATTCTGGGCTGAGGTTTATTGCACCAATGACTCTTACAGGACACTCTAACCCAACAGAAACCCCACCGAGACTTGCTCTCCAGGGCATACTACCACACTGAGAGTTAAGAAACAATGAGATAATTATGCCTATAGCATGCGGGACATAGACCTAGATTTCTGGCTTCCAATTTATGGTGAGATAGCTCGCAAGCTTAAGCTAGACCCTGAGCAGGATAGGTATGCTGCTGTGATCTTAGACAAGCTTGCTTATGGTAAAGTTCTGCCCCAAGAAGCTCTCGAAGACGTGATTCATGGAAGGGAGGTGTATGTTCTCGGGAATGGTCCAAATCTCCCAAGAGACTTAAGAAGACACACGGCAGCTTTCCCTAAAGCTGTAGTGGTAGCTGCAGATGCTGCTGCTATAGTCTATAAGTCCATAGTAGGAAGGCCCCCAGACATCACGGTAACAGACTTAGATGGCCCAGTCTCCAGCATTCTGAGGCTAAAAACCATGCTGGTAGTACATGCTCATGGGGATAACATCCGAGAGCTCTTAGCGTATGTCCCCAGAATGCAGGTCCTTCATCCTACTACTCAGGTCGAGCCGCTAGGCTGTGTACATAACTATGGCGGGTTTACAGACGGAGATAGAGCAGCCTATCTTGCGCACGCATTTGGTGCATCATGCATTAAGCTGCTCGGTATGTGCTTCACTAGGCTTTCCAGCTATGACCTTTCTTCTGGAAAGGATGTCCGGAAGAAGATTATGAAGCTGAAGATAGCTCAGTGGCTTCTAAGGTGCTTGAGAAGCGAGCTCAAAGCTAAAGTAGTAGACCTCTCAGGAACCTGCTGAGCTAGAGAGTTGTGAGGCTCCAGCTGGAGCTGCTGGCAGTCATCCCTTCATCTCTTCAAGCTTCTGCTTAGCCATCGCAACTAGCCTGACCAAGTCTGCTGCTGTGAATATACCTATGATCTCTCCCTCTTCCTCTACTGGAAGCCTCCTTATGCCCTTTGCTGCCATCACCTTAATTGCGTCCTCTACTGTTATATCTGGCTTAACTACAATCAGTGGAGAGCTCATTATGTCCTTAACTTTCACCTTGCATATGTCTAGGTCACATGCTATAGCCTTAGTCAATACGTCTCTCTCGGTCACTATGCCTATAGGCTCCCCATCTCTTGTCACAATGAGGCTTCCTATCCTCCTCTCTCCCATCAACTTTGCTGCTTCAGCTACAGTCCTATCCTCCTCAATCATGACAACAGGCTTTGACATGACGTCACGAATAGTTTTCATGAGAACCCCCCTATCCAAGCTGCTTTATGTTTAAACTTTTGCTAAGCCAGCCTGGTTTTCCTACGCTCTCTTGGCTTATAGTAGTATGCAAGCCCTTCATGCCTCTTCTCCCATGCTAGATGCTCATAATAGTGTCTTTCACAGAAGATCTCTCCGCAAAATGGGCATTTGTATGCTTCCTCTTTGCTGAGCTCCTTACCGCAAACTGAGCATACAAGCTTCCCCCCTCCACCTTTTACTGAGCTCATGCCTATCACATCTTAAGCATCTGGCCCCCAAAGCTAAGCTCGATTTAAATGTAGCTTAAAGCAAGCTAACCTTCAGTCATATTAGAGCTCGACTATAGTCTACTGCTTATGGGAAACATCTCCCAATAGTAGCCTCTTCACTTTAACTCTCAGCTGAGCTAGTATATGTTACATGGCTGCCTTGTCCTCTGCTCCTGCGTGGCTAAGCCATGCTACCAGCCTTTTAAAAGCAGAGGTATGGCTCTGAGAGCTTAAGCTCTTGAAACTTGCATTATTGGCACTATGCAGGTGTGTTGTTTTCCAGCATACTGTAGCAAGTTTGGTTGCGGAGTCATGGTTTAAGCTTTTTACGTTAGCCTAGGAAGGGGGCGTTGTACGAGGGTTGGAGGATGGATGCTGGAAAGCTAAAGGTCGCTGTGGCACTAGGTTCTTCTTGTGCAGGCTGTGATGTGGCAATAGTAGACCTCGGAGAGAAGCTTCTTGAGGTCTTTGACAAAGTCGATATAGTCTACTGGCTTACTGCATTCGATTATAAGCTAGAGGACTTGAGAGCTCTGGAAGATGGCTCAATAGACTATGCTCTATTTGATGGGTCCATAGGTACAAGCGAGGACAGGGAGATAGCTGAGCTTCTAAGAGAGAAATCCAAGAAATTGGTTGCGTTCGGGGCATGTGCATGCTTTGGAGGCCTCCCCGGCCTAGCTAACTTGACTACGGCAAGGGAGCTTCTTGAGACAGTGTATGTGAAGACTGTAAGCACAAACAACCCAAGCAGAGTAATTCCACAGCCTGTGTCTCATGTAAATGACCTAGCCTTAACTCTACCTGAGAAGCTTGACACAATGCTTCCTCTAAGTGACGTAGTTGAGGTAGACTACTTTGTGCCAGGATGCCCTCCCGAATCTGAGCTTGTAGAGAGGCTCTTTGCTGGAATTCTGACAGGAGAGATGCCTCCCAAGGGATCTACCTTTGCTGAAGAGTACACTCTCTGCGAGGACTGCCCTAGAGTGAAATCTGAGACCAGGAAGATCCTTGAGATCAAAAGATATCACCTCACTAGAGCAGACCCTGAGAAGTGCTTCCTGGATCAAGGTATCCTCTGCATGGGGCCGGCTACAAGAGCTGGCTGTGGTGCAAAGTGCATAAAGGCAAACATGCCATGCAGGGGATGCATGGGGCCTACAGCCAATGTAAGAGACCAAGGTGCAAAGTTTCTGTCAGCTATCGCCTCCATACTAGGTGAGGATACAGCGACAGAGGAGGAGCTTATGAAGCTGGTAAACCAGATAGTTGATCCTGTTGGGTCATTCTACAGATTCACGCTCCCTTCCTCAATCCTAAAGAGGAAAGTTGTTAAGGAGGGAGGCTGATGCCAGCTAAAAAGGTTGTTATAAAGCCTATAACAAGGCTTGAGGGCCATGGGAAGATAGACATATTCCTAGATGAAAGCGGAAACGTCAAGGACGCCTTCTTCCAAGTAGTTGAGATAAGAGGCTTCGAGAGGTTCTGTAAGGGTAGGCCTGTAGAAGAACTCCCCAGGATGACTCCCAGGATATGTGGAGTGTGCCCCTGGGCACACCACATGGCTTCTGCTAAGGCTGCAGACGCAGTCTACAAGTCTAAAATACCTCCTGCAGCTGAAAAGCTCAGGAGGCTAGGGTATGCTATGTTCTATATGCATGACCACTCACTCCACTTCTATGCGCTAGCTGCACCAGACTTCATAGTCGGCCCTGGAGCACCTAAGAGTGAGAGAAACGTAGCTGGTCTGGTTAAGAAAGTCGGTATCGAAGTCGGGAGAAGGGTTCTCCGAGCTCTACGACTGTTGCATGAGGCCAGAGAGATAATAGGTGGAAAATCTATCTCACCTGTGTTCGCTATACCAGGTGGAGTGAGCAAGCCTCTGACTGAGGAGGAACACACCAAGCTGAAGGAGATAGCGGAGGAGGTATATGACTTCGCTAAAATGACCTTAGACATATTTCAAAAAGCTGTCTTAGAGAGCGAGGAGAATCTAAAGCTTCTAACCGGAGATGTCTACTATAATGAGACATATTACATGGGGCTCGTGAAAGATGGTGCTGTAGAGTACTATGATGGGAAGCTTAGAGTGATATCTCCTAAGGGAAAGGAATACGCCTCCTTCGAACCTGAACGGTACCTGGATTACATCGCTGAGCACGTTGAGCCATGGAGCTACCTGAAGTTCCCCTATCTCAAAGGGATCGGGTGGAAGGGGATTAAGGAAGGAGAGGACAGTGGGGTATACAGGGTTGGGCCGCTAGCTAGACTGAACGTAGCTTCCAAGATGTCGACTCCAATCGCACAGGAGGCATATGAGAAGATGTTTGAGACCTTAGGGAAGCCATGTCACCACACGCTAGCATACCACTGGGCTAGAGTGATAGAAATCATGAACTGTGCTGAGATAGCAATGGATCTCCTAGATGATCCCGAGATAATGAGCAGGGAGGTCCATGAGCCCCCCTCTGAGGCTCCGAGTGAGGGCATCGGTGTGGTCGAAGCTCCCAGAGGAGTACTGATACACCACTACCTCACAGACGAGAATGGAGTAGTGAAGGACCTCAACCTAGTGGTTGCTACAGTCCATAACAATGCTGGAATAAATCTTTCAGTTAAGAGAGCAGCTCAGCACCTCATTCGAGGCGGGGTGATAGACGATAGGCTCCTTAACATGGTCGAGATGGCTTTCAGAGCTTATGACCCCTGTCTAGCATGTGGTACACATGCTGCACCAGGTGGCATACCACTAGAGATCCGAGTAATAGATAGTACTGGAGCTATCATAAAAGTGCTCAGAAACTGGTAACCAGAATGAGAGTGGTAATAGCTGGAGTAGGCTCCTTGCTCCACGAATATGACAGTATAGGGCTGCTAGTAGCTAGGAGGCTGAAGAAAAAGCTTGCTGGAAAGGCTGATATAAAGGAAGTGGAGAGCGACTACATATCTCTGCTACATGAGATAGCTGGATACGATGTAGCTATAATTGTCGACGCTTTTCTTAGTGCCAGCAGCGAGCTTGTTATACTCTCAGCCAGAGACCTCCCAGCTACCCACCCTTATCTGACACATGGTATAGATCTGAAGAGCGCTATTGAAATTGCTGAAGCTTGTAGCTATGAGATTCCTACAGAGATTCTGCTAGTAGGGATCCCAGTGTCTCCAGACACATTCAATAGCTGTGCTCCTATTGGGGAGGAGACCTTAAAGCTATGTGATGAAGCTACTAAGTTGATAGCTGAGATGGTGGAGGTGCTTCTTGATGGAGGATAGGATACTCTTTGCCCATGGAGCTGGAGGCACTCTGATGCAAGAGCTGATAAAAAGCTGTATACTGAGGTACCTTGGAGGTAGCTCTGTTGAAGTCCCATTAGAGGCTCTCGATGATGCAGCTGTTATAGATGGGATAGTGCTAAAGTCTGATTCCCATACTGTCAAGCCTCTTTTCTTCCCTGGTGGAGACATAGGGAGGCTGGCTGTAGCTGGAACTGTAAATGACATAGCTGTCCTTGGTGCTGAGCCACTAGCTCTAGCTGCAGGGCTCATAATAGAGGAGGGCTTCCCAATAAGAGACTTAGAGAGGATACTAGCTAGCATGCGAGACACATGTGCTGAAGCAGGAGTTCACGTGATAACGGGAGACACAAAGGTTGTTGAGCAGGGTGCTCTGGATAAGCTTGTGATAAACACGAGTGGAGTTGGAAGGAGGAGTGAGCTGCTAGACTATAACATGCAGGTTGTCAGGAGATATAGGAATTTTGATGCAAGGTGGCTTCTAGACTCGAACATAAGGCCAGGAGACAAGATAATAGTATCGGGGACCATCGGAGACCACGGTATAGCTTTGCTCTCATTTAGAGAGGGATATGGATTCGAGTCAGAGGTTGTAAGCGACGTCAGGCCTCTGAACAACATGATATCCAAGGTGCTAGAGGTTGGAGGGGTTGTAGCCATGAAAGACCCGACGAGAGGCGGTTTGGCTAATGCTCTCAATGAGTGGGCTGAGAAGTCACATGTTGGTATCTTGATATATGAGGACAAGATTCCAATAAGGCCTGCTGTCAGAGCTGCCAGCGAGATGCTCGGCATAGATCCGCTCGAAGTAGGTAATGAGGGGAAGGTTGTAGCTGCTGTGGTCCCAGAGATGGCTGACGATGTCTTAGAGGCCATGCGGGAGACTAAAGAGGGCAGAGATGCTGAGGTCATCGGGGAGGCTACATCAGAGTTCCATGAGGTTGTCTTAGAGACTTCTGTTGGAGGCCGTCGAGTACTGCCTCCACCATTAGGAGACCCTGTCCCCAGGATATGCTAGCCTCTCCTACGCCCATACTTATACTCAATGGCACAGCTCCCCTCTATTGAAACCATACATGGGCCAACTGGATGCTGTGGTGTACAGGCTTCTCCAAATAGAGGGCAGTCTGCAGGCTCCTTCAGCCCTCTCAGTATCTCATCGCACTTACAGCCCTTAGGCTTCACATAGGGTATCTCATGGACCTTCCTGAGCTCGTCCTCATACCTCTTTCTCGCGTCATAGTCCTCGAACTCTCTCTTGAGCTTCATTCCTGAGCTTGGCACCACTGGAAAGCCTCTCCACTCGATGTCCACTGGCTCAAACACCTCATCCATTACCCTAAGTGCTTTAGGATTCCCTTCATACCTCACTGATCTAGTATACTCATTTTCTACCTTAGCTTCGCCACCAGCAACTTGCCTTGCTATCATATAGACTGCCATGAGGACGTCTAAGGGCTCAAAACCAGCTATGACCTGTGGTATCCTATACTTCCTCGATAGAGGCTCATATGGCTTCACCCCTATTATCGTGCTGACATGCCCCGGCTCTATAAGCCCATCTAGCCTGACTTCTCCCATCTCCAATATTGCTTCAAGTACTGGTGGGACATATCTATGGCAGGTTAAGACTGTGAAGCTCTCTGGAGGATTCTTGAGGAGCGTTGCTGCTGTGCTTGGCGCTGTAGTTTCGAAGCCTATTGCCATAAACACAGTCTCTCTGCCTTCAACTGCAAGCTTTACCGCATCCTCTATACTATAAACAACTCTCACATCATATCCTCTAGCTCTCACCTGAGCTAGGGACTTCGTTATTCCAGGCACCCTATATGCGTCTCCGAATACTGCAACTGTCTTCCCTGCTTCAGCTAAGGCTACTGCCTCCTCAAATTCCCTAGCTGTTGTCACACAGACTGGGCATCCTGGCCCTGCCACAACCTTCACTCCGACCTTCTTCAGCATACCATCTAGCCCAAATTTGATGATTGTGTCCTGATGTGTCCCACAGACATGCATTATCTTGAGTCTGAGGTTCATCTGCCTGAGTCTATCAATTATCCTCTCAGCTAGCTCCCTGCTCCTGTATCTGAACTTCAGCATCCTCAACCCCATAGGACAGCATCTCTTCCCATATCCTGAGGATCTCTTCTGCCTCTTTTTCGTCAAGTACCTGTATAGCGAAGCCAGCATGTACTATGACATACTGCCCTGGCTGTACGTCTACGAGCGACACGTTTACTTCTCTCAGGATACCATCTCCAAAGTCTACTTTCGCTTTGTCTCCACTTACCTCCAGGACCCTAGCTGGTATCGCTAAACACATATCAGGTTCAAGCTCTACACGTATTTAAGCTAGTGAGCTCAGCTCCACTTAAATGCTGTATAGTATGCCTGTCCCACTGATATCCCAGCGTCTCCAGGTGGAATCTCGCTGTGGACTAGAAGCTTGAGCCCAGCTTTCTCTACTGTCCTCTTGACTTCCATCACTATAGCCTCGTTGTAAGCTACTCCACCTGAAAAGCCTACTGCCTTCACTCCCATGTCTAGCGCAGCATCTATAGCTAGCTCAGCTAGCCCTCTAGCTATGTAGGCTTGAGCTGAGCAGGCTAGGTCAGCTGGCTTTTCTCTGCCTAGCCTACTGTAAAGCTCAGCAAATAGGCTTGTAGTCAATAGAACTCCCCCCCTTATCTCAGGCTGTAGTCTGAGCGTGTCCTTGCCCTGAGCAGCGAACGCCTCTAGCTTCATGGCAGGCTCCCCTTCATATGTCCTCTCATAGCATATACCTAACAGAGCTGACACAGCATCTAGGACCCTACCGCAGCTTGATGTGAGAGGGCCTGCTTTACGCTTTATTTGCTTGACAACCACCTCAACCTCCCTTTCACCATGTGGGAGCGTCTTAGAGTTCTCTTCAAGCCATTCCTCAGCTACACCTAGCCTGTAGAGGATCGACGCAGTCATCCTAGCAGGATATCTGGTTGCTAGATCTCCTCCTGGCATTACATGCTGCTCTAAGTGCCCGAGCCTCTTGTAGCCTTCCCTATTGCAGTATAAAATCTCTCCACCCCATGCTTCTTCTCCTGGCCCATATCCATAGCCATCACATGAAAGCCCTACCAGCTCATCTAAGCCCTTCTCTGCCATCAGGCTCGCTATGTGAGCGTGATGGTGTTGTACTTTCTCGACTGGAGCTCCGAGCTCCTCTGCTATTCTCCTAGCTAGCCTTGTTGTGTGGAATGCTGGATGGAGGTCACATGCTATAACACTAGGCTCAGCTCCAACTAGCCTTAGCAGGTGTATTGTAGCTTCCTCGAGATA
Source organism: Thermoproteota archaeon (assembly GCA_037917675.1). GTDB lineage: Archaea > Korarchaeota > Korarchaeia > B14-G2 > B14-G2 > B14-G2. The sequence goes on from JAVCBW010000036.1 coordinate 76,320, forward strand.
CCTTAGGGTCTCAAGCCTCTCTACATCCCCTATATGCTGTGAAGCAAAGCATCTCTTCCCTGTCAGGATACATGATGTCACACGCTTTTCTCCTCCTAGAGCGAGGACTTCAGTATTGAGCTCTCTCTTGAGCTCTATTGGAGCCGGAGCATAGCCTCTAGATCTCCTTATCAGAGCTGTGCTCTCAGCTACAACTCTCAGCACAGAGTCGTCGCATCTCTGAGCTATTCTCCTGTTGTGGAGAAGAAAGTAGTCTGCTATACCCCCAAGCTTCCTGATCGCCTCGCTATTGTCCTTTATTATGGGCTCATCTGGTGGATTAGCGCTAGTCATCACGAAGGCTGGCTCTCTAGACCAGTCAAACATCATTATATGCATCCCTGTATAGGGTAGCATTACCCCAACCGTGTGGAGCCCTGGGCTTATCTGATCAGAGAGGTAGTAGCTTTCACTTTTCTTTAAAAGGACTATAGGCCTCATGTAGGATTTGAGCATCTTCTCTTCTAGCGGAGTGACCTCTGCAAAGGTCTTCACAGCATCTAGATCCCTAGCCATTATAGCGAACGGCTTCCGTCTCCTATGCTTCACAGCTCTAAGCCTCAGTATAGGCTCTGAATCTGTCGTCGCTGTAGCCATGTGGAATCCTCCAATTCCCTTAACTGCTATGACATGCCCTTCATCTATGAGCTTCCCTACTTCTCTAACAGGGTCCTTAACATCTATCTCCTCTCCACTTCTGTCAGTCAGGTAGACTCTAGGCCCACAAGCTGGACATGCTATGGTCTGTGCGTGAAATCTCCTGTCAAGTGGGTTTTCATATTCTTCTCTACACCGGCTACACATTGGAAAGTCGATCATTGTCGTGTTAGGTCTGTCATATGGCAGCTTCTCTATGGCTGTGAACCTTGGCCCGCAGTTCGTACATGTTATGAAGAAGTAGCTGTACCTTCTATCTGATGGATCTCTCATCTCCCTGATGCAGTCGTCACATATCGAGACGTCTGGTGGTATTATGGAGGCTCTCCTGCTCCTCCTAGAGCTACTCTTTCTTATTTCAAACCTGCTGAACTCCCCTCTGCTATCCGTGAACGCTGTTTCAAGTGAAAATATCTTTGCGAGTGGAGGCTTCTTCTCTCTTATCTCCCTTATAAACCTCCTGATGCTGTCCTCATCTCCCTCTACTACGATGAGTACTGTAGCATCTCCTCTATTCTGGACAAAGCCTACTAGCCCATGTGATACTGCTAGCCTATAGATGAATGGCCTAAATCCCACTCCCTGAACGATCCCTGTGACCGTTATCTCAGCTCTCATTTCACTGTAGCTTAGCTAGCGGAGCCTTTAAAGGGAGCGCTCTGCTCTCGTAGCCTATGCTGCCACATGTCCCTGATGTTATATGGGAGCCTGGTGTATGCAAGTTTAGAGGATTGTCTATAGCATTAGCTGTGGTTCAAGGTGTCTCTGTGGTGAGAGGGCAGCCTGAAGTCGATGAGCTTAGGAGGAGAGTTGAGGAGAAGGTGAAAGCAAGCTATGATCTCAGTTCACTAAAGGATGTCTCCTATATCAGAGCTTACAGAGACTTTTTCTGGAGAATGGGGGTTGACCCAACTAAGCATAGACCTGCATCCGAGGCACTGATAAGGAGGATCCTGAGGGGGCAGGGTATCCCTAGGATACTAAATGTAGTAGACTTGTATAACATCGCTTCAGTAGAGACTTTAGTGACTATGAGCGCATATGACTTAGAAAAGGTCTCTCCTCCTCTCAATGTGAGGTTTGCCAGAGCTGGAGAGGAGGTTTTCCTCATAGGATCTAGGAGGATGAAGCTAGCTGGCCGTGAGCTAGTCTTAGCTGACGCAGAGAAGGTGCTCTGTGTCTATGTGCATGGTGATGTCGATGAATGTAAGGTCACCGAGAGGACCAGAAGCTTGCTGCTCGTAGCATATGGTGCTCCAGGAATTCCATCAATTTCTGTGAGAGCTAGCCTCGAGAAGGCTGTGAGATATATAGTAGAGTATGCTAGGGGGCCATCGTCTGATGTAATTCTACATGAGTGTACTTGAGGTGATGTGTTGGATATAGGTGAAGCTAGCTTTCTCAGGATAACAACCCTTGTAGAAGATACTTCAGGGTTTTCAGAGGGGCTTCTAGCTGAGCATGGGCTGTCTCTTCTAGTCGAAGCCGAATCTAGCGGAGGCTTCACCAAACTACTGTTTGACTGTAGTCAGTCTTACAGGACACTCAAGCATAATGCTGAGAAGCTTAGAGCTAGCCTTAGGGATATCAGCTTTGTCGTCCTCTCCCACTGCCACTATGACCATACTGGTGGGCTGATTGGGGTCCTTAAGGAGGCTGGGAGAATCCCTGTTGTAGCTCATCCAGAGATATACAGGAGCACCTTCCTCCTGAAGCCTAAGCTCAGGTATGTTGGGACACCTTTCCACATAGATGATGCTGAGAGAGCTGGTGCAATACATGTTCTAACTAGATCTCCGCTAAAGCTCTGTGAAGGCCTTGCCACAACAGGTGAGATAGAGAAAAGAGCTGAGTTCGAGGCTAAGGAGGCTCTTGAAGCCTATGTGCTGTCAGATGGAAGGCTTGTTAGAGATGCGTTGAAAGACGACTTATCTTTAATGGCTAATGTGAGAGGCCAGATTGTTGTGATATCCGGGTGCTCTCATGCAGGCATAGTAAGCATAGTAGAGCATGTTTCTCAGCTTATCGGAAAGCCTGTGTATGCTATAGTTGGAGGGCTACACCTGGCAGGAGCTAGTAGCAGTAGGATAGAGCTCACCGTGAGAAGGCTTAAGGAGCTTGGGGTCCGAGAGGTTGCAGTAGGCCACTGTACTGGCCTTGATGCAATGTACAGGCTCAAGGAGGAGTTTGGAGATGGCTTCACCCAGCTGCATGCTGGTGTCTCAATAGAGTTTTAGAAGCTAGAGGGCATAGAGGATCTGGCCCATCAAGTGTTCTCCATGCTCTAAGTGACCTGGCATAGCATCCTCCTAGACACGTCTCTCTTGCCTCGCAGTGTAAGCAGGGGTATCTCAAGATGGGCTTTGCTACTCTCCTAGAAAGCTCGTGGGATTCTGCTTCCCTCCAAGCTTCCACTAGGCTTTTCCCTCTGATGGATGTCAGCTTGTAGTCTAACATCACATAATAGTACTTCTCCACTCACTCCTATGTCGATTATATCAGCTAGCCTACATGAGTAGCTGGCTGCATGCTGAGCTATGCTCTTTGCAAACGGCATGCACCATAGGCTTGCTGGAATAGAGGTCTCTATGATGGCCTTATCTATCTCTCTGATAAGCTCCAGCATGCGGTCTGCCGTTAGCTGCTTCAGCTCTGCTCCTTTACCAAATGGCATCAAGGGTATGAAGCTGAGGAAGCATGCTCCCCTGCTGTCAGCTAGCTCAAACACTCTCCTTATATCGCCTGGTGTATCTGCTGTCAGTAGGGTTGCAGTTGAGTATTCTACCGTCCTGGTTCTCTGCCACTTTCATGGCTTTCGTTTCATTTGCAGCAGGGAGCCTTCCAGCCTCAGGGTTCATAGGTGGACTTTCTGGGTGAACGGAGCTCCCCAATGCTGAGCAACGCCCCCTTAAAGGCTTTTGACACCACAAAACTATCATATATTATATTCAACGCTAGTCGTTTCTGCCCACCAACTTAGCTCTAACCAGTCCCAGCCAGTAACTTCACTACCTAATCATATCCTCCACAGACCCATAGTATTTCATGAAACCCTGTGTTTAAACATGATTCTAGCAGCTTTCTTGACATACCTCCATGACCCTAGCCCCCTTATCTCTTCATGCTCCCCTTTTCACATCATCCATGCTTAGGTATACGTGGATCTCTAGTTTAGCTAGCTTCGATGCAATGCTATCTCTCATAGCTGACCCATTTGTGATTACTGTAGCAGATATTCTATGGTCATATGTAGCCTTGAGGAGAGTCATGAAGTCTTCTCTTAGAAACGGCTCTCCTCCAGAGAACCCTATGTGAGCTACTCCAAGTTCTGCTGCTTCTCTGATCACTCTAAGTCACTCCTCTGTAGGAAGCTCTTTAGCTCCTCTAAACTTTGCTGCATAGCAGTGTATGCATGAGAGGTTGCATCTCCCAGTAACTATCCAGATGATATCTGACATTACTCTCTCTATGCTTTGAAGAAATTTCAGCACTTTAGCCTCCATCGGATGTTGTTGCAGCCTATAGTATGCTATACTCGTGATGAGACTGCTATAGCTTAGATTGAGGTGTGCTATATCTCGAAGGATGGACCAGTCCACTTCTCTACTGGATAGAGGTTCTTCTCATATAGCTTAGGCTGAGGCAACTCTAGTGGTAGGCCTTTCCTCTTTCTTATCTCCATTATCTTCTCCACTTGCATTGCTCTCGGTAGCTCTCTGAAGCCGCTTGGCTCATATCCCCAGAAGCAGCGGCCTTGTGTTGCTGACCTGAGCAAGTCCACTAGATCTTGAGTTTCTGCTGCTGGTATCTCTCCTGCTATCCTTACGAGGTCTTCCATATGCTGTATCTGCTTTATTGCAGCTCTCTTCTTGTTTAGTATTGATATCACCTGCCCTTCTGTTCCTATTGGCGTTGTTATGTCTATTCTGAGGATTGGCTCATATAGCCTTGGCCTAGCAGTAAGGAATGACATATTGAGTGCTGCCATCACCATGGATCTCACTTCAGAGTACCCTGTGTGAGCTGGATCTGTATGCACGACAGCATCTGTTATGACTGCCTTAACTCCTAGCGTAGGCTCTCTGGCTAGCGTTGCTCCATTACAGAAGTCTATGAAGTTTGACTCTATGTAAGCTTTTATCCTATCCAGTCTCTGTGCTCCCCTTGTGTTATCTACTAGGACGTTTGTCCCATATATTAGCCATATCCTCCTAGCTTCTCTGGAGTCCCATCCAGCTTTCTCCTGCAAGATCCTTGCTCTCTCCTTCCTGTCCATCTTGTCTGCTATAATGCCGTTTCTTATTAGGTCTATTGTGACTGGGTCTAGTGGCTCTACGTACATCTTTATTCTGTTCAGAGAATTGTTTGACTTGGTTTGGACCTCTATCCCTCTCTGCGTTGGAACTTCCCTGTAGACTATTATTGGTGGTGAGACTTTTATCCTTACCATCTCGTTTATCCTCTTCGTGAGGATTTCAAGCTGTAGTGGGTCTATTCCTGAGAGTATGTACTCTTTTGTCTCTTCGTCTATTCTAAACTGTGCTGTTGGGTCTGCTGAAACCCATAGCTTGACCCACTTACCTAGCTTATCTAGCTCCTGTGGGTTGAGTGGCTTTATCGCTATTGAGACTACAGGCTCAGCAACGTACTTTATCTCTATGAATGGTGTGACATCCTCCATTTCAGGAGCTACTATGGTTTCTCCAGCTGGACAGTGGAATCCATATAAGGCGAAGAGGTTTCCTGCTGGTATTTCAGGTATGTCTAGTATGTCTGTTATCTCCATGACTCCAAGCCTCTGTACCCTCTCTAGCCTCTTTGCTGTAAGCAACCTGACCTGATCTCCTGCTCTGAGGGTTCCAGAGAAGACTCTGCCTATCAGAACTACCCTTTTTGTCCTTGGGTGTATGAAGAGCTTCGTTATCATGGCCATCAGTGGGCCATTTGGATCTATTCTTCTCATAGCTCTTCCAAGCTCAGAATCCTGGTCTCCTGGCCATATTCTCTTTATCTTCTCTGGCTGAGCTTCCATTGGTGAGGGGAGGTGTTTCACTATCATCCTTAGAAGGGGCTCATCTAGTGGAAGGTTTTCTCTGAGCCACTTCTCCTCACCTTTTTCATACATTTCAAATATGATCTTCGGATCTATACCCTTCTCTCTTAAGATGTCTACCGTGAAGCCCCAGCCGTGTTTTGCTGATCCTATTGCTATTGTTCCATCTTGGAACGACACTCTCCACCCTGTGTCTGGAGCATACTTCTTGATCAGGGAGTTTACGTCCATTGCTATCTGCTCAAGCCTCTTGCCAACCTCCTTTGGTGTAAGCCTGAGTTCCTTGATCAGCCTGTCAACTTTGTTTATGAATAGGACTGGCTTACACCTTTCTTCTCCTACTGCTAGCCTGATGTTCGTTTCGGTTTGAGTCATAACTCCCTCTAACGCGTCTACTAGAAGCACTACCCCATCGCTTCCTCTCAGTGCTCTTGAGACCTCTCCTGTGAAAGATATGTGTCCTGGTGTGTCGTTCAGCTGGAAGAGGTAGTTCTGCCCCTGATAGTCATAGGATAGCAAGGCTACGCTAGTGAATATTGTTATCCCTCTTTTACGCTCCTCCTCGTCACTCGACCTGCCTGCATAGCGTGCAGGCAGTTAGTCGGTGAGGAGGAGCTCCCCAGCTGCATCTGGGCTCATCAGCCCTGCTCTCTTCAGAAGGTAGTCTGTAGTCGTTGTTTTCCCATGGTCTATGTGAGCTACTATTGAGAATATCCTCTTATTCTCGAGAGCTGTACTTCTAACCATTTGTGCTATCTCATCTGGGTTTTTCACTCTTACCATTGTAAACACCTTTCTAGCTGCTTAAGGCTTGTACATCAAACTTATACCTGCCCTGTAGGCTGCTCCAGCATATTTAAGGGTTACTGACCTCCACCTGGTAGCCTTTTATACCCTTAACCCAGCCAGCATAGGGTTGGGTCTTGGCTGATAGAGCTAGGTTTGGTCCAGCTGGATTCCCTATAGGCAGGGATGCGCGTGGACCTGATGCCATGGTTTACCTGAGGGAGGTTGGGCTTGATGCGATGGAGTATCAAGCTGTCAGAAGTGTGAGGATGAAGGCTGAGAAGGCTAGGGTTCTTGGGCAGGCTGCCAGCGAGAATGGCATTCTTCTAGCTATACATGCTCCATATGCTATAAACCTTGCCTCTAAGGAGAAGAGCAAGCTGAAGGGGAGCAAGGATAGGCTGTATGCAGCCTGCATGCTAGGCTACTACATGGGTGCAGTACACTGTACATTCCATCCTGGCTATTATAAGGAGCTTGATAGGGATGAGGCATTTAGGATGGTGAAGCAGGGTGTTGAGGAGGTTGTTGAGAGGCTTAAGCAGGAGAATGTTAAAATAAAGCTTGGCCCTGAGACTACAGGAAAGCCTAGTCAGATAGGTTCCCTAGATGAGGTACTAGAGTTATCTGCTCAAGTCGACATGGTTGAGCCCACAATAGACTTCGCTCATCTACATGCAAGAGAGGGTGGTATCATAAAGTCTAAGGAGGACTATGCTAAGATACTCGAGAGGATAGAGAGTGTCTTAGGGAGTAGTGCTGTAAAGGGTTTGTTCATTCATTTCAGCGAGATAGAGCTCACTAGCAAGGGTGTCGGCGAGAAGCAGCACCATGAGCTTGGTTCAGGGTATGGTCCAGACTTCAGGCCTCTAGCTCAGCTGATTGCTGAAAGAGGGCTTACACCAGTCATAATATGTGAGACTCCACTGCTTGACCTTGATGCTATCAAGATGAGGAAGATATATGAGAGGGCGTTGCGTAAGGTTAAGCGATAGCATAACCTTGCTACTCCTTAGAGCATATCTTAATACCTTCCAGAGGTCTCTGCCAGCAGCAAGCAAAAGTTATTAGCTTGGGTGTAGGAGCAAGGTAGCATGATAACTGAGTCAGCTGTCATGTTTAAAGACAGAAGGACACTAGACCTAAGCTATGTTCCAGAGGAACTTCCTTGTCGTGAACAGGAGAGAAGGCAGCTACTTGAGTCCTTACTTCCAGCAGCTGTCGGGGAGCATTCTCGCCAAGTCGTGATATCAGGTGAATATGGTGTCGGAAAGACTGCTCTAGCTAAGAGAGTAGGTTTAGACCTCGCCTTCGTTGCAAGGGAGAACAGGTATAGGTTTAGGTATGTCCACGTGAACTGCAGGCATAAGTCTCCATTGATAGTGCTAGCTGATATCATCTGGAAGTCTCTTGGGAGGAAAGTGCCAACTAGAGGCTGTTCCCTAGAGGAGCTGCTCCAGCACTTTAGACACTCTTTCATGGAGGAGGGTATCAATCTTCTCATAGCTCTAGATGAAGCTGACTCATTCTGGTACTATGGTAGTGATGGAGAGTCTCTCTTATATAACTTGGTCAGGTTCTCAGATGACTTCCTTGACTCTTCTCCTCCAGCTCTATCTCTAATCCTTATATGCCGGCTAGACTTCCTGCTCAAAGAGACCTTACATGGTGACACTCTAGCTTTACTGAGAGACCAAGTGTACCTTAAGCGCTATGCTCTAAGAGAGCTCTACGAGATAACCGAGTATAGAGCTTCCAAAGCGCTATATAAGGATGCCTATGATAGCGAGGTAATAGACTTGATAGCTAGGGCAGCTGAGCCATTTGGGAGCGCTAGAGTTGCCATACAGACACTTAGGCTTGCTGCCGAGAAGTCTGCAGCTGACGGATTCTCTAGGATATACCCAGAGTATGTCAGAGAAGCTGCTGAGCTCATCTGCCCTAGAGATGGGTGGGGGATCAGCTCACTGACTAGAGAGCAGGCTATAATCATGCTAGCAATAGCTTCCCTCCTGAGGAGCCGAGAGAAGCCCTATGTGAAAACTGGCGACGTATGGGGCCAGTACACTACACTATGTAAAGCCATCGGCGTGAGGAGGCTACCATATAGCCAGTTTCTGAGGGAGCTACAGTACCTAGAGAGATGCAGATACATTGTAGTTAAGCGTGGAGGGCCCCGTGGGAACACTATGGTCATAGACCTAGATGGTGTACCTGCTGAGAGACTTGCAAAAGATCTTGAGGGGCTTCTTCTGAACCTAGCTAGCCATTAGAGAGTTCAATAAGCCCTACTGCAACGATTCCAGCTCCCCTAGTCTTCATCACCCTCCTCTCCTTATCAGCCTGACTGAGAGCAGGGAGGCATAGATAGACACTGTACCCAGCATCCTTAGCTCTCACAATAGCCACCTCACGATGGAGGTTTTCTGCTTCTAGAAAGGATTTTACAGCAGCTCTCGTGCCGTCTCTGGTTATCCCAGCCAGCAGAACAACCCATGATCCAGATAGCTCCTCCATGTCTACTGCCCCCCATTGAGCTCCAGTAAGCTTGACTGTTGCAGCATGCATGAAAATCCTGCTGTCTTCAGAGTAGAAGACCACAGATAGGTCTTTCTGAAGCAATCTGGTTGCTTTGTTAGCTATGGGCCCGCCGACAAGTATTATATTCATGCTCCCAAGCATGCTCACATCAAACTCCAGGTCTGGGAGGACTCTAGAGGGCAAGCCAACAGAGGCGAGTGCTTCAGCGAGTCTATTCGCATAATCCCAATCAGGTGATCCAGGGCTAGCGATAACTACTATCTCACGGCTCATTAGCAGCTTAAACCTCTGGCTTAGAGTGTCTATATAACATGCAGATAGAGCATATGGAGCAAGCAGTAGGAAAGTAAGTACAGCTATAGAGTACTTCATGCAGCCACCCCGATGAAGCCTCCAACTCCAGATATAAAAGTGAGTAGACAAAAGCCTTAAGCTCATTTGCTGCCTGCTACTCAGCAACCTTCTTAAGTTGGCTCCTATACATCTCAACTATCTCCTTTACAGTTGTAGCATCTTCTGCCCCTTTATCATCTCTCCATCTCCCTGTGAACCTAGGAAACCTTATTGCTAGCCCAGCTTCCTTCTTGATCGACCCCAGCCCACATGTGTGGACTGGTGATAGAGTTATCTCGTCTCCGATAACCTCTATGACCTTAGCTGGTGTAAACCAGACATCTGCCTTAACCCTAGAGTAAACCCTTGGATGCCTGCTATCTCTCTTATAGGGCTCAAGCAGCTTTGGTAGGCTAAATAGCTCTTCATCTGTGAATCCAGTTCCACACTTTGCTACAGTGACGAACTGGTCTCTTTCGTCGTCGTAGGCTGCCAGGAGAAGGGCACCATACGTCCCTGCTCTCTTACCTCTCCCCATGAAAGCCCCTACTATAACTAGGTCGACAGGTTCCACCATCTTAGACTGATAAGACCTCTTCCACTTTATCCACAGGAAGCCTCTCGCACCAGCCTGGTAGACAGACTCCCCTGATATGGACTTAGCCATAAGCCCTTCACAGCCATCTGCTATAGCTCGCTCAAACATATTCTCAAGATCCTCTACGCTGCTAGCTACCATGTACTCACTCAACCTAAACCTGTCACTTTCATCGACAATCTCCTCCAAGATCCTTCTACGTTCCAGCAGAGGTAGATTAAGAAGGCTCCTCCCATCTACATATAGGCAGTCGAAGAGGAAGACTGTAGTCGGATACTCTTCCATAGCCTTCTCAACACCATACTTCCTCCGCCTATGCATGAGCTCCTGGAAGGGTAGCATCTCACCGGTATCCAGGTTTATAGCCACACACTCACCATCGACTATAGCCTCCTTAGCCCTGATGTGCTGCTTACTCATCTCGACAACATCAGGGTAATGATGTGTTATGTTCTCAAGCCTCCTAGAGAATATCACAACACTATCTCCACTTTTATGAATCTGTACTCTTTCTCCATCATACTTATACTCTGCGATACATCTCCCACCCATCTTCTTCAAGATCTCCTCTGCAGTCGGCATCCTCTCAGCCAGCATAGGCCTTATTGGGACACCTATTCTAGGCTTGATCTCCCTAAGCCCCTCTACTCCTCTCTCAGCCACAACCTCAGCTATAAGCCCTAGGTCACTGGATATGTTGTAGGCATGCTCCAGCATAGGCCTATTTTCCCTTCCTCCAGCAAAAGCCTCAGCAAGCGCATCGAGAATCGTCATGTCAGCTATCCCTAACCTGAGCTTGCCTAAGACGATCCTAGCGATATACCTGCCCTCAAGGGGGCTAGCCTTCCTCAGAAGGCCAGCGATGTACTTGATCTTGGTCTCCTGAGCTCCCTCACCTGAGACCTTCGCTATCTTATCTAAGATCCCATATACTTCACTTACAGTGAGCTCCTCTTCGGCGATACCCATAAACGCAGCTAGAGAGCTACTAGGCCTCTCTGACAGCACCTTCTCAGTGAGCACTCCAACGTCACCAACTTGCTTAAGCTGGTCATCTAGCTCCTTGACGCTAATCCCAGAGGCAAGAGATAGCGCTCTAAGATATAGCTTCTCAGCAACCCCAATCTCAAGCCCAACAAAGTCAGGGTAAAGCTTACCCTGAGTCAGGTAAACTACCTTTGGAAGCTCATTAGGAGGAGTTTTAAGAAAGAGGTCAGTTAGTAGAGCAGTCATCTCAAGCCTCTTAGTAGTCTTCTCCAGCTTCGAGTAGCACTCAGCTACTACTGAGAACTTCAAGCCAGCACCCTTGGGCTTAAGTTACCCACAGAGTTATAAGGTTTAACCGGCTACACAGTAACCAATGACGCTAGCAGATGAGGCCAAGAGAGAAATCCAAGCTATGGGACATATATCACTGAAGACCGCATCAGCTATAATACATTCAGAGAGCAGCATAGAAGACCTCCATACTCTAGCATCACAGCCCAGGAGGATAGATGCATTCTACCCTGTAAAGCTTCCAAACCCAAAGTTCCCACCTATATCAATTACGGGCACGCAGTGCCAAGCTAACTGCAAGTACTGCGGAGGCTACTTCCTAAAACACATGTATCCAGCTGAGTCGCCAGAGAAGCTCTGGAAGCTCTGCACAGAGCTAGCTGAGAGAGGCGCTAAGGGCTTTCTGATAAGCGGAGGATACAATGGTGAGGGCAAGGTCCCACTAGCTAGATTCCTTCCAGTAATAAGGAGGCTAAAAGAAGAGCTAGGCCTTTCATTCAACATTCACACAGGAATCCTCAGCTACCAGGAGGCTAAGCAAATAGCTAAAGCCAAGGTAGACGTTGTTAGCATAGATCTCATAGCAAGCAACAAGGTGATCAGAGAGCTGACGAACCTGGCGTTAACATCCAGAGACTACGAGAAGACGCTAGAAAACCTAGAGAGGGCAGGGTTAACTTATGCTCCTCACATATGCATAGGCCTATACTATGGGAGGATCAGAGGAGAAGTCAATGCTCTAAGGATGCTGATGAAAAGGGAGTTCAAGACGCTAATACTCCTAGTACTAGTTACCAGCAAGAGGACACAGATGAGAGATACCTGCCCTCCACCAGCAGAGAAGGCTGCTAAGGTAGTGCTGGCAGCTAGACTGCTGTTTCCAGAGGTTAGGCTAATACTAGGCTGCATGAGGCCAGGAGGTAAGTATAGGATAGTGCTAGACCAGGCTGCAGTGAAGCTCGGAGTAAATGGGATAGTCCAACCTGCAGCAAAAGGAACCTACAGGATCATCGAGTCCTGCTGTGCTCTCGAGCCTCAAGAATGGCATTAAGGTGCTGCCTTAAGCAATAAAAGACGCCCCTGACGCTCTTCTCCCTGACGATGAGCCTGACAACCTGCTGCATGTCCTCAAGAACCTCTAAGACATCACTCCTACTGGCATTGCAAACTTTAGCCAAGTAGCTGAGAGTTTTAGGACCGTTTTTCAAGAGCAAAAGGATAAGGCCCTGAGGTCTCCACTCCCAGTCCTCAGCTCTCTCTCTATATCTCCACTCTTTACCATAGCATACTGCATATCCTAGTGCCTGAAGCTCAGCTAAGCTCCTCCTGACAGCTCTAGTGCTCTCACCGAGCTTTCTAGCTAGCTCCCCCTCTGTAGCGCTCCTCATGATCTTAAGGAGTTCAAGAACAACCTCACTTAGCTTACTCATCTTAAAGGGCTTGACTCCCATCACATATGATGTGAACTGCTCACTTGAGAGGATAAGCCGCCCTCCTGCCAGAGTATGGACTAGAATAGCTCCCCTACTCTCAAGCGCCCTCTGGAGAGCAGCGTTAAACTCCTCACTCCTGCTCCCTGTCAGCCTGAGAAGTCTTCTTGGAGGAACAGCTCCCAGGGTGTCTAGCGCCTGGAGTAGGCTGCCAGCAGAAACTATTCTGTGGCATCTAACTTTAGATCTGAGCTCAATAAGGTCTGAAACCCTCAATTTAATGCTCTCTACTCTCTTCCTCCTCAGAACCCATATCCTAGCCATCGCACCTGGCATGAGGACATCTCTGACAACTCCTTCATCTCTGAGCTCAACTAGAAGGTCAAGTACATCTCTAAGCTGTGCACCAACTCTCTTAGATAGCTCATATGCTGAGAGTGGAGCTCTAGAAAGCTCTGCAATGACTCTATCCCTAAGGCTTCCAGAGGGCTGTAACAAGCTTATGTAAGCTGGTCTAACGGCCTCCGGGAACCTAGATGCTACTTCAGATAAGAGGGGGCTTGGCTCATCTCGCTCGACAACCCTAAACTCAACCTGCTCTTTACTCACTCCCTCTAAGGCTCTTATGGCTACCTCAACATCCAAATATCTATGGTAGATGTCTTCGATTGCCTGCTTATGCAATACAGTGCCCTCTATCGCTGCTGCAAGCTGCTCAGGGCTGAGGTCAAGAAGCTTCTCAGCTTCCACCTTGACTCCAAGCCTTCCTGCTATATCGCTGATGACAAACTTGAGTAGAGGCATATACCTTAAGCTCCTAGAGAGAATCTCCCTGAACTCTTCTGGAGAAGGTAGGGTTTCCTCCGGGGAAAGCTCCTCAACCCCCTCTATCACGAACCCATATGGGCTAACTTTAAGCCTGACAGCTCTACCAGCCAACGAAGCAGCCTTGAAAGCTGTAGCTCTCCCTAAGGCTTCAGCTCCTCTCCTCCCAAGGGGATAATAGAACGCGATAGAGTCACCAACCTTCTCCGCAACCATAATATGCCTGCTGGGAAGCACACCTAAGGCATATAGGGTTCTCCTCGCTAGCTTCACAATAGCTAGGGCAGCCTGGTAGCTTAAGCCTTCACGCTTACAGAAGCTCTCAGCTGCCTTAGCAGGGTCTCCAGTTTCTCTAGCAGCATCCCTAAGCACCTCAAAAACCTCCTCAGCAACCTCTCTGGGGACTGGGATGGCTTCTCCTTCCCACCATGGAACCTCTCCTATGTGTTCTCTGGAGGGGGTAAGCTTCACCTTGTCTCGAGACACCTCAGCTACAACCCAGACCTTACCCTGAAATACTACAGCCTCCCCCTCACTAAGATACAGTGCTACAAAACGTGGATCCATGTACCCTACTACCTGCCCCTTATCATCTATAACCTTAATCTCCTCTCTTTCACTTATCACAGACAAGTTCTCATAGTAATGCTTCCATATATCCCTAGCTGCAATTCTGCCATGCTGCTCTCTCCATCCTAGAGCCCTAACAACCTCCTTCAGCTCGCTTAGCTCCAGGCTCCTATATGGGTATGCTCTCTTAACGACATTATACGCTTCTCTCAGGCTGCTCTTCCCATCCAGTATGATCCCTGCTAGCTGGACAGCTAGCACATCAAGAGGCTTCTTAGGGATCCTAGGCTTCTCAAGCCAGCCTCGCCTAGCGAGCCTAGCTATAGCTAGGCTCTCAGCTGCATCAAGGGGGGTTTCAGCCAGGATGATCCCTCTAGCTCTCTTCCAAGCTCTATGGCCAGCCCTACCGACTCTCTGAAGCAAATTGGTTACAGTCCTAGGTGACCCATATTGGATCACCAATTCAAGCTCACCTATATCTATGCCAAGCTGAAGAGAAGATGTGCATACTACTCCAAGCAGGAAACCTGACTTCAGACTTGACTCGACTTCTACTCTAGTTTCCCTAGAGAGGGAGCTGTGATGTGTCCCAAATCCTACGTCTGGAGAGAGCTCTGCTATTAAATGTGAGAGAAGCTCAGCTGTAGACCTGGTATTGGTGAAGACGAGCACTCTACCGCTAGCTTTAGCTAGCTCAACTATCCTCTTAGCCCTAACTAGAACCCACGGGCTTACACCAAGCTTCTCAGCTTCGCTAACATCTTCCTCAGAAGGATCATGGTACTCCACCTCAATATCGATCATTTTGGTTACATCGAGGGAAGCTACTTCAAACCTAGTTTCCTCACCGGCTAGGAGCTCAGCTACAGCTTCTGGA
>JAVCBW010000013.1:0-89577 GCA_037917675.1 Thermoproteota archaeon
ATTACGTTTGGGTATCTTCCGTATCCGTATTCTCCTGCTTTTGTTGGGTCGTATAGTTCGAATCCTGTTGCGACTATTATCGCACCTACATCAAGCTCTATCTCCTTAGGCTTCATGTTAAGGTCTATGGCGTCTCTACCCTGCTCTCTACAAGCCTCAATACAGCTCTCACACTCAATACAGCTATCTCTATCTATCAGGAAGACTGATGGGATAGCTTGAGGAAATGGGCGATATATTGCTTTCCTCACCCCTAGCCCCATGTCCCATTCATTTGGCACCTCTACTGGACATACCTCTACACATGCTCCACAGGCATTACAGTCCTCCTCCCTCACATACCTCGGCTTCCTCAAAACTCTAACCCTGAAATTCCCAATAAACCCATCTACACCAGTAACCTCACTATACGTAAGCAACTCTATGTTAGGATGCCTAGCAACATCAACCATCTTAGGTGTCAGTATACAGGCAGAGCAGTCTAGTGTAGGGAATGTTTTGTCTAGTAGTGCCATTTTACCTCCTATTGTGGGAGACTTCTCAACCATATACACCTTAAAGCCCATGTCTGCTAGGTCTAAGGCTGCCTGTATGCCTGCTACACCTCCTCCTATAACCATAGCTTCAGGAGTAACTGGGACCTCCATGATCTCCAGAGGCTGAAGCCTACGGGCCTTCTCTATGGCCATCCGAACCATGTCTATAGCCTTCTCGTTTGCAGCTTCACGCTGGTGTGTGTGGCACCAGCTACACATCTCTCTTATATTGGCCATCTCAAATAGGTAGGGGTTGAGTCCTGCTTCAGCAATGCATCTCCTGAATGTAGGTTCATGCATTCTGGGAGAGCAAGCTGCAACAACAACCCTGTTTAAGTTGTGCTTTCTTATGTCTTCTTTTATCATCTCTTGCCCTGGATCAGAACACATATACCTATAGTCCTTGGAGACGACGACGCCAGGATAGTCCTTGAATGCTTCAGCAACCTTCTCACAATCAATGACACTAGCGATATTCAGCCCACAGTGGCATATATAGACTCCTATGCGAGGAGAGCTCTCCTGAGTAGTGCCCTGAGACAAGCTACCACCTCACTCGACTTAGTCAAGACCACCAGCAAGTAGGCTATTTCAAAAATCTTACACCTTTCTCACTGAAGTAGAGCTAAAGGTGTTATCTGGATACGATCTGAGTATAGAACTGGGGCCTTCTATCATCAAATATGTCGTTCAGCTCAGTTATCTTTTTGTCTCTGGCCAGAGTCAAGTCTGCTTCAACCACCTTAACATCCTCGATATCCTTCGGCGATGAGGCTAAGACCTCCATTTTGGGTGAGGCTACCTGACTCATGCCAGTGAACTCTAGTCTCAATCCACCTCGATCCTCTACACCTATCCTATTCGCAGTAATCGTGAAAACCCTGTTTTCTATGCTTCTAGCGAGCATAACCTTCTGAGCATAGGGTAGGATGAGGTTAGCAGGATGACATATCACATCAGCTCCTCTGAGAGCAAGAACACGGCAGGCCTCTGGGAAGATCCAGTCATAGCATATTATCACTCCGATTTTGAGCTTACCTGCCTCAAATACCGGGAAGCCTAGGTCTCCTGGGGTAAAATAGAGCTTTTCCCTATAGAACAGGTGGGTCTTCCTATAGACTGCAACCGCGCCATCAGGCAAACAGATTGCTGCTGAGTTATATATCCTGCCATCATCTGCCAGCTCTGCAAACCCTGCTACGACAACAGCCCCCTGCTCTTCAGCTGCCTTCAACCATGCTTTCACTGATTCCCCCTCATAAAGCGGCTCTGCAAGCTTCAATACCTCCTCCCTGCTAGTGAAGTTATAACCTGTATTTGAGAGCTCAGGTAAAACTATCACATCAGGCTCCCTTGCAGATTTTATCATCTCCACTGATCTCTCTACGTTCTTCTCCTTCCTACCAAATTCAGGGTAGAGCTGCACATAACCTATTCTAGCTTGGCTGCTACCCATGTTGTACCTCCTTCAAGAAATCAGATATGACATCTTCTAGAGTAGGCTCACCTATCTCCTGCAGCTCATATCTAACCCTCACCACTGGCTTGTCAAGCTTGGTAAGCCTAGTGAGGTCTATTGGAGTCCCTGAGACTATAGTGTCACATGGAACTCTCCTGATGGTCTCTATGAACTCGGTTAGCTGAGACTTCCCATAGCCTAAAGCAGGTAGTACATTTGACATGTGAGGATACTTCTCAAAGGCTTCTCTGATAGACCCTATAGCATATGGCCTAGGATCTATGATCTCAGCAGCCCCATACCTCATTGCTGCAATATACCCTATGCTATAGGGTAGTCCTCCATGGGTCACTGTAGGGCCATCCTCTACCACAAGAACTCTTTTCCCCTTTATTAGAGAGGGGTCCTTGACTTTAGGTGGGGAGGCGGCTTCTATGAGCAACGCCTTAGGGTTAACCTTCCCTATGTTCTCTCTGACAGCCATGAGGTCTTTAGGAGCTGCCGAAACAACTTTGTTTATGACAACTACATCAGCTATCCTCAAGTTTATCTCTCCAGGATAAGAGGACAGCTCATGACCTGGCCTAAGTGGGTCTACAACGACTATGTGGAGATCAGGCTTAAAGAAAGGTAGGTCATTATTGCCGCCATCCCAAACTATGATATCTCCATGCCTCTCAGCCTCCTTCAAGACAAACTCATAGTCTACTCCAGCGAAAACAGTATATCCTCTCTCTATATGGGGTTCAAACTCCTCTCTTTCCTCTATAGTACACTCGTATCTATCTAGATCCTCATAGGTCTCAAACTTCATGCATACTTGCTTGGAGAGGTCTCCATATGGCATCGGATGTCTTACGACAACAGGCTTTAGCCCCCTTTTCACAAGTATATCACAGACCCTCCGGGTAACAGTGCTCTTCCCAGCTCCTGTCCTGACGGCACACACTGATATTACTGGCTTGCTACTCTCGAGCATTGTATCCTTTGGGCCTATCAGCATGAAGCTAGGGCCTTCAGCCATAGCCTTGGAGGCAAGAGACATTACTTCATTATAGAGTAAGTCACTATAGGATAGGACTATCAGGTCTACATTGAGCTCCCTGATGAGCTCAGTCATCCTGCTTTCAGGATATATCGGTATCCCCCTAGGGTAGAGCTTTCCAGCAAGCTTAGGAGGGTACACTCTGTTAGCTATGTTTGGAAGCTGACCAGCTGTAAAGGCAACAACCTCATATCTTGGGTTGTCTCTGAAGCACATATTAAAGTTATGAAAGTCTCTGCCGGCAGCTCCAAGAATTAAGACACGTATCCTCTCCTTTCGCATACTATCTAACACCCCACCTTAAGCAACTTAAAAAAAAGGTGGATAATAGGATATCGATGACAGAGAAAATAGCGAAACCTATGGATGAAGCTAAGAAGAAAGTGCTTAACCTAATATCTAGCCTACTTAAGCTCCTAGTCGGCATCCTACTGGTGAGATCTGCAGGAGCGATCCTAGGAGACATCGTACTGTTCGAAGTAGGACAGCATTCACTGTCAACGAGAACAACTTTGAACCTCTTGAACTTTGCAGTAATAATCTACTTCGGATATAGAGTGCTTGTTAATCTAGCCTACTTCCTTGACAAAGCGGTAGAGCTCATAGTTAGAAGGTTTGAGGCTGGAGAAAAAGCTCCTCGGAGGATAGCTCATGACATAACATATGTGATTATCATAGTGCTGGTATGGGAAGCCATAAGCCCGCTACTTAAGCAGGTGCCTGAAGTAGGAGACTATATGGTCAGAGGGCTTGGAGTCATACTTTTGTTCATAGGATTCCTGCTTTTATATGACCTAGCGAAGACAACGTATGGTGTGATCAAGAAGGAGCTTGATAAAGTCCTTGAACTGATCGCGATGAAGATAGAGGGGGCAGAGGCTGAAAGCAATGCATCAGCGAGGGAAAATGAAGTATAGGATGTGAGAAGCTGAATGGACCTAATGATTTTAAGCTCATGCTCACAGGTGGATACTTAGTAGTATGTGTGGGAGAGCATAATGCAAAGCAGCCAAACAGACATATGGAGTATACTTTTCTGGGTGTTGATAGCGCTGATGTTCTTTACACCATTAAATGAGAGGATACAGCTCACATATAGAATGCTAGAGATACAGAACTACCTCAAGCAGCTTGAGAGCTACCTGACTAGAGCAGATAGGGTATTTGAGGAGGAGGCTAGAAGATATGGGTGTAGCGAAGAGAAAGCTAAGAAAGCACTCAAGTCGATCAAGGGATTCTTTCTGATAGAACCCGTGTCGATAGACCCTGTTGGAATCATAAAAAGACTTGAGCACCTGCTTAACACTCAAGAGGACAGAGTGGAGGACTTCATCAGGGAAGTAGCTGTTAATGCTAACGAAGCAGAGAGATCCAACTTGAAGAATGTACTAGCTGCAAACCTGTCCCTTGATATAATATACAGAGTCGTTAGACACATTTTCCTCTTGGCGAAGAAGACAAAGAATTACTTCTATATGGTACAGCTCTACATGTATCTTCCAGAGATAATGAGGATAGCTAGAAGCTATTTCAGAGCATTAACCCCACTCAAAGAAGGCATACCTATAGGAGATGGCTTAGGGCCCCTTGTGGCATATAAGCTAGGGAGAGGAGCAGAGTGGAAGGAGATAGCAAAGAATATCATAGCATATGAAAAGGAAGAGGATAAAAGGAAGCTCATCATAGTTAAGGCTAAGGGACCAGGCGGAGAGGTAGGGAAGCCAGGAGATGCTGTAGAGAAGATCATTAGGGAGCACGATGGAAAAGTAAAGATGATAATAATGGTAGATGCAGCAGTAAAGCTAGAGGGAGAGAAGACTGGAGAGATAGTTGAAGGAGTAGGAGCTGCTATAGGGGATCCAGGACCAGAGAAGTATAAAATAGAGACTATAGCAACGAAATATGGGATACCGCTCATCGCAATAGTGGTTAAAGAAGATATAACAGAAGCCATTACCGCCATGCCCAGAGAGGTGGCTGAGTCAGCGGACAGAGTCGTAGAAAAGATAATGAACATCATTAGAGGCAAGACAGATGAAGGAGATGTCATAGTGATAGCAGGGATAGGGAATACTATCGGGATAAGCCAGTAGGTGAGCAGCTTGGGGGAAAAAGGTGTGGAAAGGCTTACAGCACCCTATCTGCTCCCTGCTCTAGTGATAGTAGGCCTGATGATGATCATAGCTCTCCTCTTTATCACGCTAGCAGCTAAGACAGAAGGAGAACATGACATAATATGGGCTATGTTGGGTTTTGCAGCAATCCTCATAGTAGCCATGCAGATGCTTGAGATGATCAAAGCTAGAAGAGCTGCATTAGAAGAAAGGAGAGCTATAAACACAGTGGTAGAATGCCAGAGCTGTGGAGAGAAGCTTGTAAGAGACTTCCAGAGAGGAGACTACATCGGTAAGGAAGAGAAGTGCATGAAGTGTGGCGGGAGAGCCTCAGTGACACTTATCTACAGCGAGAAAGTTAGGTGATGTCTAAGAGACGAGATAAAGAGCTTTTCTGAAGCTCAGTGAGAGCACATAGCATACTATATAGCTCTATTCTGCCCCTTAGCCTTCTTAGAAGCTGAGTTAGAGAATACTGGTCAGGTGTGAGCTTTATTGGGAGGGCTACGTCGAGGAGTAGAAGCCCATGAGGAGGGGAGAGGGCAGGAAAGTCTAACCTGCCTGAGATTATGCGGCGGAATTCTCTTATAGTTGTCTTTCCAGCTCCAACAGATTTTATGGCTGCCCAGAGCCTCCTTATGAAACCTCTTGACGCCCACTTAATCTTGACTTTGAAAAGTAAGATCTTTCTTCTGAGCACTATGTCTGCAGAGAGCACTAGCCCTGCTCCTCCTGACTTGAATCTCACAGCACCAGCTTCACTTGCTATGTCAGCTGCCTCACACATCAGACTCCAGTCTTCACCATGGTAGTAGTCTGCATAGACGTATTTCCTGTATAAGGCTGCTTTCCTCGGGTTAAAGTCAGCTGATACTCTCGCGTAAGCCCAGGCTATCACACGCCATTTAAGCTCGTGGTTAAGCTGACTTAGGATGAGCTCTTTATCTTTTGCTGTGAAACCTACCACATTCCCAAGCGCAGAAACACCTCTATCCGTCCTAGAAGCTGAAACGAAACAGGATTTACTGGGAGACTCTATAAGGGAGAGGTTCTGTAGAGCAGTTATGATATGGTTCTCCACAGTATCTCCAGTTGGCTGCCTTGAATAACCCTTGAACTCTGAGCCATTGTAGTAGATTTTAACTACCCATCTCATGCTCATGGAGCCTACTCTTGGATGTTGTGCATATGTGTAAGTTCGTCTCTCAGCATCTGGAGGTCTGGGGGAATTTCAACTTTCACAGGGGCATTCAGAGGCGTTTTCAGCTCAATTTTCTTGAGCTTCCATATATAGCTGTTGAATTCCTTTATCCTATCAGTGAGCCTCCTCAATCCATCATCTATGCCCTCTACCTCCCCTGGGAAGAGCTGCTTGTGTATGCTGCCACCATAGAGCTCTCTCCAGATATAGTCTGTTATGAATGGGGTAATCGGAGCAAGGAGGAGAAGAATAGCTTTCAGTGTAGTGTGGAGCGTATACCATGCTGATTTAGTCAGCTCTGATTCAGGTGACCCATAGGCTCTCCACTTTACCATTTCCAGGTAGTGAGGAGCATAGGTGTTCCAGACGAAGTTGTAGATTGCATTTGCTGGAATGAAGAAGTTGAGGTCATCGTAGCCTTTCAAACATACTCTTATCAGCTCATTTAGTTCTGCTAGAATCCACCCGTCTGCAGGTGCAAGCTTGCTAGGCCTCTCGGCTTGAGGAAAGCATGACACAAATCTTGCTATGTTCCATAGCTTGTTCAGGAAGCGGTATGCGGAGCGGACCTTTGCCTCTGAATAGCGGTAGTTTGAGCCTAGCTTAGCCTCCATGGCTCCCCAGAGCCTTATAGCATCGACACCATATTTCTCAATGACTACATCGGGATCAACTATGTTCCCAAGAGACTTACTCATGGGCCTCCCTTTCTCATCTAACCCCAGGCCTGATAACCAGACTCTTTCAAAAGCTGGCTTCCCAAATAGCTGGTATCCCCTCAGCATCGTGTAGTGTAGCCATGTCCTCACTATATCTATTCCTTGAGGCCTTATCGAGCAGGGGAACATCCTCTTTAGCATCTCTTCGTTCCAGCCATACCCACAGTATACTAGCTCTGATATGCTCGAATCAACCCATGTATCCACAACTCTCTCTTCTCCCTGAAAACCCTTTGTAGAACCGCAGTGTGGACACTTGTCGAAGGGAGGAGGCTCGCACCATGGGCGGTAGTACCTCCCTGGCTCTGGGGTAACTAGCATCCCACACTCTAGACAGTACCAGAAGGGAAGCTCTGTACCATAGTATCTTCTCCTTGAGATAGGCCAGTCTGTAGAGAGAGAGTTTATCCAGTTAAGCCAGAGCTGCCTGTGCTCCTCTGGATAGAACTTGACTTCGAAAGCAATCTTCATCAGAACGTCTTTAAAGTCAAGCTGCTTCAAGTACCACTCTTTCATGGGTATGAACTCGAGCGGGTGCTTAGACCTCCAGCAAATAGGAATCTTATGCCATATTCTCTCAACCTTCTCCACAAAGCCAGCCTCCTGGAGGTCTTTGGTTATCCTCTCCCGGGCTTCCTCGACTCTTAAGCCAGCATAGACTCCAGCCTCCTCGTTCATCTTTCCTTCTTCGTTTATCAGCACCAAGGGCTTTAAGCCCAGTTCACGGAACAGCTCCACGTCAGTTCGGTCGCCATAGGAGCATACCATGACGAGCCCTGACCCAAACTCCTTCTTCACGCTTGGATGAGGGAGGATAGGGACCTCCTTACCATACACTGGGACGATAGCATGCTTGCCCTCTAAGCGCATATATCTGTCGTCTTTAGGGTTATAGAGTACACAGGCGCAAGCTTTTAGAAGCTCTGGCCGCGTTGTAGCTATCACTATTGGCTCACTTGTTTCCTTGACCTTGAACCTTATGTATACGAGATTAGTCTCCTCCTCCCTATATTCTATTTCAGCATCCGCTAGTGTAGTCCTGCAGCCAGGACAGTAGTTTGATACTCTATAGGCCTCATAGAGGAGGCCTTTCTTATAGGCCTCTATTAGAGTGCGTTGTGTCTGTGTTCTCCAGAGCTCCGAATCTGTTTGAAAGCAGTTCCTGTAGTCGCAGCTTAGCCCAAGCCTTCTAGTAAGCCTTATAATGTCCCTCTCATACTCATCTAGAACCTGCCGACATATCCTCAAGAAAGTCCCTCTATCGACAGTATATGGGGATATTCCAGTCTTCTTCTCTGCTTCAACCTCAACAGGTAAGCCATTCCTGTCTATCCCCATAGGGAAATACACTTCATAGCCTCTCATCCGCATGCTTCTAGCTATCATATCAATCTGAGTATAGTGTACTGCAGCAGCTATGTGCCACTTACCAGAAGCATATGGGGGAGGTGTATCTATAGAGAATATAGGCCTGCCGCTCTCTAAGTCAAACTCGTATAGATTCTCTCTTTCAGCTAGCTCAATGAGCTTTTCCTCGAGCTCTATCCTCCACTTCTTCTCCTTCAGCTTAGGCTTATACTTCATTACAGCATCAGCCTCCTCTCTTGGTGGCAGGCTATGATATACATTTAAAAGCTTCTACAGCACCTTAACTTTAGCAGGCTATAGAGAGCTTACATGAGCTCAAGCTTAGGGCTTCATAGGAAGCAGGGAGTTTATGATGAGCAAGCTAGAAGTTAAGACGCTAGGCGGATGCCGTGAAATAGGACGAATAGCAATCCAGCTCACAGCTGGAGACACTAGAGTCCTACTAGACTATGGAATAAAGATACAACATAGGAGAAAGCCTCCCTTATACCCCAGGGAGCCAGATGGAAAAGTACACTACATAGCACTTACCCACGCCCACTTAGACCACTCAGGGGCGATTCCGCTGCTAATGAGAAGAAAGCCTCCTAAGGTGTTTGGAATAGACTTGACCAGAGATTACACTGAGATGCTCCTCTGGGACTCGCTTAGAGTAGCAAAGAAGAATAGCTATGAGGCCAAGTATGGTGAGAGAGAGATTGTTGAGTTCCACAGAAGCTACAGAAAGCTAGAATATAGGGATTCCATAAAGCTTAGGGGGGGAATAGAGATCAAGGCTTTAAGCGCAGGGCATATACCAGGATCAGCTATGTACTACATCAGATACAGGAACAAGAGCATACTTTACACAGGAGACTTTAACTTCATAGACACACATCTAGTTAAGGGGATGCCTCTAGAGCTGCCTAGGGTAGATGTCCTCATAATGGAGACAACATATGCTATGAGAAAGCATCCACCTAGAAGCAGCCAGGAAAGAGAGCTCAAACAGATAATAGATGAAACTTGCAGCAGAGGAGGTACAGTGATCATACCAGGCTTCGCCCTCGCTAGACTAGAGGAAATAAGCATGGTACTCCATATGGCTGGTGTGTCTTGGCCGGTCTTCATGGATGGCATGGCTAGGAACATGGCTAAGATAACCCTCAGATACCCAAATAGAGTAAGAGACCATGAATCCTTGAGAAAGGCTCTTTCCAAGGTCAATTATGTCAGAGACCAGAAGATGAGAGAGAAGATAGCAGGGACACCCAGTGTAGTACTGACAACATCTGGCATGCTAGAGGGAGGCCCTGCGATCTACTATGTGTCTAAGCTGCATGACAGCTCAGAGTCGACTGTAGCTATTGTAGGATATCAGGCAGAAGACACTAATGGAAGAAGGCTTATAGAGGAAAGAAGACTCGAGCTGTCAGACGGGAACTTAATAGATGTAAACATGCAAGTGAGGCAGCTGAACTTCTCATCACATGCAGATACCACTGGCATGAGATATCTCATCAATAAGACAAATCCAAAGACAGTGCTTTGTATACATGGAGAGCAAGCAGATAAGTTCGCAAGCGAGATAGAAGAAACATACGAAGTAACAGGCATAGCTCCCAAAGAGGAGGAAGTCATCAAAGTATAGTTTAGTTGCTAGAGCTTAAGACACATTTTTAGAGCCATTGTTATGAGGTATGCAGGTGAGCTCTTGATAGCCCCCCAAGAGAAGATTAGGGGAGCATATGTCCTCATTAAAGCTTCACCAGGCAGCCTTCGTGAGGTACATAGGAGACTAAAGAGCATAGAGGGAGTTAAGAGAGTATACTCTGTCATAGGAGAGACCTGCGACTTTGTAGTTAAGATAGAGGGAGTAGATTTCTCAGCACTCAGCAAGATAATTCTTCAGGATATAAGACAGATTAGGGGTGTAGATAGGACCCATACGCTGCTCCTGATGGGTGACTGAAAAGTGAACGAAGTTGTTGAAGCCGAAGACTTGAAAAAGTACTATCATCTCAAAGGCGAGGTCGTGAGAGCACTTGATGGCATACGCCTGAAAGTAGCACGTGGAGAATACCTTTCAATCATGGGGCCAAGTGGCTCAGGGAAGACGACACTATTCAATATGATAGGAGCACTTGATAGACCGACAAGCGGGAGAGCTTTACTTGAAGGCAGAGACCTATCAGGATTAGAAGGAGAGAGGAGATAATAGTCGATGTAAGGATGATAGAAGGTATGGAGCTGTGAGAGTAGACATAGTTGGGAGTAGAGAAAAGGCGGTTGCGATAATAAGCTTGAGTAAGTATGAAAGTAGGTCTAATGCTGAAGAGCATGCAGAACAGCTGATAAAACAGTATAGGCATGTGAAAAGTGTGTTGTTGAGAGCTTCTCCTAGAATGGGGGAGTATAGGTTGAGAGAGTATGAGCTCATTGCAGGAGAGCAAGACACGGAAGTCGTGCATGTAGAGTATGGGTGTAAGCTGATGCTAGACCCTAGGAAAGTCTACTTCTCTCCTAGAGAAGCCCATGAGAGACAGCTGGTAGCCGACATGGTCTCAAGTGGAGAGAGGGTACTTGTGATGTTCGCAGGAGTAGGCCCATTCTGCATAGCTATAGCTAAGAAGCGGAAGGCAAGTATAGTCGTTGGTATAGAGATAAGCAAGGTAGCATGGGAGTATATGGTGAAAAACATAAAGCTAAACAAGCTATCAGATACTAGAGCCATATTGGGGGATGTCAGGTTCATATGCCCCTTCTTGAGGAGGGTCTTCGATAGAGTGCTTATGCCTCTCCCTCTGGAGGGGGAACTCTACTTAGACTTGGCTGTAGAGGCTCTCAGAGGGAAAGGAGCTGTTAGCCTCTATGGACTAAGTAAAGAGAGCGGAGAAGATCTTGTTAGCAGAGTTAGTAAAGAGCTAGAGAAGCTAGGTGTCGAATGGGATATAATTGGAAAGAGAAAGGTTGCTACATACGCACCGAGAACTTACAAGTTTAGAGTCGATATAGAGGTGAAATTAAAGTGAAGTTAAGCCTAGGAAAAACACTATTTAACTCTAGAGCATCAATCCTTTAAATCAGCTGAATATGGGGTATAGGATGATCAATGACGTCACATATAGATTATATCAGAGCAGATGACTTCTTTAAAAGAAGGCTGAAGGCTAGAATGGCGATTAGAAGAGAAGAAATAGGCAGATCTATATATAGTACAGTAAAAGAAGTTATGGTGAGCAAGATAGATGATGGTGGCGGTACACCCTTAAGCGAAATTGTGAACATGATAGCATTAAGGGTAAATAGAGAGATTGAGTCGATAGTCGATAAGATATTGGAAGACGCTTATGAGATATTCAGTGATTTCATGAAGTATACTCTCCCAAAGATTGGAAATAGAGGAGCAGCTACACGTGAGGGAGAGAGCAAGATACTTGAGGCCTATGAAAGAGATCTAGCTGATATTAAAAGGAAAATGAAGGAAATCTGTACATCAGATAAGATCAGGAGGATATATAGGACTTTATCAGTGATAGAGGAAGCATCTAAGAGAGGTGAAGAACCACTGACGTATTTTAAGATAGCTGCCTTGCTAGGCAAGTCAGAGGGCACCGTTAAGGCTCATACTAGAGAGCTTGAAAAGCTGGGGCATATTAGAGTCAACAGGAGCAGTAAGCCTTATCAGATAATCTTCGTCTCTGCACCATGGATTTAAAGGAGATTGTGCTAGTTGTTTCGACAAACTGCCTGTATTCTAAGGCTCTACTTAGATATCTTAGAGCAAGATATAGAGACTTGCTTGACAAGATCAGGTTTATCATCGTAGATGAACCTAGTGGGGCAGAGGAAGCAAGGAAGCTCGGAGTTGAGTTTACACCAACGCTTATAGTTGATGGTAAAGTTTTAGCAGTCGGCTTCGAGCTAGATAAGATAAAGGGTGCTCTCGAGATTCTGAGGAAGGAGCTTGAGGTTAGAAGCTGATGTCATCGTATGTGGAGGAGGGCCGGCAGGGCTGGTGACAGCAGCCCTAGTAGCGAGAGGAGGGTTAAGAACCATAGTCTTTGAGGAGCATGAAGAAATAGGAGTGCCTACGCACTGTGCTGGGATACTGGGATGGAGATGTTGGGATGCACTCCCATATAAGCCTATGGAAGCCATAGTGGAGAGAGCACGAGAGATAAGCTTCGTTTTTCCTAATAGCATATTGAATTTGACCTTGAAGAAGCCTGCTGTCATCGTGAATAGAGCCGTGTTTGATGCTGCATTAGCAGAGAGAGCTGCCAGCTATGGAGTGAGCATTATAAACAAGGCTAAAGTGATTGGAGGAAGAGGTTTCAGAGGTGGAGTTAAGGTCTCTGTTAAGCTGAGGGATGGAGTAGTATTTGCTAGGGGAAAATATCTGGTAGCTGCTGATGGGGCTAGATCAACTATCAGGAGAGCCCTAGGAGAAAGCATGAGCTTCGATATAGGAGTACAGTCCGTGTATAGCAGAGGAGATTGTGAGAGGCTTGAAGTATACTTCACAAAACCTCTGCCACCAGGCTACTTTGGCTGGAGGATACCATTTGGTGAAGCTGAGAAGGTGGGTGCTGTTGTACCTTTGTATAAAGGAAAACTGTTCTGGAAGTTTCTTGACAAGATACTAGCTGCCAAAAAGAATATGCTCTATACTGAAGGAGGGCTTATCCCGAGAAAGCTTGTGGAGAGGATGACCAGAGGAAAAGTCGCCTTAGTCGGCGACTCTGCAGGACAGGTTAAGCCAATCAGCAGAGGAGGCGTGTTCTGGGGAACTATTGGAGCAATGGAGTTAGCTGCAGCCATCACGAGAGGGGAGAGCCTAAAAGCCTATGAAAGAAGATGGAAAAGGATGTTTCTGCAGGAGTTGAAGATAGGTCTAGCTTTGAGAGGTGTTCTCGAATCGCTCAGCTGGAATCAATTTGAGAAGATCCTTAGCATAGCAGGTAAATGCTTGAAGCATCATCCTATTGAGGCAGAGTTAGACAGGCAGGCTTCCTTTATAATTGAAAGCATCAAAACATGCCTACCTCATGTGGCAAGAGATGTAGAGGCAGCTGCATGCCTTATAAGAGCGCTGAGTTTAGCGGTCATGAGCGGTGTCCTCGCTTGAATCTGTTAATTTTGATGGTAGCAGTGCTCCTAATGATCGCAGTTGCTATGCTGATGAGTGAGCTAGCTTGGAGAGCTAGAGGGACACTAGGACTTATAGGGCTAGCTACTCTAGTCCATATGTATATTGTGTCCACTGGATCAGAGTATGAAGCTATCGTAGGGCTTGGGTTAAGCTTAGCTTCCCTTAGAGAAGGGAGATATTATGCGCTCATCCTACACCCATTCATCCATGCAAACATACAACATCTCTTCTTTAACATGGCAGCTCTGGCAGTATTTGGCATGATCGTCGAGCTACAGATGGGGACACCATTCCTACTTGCTGTCTTTCTTACAACAAGCATCCTCTCTGGGCTCGCCTCTCTACCATTAATAGGAGAGAATGCTATAAGTGTAGGGGCATCAGGGGGGATATTCGGGTTAATGGGATGCATCTTAGCAGAAGACTCTACTAGAATGGGAGTTAAGGCGTTGGAGCTAACTGCAGCCATATTCTTGGCTATAGGTCTCTGGTTTATTGGAGCTAATGTAGTAGCTCATTTAACAGGGCTACTGCTTGGGCTAGTAGTTAGAGCAGTTAGCAGGAGGAGATAGCTGATGGTGACTGCCTCAGCTCCCTCTCAGGCATTTCTTTTCGGGGAGCATGCTGTCCTCTATAGAAAGCCTGCGCTTGCATGCAGCATCGACAAGAGAGCTATAGCTATAGCTGAAGCTAGAGAGGATGATTTAGTACATGTTAGCTCATCAGCATTTAGGGAGGCATATGTGATTAGAGGAGACAGAGAGGAGGGGGCTAGTGAGCTTAAACCTATTGCTCACGCACTCAGGAGGATAGTTGGAACACGTGGAGTAAGCTGCAGGATTAAGTCTAGAATCCCTATTGGAAGCGGGCTGGCTAGCTCAGCTTCAGTTGCAGCCTGCAGCATACTTGCAGCAGCCCATGCAGTTGGATTAAGGCTTACTAGAGAGGAGCTCCTAGAGAGGGTCTTTGATGTAGAGCAGGAGATACATGGCAAGGCAAGCAAGACTGGGCCAGCATGTGCTGTGCTTGGGGGAATGCTCTGGGTTAGCTGGATGCAGAATGAGATGAATGTGGAGAGACTCAGTTTTAGAGGGAATCTACCTCTTCTCGTGGCTTGGAGCGGGAAAAGGAGTCTAACACGTACCATGATAAGGAGGGTAGCTAGGCTTGTAGAGAAGTATCCTAGAGTATATGGCAGTGTACTAGATGCTATAGGGCAGATAGCTGAAGAGGGAAGAAGAGCACTTGAGAAAGGAGACTTCGAGCGTGTCGGGGAGCTTATGACACTGAATCACAGGCTTCTCCAAGCACTGAAGGTGTCAACAAGGGAACTGGATGCCATTGTTGAGAAAGCTCTAGAGCTCGGTGCATATGGCGCTAAGCTCTCAGGAGGAGGTGGAGGAGGATGCTGTGTGATAGCTGTATGTGAAGATAAGGCTAGCCAAGTAGCTAAAGCAATAGAACAGATGGGATTCACATGTTTCAGGACAGAGATCTCGCTTGAGGGAGCTAGAGTCGAATCCTCTTAGAACAGTGAAAGCCTTTTAGAAAGGATGCTTACTGTTGGAAGCGCAATCATCATTCCGATGAGGACCTGAGCTATATTGAATGGAACCTCTGCCATAGCATAGTATCCGAGGACAAGCTGTTCATAGAGGAAGTACCCTGTAACCATCACAGCCCCTCCCATCAATGTTGCTATTATCCACTGTAGGTATTCTGGAGCTCTAGAGGAATAAGCCAACGTGATAATGGCTATGGCAGTGATTATAATCCATGTCAGGTACCTTATTTCAGCAGAGAGAGTCGCACCTACCCTTAGAAACCCGATTGTAAGCTCAGATTGCCCTGTGTAATACTTGGCTCCTATAGCTAGCAGGAAAATTGGAAGAGCTACAGCAGTCAGATATCTTGGAGCTCTCTTCTTAACAGGCTTTCTACTGAGGAATCCTACTATAAGACCCTCTAAACCCTTGATGATAGCTGTCGCTGGCGCATAGATGTAGTATCCGGTAGCTATATCTGCTAGAGCTGGGCCGAGGCCTCCAGCTATGGCGCCGATTTTCGGTCCAAATAGCATTGCTGTAATGTATACAGTTGACTCACCTATGTTAAAGTAGCCCTTTGTCGCAGGAATATATACCTGAATCATAGTTGTAGATATACAGTTGACTGCAGTGAATATAGCCACTAAGGAAAGCTCTCTAGCGCTTTTCATCGACATAGTATCTGGAAGCTTAACCTGGTGTATAAGCTTTATTCAAAATTGGAGTTAATAAGCTGCAAGCGATAGAAGTAAGCGGCCTGCTGGCGTCAGATAGAATACCCTCTTTTTCCTTTGTGAAGCAACTTTTACCGCATAAACAAGCCCTCTTTTGCTTAGATGCTTGAGATAAGCATGGACTAACTGGGGGGAGAGGGGGAGCCTCCTCTCTCTGAGAGCCTTATACACGCCATATGCGTGGATTGGCCCCTGCTCAGCTATAACCTTAAGAATCTCGATTCTTACAGCATGTGGAGCTGCTTGTAAGTCTAGAGAGCTGGTGTGATATGCCATGATATCTAGCGACTTGAGGCCAGAACCTGTGACTAATGCAACTACCGGTCTAGTATTCGAAGCTAGCTTCCTTGAGAGCTTAAAGCAGGCTGCTATAGAGGCTGCGGCAGAAGGCTCAGCCAGCACTCCCTCAGCCCTCGCTAAAACCCTTACAAAACGGATCATCTCAGCATCAGATACCTCGACTACAGCCCCATTGGTTTCTTCTAAAGCCTTCTTTGTCGCTCTAAGATAGGTTTCGTCAGTTACTGGCAGGAATGCCGCACTGTATGCTGGCTTAGGAGAAGCTAGCGGATGGCCTTTTGAAACAGCAGCATACAGCGTAGGAAGCTGCCCTATTTCTCCCTGGTCTAAAAGCTCCTTAAAACCCTTGTAAATCGAGAAAAGGAGAGCTCCCGTTGCAGTAGGGACCATGATAGCTGAGGGAACACCATCAAGTTGCTCTACTAGCTCTAGGGAGATGGTTTTCAAGCCCTCTAGCATATAGGGGTTATGGTATGATACTGTGAGGGAGCACTCCGACCGTGGTTCCTCTACGCCATATAGTGATGCCTGTACCATTTTTCTCATGTCAGCTGACAGTATATTGCTTCCAAAGGCCTTTATCCCAGCTCTAGCTAGGTAGGCTCCCATTGAAGCTATGTAGTTCCCATCTCCATGCAGGCTCACTGAGGTAAAGCCTGAAGACACTATGACCGATGCCAGCACAGCGCTTCCTCTATCCACATAGGATCCCGTAGGGTTTCTAGACTCATCCTTCACATAGAGACTGGACAAGCCAATTTGCTCCCGTAGAGCTACACATGGTATCAAGGGCGTTGAGGCTTCGCCTAGTGAGAGTTCAACAGACACGCTTGGAAGATAGGGCCTGTACCTCCAGACACCGCAGCCTACGCCTCTTCCTCCAGCTCCCTCCAGAGAGAGGGGAGCACCACATGTACATCTTTCCAACTCAACTGTAGGTGGATAGCATCTACCACACTCTAAGCATTTCAGCTTCATCTAGGTGAACCCCCAAGACCAGCAGCAAGATGTATGTTTTAAAGAAGCATGGTACGTGGCCATAGGGGTCTGATTGTCTGTTGCACTCCTGATAGTCGATATGCTAAACGACTTCGTAGATGAAAGGGGATCACTATACGTACCTGAAGCTAAGAGGATAGTCAACAACATAAAGAGGATTCTGGCTGCAGCTCGAGAAGGAGGTGCACGAGTATTTTACATATGTGACGCCCACTTACCAAATGACCTAGAGTTCAAGTTTTATCCTCCACATGCTGTAAAGAGAACATGGGGAGCTGAGGTTATCGACGACCTCAAGCCTGCTGTCAATGAGGTAGTCATCTATAAGAGGAGGTATAGTGGCTTCTTTGGCACAGATCTAGACATAGCCTTGAGGGAAGATGGGGTCGGCAAGATCATTGTGACTGGAGTGTTAACAGACGTATGTGTGCTCTACACGGTAGCTGACGCTTTCTTTAGAGGCTATACTGTGTTGGTCGTCTCAGATGGCACAGCCAGCCTAAGCGAAGATAGACATAGGTGGGCGTTAAACCACATGAGGGAAGTTCTTAAAGCTGAGATCATAGACACAAGTAAGGCAGTAGACATCTTGAGATCATGCATGCAGACATAGCTCAGAAGCCTACTGTGAAAGAAGCTCTGCTATACGAGAAGCTACGTGGAGACAGAGTCAGGTGTCTACTCTGTGAGCGAAAATGCACAATAGAACCTAGCATGAAAGGCTTCTGTGGGACAAGAGTGAACTTAAACGGTAGACTCTATACTCTAGTTTATGGGAACCTAAGCGCCATTGAGAGCAGGCCTATAGAAATCAAGCCCTTCTACAACTACTGGCCAGGATCTCATGCAACAACGTTCTCAACATGGTCTTGTAATTTCACATGCCCTTGGTGTCAGAACTACCATCTATCTAGGAGAAAGCCGGATCCCCTTGTAGACAGGTACACGCCACCTGAGCAGCTCCTAGAATACTCAGAGTACTGGAGGGACGAGGGGCTTTGCGTGAGCTTTCAGGAGCCTACATTACTCTTTGAATATTCAATAGACGTCTTTAAGCTTGGGTCTTCACGAGGCCTATACTGCTGCTTTGTTTCAAACGGATATATGACGCTAGAAGCCCTGAAGCTTCTAAGGAAAAGCGGTATGGATGGGCTCAAGATAGACATCAAGGGAGACAGAGAAGTCTATAGGAAGTATTGTGGAGGAGTAGATGTAGAGATCGTCTGGAGAAACATCGAGAAGAGCAGAGAGATGGGATACCATGTTGAAGTCGTTAACCTCATAGTTACAGGAGTAAATGATAGAGAGGAGCAGGTCGAATGGGTCATCGAAAAGCACCTAAAACACTCTGGAGCTGAGACTCCACTACACTTTACGAGGTACTTCCCAGCGTACAAGTTCAGCAGCCCACCTACACCCGTTAAGACTCTTGAGAAAGCCGTTAAGCTAGCTAGGAAGATGGGAGTCATGTATCCATACTTGGGAAATGTCCCTGGACACTGGGGAGAACACACATATTGCCCAGAGTGTGGCGAAGTTGTTATAAAGAGGATGGGTATGAGGCCTGTTAAGTGTAAAGTTGATAAAGATGGTAGATGCCTAAAATGCGGCTTTAAACTCCATATAAGAGGGAGGATCTTGTGCTGAGAGAAAAGCTGAGCGAAGGAGACTACATAATGACAGAGGAAGGATACGTATTCGAGGTTAAAGGAATGAGACATAAAGGAGGATGGTACACTGCCTACTTAAAGTACAAGCATACAAAGAGAGAGAAGCTGAAAATCTATCCTATTGGAGAAAGGTTTGCAGAGGTTATTAAGCATGCAAGAAAGTATCTCTGGTATGATGAATCGATATGCAGGATGAGCATGAGAGTGGTGCTTAAGGACGCTATTGAAACGCTGAAAGCACAGGAAGCCTATACTAGGCTCAAAAACCATGGAGCAAAGAGCAGGATAGGAGAAGCCACGCTGAAAATGGCGAAGATCCTTGAGGATAATGGTGTTAGCAAAGGTAGCATAGGAGTCAGCGGGTCTGTGAGCCTAGGCATAGAGCATGAGGACTCCGACATAGATATAGTGGTATATGGCGAGAAAGAGGGGCGGCTAGCCTATACCATACTCAGCGAGCTCAGAGCTGATGGCGTAACTCAGCCGCTTAGCGAGGAGATTGTGAGGAGGAAGTATGCTAGCATGAGAGCTAGAGTAGACTACAGCCTCTTCAAGGAAAGAGAGACCAGCAGAGTTCTCCAAGGCATGTTTGATGGCGTAGAGTACAGCATCAGGCTTGTTGATGAAGGGACGCCTGAGTTTAAGGCATATATCCCAATAAGAAGAGTAGAAGGGGTTTATGAGGTATTAGATGACAGGTATTCTGTGTTCACTCCAATGTGGTGTGAAGTAGAGGTTATAGAGGGAGCTAGTGCAAGTGGAGTTTTCTCCCTAAGAATGAGGGATACAGAAGCAGCTAGATCAGGAGACATGATTTATGTCAGTGGTCACCTAGAGCTCTGCGTCACTTCTAATGGCATAGCAACTATCATTTCTCTTAATGACGACTATAGCTACATAGTTCCGGGGTATGCTGTTGAAGATAGCAGATAGAGACTTCCTTGAGACAGGTGAAGGCTACTTCTTCTGTGTTATTGGAAGCAAACATCCAAAGAGCAGGGTTCTAGCTTACTTGAAGTATGTGAAGAGTAACCAGGGGAGATGGGGGAGAGAGGCTTTCAGAGCTAAGAGGATACTTAGGTACTATACGATGGAGTCTCTTAGAGAAACCTTGGAATATCTCAAGAGAGAAGCTCCTTGGTACATCATAGAAGCCCCGTGTATAGGGTCTTTCTCAGCTGTCCCGAGGAGGAGAGTCATTAAGCACTATATCCCAGAGGAGAGGCTTATACAGCTGCTATCAGAGAATGGAAGAGATCCATTGGAGGAGAAGGCGGTTAGCTTAGCCTCTATGCTAGCTGACAAAGCTGGGATAAGCGAAAGGAGGATGGGGATTACTGGAAGCATACTTTTAAACATACATAGACCTGAGTTCTCTGATATAGACCTGACAGTATATGGTAGAAGTGAAGCAGCTCTGGTGAAAGAGGCTTTAGCTGAACTATATGCCAGTGGAGTACTTAAGAGGAAGATGGATACAAGTACGTGGAGAACAGACTCCATACCGCCACGTAGGTTGGAAAAGCTTCTTGAGAGAAGGTGGAATAGAGGAGAATACGCGGGGACAGACTTCTCGATTCTGGCATGTAAGGAGAGGAGCGAGCTAGGGAGTTTAAATTTGAAGAGCTGCATAAAAGTCGGGAGAGTAGTCTTAGAGGCTATTATAGAAGACGATGAAGAGGGTATTTTCTATCCAGCTGTCTACAGGATAAGTAGGGTACGTGTTCTTAAGGGGGCTGTAAGAGCTAAGCCAGTAAAGCTCGTTTGCTTCAACTCGCTTTACTCAGGAACACTACTCCCAGGAGATACTGTCGAAATTAGAGGGGAGCTCGAGGTAGCTGATGATGAAGCTAGAGTTGTTGTGGGATCTCTTTCGCTGGCTGGCAGAGATTATGTAATGCTTAAGTGAACAGATCCTTTAGATAGATCTTAACTGGACCCAACCTTCCTCCAAAGTTTACAGCAGATATCTTTACGACACCATCCACTTTTGTAGCTGCCTCTATACCAGCTTTAGTGGCTTCCTTTATCTTATCTAGTGATATAGCGTTGAATACTATCTCGTAGATCGCTGAGGCCTGTTCTGGAACCTGAGAAGAGGGGACGCTCTCTCTCAGCATAGGACAGAATAGGTGGTTTGTTGATGCAGGGAGCTTGTACTTCATTGACCCCACCTTAGACCCTGACCTGCATACTCCACCTGGGAAGGGTAATATTACACCACCCACCCTCTTTATGGCTTCTACAGCTTCCTCAGCAGCCTTTAAGGCAGCCTCCTTTGTGGCCCCCATGATGATGAAGTTCCCACCAGCAATACCCCTCTTTGCACCAAAGCGGTCCTCGATTAGAAATGCCCCCTCCATCACTGGAATCACCCACATTACTCTGCCGTATATCTCCTTTTTCTCTTCAAAGCCGTCTCCAAACATCCTTATTGCATGCCCAATTTTAAGCCTCCTCTTTGCCTCAGGTAGCGCATCAAATGCAGCTGTCGTCGGGCAAGTCATGATGCACTGGCCTATCCTCGCTATCATCTGGGCTTTAAGCAGAGGTCTTGTCCTCTGATATATCTGTATCAGTACACCTGGGCGGCCATCAGGGGTATCTGACGGGGCAACAGCAGACTCGATTCCTGCTTCAGCAGGAGACATTATGATTGATGACCCGAAGCCCGTTGCAGCTTGAGCTGCTGCCATAGCCCACTTTTCGCTGTCAGCAGTTATCAGCACTCTACCAACCCACATTGGAAACAGCTCTGCGAAAGCTGCATCATCTACCTCAACACCATTAACTATGGGCATAGTCGCACCCTTAGCCTTCAATCGAGGTGATTAAATACTTAATGTAGAGATTAGATCTCCTCCAGGTACTCCTCATACTTCTTGAGATGAGGATTATTTCCCACCGAGACATATAGCTTCCCCTCGCCGTCCTCACCTAGGTCACCTATGAACACATAGAATGGGCCAGGTACTTTCTCACCTCTAACCTTGACTGACTTCTTTATAGTGTCTATTGTAAAGCTAGGTAGTACTGATGGTATTCTACCGAGGACTACTATTGTCCCCTGGGTCATCTGAGCACCAGCTCTCTCACCTATGTTTCCCTTTACCAGTATGGTGCCACCAGACATATGTACTCCAGTAAACTCTCCAGCATTCTTTTCAACTATTATGACTCCGCCCTGCATCCATCCTCCAGCTTCGTATCCACAGCTCCCATGTATTACTATGCAGCCACCTTTCATACCCTCTCCAGCACCCCTATATGAGGCGCCTACTGCGTCTCCTGCGTTACCATATACCTCTATTTCACCTCCTGACATGCTTGCACCAAGCCAAGCACCACAGGTTCCGTGAACGACTATCTTGCCTCCACTCATCTCTTCACCAAGGTATAGGCCTCCACTTCCCCTAACTTCTATCATGCCTGCAGACATAGCTTTACCTAGCTTCCTGAACCTCGGAGAGCCCTCGATCAGTATCTTGATATCTTCTGGGCTATCTCCTAGCTCTCCAGATATTTCGAAAAGGTCGCTAAGCAGCTTCCTCTTATTACCATACTGCACCTCTAGCTTCCTGACCTCATCGAGAGTCATGGATGAGAAGCTATCTGGTGAAACACAGCTTAGATCAAGTGGGACCTTAATTTCAATCTTGGGTCTAAGAGCTATTACACCCATGTTTCCATCCCGCTTCTCAGCTAGTGATGGGGGTTCAACCTTGAGTATAATAGTTTTTAGAAACTTAAGGCCTGCTGGGAGCTGGAAGATCACCTAAACCTTAATAATGGAAGGCTCGAGTACCCCTACTTGAAGTGAATTGGCGGTGATCGAGGCTTGAAGCATATCAAAGCAGTCCTTATAACTGGCAGAAGCTACTCTCAGGGTATGGGTATCGAGTTTGGAAAGCTATCTCAGCAATATAAGAGGATCATGAGCTACTGTGAGATGAACGAGGAAGACATGAGAGAGATAGGCGTCATAGCAGGCTCACCTGTCAAGCTAAAGAGTAAGAGAGGAGAGCTTGTACTGAAAGCAGCTAAGCCTCTTCAAGGCGTCCCTAGGGGGGTGGTGTTTGTCCCATATGGACCCTGGATCAACAAGATCATAGAGGAGAAAACACACTCTACAGGGATGCCCAGCCTTAAGGGGATAGAGGTAGAGATTGAGCCTGCAGAGGAGCATGAGTTAATGGGAGATGGGGGGTAGCTTGAAAGAGATTAGAGATGTAGTATGCCCTTTCTGCGGCTGTCTATGTGACGACTTAGCCATCTTAGTTGAGGAAGGTAGGGTAGTAGGTGTGAAAAACGGCTGTGCACTGAGTATAACCAAATACCTGAACTACGGTAGAGAAAGGTTGAGTAAGCCCATGGTGAGAAAGGATGGAAGCCTTGAAGAGGCTACCCTAGAGGAGGCAGCTGATAGAGCAGCTGAGATCCTAGCGGGAGCAGACTACCCTATATCCTATGGATGGTCTAATACAAGCTGTGAGGCCATAGCTGTGGGAGTCGAGCTCATGGAGGAGGTTGGAGGGGTGATAGACAACACAACAGTGGTCTGCCATGGGCCTAGTGTCCTTGGGATCCATGAGGTAGGGCATCCGACATGTACACTAGGTGAGATTAAGAATAGAGCTGACCTCATAATCTACTGGGCTTCAAACCCCCTTCAGTCCCATCCTAGGCACCTATCTAGGTATACTGTGATGGCAAGAGGGAAGTTTAGGAGAAACCGGGATGACAG
Source organism: Thermoproteota archaeon (assembly GCA_037917675.1). Taxonomy (GTDB): domain Archaea; phylum Korarchaeota; class Korarchaeia; order B14-G2; family B14-G2; genus B14-G2. Next base: position 23,571 of record JAVCBW010000013.1, read on the forward strand.
AACGCTTATAGTCGTAGACGTGAGGAAAACCTATACAGCAAGAGTAGCAGACTACTTTATCCAAATACATCCTGGAAGGGACTACGAGCTTCTCTCTGCGCTGAGGACAGCTGTCAAAGGAGAGGAACTGGAGCAAGAGGAGGTGGCTGGTGTCAGGAAGGAGTATATAGAGGAGATAGCTGACCTCCTGATCTCATGTGAATTCGGAGTACTCTTCTGGGGTGTAGGGCTCACAATGACAGGAGGAAAGTACAGAAACATAGACTTGGCGATATCTCTCATCAGAGATCTCAACGCGTACACGAAATTCGTCATGATGCCTATGAGAGGACACTATAATGTGACTGGCGCGAACGCTGTTTTCGCATGGCAGACAGGCTATCCCTATGCTATAGACTTCAGCCATGGATATCCGAGGTACAACCCGGGTGAAACATCTGTCACAGACATACTCCTTAGAGAGGAAGCAGATGCGGCACTGATAGTTGCGTCAGATCCAGCTTCAAACTTTCCGAGGAAAGCAGTCGAGCATCTGAGCAGAATACCGGTGATCCTAATAGATCCAAGGTGGACTCCGACAACAGACCTAGCTGAGGTGGTGATACCGACTGCGATGCTGGGCATAGAAGTCGATGGGACAGCCTACAGGATGGATGGCGTCCCATTACATATGAAGAGAGTTGTAGATCCACCTGACGGCTTGAAGTCAGATGCTGAAGTCTTGAAGATCATACTAGATAGGGTTAGAGCTTTGAGAGGTGGTTGAATGGAGCTTGTAATCAGAGGAGGCTATGTTTATGATCCAGCTAACGGAGTAGATGGAGAGAAAATGGATATCTATGTGAGAAATGGCAAGATAGTAGAAAGCGTAAGGGAAGACAAGGCTAAGGTGATAGATGCTAGTGGAATGATTGTGATGCCAGGAGGAGTAGACATACACTCTCACATAGCTGGGACAAAGGTGAATGCTGGTAGAATCCTGAGGCCAGAAGATCACATAAAGGATCCTGACCTGAGAACCAAGTATAAGAGAAGTGGTGTCGGAAGGAGCGTCCCATCGACATTCACAACAGGATACAGGTATGCAACCATGGGCTACACGATGGTAATGGAGCCTGCTTCCCCGCCGCTGAAGACTAGACATACGCATGAAGAACTTAATGACACGCCGATAGTCGATAAGGCGTGTCTCCCGATGTTTGGCAACAACTGGTTTGTGATGGAGTTCCTTAAGGAAGGTGATGTAGATAGGTGTATAACGTATGTTGGTTGGATGATCAACATACTCAAGGGATTTGGAGTGAAGATAGTGAACCCAGGAGGAGTTGAGGCCTGGGGATGGGGGAAGAACGTAGAGCATATAGATGATAAGGTCCCCTACTTTGATATAACTCCTAGGGAAATCCTCAGGGGGCTCTGTAGAGCTGCCCAGGAGCTTAACCTACCAACATACATACATGTCCACGCTAATGCTTTAGGTAGGCCTGGAAACTTCTCGGTGACGATGGACACAATGGAATGCGTCAGGGATCTAGCTAAAGATGGTAAAGCCAACATACACATGGTTCATATCCAGTTTAATGCGTTTGGTGGAGAAGACTGGGGGACGCTTAAATCTGCAGGCTCTGAGATAGCAGACTATGTGAACAAGCACAGTCATGTCACACTTGACATGGGGCAGATAGTGTTCGGAGATACAACCACGATGACAGCAGATGGGCCATGGCAGTATGAGCTCTATAAGCTGAGTGGGAATAAATGGGTTAACAGCGATGTGGAAGCTGAGACTGGTGCCGGAATAGTCCCCTATACTTTCAGGAGAAAGAGCTATGTTAACGCGGTCCAGTGGACTATAGGGCTTGAAGTAGCTCTGCTGGTTAAAGATAAGTGGAGACTCTGCCTCTCAACAGACCATCCTAATGGAGGGCCGTTCACAGAGTACCCAAGAATAATAGCTTGGCTTATGAGCAGGGCTGCTAGAGAGAGGATGCTTAAGAGAATAAACTCGAGAGCAGCTAAGAGAAGCATACTAAACGAGCTGGACTACGAGTATAGCCTCTATGACATAGCAATAGTGACTAGAGCTGCACCAGCTAGAATCTTAGGGTTGACGAGTAAGGGGCACCTTGGTATAGGAGCAGATGCAGACATAGCAATCTACAACCTCAATCCTAAGGAAGTAGACTTCACAAGAGACTATAAGGCTGTTAGAAAAGCGTTTAGGAAGGCAGCATACACCATCAAAGATGGGGAAATAGTTGTAAAAGACGGAGAGGTCGTAAGCTCACGCATGGGAAGGACTTATTGGACAAATATTGAAATGAGAGATCCAAGCCGAGTGGATCAGCTGATTGATGAGATAAGAGATGAATTCCAGGAGTACTACACTGTGTCGCTCTCTAACTATCCAATAGGTGAAGAGTATCTACGTAAAGGGGAGCCAATTAATGTGAAGGCTGCAATATGAGGTGGGGAATGTGGAGGTGAGGCTTTACAGGCCGATTAAGAGGGGAGAGATCATTAAGCTTGAAGATGACAAGAGCATAGTGCTCTTCAGGCAGATATTGCTTAGAAAGTATGTCCTTAAACTTGACAAGGAGAGGTGTGTTGGCTGTGGTATCTGTGCAGACATGTGTCCTAAGTGGGCCATAACATATTATCCAGCTAAGTTCGATGGGATCAAGAGAGTATCTGAGAGGCCTAGGATAGACTTTGAAAGCGACAAGTGTGTGCTATGTGGGACATGTGTTACTATATGCCCTATGAGAGCTATTACACTAACACTAAATGATGAAGAGTGGATTCCAGTAATGAAGGGCAACGTGTTCTATACTGTAGCAGTCAAATCATTAGAGAAGAGGTATATTGGAGGAGAGGGGGAGGAAGCTCTCTAAGAGATGCTTTCTAGAAACTTTGGTGGTATAAAGTTCTCAGTTAACCCCAGCTCCTCTGGGGTGAAGCCCATTGCTAAGCCTATAAGCTGCGTTATAAATGCTACAGGCACTGGATCATCTAGCAGGCCCCTGTCCATGAGCTCACGTTGCCCTGTATCAAACTGGAAGTGACAGAAGGCACATGGGGTAACTATTACATCTCCTCCAGCTCTCCTTATGTTACATACCTTCTCTAGTGTGAAGTCTAAGGCTACATCTAGTCTACCTGCTCTCACACCTCCACCTGCTCCACAGCACATGAGCTTATCTAGGTAGTCTATGCTCTCTGCTCCTGTGAGCTCGACCAGCTCATCTAAGTACGTTGGTGCCTCAGGTGAGCCATGTCTCCTTACCTTACTTGGCTTTAGGTAGTGGCACCCATAGTGGACAGCTACCTTCAAGCCCTTGAGAGGCTTCTTAATTCTCTTCTTCAGCTCCTCTGGTCCAGCATCCTCAAGTAAAACCTCTGTGACATGTTTTACTTCGGTTTTCCCCTCATATTTCCTTCCTATTTTCGCTAAAACCTCGTTCACAGCCTCCCTCCTGGCTCTGTCCTCTAGAAGGTGGTGGGCCTCCTGTAGAGAGCCATAGCAGCCATTACAGGTCACTACTATGTTAGCATCTAGGTCTTCAGCTAAATCTAGGTTGCGTGCGGCTAAGATCAGCCAGTTCCATAGGTCAAAGCTCCCGAAGACCCCTGGTGCAGGGCAGCAGGATGCTCCATCAAGCTCTATAACGTCCACACCAAGCTCTCTTAGAACTATCTTCGTGGCAGCTTCTATTCCAGGGTATCTGAGTGGGGTGATGCATCCGAGGAAGTAGGCATATCTCAAGCTATCACCGCTGGATCTTCTTAAGAAAGCTATCTATCTCTATTATCTTCTGAACCTCAGCGAGAGCTTTAGGGTAACTTAGGGTTGTAGGTGGGACAGGTGATAGCCCTAATTTCTCTCGCTTCTTCTTCACCTCGTCTGTTATTGGTATAGCATGCCCCATCTTTGCAAAGTTCCTGGCTACAGCTAGGTGACGCTCAAGAGCATATCCTTCTTCAAATGCTATATTCCTTATTATTCTGACTATATCGGTGGTAGCTACACCTCGTGGGCACCTCTCTTGGCATGTGTAGCATGTTGTGCAGTTCCATAGAGCTTCATCTGAAAGCACAGCCTCTCTCATACCGAGCTGCGTTTTCCTCACTATGTGGCGTATTCTCCAAGCAGTTCTCCTCCCGGAGGGGCAGTCGCCCACGCAAGTGCCACATTGTATGCATGCATATAGGGTTCTGAGATCATCTTCTGGGAATATTCTGCTGCCTCTCTTTATAACCTCATCAGCGAACTCCCAGCTAGGCTGTAGCACTACTACCTGCCTACTTACAGCAGACAATGTAGTCACCTATCTCGCTTGAAAGCCTCTTAGAGCTTAGCTTTTTAACATTTAGGGTCTAAATCTAGCTTCAACTGTAGCAATCGTCATGGTGTCAGAGAGCTTTATAGCACTAGAAACGTAGTCTCAAGGTGATGGCTAAGATGATCCTAGCTTAAAGTTTAGGAGTGATTGCGTGAGAAGTGCTTAAAAAGGGGTGTAGGTGATGGAGCTGCAGGAGCCGCTCTGGTGTTTCACTTGGGAAGTGAGGAGGAAGCTCGCATTGGCGTGTTTATCTGCCATTGTGGCACAAATATCGCTGGCATCATCGATGTGAAAAAGCTTGCAGAGTATGCCAGCTCGCTGCCAAACGTAGCTTTTGCTATAGACGAGAGGTACATGTGTTCTTCCACAGGGCAGGAGCTGCTCAAAGAGAAGATAAGGGAGCTCAGCTTAAATAGAGTGGTTATAGCAGCCTGCTCACCTAGGCTCCATGAAGCAACGTTCAGAAATACCCTGAGAGAAGCTGGACTCAACCCTTATCTGCTTGAAATGGCTAACATAAGAGAGCACTGCAGCTGGGTTCACAGCGGGGCTCCTGAGACAGCTGAGGAGAAAGCAAGGGGGCTAATTGCTGCTGCAGTGGCTAAAGCAACCTACTTGGAGCCCTTAGAGCCGCCAGAATTCCCAGTAAAGCAAGCTGCGCTGGTTATAGGAGGAGGTGTAGCAGGTATACAGGCAGCCTTAGACCTAGCTAATGAAGGCTTTAAGGTGTATATGGTTGAGAAGTCTCCCACAATAGGAGGTAAAATGGCACTACTAGACAAAACATTCCCTACACTAGACTGCTCTGCCTGTATACTGACACCTAAGATGGTTGATGTTGCTAGGCATCCTAACATAGAGTTGCTTACGTATAGTGAGGTTACTGGTGTAGATGGGTTTATTGGGAATTTCAGGGTTAGAGTTTTGAGGAAGCCGAGGTATGTGAGGGAGGAGGACTGTAATGCCTGTGGAGCATGTGTAGAGGTATGTCCAGTAGAGGTGCCAAATGAATGGGACATGGGGCTAGGGGTGAGGAAAGCAATATATCGCCCATTTCCTCAAGCTATCCCATCAGTCTTCCTGATAGATAGAGATAGCTGTATTGAGTGTGAGAGCTGTATTGAGGCTTGTAGAGAGCAGGGTAGAGACGCCATAGACCTTAACATGAAGCCTAAGGAGATAGAGCTTGATGTAGGTGCGATAATAGTCGCAACAGGATTCGAACTATACGACCCAACAAAAGCAGGAGAATACGGATACGGAAGATACCCAAACGTAATTACAGCGATGGAGCTTGAGAGGCTTGTAAATGCAGCAGGCCCAACTCACGGCCATGTTATCCGCCCATCTGATGGGAAGGTTCCGAAAAGCGTTGCGTTCATAACATGTGTTGGCTCGAGAGATGAGCGTGCAGCTCCCTACTGCTCAGGGTTCTGCTGCATGTACACTCTGAAGAACGCTGTACTTCTCAGAGAGCACTATCCTGACATGAAGATTTACATCATATTCATGGACATGAGAGCACCATTCAAGGGCTATGAGGAGTTCTATAGGAGAGCTAGAGGAGAGGGAATAATCTTCCTAAGAGGGAGACCATCTGAGATACAAGAGGATCCATCCACCAGGAACCTGGTAATCTCTGTAGAAAATATAGCTACAGGTGAGATCATGGATCTAAATGTAGAGATGGTAGTCTTGTCTCCAGCTGCCATACCATCTGAGGGAACCCAGGAGCTTGCTAGGCTCCTGAACGTCACTCTAGACTCGACAGGATTCTTCATGGAGGCTCACTTCAAGCTTAGGCCGATTGACGCTGCTACAGACGGCATATTCTTTGCAGGATCGTCGCAGGGTCCTAAGGACATATCATACTCGGTTTCTCAGGGGAGTGCAGCAGCTGCTAGAGCTGCTAGGATACTCAGTAGAGGTAAATGGGAGATCGAGCCCATAGTGGCTAGTGTAGTGCACCCTGAGAGATGCAGGAATATTGAGGGAGAATGTGGTATATGTGCTAGCAAGTGCCCATATGGTGCGATCACGATTGAAGCTGGTAAGCCTGCTGTTGTAACCCCAGCAAAATGTCATGGTTGTGGGACATGTGTAGCAGACTGTCCATCTGGTGCCTTAACTCAGATGCACTTTACAGATGCGCAGATAATCTCCCAGATAGATGCTGCGCTCCGTGACAACCCAGAGGAGAAGATAATTGCGTTCATGTGTAACTGGTGCAGCTATGCTGGAGCAGATCTGGCTGGGACAAGCAGATTCCAGTACCCAGCGAATGTCAGACCTATCCGGCTAATGTGCTCAGGTAGGATATCAAGAAGATTCGTGCTAGAAGCCTTTAAGAGAGGGGCTGGGATGGTCTTAGCTTCAGGCTGCAGGTTTGGCGACTGCCACTACATCAGAGGTAACTATAATGCAAAGAAGAGGCTTGAGCCTCTTGACAAGATCCTCAAGGCTGTGGGGATAAGTCCAAGTAGGTTCAAGATGGCTTGGTTCTCAGCAGCTGAAGGTGAATACTACTCTAGACTTGTTGCAGAGATGGTAAATGAACTCTATAGAATGGGAGTAGACAGAATAAAGAAGGAGAACGAGGCAGCTAGACCAAAGCTAGAGAGGATACTTGCAAGGATGGCAAGGTGAGCGTGATGTCTCTTGAGAGCTTAGAGAGTGAAGTCCAGAAACTGATTAAGGAAGCTGTCGCATACTGCTATCAGTGTGGGAAGTGTTCTGGTAGCTGCCCAACTGCTAAGGCCTGCCCAACATATAATCCAAGAAAGATAGCTGAAGAGTTAATGCTTGGGAGATGGAAGGAGGTCCTGTTTGGAGGCGAAATATGGCTGTGTACACTATGTCACACATGCTATGAGAACTGTCCGCAGAACGTCGGCTTTTCACACGTCATAATAGAGCTAAGAAACCTCGCAGCTAAAGCTGGTGCTGCTCCAAGCGAGTTTATCTCTCGTGTGAGACAGCTTGCTGAGATAGGCTATATAGCTGCTGTCTCCAAGGCCATTGAGAGGAGGAGAAGCGAGCTTTCCCTACCAGGACTACAGGCTTCACCCGATGGTATTCCAAAGATAATGGAGGCTACAGGCCTCAAGCTAGAAGAGTGATGAGCTATGGGAGAGTACTCGCTCTTTACAGGCTGCCTGATGCCATTCAGGCTTCCTCACTTAGAGCAGGCAGCTAGGCTTGCTCTAGATGCCCTTAGGATAACTGTAAGTGACCTAGAGGACGCTAGCTGCTGCGGAGACCCCATAGTGCTCAGGTCCATCAATGAGAATACATGGCTTGCTATTGCAGCTAGGAACCTGTGTCTAGCAGAGGAAAGAGGTCTTGACCTACTTGTGCTATGTAATGGCTGCTATGAGAGCCTAAAGACCGCAAACGTCATGCTGAAGGAGGATAAGAGCTTAAGAGCCTCTGTAAACAAGGTTCTATCCATGCTAGGTCTAGAGTTCAATGGGAAGATTGAGGTCCTGAACTTCCTAGAGGTTTTAGAGAGGGAGGTCGGTGTCAGCAAGCTTAAAAGAACCATTAGGCGTGCCCTAAGAGGCCTACCTGTAGCTGTACACTATGGCTGCCACATGCTCCGCCCTAGCAAATATCTCAAGTTCGATGATGTGTATTCTCCATCAGTGCTCGATTTGTATGTTGAGGCACTTGACTTACAAAGTGTCCCCTACTTGAACAGGATGTTGTGTTGTGGAGCAGGCCTAAGTATAATCGATAGGGATGCATCATTAAAGCTGGTAAGAGAGAAGCTTTCTGCTATAAAAGCAGCTGGAGCTGAGGCGCTAGTGGTTCTATGTCCATTTTGCTACCAGCAATACGACCTAGGCCAGAAGCTGGTTAAGCAGCCTAATGGAGAGAAATTCAGCATACCTGTCTTCTACTATCCAGAGCTCCTCTGTCTATCACTTGGCTACTCTCCAAGCCAGCTGGGGCTAAGATACCATAGCACTAAGGTGACATCATTTGTCGAGAAGCTAGGGGTCTAATCTTCGGTCTAATTAAGCGATAGCCTCCCTGAATATTTGGATGAACTCTGGAGGAGAACTAATACTTGTAGCAGGGATATCATATACCAGAGAGTTCAGCACCATAGCATCAAGAGTTATACGTTACATAACCTATGCTTCAGATAGTACTGTGCTACTTGACCTGGATCCAAAAGGGAGTGTAGCTTCACTGCTCAATGACGTCATTGCAGGCTCTCACCCAATGTCTGCTGCTAGCTGGCTGCTTGGAATAGAGAAGCTCCCATCCCCCAAGGGTAGAGAGCCTTTACACATATTAACAATGGAGTTTACTGCACGCATCCCAGTTAAACATCCTAAGAGATCTATCACACAGCTCCTAAAGATCCTATTAAGGAAATATCACATGGTAATAGTCTCTTCACCAATCTTATCCTTGAGCATATTATACTCAGCCCCCTACTCCAGGGGAAAGTGGCTTATAGCTGTGCTATCTAAGGAAGAAACGGATCTCGCATCTCTAATGCTTCTTCATGCCATATTCTCTGGATTCAGGCCTGCTTCGATGATTCTAGTAGATCCTACTCTGGCAAGCACCCAGATATCCACAGTCTTAGGGATTCTGGTGGTAAAAGCACCTCCCACTAGCTCCTTCCTAGATCAAGACCTCCCCCTAGTTGCTAAGCATATAGCTCAGCTGAAAGACGCTCAACGGAGAGAGAGCCTCAGAAGGAGGCTCAAATACTTCCTAAAGGAGAGGACCCGCAGGGATCTCAGGCTAGATCCACGCGTGCTAGTAGATCTTCTAGCAGATAGAGTGACCTGACTCATCTCAGGAAGCTTTAAAGTAATACATTTTAACAGGTGGTGGTAAGGTCATGCAATTCATAGCAGAGTCTATATCGAAGCTTCCTGAAGAGAAAAGGCATGCTTTAGCTGATAAAGCAGTAGGTGTCCTACTTAAGAGCAAGAAGGCAAAGAAGGTGGTAGATCCGAGATCAGCAAGAGGTATTTTAGAATCTCTCTCACATGAGACTTTACATGAACCAGCTGAGCTAGCAATGCTATTAAGGCTAGCATGGCTTTCTGATGCAGAAAAAATGGAGAAAGCACTGGTATCTACCCTGGGGGAAAATGGAGTCACTATCGTACGCGAGCTTAAGGAGAGGTATGGAGGTGAATGACATGCCTGACTTAAAGTTCGGAATAGAATTTGTCCCACAGGATGTATACTGGAGGACAGTAGCCTATGGGATACTCGCTGAAAAAGGTGGATTCGAGCACATTTGGGTAACAGACCACTTTAACAACAGAAACGTACACCTTATCCTAGGTCTCATCGCAAACTACACCGAGAGGATAAAGCTGGGAACTGGTGTGACAAACCCGTATCTAAATAACCCCGCTGCCATCGCAAGCGCTATCCTAACTCTAGACGAGGTCTCTGGAGGTAGAGCTATACTGGGAATAGGGGCTGGAGATAAGATAACATTCAGCTATCTTGGGGTGGAATGGAAGAAGCCTCTTGCTGCCATAAGGGAGACTGTAGAGGTCTTTAGGAGGCTCATTAGGGGTGAAAGCGTCTCATATGAAGGAGAGTTCGTAAGACTGAGGAATGCGAGGCTGAACTTTAAAACAAAAGGAGAAATCCCTGTCTATATAGGTGCTCAGGGCCCCAAGATGCTTGAGCTAGCTGGGGAGATAGGAGATGGAATCCTAATAAATGCCTCACATCCAAAGGACTTTGAGAGGGCTATGTTGCATATCCAGAAGGGGCTTGAAAAAAGTAGAAGAGCTAGGAACCAGATAGATATAGCTGCCTATACGAGCTTCTCCGTACACAAGGACTCTAATAAAGCAAAGGATGCTGCTAGGCCTGTCGTCGCATTCATAGTAGCTGGAGCTCCTAAGGGAATTCTAGAGTTCCATGAGATACCTTATGAGAAAGCCAGTGAGATAGGGAGGAAGTTGTCTAAAGGTAAGTTCAAAGAAGCCTTCTCCATGGTATCAGATGAGATGCTATCAGCGTTCTCAGTCTGTGGCTCTCCAGATGAATGTATAGATAAGATTAGAGAGCTACAGAAAGCTGGGATATCACAACTAGTTGCAGGCTCACCCATAGGTCCCAATGTAAAGGCTGCAATAGAGCTTATAAGCAAGGAGATAATGCCAGTCTTCAGGTAGCTACCTAAACAAATCTTCTCTCTCATCTCTCACTAGGTCCCTTCCCCTCCCTTCTCCTATCAGATGCTCACATCCCCTCACTATCACAACAGGCACTCCCCTATTTTTCCCCATAACTAGCTCTGCTGCTGCAGCTATCTCATCAGCCACAGCTATCACAGTAGCTTTCAGCTCTCTACCATACATGTCTAGACTACCTCTATAGTCTAGTAATGCTCTTACACCTGATAGCCCAATGGCGAAGTTAACCTGCCCTCTACGCCATGGCCTACCCCACGTGTCCGTTATTATAACACCTACATCGACTCCTGACATCTCCTTAATCCTCACTCTAATTCTCTCAGCGCTGGCATCAGGATCCTCTGGGAGAAGCGACACCATATTTCCCTTCACATTAGATCTATCTACACCAGAGTTAGCACAGACAAAGCCATGCTTGGTCTCAGTTATCAGGACTCCCCTCCCCATCTTCACGATCCTCCTGCTCTCCCTGAGAGCCAACTCCACGAGTTTAGCATCTTTCCCATACTCTCTCGCGATTTCAGTAGCAAACTCTGAGGGATTGATGCTCTCTGGGTTCACGATTCTTCCTTCAGCTTTTGAAACTATCTTCTGTGTTATAACGATAATGTCTCCTTCTTTAAGGCTAATTCCCATGTCAGAGAGCTTTTGGATTATGATTCCAGCCAAATCATCTCCTTCCCTTATGTTAGGCATCCCCTCGACTCCTATGAGCTCAACTCTCAAGATCTCCCGCCTATGCAGCAGCTTAGATTATAAAAGAGTTCTCAAATCCTTTTATAGCAGGTGAGCATATCCAAGACGTGATGTGACCACTCCAGACTGAGCCTACGATGATGAGCCATGGAGTGACTGATAGCCACTAGGGGGTGGGAGCCCTAAAGCTAGATAAGAATAAGCCTGTCCTTGTAACATGTGCTCTCCCATATGCAAATGGCCCCTGCCATCTGGGGCACCTAAGGACATATGTTCCTGGAGATGTATTTGTAAGGTTTCTCAGGAAAATGGGGTATAACGTAGTCTTTATATGTGGATCAGATGCACACGGGACTCCGATTGTTATTGAAGCTGAGAAAGCCAAGCTTTCTCCAGAAGAACTAGTGAAGAAGTTTCATGGTCTGTTCAAGGAGGTATTTAGGGAGTTAGGTGTCTCATTTGACTACTATGGCTGCACACATGATGAGACAAACCACGCGAGGACCAAGAAGATAATAGAGGCTCTATACCAGAATGGCTACATATATGAAGCTGAGACAGTTCAGTACTACTGCTCGAGCTGTAAGAGGTTCCTCGCTGATCGCTATATAACTGGGACCTGCCCATACTGTGGCGCTGAGGCTAGAGGCGACGAATGCGACCAAGGCTGTGGCCGTTACCTGTCTCCTGGCGAGGTCCTTAGTCCAAGATGTTCATTCTGTGGCACAACTCCGGAGAAGAAGCCTGTAAAGCATGCATTCTTCAGGCTGACTGCATTTGAAAGATTTCTAGCTAAGTTCATAGATAGAGCTGAGATAACACCGAATGCACGAGGTTTAGCAAAAAGCTGGCTAAACAAAGGCCTCAGAGACTGGTGCATTACAAGGGTGCTGGACTGGGGTGTGAGGTACCCAAGAGACCCTTCTCTAGTCGTATATGTATGGGTAGACGCACCAATAGGCTACATATCCTTCACTGAAGAGTGGAGCAAGGCGAGTGGTGTATCCTGGGAGAAGTTTTGGAAGAAGGGCGAGGCAACAATCATACACTTCATAGGAGCAGACATAGCATACCATCACTGCATATTCTGGCCTGCATTGCTGAAGGGTGCTGGCTATTCTCTACCCACAGCAATACTAGCTCATGGGATGTTGACAATAGACGGTATGCCATTCAGTAAGACCAGAGGAAACGTCGTTTGGGTCAAGCAGGATCTACTGGATAGAGGGATAGACCCCGATGCAATCCGCTACTTCATCATATCCTCAACACCCTTTACTAGAGACCTAGACTTCAATACACCTCTACTCTCTAGTAAGATAAACGATGAGCTGATAGGTATCTTCGGGAACTACGTGAACAGAGCTCTGTCGTTTGCTTACAGGTACTATAGGCGCGTACCAGATGGCGAACTGGAGGGAGAGGTGCTAAACAGGATAAGAAAGGCGATAGAAGAGCTCAAGATGGCCTTAGATGACCTAGATCTGAGACACATCTGCGCATCTTTTATGTCACTGGCCTCTTTTGGAAACGAGTACTTCCAAAGCAGGGAACCCTGGGCCAAGTTTAGAACAGACCCTAAGAACTGCTCAGATACTATAAGAAACTGTCTTCAGATAACAAAAGCACTAGCAGTCCTCTCTGAGCCAGTTATCCCAGCTAAAGCTCAAGAGATATGGAGTATGCTCGGGCTAAGGGGGAGTGTGCATAACGCTAGTTTAGAAGAATGCCTGGAGCCTCTCCCCATAGGCTTAGAGTTACAGAAGCCTAGGCTCCTGTTCAGGAAGCTAGAGCCAAAAATGCTAAAGTCTATAGATGATGAGCTAGCTATGAGAAGAGGAGGTATGTTACTTGGACATTGAGAAGATGATACGGAGGCTTGCAGCAGAATCCGGGAAATCTGAGGATGAGGTGCGTAAGCTCTTTGAGAAGACTCTAGAAGAATACGAAGACACCTTAAATGAGGAAGGCGTGTTTTTCCTAGTAGCTAGAGAGCTTGGCCTCTCTCCATCATATGAAACCTCTACAGGAGAAGCTATTCTCAAGCTCACAATGCTCATACCAGGACTGAAGAACATAACAACAGCAGGAAAGGTTGTGAGAGTAATCCCTGCAACCACATTCACGAGGAAAGATGGGTCGACCGGGAAGAGAGCAGAGCTTCTCGTAGCTGATGAAACCGCTAGGAGACGTGTTATACTATGGGGAGGGACTGCAGACCTAGTTAGCGAGGGTATAATATCCATAGGTGATGTGATAAAAATCAGGGGGGCAAGAGTTAGGCGAGGGCTAGATGGGTCTCCTGAGATACACGTCGATCGGTCATCGATAGTAGAGCCTCTTTCTGAAGATGAGTTAAAGGCCGACTTGGCGTCCTTAAAGGCTATAAGGCCAGACGAAAACTTCTATCCGCTGTCTGATCTTGAAGAAGGCATGACAGATGTAGACACACAAGCAGTTGTGCTCTCTATATCCCCCCCAAGAGAGTTTACGCGGCCAGATGGCAGAACTGGGAGGGTAGGATGGGCTATAGTTGGAGATGCAGGTGAGACTGTAAGAGCAGTCTTCTGGGATTCCTCAGTCAGGTTCCTAGAGGACTTATCTCCAAGGGACGTTGTGAAGCTGCTAGGTGTAAAGGTGAGGCAGGCAGTAGATGGTAGTAAAGAGCTTCACTTAGGCTCAAGGTCTAGTGTAGTTATAGTAGGCAGGGAGGAGGCAGCCCAGATTTCAAGGGATTATAGGATAGCAGACCTCGCACCCGGGTTAATCGGCGTGAATATAACCTGCAGGCTAATACACGTATTTGACACAAGGGCCTTTCGTAGAGCAGATGGGACTCTATCCTATGTTGGTGACATAATAGTTGAGGATGGCACAGGTATGATTCGTGTGGTAGTATGGGGTGAGAATGCCAGAAAAATACAGATGATCCCCCCCTCCTCAACCATAAAGATCTTAAACGCATATACCAGAGAGGACTCTCGTGGCATATATTTGCAGCTAAGCGATTCTGGCGACATAGAGGTTGTATCAGAGGAGCTGACACCAATACCCCAAAGCATGCTCGAGAAAGCTATACAGCTAAAGTATCCTACGAGATCAATATCACAGCTTGCCGAAGGCTTTTATCAGATCAGGGGGACGATAATCAAGGCTTCAGACTCTGTCAGCATAGTACATCTATGCACTAACTGCGGGCAGAAGCTGGCAGTAGAGTATGGAGAGCTCAGATGTCAGATATGCGGGCTGAGGGAAGACTCTGACATACTTCTGGTGCTTCCAATAGTAATAGATGATGGTACAGGAAGAGCAAGAGTTCTGCTCTACAGGAAGCAAGTGGAGAAGCTCCTTGGCTTATCAAAGGAAGAGATATTAAGTAAACTAGAAGAGTATGGGCTTCCTCCTGACGCATTTCCAGTAGAGCTCTCGGGAAGGCAGCTTCTTGGCAAAGAAATCGTGGTTAGAGGCCTCGTTAAACAAGACATAGAGTCAGGTGAAATAGTAGTTCGCTGTGATGAGGTAGAGGAAGCAGACATAAAGGAGGAATGCGAAAGAATTCTGAGTGAACTAGGCAGCCTCTAAATTTCATAAGCTACAAGATACATTGAACCTTTTCCACTCAGCTTATAAGGCTCTAGCACCATCATGATCTCATGCCTCTAGGTGGGGATAAAGTCTTAGTAAAGACGATAGATGATCCTGAGCTGACGAGCATAGCTCAGATACTTTCAAACTCCACTGCTAGAAGGATAATTAAGCAGTTAACCAAGGAAATCAGCCCTTCTGAGATATCCAGGAGAGAAAAGCTTCCCTTGTCCACAGTATCATTTCACATAGAGAGGATGGTTGAGGCTGGCTTAGTTGAGAAAACAAGGTCTATAGCTGGAGAGAGGGGAAGGAAGAAACTATATAGGCTTAAGTTTCCATCAATGTTAGTGCTTCTCTCCCCAAATGTACAGTTGACTAAGTCGAGAGTATATACACCTTTCCTACTTAGTATCAGAGAGATAGCTCTAGTAGTCTTAGTTGCTAGCATAGCAGCTCCCATTTTAGCTGGGCTAATAGCTCCTCTCTATCAGTCTGCAGTCCCGCCAGCTCCCCTAAAGCCTGCAGCTGAAAGGAGTGCTCAGGAATCACCTGAGGCTTACACTAGCCCCTCAGCCAATGTCACCTTACAGCCATTGCCCTTACAGCCAAAGCCCTTCTCCAGCCCTAGCCCATCATCGGAGTACAGCCCAGTATCTCAAGCTAAGTTGATAGCTATATGTGCACTGGCTTTCATTGTTGTCTCTCTCTTCATAGTTATGGGGATCATTCTAGTAAAGAAGCTTGCTAGCAAGACCTAGCATGATGATAAAAGTAGGGTATGTGCTACACTATACCTTCTGTACTCCAATGACTACTCTTACACCTAAGTACTCGAATGCCACTTTCTTTAACTCCTCTCCTGGCTCCTCTATACTAACTGACACTGCATTCACTAGCCTCATAAGCTCTTCCAACCTAGCTTTCACAATTTCCAGATAGTTCTTGTCTTCACTCCATACTGACACTCTTATACTCTCAATCCCACGCCTGAGCCTCATGCTCTTCCGTATACTCTGAAGCCTCCTCACAGTCTCTCTAAAGAGTCCCTCCTCTATCTCTCTCCTCCCTAACCTGGTTTTCACGTATACCTTCCCATGTGAGAATTCCGCCATAGTATAGCCTGTGCTAATAGCTATCGGCGGCTCTTCTAGAACTCGTAGTGTAAAGCAGTTTACCTCTCTTTTAACGATATCTCTCAGTTTCTCAACAGCTTCCTTGACAGACTTGTCTTCAGTCACCACGATGACCTCTCCAACAGGCTGCCTCAGCTTCAGCTTAGCTTCCATCCTCGCTGCTGCTGTGGCTGCAATGACCTCTCTACAAACTTCCATCTGTCTTTCAAGCTCCAAGTCAATGTAGCCCTCAGGCTCAGGCCATGCTTCAAAACACACGCTTCTCAAGCCATTTCCCTCAATCCTTCTAACTATCCTCTGGTATGATATCTCAGCAAAGTGTGGCACAAATGGTGCTAGCATTATTGATAAGCTCTTAAGCACCTTATAGAGCACCTTAAGTGCCGTAGTAGCATCGTCTTCCTCCTCCCATATCCTCCTCCTGATCAGCCTTATGTAGAAGTGACTTACATCTTCTATTGCAAAACTGATGAGCTGTCTAAGTGCGCTATGGATCTGATACTCATTCATTTGCTCTGTGACGCTTGAAATCGTGCTGTTAAGCTTAGAGAGCATCCACTTATCCTCACTCTTCGTGGGTCTAGGTTCCTGTATAAGCTCATCTGTAGAGATCTTATCTTTAAGAGCTTCTATAGCCGTCAGGAGGAAGGTATACATGTTCCATATCACATTGAGGTCTTTCTTGGCATCATCTAGCTTATCCCATATGAACCTAAGATTGCTCCATGTTGTGTTCTGGAGCACGAATAGCCTGAACGGATCTCTTCCAACTTCCTTTACTATCTCAGCAACTTCAACAAAGTTTCCAAGCGACTTATGCATTTCTCTTCCCTTCTCATCTAGCATAAAGCCATGTGCTAGCACAGCTCGATATGGTGGCTCTCCAAATACCATTACTGATATCCTGAGTAGTGAATAGAACCATCCTCTAAACTGGTCATGCCCCTCTATAACGAGGTCAGCAGGCCACCACTTCTCAAACTCACTTTTCGCTGTCGGATATCCTAGGGATGCAAATGAGGCTGCTCCAGAGTCAAACCACACATCTAGGACATCTGATACTCTTCTTACATCTCCTCCACATCTCGGACACTTATACATGACTCTATCTATCCATGGCCTATGTAAGCTAGGCAAGTTGAGCTTCTCACCCACTTTCTCCTCAAGCTCCTTTCTTGAACCAATAACCTCCCAGTACCCACAGCTAACACACCTCCAGACTGGTAGTGGTGTCCCCCAGAACCTCTGTCTTGATATTACCCAGTCCCTGATGTTCTCTAGCATGTTTAGCATGCTCTTACTCCATCCCCATCTCGGAACCCATTTGACACTTTCACCAGCCTTCTTGAGCTTTTCAGCTATCTTAGTCATCTTTATGTACCATTGCCTTGTAGCTCTCAGGATTAAATCACTTTTACACCTCCAGCATACCGGATACTTATGCACTATCGTTCCTCTAGCGAGCAGCAGCCCTTTCTTTTCTAAATCACTTACTATCTCATGTGATGCTTCCCATATGCTTCTTCCAGCATACTTCCCCGCCTTCTCAGTGAAAAATCCCCTGTCGTCGACAAGCATGAGAATCGGCATCCCATACCTAAGGTGAGCAATTTCAAAGTCTTCCTCTCCATGTCCTGGTGCACTATGCACGCATCCACTTCCCTCTTCCATACTCACATACTCTCTGCTCAAGACCACCTTATGGGCGCCTGTTATCTCCCTCTGAGACTCTACTTCATCGAGTAATGGCGGTCTATACTCCAAGCTCTCCAGTTTTCTTCCAGGGAACTCCTCGATGACCTCTAACGTTGCCCCTAATAGCAGTTCTATCGCATTCAACCTCTTTTTTGCGAGTATTAGAACACTATCCCTGTACCTAGCCCTGACATATGTTTCATCTGGATGTACCATTACAGCTACATTGGCTGGGAGAGTCCATGGTGTTGTTGTCCAGATTACTATATACTCCCTCCTCTGACCTACTATTGGAAACTTAACGTAGATGGAGTAGTCTTCTTTATCCCTGTACTCTGAGACTTCATAGTCAGCTAAAGCTGTCTCACAGCGTGGACACCAGTGTACAACCTTTACACCCTCTTCTAACAGCCCCTGCTTAGCAGCACTCTTTATTGCATACCACTCTGCTTCGATGAATTCATCATTTAACGTCATATATGGCCTCTCCCAGTCCATTGAGACCCCTAGCATCTTAAACTGAGCTGTCATGCTCTTAACATTCTCATATACCATCCTCCAGCATTCCTCGATGAATCTATCCATTCCAAAGTCTCTGATGTCTTTTTTCGTCTTGAAACCGAGCTTCCTCTCAACAGCAACTTCTATGGGGAGCCCATGGCAGTCCCAGCCAGGCTGATCTCTCACCAGATATCCTCTAGCTCTCATGTATCTTATCACAGTATCCTTTAACACTTTGTTCCATGCTGTACCTGGATGTGGAGAGCCACTGGATGGATAAGGTGGCCCATCTAGAAAATAAAACTTCTTACCCTCCCTATCCCTCAGCTTCTCGTATACCTTTAGCTCTCTCCAAATTCTCTGAGCCTCTTCCTCTACAGCATGTGGGCTATAAAATTTCATTCTTTCAATCTCACTCAAACCAACCACCTCTCAACAGGGAATGGTAGTGTCGTCTCCATGAGCTCCTGTAAAAGAAGGCACTTGCTACTGAAGCTAGATTTTCCGCTCCCTCACAAAACCCCCAACTAGCCCAGCTTGCTATGAGCTTTTAAAGTTAGCCTATGTTCCTAACTACAGTGGTAGCATGGTCGATTACATAATCGGCGCCGAATCAGATGAGCTTACCGAGAACTTATCACGGCTATGTGAGGTTGAAGCTAAATGGGTTAAAATCAGAGTTTTTCCTGACTCAGAAATATGCCCTAGAATTCTAAGCCTAGAAGGGCTCAAAGGAGCTTCTGTAGCAGTAGTCTTTAGAGCTGAGAGTGGGAGGATAGCTCCATCAAGATATCTCACACTGTACTATCTGACAGCAATGAACCTTAAGGAACATGGTGTCAGTGAGATTACCGCTATAATCCCATATCTACCATATTGCAGGCAGGACAAGAGGTTTCTCCCTGGTGAGCCTATTTCACTCAACTATGTAGCTCGACTACTAGAAGCTTCTGGAGTAGACTACGTCATAACAGTCTCATCGCATGTAAGGGGAACAAAATCTCCTCTCCAAACATACTTCTCGATTCCAACGTTAGATTTAGATGGGTTTAAGCCGCTATCAGAGTATCTGGTTAAATTGGGCCGCGACTACAGCCGAACGGTAGTCATAGCGCCAGATAGGAAGTCTCTAAAGTGGGCTGAAGAGGTGGAGAAAGAAATAGGTGCATCTAAATCAATATGCATTGAGAAGACTAGGGACTTGGTGACTGGTGAGCTTCACATAGAGGCTCCCGAAGAGGATCTCAAGGGACTCGATGTCCTCATAGTAGATGATATAGCATCTACCGGAGGGACTTTAGTGAGAGCTGCAGGTTATGCTCGCTCTCAGGGGGCAATCAGGGTATCTCTGAGCTTTGTTCATCCTGTCTTAGTTAAAGGAGCGCTAGAGAAGCTCACAAGAGCATCCGATGAGATCATAGCAACTGATACTATAAAATCTGAGGTCAGTAAGGCTTCTGTTGCAAAACTTATTGCAAGCGCTCTTTCAAAGATATAGCTGCTATCAGCTGCTCTCTTAAATTCTCTAAAGTCCCATCATTTACTATTAGAATATCTGCTGCTGCAATGACGTCTCCAAGATGAAACTTCACAAGCTCTTCTAGATCACTCTTGAGAAAGTCAGTGAAGCTGCCTACCCCTATATCCTTTAGGCTTTCCCTAAGCTTTAGCCTCTTAAACCTGATGCTTCTACTTGCTACAACTCCAATAATGATCCCCTCGCCTTTGAACTCCCTCCAGAAGCATATCGCCTCCTCTATGTTACGAAGTCCATTTATGATGTATCCATCCCATCTCTCTCCTTTCTCCTCGTATTCTCTGACAACTTCTATAGCTCTCTTCATGATGGCATCCGGACCTTCCATAATCCTGAGGTATAGCCCGTACCTCCTTAGATTCTCTCTAGTGGCTTCTACACCCAGTTTTCTGAGCTCTTTAGCTATCAGCTCGCTCATCGTAATTACTCGCATATTAAATGTCTCTTCTAGTATTCTTGCACACACATCCTTGCCTGAAGCTAGCTGCCCTGTTAGCCCAATGTATCTATATTTCAGCATGCTTCTCTAACTGCCTTTCTTCACCCTTATTCTATAGTATCCTCCTGTCCTCTCAAGTTCGATCTTGCCTTCCTCTCTCAGCTTTACTAAGATGGCATTAGCTACCTTCCTGCTCACATTGAGAATATTCGCTACGTGCTGTGATGTTTTCCCATCGAACTCATATAACTTCTCCTCTACAGCCTTCTTCTGCTCCTCAGTGAAGCTTGGGGTTATAGGTTTAACTCTTCTCCTTTTCCTCCTTTTTCTGACAGGTTTTCTGGCTGGTGAGATTTCAGGCCTCATTATATCCTCTATCTTTTCTTCTATTCTATCGACTTTCACCTCTAATCTGCTCAACCTCTTCAGTATGTCTATTATCTGAGTCTCTATCAAAATTTTCCTTTCTTCACCCAAAACCAACACCTTATACTGCTAACCTCTAGCCAAGATATGTTACTATCACTTTATAACCATTACGTCATGTCTAGCTTCGTCATGCTGGCTGCCTCATCTTAGAACACACTTCTCACTTAGAGCAGCTATTAAGATTTTGTTTTCACCATAGTTCTGTTTGTTCGCCTCTATTTACGCCAATAGCAAGCTCTATATTTATTTCTATAGATTTTTGATAAAAATATCTCTGTATATCGGCCCCTTGTGTGTCAGCTTACTTTCTTTGAGCTTAACCTGCTCAACAAGTTGTTCCCCAAAGCTCTTCTCTTTGTTCCTCTTGCATACTTCTGATAGCATACTCGTTTTCCTTTTTACTCTGCATACTGTAAGGTGTGGTATAAACTCCTTCCTATCTCTTGCGTATTTCCCGAGCCTACTGACGAGATACCTATTCACCTCGATGAGCTTTTCTCTCCCACCAACTACATCAATCCAAATGACTCTCGGATTAGATATGCTTGGAAAAGCTCCAACTTTCCTTAACTCTATCTTAAAGGGTTCTATTATCATCTCCTCAAGGGCCTTCTTGGCTTCCTCAACAATAGGCTCATGTACCTCTCCAAGAAACAGCAGTGTAATATGCAAGTTTTCTCTCTCAACACTCTTGACCATAGCTCCAGAAGATGCTATTTCGCTCTGAAACTCCTCTATCTCTCTAATAACAGATTCCTCTGTGACGTCGACAGCTATAAAGCACCTCATGGCTTCCCACCTAGACACCAGCTTCCTGCTATCAGCTTAGCTATCGGCTGGATAGCCCACTTAAAGTTAGCTTCAATGACAACTACATCTGCTCCATGTCTCAAGTAAAACATGGCTAAAGCTGCTTGCTTCGCCATATCATATTCACTTGCTGTGTCCTTTACGTGTGCAGCTGGGAAGGATACTCTCAGACCTAGCCCTCTTGCTGCAGCCTCCCTTATAAGAGAGGCAGCTTTTAGAGGGCATTGGTCTTTTGATGCTACAGCAGGACTTATACCTGCTGCCTGTATCACTTTAACCTGCTCCATAATTTCTTGTAATGTGTTCCCTGCAGCAGTAACATACAGGCTTATGCCACCTGCCTTAATGCTAAGCTCCTTAGCTGAGCTAGCAGGTACACCACAGAATACAAGCTTCCCATTCCAGTCCTCAGATTCTCTGATACAGTTCTCTGCAACCTCTATGCTTTCTGTGAGTACTATTATCATACTAGTGTGGCTTAATCCCTCCCTAAAGTGTTCTATGTACATCTCTCTAGTCTCAGTTAACACTTTGATGGCCAACCCAAGCATCTCTCTTTTGACACCTGCTAGCTTAGCTCTAATGAGCTTATACCTTGTCTCAAGAGGATCCATAAGATCACATGTTGAGATAGCTATCACTTGCATCACTCTCGAGCCTCTGATACTAGTTTAACATAGTCAGCTAGCTTTCTTCCTGTAGCCTTCCCCTCCTTAAGTAGCTTGATGACTGCATGCGCAAGAGGATGATAGAAAACCACATCTACTTTATCCTGAAGGAAGTAGCCTCCTATAGCAGCCTCCAGCACAGGCAATATGAATCTGTCTTCTCTATCAGACTTTTCTGAGTGGAGGCCTCTTAAATCAAGTATCACCCTATCTGCTGTAATACCTATCAATTTCCTGAGATCCTCCATGTCTGTGCTGGCTGAAACCTCAACATAGCATATACTCTGCTTCATCTCAGATGATTCCTGCAAAACGACATCTATAGGCAGGCTCTTGGAGACTACGGCCATCGTCTTAAGCTCTTCTCCTATG
The DNA here is from genome assembly GCA_037917675.1 of Thermoproteota archaeon. Classification (GTDB taxonomy): domain Archaea; phylum Korarchaeota; class Korarchaeia; order B14-G2; family B14-G2; genus B14-G2. The sequence goes on from JAVCBW010000013.1 coordinate 45,973, forward strand.
AAATCTATTTTGGCTTCTTCTGTGAGCTTTAATACTAGCTTGCTACCCCATCTCTCACAAACTTCACGGAGCTCCTCCAGCTGGCCTCCTGACCAGTGCACTACAACAAACTCAGGTTTAAGCTCCTCAAGGCACCTTTTCACCCTATCGCTGACATTGAATCCCAAATATGACTGTATAGAGTTAATAGGCTCGCTTACTACAAGCGATGGATGGTATACTCCGAAGCCTACCCGCATCAAGTTAAAACCTCACCATTATTATAAAAGACCAGTAGGCCACAGATATAGTATGCTGATTGGAATAATATCTGACTCTCATGACCGCCTAGAGAATATATCGAAAGCTGTCAGTCTGTTAAATGAGCAAGGTGTAGATATTGTTCTGCATGCTGGCGACATAGTGTCCCCGTTTACAGCACGCGTGTTCAGTCAGCTGAGATGTAGGATACACTTTGTCTGGGGGAATAACGACGGTGACAAACTAACTTTAGCCAAGGTGTTCAGCGGCATAGCAGCCTTTCATGGGTGGGTGATGCATGAAGAGCTTGGAGGACTGAGCATTTACATGGCACACCATATAACTGATGACTTAGCTGAGAAGCTGGCTAAAGCAGGCTTTGATCTCATCATATCAGGCCATACCCACAATTTGAGCATCAAAAGGTCAGGCCACAGCATGATCATAAATCCAGGCGAGCTCTGTGGGTATCTGACTGGTAAGTCTACTATCGTAGTACTGGACTCTTCTACTATGCAAGCTAAGGTAATTGAGCTCTAGCTTACTCCTAAAAGGAGCATCAGAGCTGAAAGCAGCACACCTGCACCCCCCATTATTAGACCATACTTGACTTTGCTCCCTCTAGACACGTGTCCCAGTAGAATACCTAGCATGATAAGCTCCAATATAGCTGCAGGAATCGAAGCGATGTAAGCTTTAGCTATACTGATTTCTCCATGTATCGACATGTAGAATGGGAGAATAGGAGGTATGGAGGCTATCATTGGTGCAGTGCCATCTATGATCGCTACGACTACAGAGGCATATGTCCCCACTTTATCTACTAGAGAGTTCGATAAGTTTACGCCACCCATAGCCCTCTCTAATGCTCTTACCCTCTGCTGCTGCTCTGCCTGCTCAGCTAAGAGGGCTCCAACGAATCCAGATAATCCCATTGCAACACATCCACCAAGCCCAGCGCTCACTATTATGCTAGGGTTCTTAACTGATATCGCATATGAACCCAGTATGACTCCAAGTATGGTGAGCACTCCATCAAAGGCATTTATGACAAAATACCTCCTAGCTACCTCCTTTACCCCAGCTATCTCCAAGCAGCTCTTTATGAAGCGTAAGTCTCTCAATGCCATGTAGCTTAGTACACCATGTACTCTGCTTCCAGCTCTCTTATTTGCTCGTCTACTCATCTAATCTCATCTCCTACCTGGAGCTGCCTGTAGACTTCTGCTCTAAGCGATGTCGTTCCCAAGTGCTTCAATGATATAGAGTATGTTGCCTGCTCCACTACTGCAGCCTGGTTAGCTTTTTTCTTGCTTTTCAAGGTCTCCATTAGCCTCTTCACCAAAGCCCGGGGTGGGATTTGAACCCACAGTAAGCGGGTTTCAGCTCGAAGCTGCAGCCCGCCGCCTTTACCACTCGGCCACCCGGGCTACTAGAACTTACATCTGGATCTTAAAATAAGTTTCGCTTAGAACCTCCTCTTATCCAATATGTTCTCACAGATTTCTCTCAGCTATGGTATATAGCTTTACCCTCAGGTCACTCATCTTTCTGAATTCAACTATCATTCCAGCTTCAAGCAGCTTTTTCAGAGCATATCTAACTGTCCGAAGTGGAAGTCCTGTTTTCCTTGATAAGTCTCTCTGTGAAAGCAGGCTTCCTCCACTTAGAGTGCTTAAGACAGCTTGTGCTGAAGGTGGTATTTTAGGCCTAGCAAATACGCTTCCCCATGTAACCCTCCTTCCAGCTGACTAGGTCCTATTTAAGCCAGTACCTTCCAGCTGAAAGTAGTACATCTATCTCCTCTCCTCTAGCTGCTATCACTTTTTTCCCGCTGGCCACTGCTATAGTTTCCATCTCCATCAACTGCGATAGCCTTGCTGTCCTCATTCTGAGCGGCTGGGCGGCAAGTCTCTCGCCTGCCATAAGTTTTACTGGTATGAAGTTCACTCTCCCGAGCGCTAGGCTGGCATCTTCTGAGAGGAAAGCTTTAGCCACCTTGCGATCAGCTATCTCGCCTTCCATCATGCTTAGCACAGGTATAACAAGCATGTAGAATGTGATTATACAGGATACAGGATATCCTGGAAGTCCCAGTACTATGGTTTCTCCCATCTTGCCTACAACTGTTGGCTTGCCAGGCTTTGTCCTGATTCCATGAGCTAGGACTTTACCTCCTATGTTCTCGATAGCTCCAGGCACAAGATCATGCATTCCCTTCGAGCTTCCCCCGGTTACTAAGACCAGGTTGTTTTCTGTAGTAGCTTTAGCTAACGCCTTGCTGATCTCATCTTGGCAGTCTCCTATAATCCCATACCACTTGACTTTGTACCCTCTAGATCTGAGTTCAGCTATCAGAAAGGGGGAATTGACATCATACATCTCTGCTCTATCGAGAGGTGTTCCAGCAGGCTTAAGCTCACTTCCACTAGCAATGACGCCTATAGATGGCCTCTTATATACTGAAACCTTCTCATAGCCTACTGCAGCAAGTAAAGCTATATCCCAAGGCCTGATCCTGGCTCCCCTCCTGACTATGACCTCCCCCTTCTGGATGTCTCCTCCAAGCTGTGCTATGTTTTCTCCTGGAGCAACACTCTTGTACACAAGTACATTCTTTCCCTCAGTTTCAGTGTGCTCAAGCGGGACTACAGCTGAACAGCCTTCTGGTATCATAGCTCCTGTCGCGATCTTTATACATCCTCCTGGCTTCACTTTACATACATCTCTGCCTCCAGCAAGAGCCTCTCCTATTAGCTCAAGTGCTATGGGTTTGTCTTCTCTGGCTCCATAGGTGTCCTCAGCTCTCACAGCATAGCCATCCATCTCTGAGAAGTTGAATGGCGGATATGGGTATTTAGCAGCTAGATCTTCTGATGCAACTCTTCCAAGCGCCTCTTCCAGGTGAACTTCCTCTGTACCACAGGGTTTGATGTTCATCTTGAGCATATTAAGCACTTTAGTGAGTGGAGTTAGCTTGAGAAAGAGCCCCCTTCCCATTGCTATCCCCATACCGTAGATAGTAGCTTAACTTTAACAATCTCTCCTTCTGAGAAGCCCTCAACATGCTCCTCTATGATGACATATCCATCTGCCCTAAGGAGGGTAGATGTCAGCCCACTCCCTCCTGCCATCACAGGTTCAGCTACGAGCTCACTGTCTTCCTCCATAACTTTCACTCTGACATAGGTTCTCCTTCCTTCACGTCCTCTTATCCTCCTCTTCAGCCTGCAGTAGACTACTGGCCTGAACTCACCGCCATATCCAACCATCTTGAGTATAGCTGGCGCTACTAGGGCCTCAAACGCCGTGAACGCTCCAACCGGAAACCCTGGAAGAGAGAAAACAGGTCTGCCATGAGCTAGCCCAAAGGATATGGGTCCACCTGGAGAGACTGCTACACCACTAAAGAGAAGCTCCCCTATGGAGGAGATAGCCTCTGGAACAAGGTCTCTCTTCCCAACAGAGCTTCCACCAATGAGGACTATCAGATCACTTAAACCAGATCCTCTAGCTATCGCTTCCTTTATCTCCTCTAAGCTGTCTTTGACACGAGCTACCAGCTTGCTATCACATCCTAGCTGAGCGCACATCCACCTTATCATAGGGCTATTCGAATCCCATATCTCTCCTAGCTTCAGCTTCTTTCCAGCTGGAACAACCTCATCTCCAACAACTATAACTCCTACTCTAGGCTTCCTATATACTAAGACCCTAGAGACTCCTGAGGATATCATTGCAGCCAAATCTACACTCCTGACTCTACTGCCCTTCCTAAGCAGGACCTCCTTTGACTTGATGTCCTCCCCCCTCTTAGAGACGTGCTCTCCAACATAAACTGGCTTAAAGATTTCAACAACCCCATTAACTTCCCTTGTGTCCTCACACTTGACAACTGCTGTAGCCCCCTCTGGGAGTACTGCTCCAGTCGCAATGGCTACTGCCTGCCCTCTCTCAACTTTAAGCCTGCTAGCTGACCCAGCATAGGCTTCTCCTACCACTCTAAGCCTCACAGGCTTGTCTTCTCTGGCTCCATAGGTGTCCTCAGCTCTCACAGCATAGCCATCCATTGCAGCTCTGTCGAATGGTGGAGAATCCACGACGCTAGCTACGTCTCTGCACAGAAACCTCCCGACACATCTTAATACATCAACTTCTTCACAATCAACTTCCCTTATCTTCTCGAGGACTATGGAAAGAGCCTCATGATATGGGATCCACTCTCTACTCGTCTTCCACATGCTTTTCCCTTGCATGATGCAGTATATGTGGTAGCTCGCTTAAGATGAGCTTACTCAGGGCAAGCTTGACTGCATGAGGAGACCCAGGCAAGCAGAAAACAGCTGTTCCATGCAATAGTCCAGCTCTAGCTCTACTCAAGATAGAAGCTGATCCCACAGTCTGATAGCTCAGCATGTGGAACGCTACTGTGAATCCAGTGAGCTCTTTCTCGAGGAGAGGCTCTATAGCTTCAATTGTCACATCAGAAGCTGAAATCCCAGTTCCGCCCGAGAAGACTATGCAGTCTACTCCTCCAGCTAGGCTAAGAAGCATACTACGTATCTCATGGGTATCATCTGGAACATAGTATATATCTCTCAGCTTAACTCCATGTTCAGAGGTGAGCTTCTTAACAATCTCAGCAGTCTCATCCCTGAACTCAACTCCTTCTCTAAATAGCTTAGCCCTGCTAGTACTGACTATAACCAACACCATGCTCATGCTTCTGACGCCAGAAGCAGCTTTTCTCTTGTGCTCCAATGTGACTGTGCTCAAACAACCCCCACCAAGCTGCTCCCATGACTTTATTAGCTTACACCTTCCTAGAGTAGGCTCTGGATAGCGGGGCATGCTCCATGTGGAGCATATTAGATTTGCTCAGAAATAACACTGAGAAGCTCAGGGAGTCTCAGAGGAGAAGAGGCCTATCTTCAGCTATAGTAGACGAGGCTTTGAAGTATGATCTGGCCTGGAGAAGGGCGGTCACAGAGCTAAACAACCTGAGAAAGCTGAGGAATGAAGTTACAAGAGAGATAGCTAGAGCTCCTCCAGCCAAGAGGGGAGAGCTCATCAAGAAGGCTAGAGAAATCTCAGAGAAGGTGAAAAGGAAGGAAAAAGAGGTTGAATCGCTTGAAGAGAAGAGGATGAAGCTCCTACTAGACATACCGAACGTCGTCCATGAAGATGTCCCTATCGGAGAAGGAGAGGAAGACAACAAGCCTATAAGATACTGGGGGATACCTAAGGTATGGGAAGGGCACCTAGATCAGTTTCTAGCGCAGACAGAAGGGTTCAAGGTAGATTATGAGGTTATAGGGTGGCTTCCAAGACCACATGCTGACCAGCTCAAGTTCCTAGGTGCCGGAGACACGGAAAGGGCTGCTAAGGTAGCTGGGTCAAGGTTCTTCTATCTATTCCAGGATCTAGTATGGCTTGAGTATGCTCTGGTGCTCTATGCACTAGACTATCTCAGCAGAAAGGGGTTCATTCTGGTTGAGCCTCCATTTATGATGCGTCGAAAAATGTATGAGGGTGTAACTGCAATCCAAGACTTTACTGATGCCATATACAAGGTTGAGGGAGAAGACCTCTACCTCATTGCCACATCAGAGCATCCTATTGCAGCGATGCACGCCAACGAGGTTCTCCTGGAAAGCGATCTACCGGTTCTCTACACTGGCATAAGCCCCTGCTTCAGAAAAGAGGCTGGTGCCCATGGAAAGGACACGAAAGGCATATTCAGGGTCCATCAGTTCCTGAAGGTAGAGCAATTCGTCTTCTCTCTGCCAGAGGAGTCATGGAGGTGGCATGAAGAGCTCATAAGGAATGCTGAAGACCTGTGGAGGGGGCTTGAGATCCCATATAGGATAGTAGATGTCTGTACAGGAGACTTAGGTGTTGTTGCAGCCAGGAGGTACGATCTGGAGGCGTGGATGCCTGCTCAGGGGAGATACAGAGAGATGGTGAGCTGCTCAAACTGCACAGACTGGCAGTCATATAGGCTTAACATAAGATACAGGGAGAAGACAGGTGCTCCAGTAAAAGGCCTCGTACATACCCTGAACTCCACAGCAATAGCATGTCATAGAGCGATCACAGCGATACTAGAAAACCACCAGGAGGAGGATGGAACTGTAGTTATACCGAAAGCGCTCAGGAAATACCTTAAAATTTTTCCTAAAGCTCCTGTGGACTACATAGAGCCAACTAAGGTTGTCCCTGACCCCTCAAGGTGATCTCGTTGTATTCACCTGAAGTCGAGAAGGCTCTAGAGGCAGCTGGAGCCAAGATTGGAGATGTAATCAGGATCCAAAGGGGAAGCGAGACATATGAGGGAATACTCTTACCGAGAAGCGAGTATGGTGATCCAACATGCATAGTCATCAAGTTACCAAACGGCTACAACATAGGAGTAAGATATACCCCTAGCACGGTGATCCAGAGATTGAGGAAGGCAGCTGAAGTAGGGAAGTTTCCAGCTAGGAAGGCTGTGAAAAAGCCTGGTCTCCCATCAATCTCTATGATTGCTACTGGTGGCACAATAGGGTCGAGAGTAGACTATGTTACTGGAGGAGTATATATGTGTGTCAAGCCAGAGGAGCTGCTTTACCTCACTCCTGAGCTGGAGGCTGCTGTATACATAGAGAGGATGAGGTCTCCATTTCTTGTTGCAAGCGAAGATCTCACACCAGCTGACTGGAAGAAGTTAGCTGAGATGACAGCTGAAGAGCTCAACTCAGACATAAGAGGAGTCGTAATAACACATGGAACAGATACCATGCACTACACCTCTGCAGCTCTCTCGTTCATGCTGAGAAACCTCAGCAAGCCAGTCGCCATCGTAGGCGCACAGCGGTCACCGGACAGAGGCAGTTTCGATGGTGCAATGAACCTCCTTTGTGCAGCGTACTATGCAGCGAGATCAGATATAGCTGAAGTAGCCATAGTAATGCACGCTGAGAGCAGCGACACATACTGCCATGCCATAAGAGGGACTAAAGCTAGGAAAATGCATACATCGAGGAGAGATACTTTCAGGCCGATAAACGACCTTCCTCTCGCCAGGATATGGCCTAGCGGGAAGATAGATGTTATAAACACCCGATATAAGAAGAGGTGCAAAGCTGAGGTCTATGCGGATACAGCCTTCGAGAGGCGTGTGGCTATAGTGAAAGCCTACCCTGGATCAGACCCTGAGATAATAGACTACTACACTGATAAGGGGTACCTAGGGGTTGTTATAGAGGGCACAGGCTTTGGCCACGCACCCATATACCCTAGAGAAAAGAGGCTATCTTGGCTTCCAAGTATAAGGAGAGCTATAGAAGAGGGCCTAATCATAGTCATGACCTCTCAAGCCTTATATGGAAGGACAAACCCATACGTGTACCGCAATGCCCGTGTGCTTAAGCAGGCTGGAGTCATATATGCTGAAGACATGCTGACAGAGGTAGCCTACATAAAGCTAGGCTGGATACTTGGGCATACACAAGACCGCAGTGAGGTAGAGGCTCTCATGCTAACAGATATAGCAGGTGAAATCTCCAGCAGAACATTATTTGACACCTACCTGATATAGGTGGCACACCTTGGAGGCCAAGTGCTTCTACAGCAGCATAGGGTTGAAATGTGGGCTAGAAATACACCAGAGGCTCAAGGGAGGTAAGCTCTTCTGTGATTGCAGCTCTACGTTATCAGAGCAGCCCTCCCTAGAGATAGTGAGGAGGCTGAGAGCAGTATACGGTGAGCTTGGAGCTGTAGACCGAGCTGCTGTATTTGAGCACATGAGAGGCCGCAGGTTCATATACAAATACTATCCAAATGACTCCTGCCTAGTAGAGTGTGATGAAGAACCTCCACATCAAGTTAACAGAGATGCTCTAGAGGCAGCTATAATCGCATCGCTGATGCTGAATGCTCAGATTGTTGATGAAGTTCATGTGATGAGAAAAACCGTGATAGATGGAAGTAACACCTCAGGCTTCCAGAGGACGATGATAATCGCTCTCAATGGCTACCTAGAGTACAGAGGTGAGAAGATACCCATAGCTCAAGTATGTCTCGAGGAGGAAGCCTGTGGTATAGTAGAGGATCAAGGAGACACTGTGGTATATAGGCTAGATCGGCTTGGAATACCTCTCATAGAGGTCTCAACAGGGCTGCTGGAAGGCTACTCACCTGAAGAGATTCAGGAGATAGCTCTGCTGATAGGTGTGACACTTAGGTCAACTGGGAGAGTTAGGAGAGGCCTAGGATCCACGAGGCAGGATCTCAATGTGTCGATAGATGGTGGAAGCAGGGTTGAGATTAAAGGTGTACAAGAGCTGGAGCTGATCTCTAAGGTCATTAAAAACGAGGTGAAGCGCCAGCTTTCCCTGATAGCGATAGCAAAGGAGCTTAAAGAGGCCGGTGTTAGAAAGGAGGACTTCAAGCAGCCTATAGAGGCTACCAAGCTGTTTTTAGAGACCCAGAATAGAGTCATCAGGAAGGCCATAAAGTCGGGTGGAGCTGTGTTTGCTGCTGTCCTACCAAGACTCTCAGGTTTAGCATCGAGAGAGCTATGTCCTGGACTAACCCTAGGAAGAGAGCTGGCCTACCATGCTCAAGCATATGGTGTAGGAGGTATAATACACTCAGATGAAGACTTAGCTAAGCTTAGACTAGAGGAGGAGTTTAGAAGTCTGAGAGAGCTCCTTAAGGCAGACAGCAGAGACCTAGTGTTTGTGGTAGCTGGCCCACCAAAGAGAGCTTACGAAGCAGGGATGGCTGTAGTGGAGAGAGCAAGGCAGCTACTAGATGGCCCACCAGAAGAGACTAGGGCAGCAAACCCTGATGGCACCACAAGGTTCACAAGACCTCTGCCAGGAGCAGCCAGGATGTACCCTGAAACAGACATACCTCCAATCCCTATCCCCCAAAGTTATGTAGAGTCTCTTAAGGCAAAGCTCCCAGAGCATTGGCAGCAAAAAGTTAAGAGGTTCAGAGAGCAGCTAGGGCTCTCAGAGGATTTAGCTAAGCAAGTGGTCTGGTCAGAGTATCTTACCCTATTCGAAGAGGCAGCTAAGAAGACAAGGCTCCCTCCGACACTAATAGCCTCAACACTCCTCTCAACACTCAAAGACATTAAGAGGAGGGATAAGCTTCCAGTAGATCAGCTGCCAGATGAGAAGATAATGGAGGCATTAATTGCAGTAGACAGAGGAGAGCTATCAAAGGAGGCTCTACCAGATGTTCTAAGGGAGCTTGCCAAAAACCCTGGGAAAACCGTGCAAGAAATAGCTGATAGGCTTGGGATAAAGCCTATAACCAGAGAGGAGCTGAGGGAGATAGTAGCCTCCATAATACAGGACAACATGGAGGCTGTTCTAAAGAGGAGAGAGCGGGCGCTAGGCCTAATTATGGGCCGAGTAATGGCTAAGGTCAGGGGGAGAGTTGATGGGAAGCTGGTCTCAGAGGAAGTCAGAAGGAAGCTCAGAGAGGTCCTGTCATCTACTGAGGTGAAAACTTGAGCGGGAACCCCTATGCTATAGCTGAGATCAAGGCTAGGTGGATCCTAGACTCTCGAGGGAATCCTACTGTAGAAGCCGAAGCCATATTGGAGTGTGGTGCCAGGGGTATAGCTGCTGCTCCAAGTGGAGCCTCACGTGGAGAGCATGAAGCACTTGAGATAAGAGATGGTGTCAGGTCAGAGTTCCATGGTAAAGGAGTTAAGAAAGCTATCAGAAACATAGAGGAGGTCATAGCTCCAGCTCTAATTGGATTAGACTCTAGGGATCAAAGAGGAATAGATCAAGTCATCACAGACCTAGATGGAACCCAGCAGAAGGCGAGACTCGGTGCGAATGCCTGCCTGCCAGTATCTCTAGCTGTAGCGAAGGCTGCTGCAGCAGCCAAAGGCGCCCCCTTATACATGCACTTAAGAGAGGCCTATGGAATAGAAAGAAGGCTTATCATGCCAATCCCCCTATCTAACATGATAAACGGTGGAAAGCATGGGGCAGGCATAGACATACAGGAGTTTCTAGTAATTCCTGTAGGGGCCGAGTCTTTCACTAAAGCCATCCAAGCTCTATCAGAGATATACCATGCTCTTGGAGACCTCATATCTAGGAGAGGGCACCCTCGAGCTGTAGGCGACGAAGGTGGATACACCTGCATAGAGATGAAGACTGAGGAAGCTCTCGACCTCCTATCATCTGCAATAGAGGAGTCAGGGTATTCTCTTGGAACCGAAATAACGCTAGGATTAGACTGTGCAGCAACTCATCTATATGCTAATGGAGTCTACCACATAGATGGTAAGGTACTAGACAACCTCTCTCTCATGGAGTGGTATATCGAGCTGGTTAGCAAATACCCCATAACTTCTATAGAGGATCCATTCCACGAAGATGACTGGGCTGCCACAGCCTCGCTCACAGCAAAAATAGGAGACAGAGTCCAGGTTGTTGGAGACGACATCTTCGCATCACAGCCATCTAGGCTGCTAGCTGGCGCCAAGCAGGGTGTATGTAATGCTATACTCTTAAAGCCAAATCAGGTCGGCACTCTCAGCGAGGCCATAGAGACCGCAGATACTGCATTCAACCTAAGATACTCCGTCATAGTAAGCCATAGAAGCGGGGAAACAGAGGACACTTTCATAGCAGACTTAGCTGTAGCCCTAGGATGTGGGCAGATAAAGACAGGAGCTCCAGCAAGAGGCGAGAGAACTGCAAAGTACAACAGGCTGCTCAGGATAAGTGAGCAGGAGATCATGGAATACCCCGGAAGCCTTAGAGTAGCTTAGATGGCCTCTCCCATCTCCCTACATGCTTAAAATAACGTATGTACATGGGTTAGAGGGTGCCCTTGGATCAGGAAGTCGCCATATTCATTGAGAGTGTTAAGCAGAAGGATTTAGCTATCATGACACATGACATGTTCACGATTACCACATTAGCTGGTAAGGGGTTTAAGCTTCCTCATGCCTTCATCATAACAGATGTCGCATTCAAGCTGTTTCTCAAGGCCTCTGGGCTGTTAAAGCAATTCAATAACTTGGTTTCTAAGGCTGCTGATGGCATGGACTTCGATGCTGAGCTAAAAGAGTTTTCAGAGAACCTCCTAAAATCAGAGATCCCCAGAGAGGTAGCTGAAGCCCTAAGAGAGGCTTACACTAAGCTTGGAAGCAGGTCAGGCTCCTTCCCACCTGCTACCTTTCTATATGCTTCAGTCTCAGTAGAGGGCTCTAGCATAACCCTAGGCTCTAGCAGATGGGCTGAGAAAATAGTGGTGAGCCCTGATGCTCTTCTAGAGGAAGTCAGAAAGATGTGGTCTAGAGTAGTATCTCAGGCAGTGATAGCTGAGCTAGCTAAGTCCAGTGGCACAGTAGATAAGTTTAAAGTCTCCATTTTTGCAGCCTGCATACCACCAGTCAAGGCGTCTGGGAGGTCAGAAGTCACTGACAACCAGATACTAGTCCAGTCGACACTAGGCCTCTATATGCCCATCCTAGACTTCATATCATTCGATGAGTTCATCATAGACAAGTCTTCTATGGTAGTTCTTGAGGAAAAGCTCTCACCAAAGGAGAAAGCTCTCACCATCTATGGTGGTGTGCCAAGAGTGGAGAGTGTCCTCTCCACCCTGATCAATAGGCCCAGCCTGACGCCTGAAGAGGCTATTGAAGCTGCTAACCTAGCATTAAGGTTAAGCGAGCTAGTTGGTAAGCCTGTATCTGTGGTATGGCTTCTCTCTGAGAGGCCGAAAGCACTATATGTACTTGCATATGAGGAGGTAGCCATGGGACATGAGATATTTGTGATCCCATTTGAGAAGCTCAGAAAGGAGGATTCTCGGTTAGCCGGTGGGAAGAACGCTAACCTAGGTGAGCTGGCTGCAGCTGGCTTTCCTGTTCCACCAGGCTTTGCTATAACATCCAAGGCTTACGAGTACTTCTTAGAGAAGTCTAGTGTAAAAGAGAGGATAGCAAAGATGCTCGAGGAGACGCCTAGAGGAGCCGCTGCTCCTGAGGCATATCAGGAGGCATCTAAGAGGATAAGAGAAGTGGTAGAGGCTGCTGAAGTGCCTCCGGAGCTGAGGGATGCAATAGTCTTAGCCTACAGAGAGCTATGTAGGAGGCTTGGTAGGGAAGTCTATGTAGCCGTGAGGTCTTCTGCTACAGCAGAGGACTTGAGTACAGCTAGCTTCGCAGGGCAGCAGGAGACTTATCTCAACATCAGAGGGGAGGAAGAGCTGATAAGAGCTGTGAAGAAATGCTGGTCAAGCCTGTTTACAGCCAGAGCCATATTTTACAGAGAACAAAAGGGTTTTCCTCACGAGCAAGTTCTCATGGGAGTTGGAGTCCAGGAGATGGTCGATGCCAAGTCAGCTGGAGTCATGTTTACAATAGATCCTGTAACAGGTGACCCAACGAAGCTTGTCATAGAATCAAGCTGGGGGCTAGGCGAGTCTGTGGTGTCAGGTGAAGTAACTCCTGACTACTTTGTAGTGGACAAGAAAACCCTAAAGATACTCGAAAGAAAGACCTCCAGAAAGGAAAAGCAGAGAATAAGAGATCCAGAGACAGGCAGGACAGTTACTGTCGAGGTTCCAGACGAGAAGAAGGAGGCGCCTTCACTAACTGACGATGAAGTCAGAGAGCTAGCCCAGCTAGGCATCAAGATAGAGAAGCACTATGGGCAGCCACAGGATATCGAGTGGGCTATAGACAGGAACCGCCCATTTCCTCATAATGTAATGATACTGCAAGCCCGTCCAGAGACTGTGTGGAGCGCTAAGCGTTTAGAGGAAGCTGAAAAGCCTCCAGAGAAGCCAGCTATAGAAGGCAGAGTAGTCGTGGTCAAGGGGCTTCCAGCATCTCCAGGAGTGCATACTGGAAGAGCTAAGGTAGCGCTTACAGTAGAGGAAGCCAGCAAAATAGTATCTAAAGGAGATATTCTCGTTACTAAAATGACCAATCCAGACTGGGTTCCATACATGAGGTTGGCTGGAGCCATAGTCACAGACGAGGGAGGCATGACATGTCATGCTGCCATAGTCAGCAGAGAGCTTGGAATCCCATGCATAGTAGGCGCTGGTGACGCTACTCAGCTCCTAAAGACAGGGGAAGTCTATACAGTCGATGCATCAGCTGGCGTAGTATATGAGGGGGTAGTAGAGGAGGTTCTTGAGAAGCCTTCAGAAGAAGTAGCTCTACCACGGCTGCCAGCGGAAGCAGCTCCCATAACTGGAACCAAGATATACATGAACCTAGGAGCACCAGACATGATAGACAAGTACAAGAACCTACCATTTGATGGAATAGGCCTCATGAGAATAGAGTTCATCCTAGCATCCTACATAGGAGATCACCCGAACTACCTGATTGAAATAGGTCATCCTGAGAAGTTTGTAGACAAGCTTGCTGACGGAATAACTAGGGTAGCTAGAGCAATATATCCCAGGCCTGTTGTAGTAAGGTTCTCAGACTTCAAGACAAACGAGTATCGGCAGTTGAAGGGTGGTGAGAAGTATGAGCCAGAGGAGAGCAACCCTATGCTAGGCTGGCGTGGAGCTTCAAGATATATCTCTCCAGGATACGAGAAGGCATTTAGGCTAGAATGCAAGGCTATAAGGAAGGTTAGAGAGGAATATGGCCTTAAGAATGTCTGGGTAATGATTCCCTTCGTTAGGACAGTATGGGAGCTACAGAAGTGCCTTGAGATTATGGCAGAGGAGGGCCTGAGAAGAGGAAGAGACTTCAAAATATGGATCATGGCTGAAGTCCCGAGCATAATAATTCTAGCAGACGAGTTCAGCAAGTATGTAGATGGCTTCAGCATAGGCTCTAATGACCTAACTCAGCTTATCCTAGGTGTGGATAGAGACTCCCAGATCTTACCTGAGATAGACTCCAGGTACTTTGATGAACGTGATCCAGCTGTCAAGAGAGCAATCCACCACCTCATTGAGGTAGCTCACGAAAATGGCGTGACGGTCTCGATATGCGGCCAGGCTCCCTCAGTATACCCAGACTTTGTAGAGTTCCTCGTCCGCTGTGGGATAGATAGCATAAGCGTCAACCCAGATGCTGTAATAGATACAAGGAGGCTTGTTGCTAGCATAGAGCAGAGGATACTCCTAGAGCAGGCAGTCAACTCAGCAAAGAGTAGAGCTAGACTGTTCAAAAAGCCCGCTTAGCTCTCTCACAATACAGATGGCTGCATTCAAGACAGCTAACGTCACCGAAGCAGCCTCCTCTCCCATCCCAATGAGGACCATATCTCCTTCTTCTGGCTGAAGCGTCTCCTCGATCTCAGAATAGAGGCTAGGATACTTCTCACTGACACTCGTGTTCCCCGGTGGAATATACAGGTCAGCTGACCCCTTAAAGAGAAGAACTGCCCCCTCTCCACCAAACCTGATGACATCATCCCTAACCTTGAGCACATTTACGTCTTCAAGTTTAACGTCGCGTATCAGAAGAGCAACATTCACTCTCCTGAGTGTAAGGCTGTCTCCCGTCCTAAGCAGTATGGGCTTTGAGATTCTAGATTTGATGAAGCTCACTATGCTCCTCCCCAAGCTGCTTAGCTTGACCCCCGCCTTGCTTACCTGGATAACTCCTAAGGAGCTAAGCTTACCGAGTATAGTCCGTGTAGTCCCCTCCCCGAGCGACATACTCTGACATAGTACTCTCCTCCCAGCTATCTTCATATCCTCTAGAGCAAATAGCAGTAGGATAATGTGTCCTACTGTGACTCCCGTCTTCTTGAGTGACTTTAAGGCTCTGTTAAGCATCTTCAGCTCGCTCTCTGACATCCCTAACCCCTAGGTAACAGCTTAACTCGCCTGCATATCTTGGTAGGTAAGTTAAGCTGTATATACATGCCTGCTATCCACAGCTTTAGCTGATCTACATAGTTTGGGCTAAGCCAGTGCCCTCCCTCACCACTGTATAAGATACCTAACACTCTATTGGGTAGCTTAGCGAATGCTGCTGCAAGCCCTCTCCTGACCCTAAGGTTCTCCTCAATATCTATTACGCAGGCTCCTCCAGAGAAAATCCATTTATGGATTCCTCTAGCTGCTGCCTCTCCTACCTTTGCAAAGGGGTCTCCTAGAGCTGAGCCTATATGTCTAAAGCACACTGTAGCTTCCTGCTTTCTCATGGTGACAGCTTCCCTAACAGCCTTCACTATGATGTCGCTCGGAGGAGCTTTTACAACCTCACTTATCCACAGGTCTCCATGCCTAAGCATGTGGATTAGTCTAGCTAAAGCCCACTGTCTAAAATATACGTATGGATGATATAGATCTCCAAGCTTGCTGAATACTTCTCTAAGCAACACGCTTTCAAAGGCATAGATGGTATAGGGGTCAGTTAGCCTTTCAGGTATAGCAGCTAGCGTCTCAGCTGTCTCAAGCAGAGCTTCAGCAAAGGGATCATACCCACCCATTATGGCATCAATGCATGTGTCTCCTGCAATACGCTTACTCCAGTTCACGTAGTATGCTACCTCATCTTTACATGCCTGATGGAGAATCGGGTATATGGCCACGATTCCACCTGTAGCCTGTAGCATCGTCTTCAGCTTATCAGCTGATACAGCCTCCTTCCAAGCGTACTCCAGGTCAAACAGCGGCTTAACAGCGTTTGGAGCGTTTACATCAGGATAGGAGCCAAGTATCGCTAGGCTACAGCAGTTGCTGTCAGCAAGCACTATAGCCACAGGTGGAGCATTAAGGACAGCTGTATCGACTCTCCCTCTTATAATAGCCTCAAGCAGCGCATAAAGCAGATCCCAACTTACCTTAGTGCTCTTGAATGAGAAGTAGCTGCCATATACCTCAGCTAACCTTACTCCTAAGGCTTCATATGTCGGCTTCTCAACAAACCCACTTGGGGTTCTTATCCTTAGTAATCTGAGCTTAAGAGGATACCATCTACCTCCCTTAAAGATATGTGTCCTATTAGCGATAGCAATATAGACGTCAACAGAGTCTGTAGCCAAGCTAATCAGAGCTCCTGCACGTTCTCCTGCTGACCATGCTATTGGCAGTGGGACACCTGGGATAAACAGCCCATAAACAGTAATCTCACCGACTTCGATCACAGCGAAGTAATATGGTGCAGGAGCTTTCTCGATACCTGACATGTAGCTACACCATAGGAACCCTGGTGAAGCTACTGCGAACCCAGATAAGGAGGGGAGCCCAATCTCCTCTAGCTTCTTCTCTATACGCCATAGGGCTAAGGCAGCGCTCGTCAAGGGCTTTTCGCTTTCCAGAACTGCATCATCTAGACTATAGCCCGCTGGAAGGAGTCCCATAGCATACTGCCCATATCTAGCATATATTGCGCTCCAAGTCAGCTCCATTACTGCCTTAGCAACTGGATTCGCTAGTGCAAGCCCAAGAATCCCAAGGCTGTCTTTCATACTCCACTTAAGGCGGCATCTGGAGAGAGGCCCTATGGATGCTTTAGTTGAGCTCTCAATGTAGGCATTCACTCCCCTCGAGTATGCTGAAAACAGCTGAGAGAGCTCTACCGGAATATTCTCGTCTTCAGTAAAGCACATGTGCTGAATTAAGTAATCTACCTCTACGTACTCTGCTCCAAGAAGCTCTGAGAGGCATCCCGATGCAGCTCTACGCAGCAGATCCATTTGAAGAAGCCTATCTGATGCCATAGCATATCCTAGTGCAAAGAAGGCATCAGATAAGCTCTCTGCTCTTATGTACGGGATACCCCACCTACTGTACTCTATGCATACAGCTCCAGCTAGCCCACGCACTCTGGTGGCTTTTTCCCTATAGGGTAGCTCCATACCACCTGAGATCATGTTGACGGCTAGTAAAATGAGCATTATTCCAGCTAGAGATGCCGTTTTGCCTGCTATCCTAGCACCCCTCATACAAGCCGCCAGCTTTTAATCAGCTAGAACCTTAAGCATTAGGGGTTATTTAATGTCTACAACAGAAGCCCTAAAGCTGCTTGATAAGCTGACACTAGAAGCAATGCACCATCTCAGTAAGCTCCTTAAGAGCAGGAGCTCATATAAGGTAGTAGGCAGCGGTGCAAGTGGAGATAAGACTCTTGCATTCGATAAGGCAATTGAGGAGAAGATACTTCATGAGATAATCAGCAAGTACCCTGATGCTACAGTGATAAGCGAGGAAGCTGGTATCATAGGAAGCGGGAGCCCACCTTTCTTCATAGTAGACCCTGTAGACGGGTCTGCAAATGCCGAGAGGGGAGTTCCCTTCTATGCATGCTCTATAGCAGTCTCCCACTCAAGGAGTCTTAGTGGAGTGCAGCTTGCTGTCGTGAGAGACCTTACACGAGGTACCCTCTATCATGCTATAGCTGGGCTCGGAGCATATAGGGATGGAGCTAGGATATCCACCAGAAGCCATGGAGGCAGCTCCCTATATTTCTCAGTCTACCTGGTAGGCAGGAGGAGCAGGTATGCTCGCATGCTAAACCCACAGGCTTCAGCTTCAATAAGATCTTTTGGATCGATAGCGCTGGAGCTAGCTATGCTGGCTGAGGGGAAGATAGACGTAGTCGCAGACCTGAGAGGAGTAGCTAGGCCTGTGGACATAGCTGCTGGCGCCCTGATAGTCAAGGAAGCTGGAGGTATTGTAGTAGATGTTCGAGGTCACATGCTGGATGCCCCCTTAGACCCAAGGTACAAGCTTTCCTTCATTGCAGCTAAAGACAAGGTTTACCTCAGGAAGCTGAAGAAGGTGCTTGGAGTACAATCTCTACCTGACTATGTCACTTGCCTTACATAGAGAGTAGAGCTCAACCCCCAGCTCTGACAGCTTCTCCTGAGCTCCCTCTTCTCTGTCAACCACCACAAAGCAGTAGTCGACTGTAAGCCCCTCTTCCCTAACCCTCTTAACAGCTTCAGCTAAGCTTCCTCCTGTTGTCGCAACGTCATCTACTACCACAACATGCTTCCCTGGAGTGAACTCTCCTTCTACAGCTTTCATGGTTCCATGCCTCTTTCTCTCCTTTCTAACCTGCAGAAACGGCAGTTTGAGCTTATAGGATACTAGGGAAGCTAGAGGAACACCCCTCACTGGTATGCCAGCAATGTACTCAGGCAGCCCAATCTTCTTCATCTTCCATGCTGCAAGCGATGCTATGAGGTCAAACTCCACAGGGTGAGCTGGAAGGACTCCTAAGTCTAT
Organism: Thermoproteota archaeon; assembly: GCA_037917675.1. GTDB lineage: Archaea > Korarchaeota > Korarchaeia > B14-G2 > B14-G2 > B14-G2. The sequence continues at coordinate 64,399 of JAVCBW010000013.1, forward strand.
GTAGTAGCTGCTCTCCCTCCCACTTGTTAGCTTAAACTTCCCAAATAGTATGCATCCAGCAGACTTGAGCACTTCACACACTAAAGCTGCTTCCATAGAGCGGCACCTTACACCCAGACCTATCTAGAGCTAGCTTATCAAGGTCACTTAGCTTAGAGAGAACCTCACCACTGAATACAGGGCCGTCAGCACATACTCTCATCGAGACTCCTCTCCCTTCAATCAAGCAAGCTCCACATATGCCTATTCCACACTTAATGTACCTTTCTAGTGAACACTCTACAGTAGCCCCGATGGCAGTACACAGCTCCACTATTTTTCTCAGCATGGCTTCGGGTCCACATGCGAAGACCGCTGTAGACTTAGATATGAACCTGCTAGCTGCTGTCACAGCATCTCCCTTAACTCCCATACTCCCATCCTCTGTAGATATGATTGTATCTCCAAGCTCATCCAGCAGCTGGACAAGTCTCTCTCCTACTCTGCTTTTAAACCCAGCTATAAGCTTTGTTTCGAACCCCTCACGCCTCCTTTCCCTAACAAGGTAGACTAGAGGTGCTATGCCAACTCCCCCAGCTACAGCAACAGCAGGCTTCTTAAGCCTATAACTGAACCCTCTTCCCAGAGGGCCTCTTACCCAGAGCTTTTCCCCAGCGTCCATGTTGCACAGGGCTCTAGTGGTCTTCCCGACAGCAGCTACGATGAGCGTCAGTTCTCCAGCAGAGTACCCTGCTATGCTCAATGGGATTTCTTCGAAACCAGGTGGCTGTACCATGACGAACTGCCCAGGATATGGTTCCTTGAGCTGGCATGAGACTCTCACCATGAATATGCCTCTAGACGCCTCAGTAGACTCTCTTAACTCCCCTATCACTCTATACATGCTCTCACCTCTTATGTGCCAGCCCAACCATCTCACTGACACTCCTGAAGCCTTCAGCTCTCATATACCTAAGGATACCATCTGCTATCTCCTTCGCTACACCTATTCCATGCATCAGAGCTGTCCCTAATCCGACCGCGCTTGCTCCAGCTAACATGAGCTCTACAGCAGTCTTCCAGTCCACGACTCCTCCTACTCCTATTATAGGTATGCTCACTCTCTCATAGATCTCATAAACACACCTCACAGCAATTGGGTGTATTGCTGCACCGGATAGCCCGCAGTAAATGCTCTCAAACATGGGCTTCTTAGACAGTAAGTCGATCTTTACTGCTCTAACGGTGTTTATTGCTGTTATCCCATCTGCACCAGCTTTCTCACAGGCTTCAGCAACTCTGCCTATCTCCTGGACGTTAGGCGATAGCTTGACGAAAAGCGGGACTGACAGTATGGACTTCAGGTCTCTAACTAGCCTCCTAACTTGATTCACGTCTGCGCCTAGCTCCAGGAGTCCTCCTGCATGAGGGCAAGACACGTTGAGTTCTATTGCATCTGCGCCAGCTTCTTCTGCCCTAGAGGCAACATACTCAGGGCTTTCGCTTCCTATGACACTCACTATAATCGGCTTCCTGCTGAGCCTCTTAAACTCTCTTATCACATGCTCAAAGTACTCTATTCCCGGGTTAGGTAGGCCCACGGCATTCAAGAGCCCATATGGCAGCGGGCATACAACGGGGTTCAAGTATCCTTCTCTTCTTCTAGCACCTATGGACTTGGTGGTCACAGCACCCAGGTGCTCTGATACTCTCACCATGATCTCTGCCGTGATGCCTAGTATGCCTGCAGTCAAGATTAGAGGTGGCCTCAGCTTCAAGCCAGCTACATTAGCTTCCAGCATGAGCCCTCCAGGCAGGGCTCCAGCTTTTTAAAAAGCTGCCACCAACCACCTGGTGGTCTGTTGAAGAGGTTCATTCCAATTAACAGACCTATGTTAGGTGAAGAGGAGATACAGGAGGTCAGGAGAGTCATCAAGTCAGGTATACTCACATCATGGCATGGTAGTGGCCCGGTCACAGAGAAGTTTGAGGAGGCTTTTGCAGAGTACACTGGTGTAAAGCATGCGATAGCAGTCAGCTCAGGTACTGCAGCCCTGCAGGCTGCGCTTGCTGCACTAGATCTGAAGCCTGGCGACGAGGTTATAGTACCTCCTTTCAGTTTTGTCGCGACAGCAAACGCCGTGTTACTCCAAGGGGCTAAGCCTAAGTTCGTCGACATAGAGCCTAAGACAATGAATCTAGACCCAGAGAAGCTGAATGAAGCCATAGATGATAGAGTGAAGGCTATTATCCCAGTTCACGTCTATGGCCACCCTGCTGACATGAAGCCCATAATGGAGATAGCTGAGGATAAGGGGATAGCTGTCATAGAGGATGCAGCTGAAGCTCATGGAGCAACATACATGGGAAAGAAAGCTGGTGCCATAGGCCACATAGCTGCCTTTAGCTTCTATGCTACCAAGAACATGACTACAGGAGGAGAGGGTGGGATGGTCACAACAGATGACGACGAGTTAGCGAGAAGAGCTCGCCTATATAGAGCTCACGGCCAAGAGGAAGCCTATCACATGGTAGCTCTCGGCACAAACTGCAGAATGATGGAGATAGCTGCCGCAATAGGCATAGTTCAGCTCAGAAAGCTAGAGTCGTTCATAGAAGCCAGAAGAAAGAACGCCCAGCAGCTGACAAGTCTTCTATCTTCCATAAGGGGCTTAGAGCATCCCAGCGAGGCCCCATATGTGAGACATGTCTATTACCTGTACACTGTTAAGGTCAAGGAAAGCTTCCCTCTAAGCAGAGACGAGCTTAGCAAGAGGCTACATGAAGCTGGCATAGGCACATCAGTAAGCTGGCCAACTCCAATACACCTGCAGCCATACTATAAGAAAGCTTTCGGGTACAGAGGTGGAGAGTATCCTGTGTCTGAGCAGGCTGCAAGAGAGGTGCTCTCTCTTCCCGTCCACCCTGCAGTCACGCGAGATGACATAAAGTTCATAGCTGAGACTATAAGAGAGCTAGCTAAGAGCTGCTAGAGCTCTTCAGCTAGCATTCTGATGATCTCCTCGTCGCTTCTGCTTTCTCCCTGTAGCTCCAGGAAAGGCCTAAGCGTGATCTCCTCCCAATCCATCCTAGTAGCTGTCCCCCCAGACTCTATTCCTCCAATTGCAGCTGGAAGAACAACTTCAGCAAATCTGGCAGTCAGTGTAAGCTGGTAGTCTATAGATATGATTCGGCTTTTCCTCAGCTGTGCTACAGCTTGCCTAGGCATGCTTGCCAGTGGGTCCGAGCCTATGACAAGCACGACATCAAACTCTCCTCTAGATAGCCTCCTGATAGCTATCTGATCACTGAAATGGGGCTCTTCTTCAGAGAAATCTATGGCATAAGGATACCCTGTCGCCTTTAATGCCTGCTCTACTGCTCCAACCATATTATAGTGTCCAGACATAGGCATGGCAGTAGCCTTTATACCAGCACCATTAAGGGCATCAATCAGGTTATACAGCTCCTCTACACTATCTCTCCTTCCAGAGGAGTATAAGCCGAGCCCATAGAAGACCACCACGTAAGTAGACTTCTTGAGGCTATCGATGAAGCTGTAAAACTCCTCCTCTGGCACCCCTACCTCAGAGAGCTTGCCTCTGGACCCTGTGAGCTCACCAGCTATCAACTTAGCAAGCATAGCGTCCTTACCAGGCTGCACTATAAGCCTGTGGTTAGCTATCCTCATTGTTCTCGTAGCTCTAACATCTATCACAGTAACAATCCTGCTCTCAACCCCCTCTGGTGTCCTTTCTCCTCTAGGGAAGACAGCAAACCTGCTGGCATGTCTATGATGGCTTTCTGCCGGGTTGCACCCCCAGTATATCACGTGGTCTGCCTTATCTAGTACCTCACTGAGCTTCGGGGGTCTGACTCCCTTCACCTTAGCATACCAAATGGAGTAGCCATGGCAGACGGACATTGGACCATCAAAGAACCCGCTAATCGCTCCTGCTAGCTCAACTCCGGCTTTCACAGCCTCATTGGCGCTGTTACACCACCCGTAGAGGAGAGGCCTCTTAGAATTCTTGAGCATTTCAGTAGCATGCTCAACCGCTGCCTCCAGGCTACAGCTCTTCCCACCTACCCGTGGACTGAGTACCCTCTCTGGTCCTAAAGCCGACTCCACTTTTTTAGCTCCAAGTGAGCAGGCATGAAGCACTCTCGCTATCTTGTTCCTCTCAAATTCAACGACAATGTCATCACATAGCAGGGAACAGCCAGTACACACTACTTCAGCCTTCATCGCTGGCACCTAGTATATCTCAATAGCCTTGCTGTAACAGTACTGCTCACATAGCCTACAGTTTATCCTGTCTGGTGGAAACCTCCTACACTTCTCTAGGTTAATGATCTTGGCTACACCATTCTCAACCATGAACACTACCTCCCCTGAGCTAGCTCCTCTCCCTCTTGCTGTTCCAGAGTCAACTGAGGCATTAGCTGGACAGACTACAACACAGTTGCCGCATCCAGTGCACTTATCTTCATCTAGCTTGAGTCCAGTCTCATAGGCTTCCATCACAGGCTTAAGTAGCTCCCTCAGCTTAGCTAGGTTCTCAGCATACCTGTCTTCAAGCAGCAGAAGACAATCCTCAAGCTTCACTTCTCTGAGTATGAGCTTTGTTGCAAACGCCAAGCAAGTGTGCCCGCATTTCTTGCAGTTAGTCTTGGGTAGGAGCTTGTAGACGTCCAAAGGGCTTAGAGACATGGGTGTGAAATCCGTGTGTTGGTTTCATAAACTTTACCTGCGTTTTTAGGCAGGGGGCTCTTGCCGAAAGTCGGGAGCGATACCTCACCGATACTTCTCTTCATATGCCACTGTGGCACTAATATAGCTGGCACCATCGATATAGACTACCTTATAAAGAGGTTTTCAGACGATGGGATAGCCTGCTTTGATGAGCTTCACCTGTGTAGCGACGAGGGGCTAAGAAGCCTCAGGGAGAAGATAGCTGAGATAAAGCCTTCGAGAGTAGTCATAGCAGCATGTACAGAATACCTGCATGGAGAGCTTTTCAAGAAGACTGTCGAGGAGGCTGGCTTAAATAGCAGCTACCTTGCATTCGCAAACATTAGGGAGCAGTGCAGCTGGGTACACTGGAGAGAGAAGGAGAAGGCTACTCTGAAGGCTGAAGATCTCATAAGGATGGCTATAGCATATGCTAAGCTATCTAAGAAGTCGAGGAAGCGTGAGATAAATGTTGTAAGGAGGGCCCTCGTGATAGGCGGGGGTATCGCTGGGATAACAGCTGCACTGAAGCTTGCTGACTCAGGCATCGAGGTTGTGCTAGTTGAAAGAGAGGGCTTTATAGGAGGACACATGGCAAAGTGGGATAAGCTATTTCCAACATTTGATTGCAGCATATGCATTCTAGGCCCACTGATGTCCAGAGTAGCAAGCCATCCTAGTATCAAGCTCTACACCCTAAGCGAGGTCACATCTATAGAAGGCTCTCCAGGGAGATTTAAGGCTAGGATCAAGAGGAAGCCACGGTATATAGATCCAGAGAAGTGCAATGGATGCAACAGATGCATTGAAATATGTCCAGTTGAGGTTCTAAGCGAATACGAGTACCTGCTAGCAAAGAGGAAAGCTATCGTGAAGCCCTTCCCAGAAGCAGTCCCCATAGCTCCATATATAGATATAGAGAACTGCATAGGATGTAGGTCATGTATTGGTGTGTGTGAAAAGGAGGCTATAGACTTCAATGACATGGAAACTGAGCTAGAGGAGGAGGTTGGTGCAGTGATAGTGGCTACCGGGTTCAAGCCATTTGATCCAGCAAAGCTCGGAGAATATGGCTACGGGAAGTATCTCGATGTTATAACAGCACCAGAGCTGGAGAGGATGCTTAATCCTCTAGGTCCAACTGGAGGCGTTCTAAGGAAGATATCTTCAGGTGAAAAGCCTAAGGTGGTATGTTTCATCCAGTGTGTGGGAAGCCGCTCTAGGAGAGAGAGTGAGCACCCCTACTGTAGCAGAGTGTGCTGCATGTACGCGCTGAAGGAGGCAATGCAGATTAAAATGCAGAGCTCAGATACAGACGTCTACATCCTCTACATCGATCTGAGGGCTTTTGGAAAGGGATACGAGGAGCTATATGAGCAGGCAGCCAAGAGCGGAGTGAGGTTTATAAGGGGGAGAGCTTCGGCAGTGCTGAAGGACGAGGATAGCGGAAAGCTGATAGTGAGAGCTGAGGACACACTAAGCGGAAACCCCATAGAGCTGAAAGCTGACCTCATCGTGCTGAGTGTAGGACTTGAGCCACCTTCTGGAAGCACTAAGCTAGCTAGGCTCTTAGGGATACCGACAGATGAGAACGGATTCATGATGGAAGCTCACCCGAAGCTTCGCCCATCAGACTCGCCTGCATCAGGAATATTCCTAGCTGGGACAGCACAGGGGCCAAAGGACATAGCTGACACAGTTGCTCATTCTGGGCTAGCTGCAGCTGGATGCCTAGCTTTCCTATCTTCAGAGAAGCTCATAATGGAGGTTACAGCTCCGGAGATAGATCCAGAGAAGTGCTTAGGGTGCTTCGTATGCGCCAGGATTGCATGTAGCTTCAGTGCGATAAGGAAGAAGAGAGACAGAGTGGTGGTAGACGAGCTGGCATGCAAGGGCTGTGGAGCTTGCGCGACAGTATGCCCAGCTAGAGCAATAAGCACTCCTGAGATCAGCGACGAGCAGGTCTACGCGATGATAGATGCTGTAACACAGAGGCCATCTGAGACTCCTCTCATAATAGGATTTGCATGCAAGTGGTGTGGATATGCTGCAGCAGACAATGCTGGAGTAAGGAGGATAGGCTACCCCACAAATGTCAGGCTGATAAAGGTTCCCTGCTCATCTAGAGTAGACCCACTTTTTGCCCTCTACGCTCTAATGAAGGGAGCTGATGGAGTCATCATAGTAGGGTGCAGGGAGGCAGACTGCCACTACATCTCAGGCTTCAGGAAAGCGAGAGAAAACGTCAGAAGGCTTAAAGAGCTCCTTAAGACAGTAGGCATCAGCGAGCAGCGGGTTGTAATAGAGAGTGTATCAACATCAGAGGGAGAGAAGTTAGCCAGAGTTCTAAGGGACTTCACAGCAAAGATATCCGAGATAGGGTCCATAGGAGCCGAATTCAAGGAGAAGGGGGTGTAAGTTGGCTGCTGAGGTCAGAAAGAGGTTTGAGAGATTCGGCGAGAAGCCTGAGGTCACATCTGAAGTAGTGGATACTACTCTAGTATACAGATGGAAGACCCCCCTAATGCTAAAGGAGCTGAAGTTCTCGATAAAAGACTGTGTGGGATGTGATCTATGTCAGATATGCCCATGGGACGCCATATCTGAGGGACCCATAGTAGAGGCTGCAGCAGGCAGGATAAAGGACGCTCCCCTCATTATGATAGATGAAGACAAGTGCTGCTTCTGCGGGCTATGCGAGTCAGTATGCATATTCAACTCTATATCGCTCAAGATAAATGAGACACCAACCTCAAAGCTCTACTGCAGATTGAAGGGATATCATTCAATAGACAAAGAGAAGTGCATCCCCTGTCTCCTATGCAGTAAAATATGCCCTAGAGAAGCCATATCAGCGAGGGTAAAAGTCGAGAAAAAGGAGCTGCTTGTCAGGTACCTAAGTGAGGGAGAGGCTAAGGGCAAGATATCAATAGATGAAGACAAGTGCTGCTTCTGCGGGCTATGCGAGCTGCTATGCGATGCCATAAAGATATTCTGGAGCGAACCTAAACCTCCAGACTTCAAGCCAGCAATAACTATAAGAGTAAATGAGGAGAAGTGTGATTATTGTGGGCTATGTGAGAAAATATGCCCAGTAGAGGCGATAAAAGTTACATGCAAGCAGGCTCCACCAAGAGAGATAGAAGAGCCTAGAATAGCCGGGGGAATAGAGATAGATGACTGGAAATGCGTTGACTGTGGCCTATGTGCAGCCAAGTGCCCAGTAGAAGCCCTCAGAGTAGAGAAACCCCTCAGAGGAGAGGTTAAGCTCAGGAGAATAGAGCGATGTGACCCCTCTGGCTGCCATAACTGCTTTAACATATGTCCTGTCAAAGCTATCTACCCAACTGGAGGAAAAGACAAGATTGCAGTAGTAGATGACATCTGCATCTACTGTGGAGCCTGTGAGAACGCATGTCCAGAAGATGTCATAGAGGTCACCAGGCTAGAGTTCAACCTAGCATATCCAGAGAGAACACCTCCATGGGCCCAAGGCAGGATTAAAGCAATTAACAGGCTAGTAGCTGGCGAGAAGCCTCTCCCCTCGCTGCTTGAGTCAAGGACTCTGTCACCATTGACTCCAGAATACTTCCAGCTGCCAGAAAAGCTGCCAAAGCCTCCTCCAGTACCACAAGCCGCGAGAGAAGAGGCCTTAAAGAGGCTTAAGCTCCTATATACATCGCTAACTGAAAGGAAGCTTAGGCTACTACTAGCATTCAGCGATGTAGAGGGTGCTGTAGAGGCCCTAGCTAAACGCCTGAAAAAAGCTCATTGATATCAGTTATATCTCTATCAGCCTTCTTCATGACAGCTGCCACAGCCTTTGGAGGAACTTCTCCCTCAGCTGGTATCAATACATTAGCCCAAGGTCCAACTGGCATATAAGCCATTCCCTCACTCAGCTCATCATCTACCTTCACCCTCACAACAACAGCTCCACTTTCAGTTGAAACCTCAACAGGATCCCCCTCTTTAACAGCTAGCTTCTCTAAATCTACTCTCGACACATAGATGCAGCATGCTGAGTCACTATAGAGTTCACTGGGTTTACCTGCCATAGAGGCCTTACCCTGCTCTGTTGTTCTCACAACAAGCAAGGTAACGCTGGCATATGGATAAAGCAGCTCCATTAAGCTCATACTCTAAGCTATAGCCTCCTCCATCTTTAAACCTTACGTCTTGCCAAGAAAGCATAGGCGACATGCTTCAGAAAACTGCTATTAACATGCTTGCTTACAACCCAAAGGTTAAATAAGCTAGCTGGGGCGGATGCCACATGGTGTGACTTCCATGTCTAAGAGAGCACTACATGTTAAGCTGAAGAAGCTTGAAGCTCCAAGCGCTGTCATCGAGGGATTAGAACTCGGAATTGGTAGGATATTCGAGGAGGAATGGGAGGAGCCACTTGGCCCCACACCATTTCCCTCTATGATAGAGCTGAGAGAGTGGGACATGAAGCTACTCAAGAGATACAAGCCCTTCTATATGCCATTCTGTGACGTATGCTGCCTCTGTACATTCGGGAAATGTGACCTCACGAAGGGCAAGCGTGGGGCATGTGGCCTAAACATGGCAGCTCAGCAGTCGAGGATAGTCCTCCTAGCATGCTGCATAGGAGCTGCAACACACTTAGGCCACGCTAAACACCTGATAGAGCACCTGATAGAGAAGTATGGAAGAGATCACCCGATTGACGTCGGTGGTGAGCGTGTCTACATAGAGGCTCCTGTGACTAGGCTCGTAACAGGAGTCAGACCAAAGACTCTAGGAGACCTAGAGGACATATGTGAGTACCTAGCTGGAGAAGTCGTACACCTTCTGTCCTGCTGCCACACTGGGATGGAAGGAGACAACCTAGACTTCGAGTCAAAAGTACTGCATGCAGGGATGATAGACCAAGTTGCGATGGAGCTAGCAGACATAGCACAGATATCAGCACTAGGATTCCCGAAAGCAGATCCAGAAGCTCCGCTAGTAGACCTGGGAGCCGGCATAGTGGACATAGAGAAGCCTACGATACTCGTCATAGGTCACAATGTCCCACCTGCAGCAGCCATAATGGACTACCTTGTAGCTAACAACCTCTATGGCCAAGTCGAGGTAGCTGGAATCTGCTGCACAGCACACGATGTGGTCAGATATAACCCAGGAGCCAAAATAATAGGTCCAATATCATGGCAGCTAAGGTTTGTCAGAAGTGGCATAGCTGACGTGGTAGTCGTAGACGAGCAGTGTATCAGAACAGACATACTAGTTGAAGCCCAGAAGGTCAAGGCTCCACTAATAGCTACCTCAGAAAAGGTCTGCTACGGACTAAGAGATAGGACACACGACAACCCAGATGAGATCGTTGAAGACCTTCTAACAGGACGTGAACCTGGTGCACTCATCCTTGACCCAGATAAGGCTGCTGAAGTAGCTGTTAAGGTGGCAGTGAAGATAGCTCCTGAGAGGAGAAAGTTCAAAGTGATACCAGACATAGCTGGTGTAATAGAGGAAGCTAAGAAGTGCACTCAGTGCAAGACCTGTGCGAGAGTGTGCCCAGCTGAGCTAGACATCCCTGCTGCAATGGCTAAAGCTAAAGAGGGAGATGTATCAGCCCTATCAGCACTCTACGAATACTGCGTAGGCTGTGGTAGATGTGAGAATGCATGTCCACAGGGACTAAAGCCACACAGCTACATAGTTGCTGCGGCAGAAAGGGAGATGAAAGCTGAGAGATTCAAAGTAAGAGCTGGGAGAGGCGCAATCGGAGACACGGAGATAAGGAACGTAGGCAGCCCGATAGTGCTAGGCGAGATACCTGGCGTGGTAGCTCTAGTAGGCTGTGCAAACTATGCTAATGGAGGAAGGGAGCTAGCTGAGGTAGCCGAGGAGTTTGCTAGAAGAAGGTATATAGTTGTTGCATCAGGCTGCGCAGCCATGACCATAGGAATGATGAAAGATGAAGAGGGTAAAACTATATACGAAAAGTATCCTGGAGTCTTTGATGCTGGGGGAGTTGTAAACGTGGGGTCATGTGTATCCAACGCACATATAGCTGGTGCAGCTATAAAGATCGCCAGCATATTCGCGAAGCGTAACCTTAGAGCGAACTACGAGGAGATAGCTGACTATATCCTGAACAGAGTAGGTGCAGTAGGAGTAGCTTGGGGAGCCTTCTCTCAGAAGGCTGCCTCTATAGCAGCTGGATTCTGGAGACTTGGCGTCCCAGTCATAGTAGGCCCACATGGACTCAAATATAGGAGGCTTCTTCTAGGGAGGCAAGATCGTGAGGAAGACTGGTATGTATATGATGCTAGGACAGGCAGGAAGGTGTATGTGGGCCCAGCACCAGAACACCTTTTCTACGCAGCTGAAAGCAAGGATGAGCTAATGGTGATGGTACCGAAGCTCTGCATGAGGCCGAATGATACCACAAAGGGCAGGATGATCAAGCTGACACACTACATAGACCTATACAAGAGGATATATGGGACACTTCCACCAGACCTACATCTCTTTGTAAGAAGAGTAGCTGACATACCAATTACGATAAAGGAGGAGGTCCTCGAGTTCTTAAAGGAGAAAGGGTGGAAAGAGATGGAAATACCTGACCCAACACTCCTGCCTAGGCTGATACGTAAAAAGGAGTGATGTTGGGTGGTTATCATGTCTCTGACACGCTCTTGGATGATAGCTGAGATACCTGGCCCGACTAGAGCTAACGTCATAACTAAGCCTGAGATAGTGGTGGCGCTAATAAGAAGGCACAAAAGGCCTCTTTTAGTTGTGGGAAGCAGGATAGCCACCGATGTAGGTGAAGAGTCGATGGCAGACTACGTGATAAGGCTTGCAAAGGCAGCTAACATACCCATACTAGCTTCCCTCCCTGCCCTCAGAGTTCTACGTGAAAAGGGGTTTGAGCCGATAGCAGCTATGCCACTAGCAGACATAGGAGCAAGGCTTGTTGACCCCAGCTGGCAGGGTGTAGACGGTAAGGGCCCACATGACCTGCTACTGGTCCTGGGATTCAGGTACTATGAGCAGTGGCTCCTCCTCTCTGGAGTAAAGCACTTCTCAGATACGACGCTTATTAGCCTCGACTACAGGTATCAACCTCATGCTAAATGGTCTTTTCTCAATATCTCCCTGGAGGACTGGAAGAAAAACTTAAAAGCCATCATCGAGAAGCTTAGCAGCTGATACGTAGCCTATGAGGTGGTGTTGTGTCGGCAGAAGGATTCCCAGTGGATATAGGCGTCATATATGAGGGAGAGCGTATAAGGAAGCATGAGATGTATGCTGAGTGGGGTGGGGTTAAACAGAGGTACAAGTTCGAGCTGGTTCGTGTCAGGTCTATAGAGGAAGTCGAAGATGGCAAAGTTCAGGTTATAGGGCCTGACATAAAGGATCTACCAGAGGGGGCTGCAGCTCAGCCTCTGGGCATACTGGTTGAGGTAGCTGGAAAGCAGCTCAAAGAGGAGATGGAAGGTGTCATAGAGAGGAGGATACACGATTTCTGCAATTACATCGAAGGGTTCATGCACTTAAATCAGAGATATGACATCTGGCTTAGATTAAGCAAGAAGTCATTTAAGAAAGGCCTCGACTCATTCACCTGGATTGGAAAAGCGCTATGCAAGCTGTTTAAGAGTGAGCTGCCGATAATCGAGAAGATACAGGTCACGTTCATAACAGACCTAGAGAAGGTCAAGGAGATGTTTGACAATGCGCTCAAGGTATATGAAGCTAGAGACGCTAGAGTAAGGGGGTTAAAGGACGAGGAAGTAGACGCATTCTATGGCTGCACACTATGCCAGTCATTTGCTCCAACACATGTCTGCGTCATAACTCCACAGAGATACTCGAACTGTGGTGCTATAAGCTGGCTTGACGCCAGGATAGCAGCCCAAATAGACCCTAAAGGTCCATTGTTCAGGATGGATAAGGGAGAGTGCCTAGACCCTATGCTAGGAGAGTGGAGTGGAGTGAATAAGACAGTGAAGGAAAAGTCTCTTGGAGAGGTGACACGTGTATGCTTGTATTCAGCGTTCACATACCCTCATACATCCTGCGGTTGCTTTGAGTGTGCAGCATTCTACGTACCTGAAGTAGATGGGCTCGGGATAGTCCACAGAGGGTTCGCTGGAAATACGGTGATAGGGCTCCCATTTACGACCATAGCTGACTCAACAGCTGGAGGAAGGCAAGTCCCTGGCTTCCACGGCTTAAGCTTCGAGTACATGAGGTCACCAAAGTTCCTTCAAGCTGACGGAGGCTGGGAGAGAGTTGTATGGATGCCATCAGAAGCTAAGGAAAGAGTAAAGGGGTTCGTACCAGATGAGCTATTAGATAAGATAGCTACAGAAAAGGATGTCTCAAATGTAGAAGAGCTCAAGGAGTGGCTCAAGGAGAAAGGCCACCCAGTAGTTGCAAGATGGAAGGAAGAGGCTATAGAAGAGAAGAAGCCTCCTGAGGAAGCTGCCCCTGCTGCTCCCCCAACCGCAATACCTGGAGTTCCAGTAATCACAGCTCCACAAGCTGCTGCAGTCCCCACAGCAGGAGGCTATCAGCTTGTGCTTAACCTACCAGCGCCAGCTGCAGGAGGGCCAACCTACAAGATAATACTAAAGGATGTCAAGATCATAGCAAAGAAAATGATCTTAAGGAAGATAGCAGAGGAGAAGAAATAGAAGCAGGTGATCTGGTGGCCGAGGAGCCTCCTCAGGAAGCTGCTGAGCTCTTCGCAAAGTTCCTAGAGCTTGTAAAGAAGTTCGGGTACCTCGAGCTTGAGAATGTCAGGATAGAGGCAGAAGAACTCGAGCTTGAAGTCTAGCAGGTGCTAATATGCCAGGAGATGAGGGCTTATCAATCAACATAGGGAGCAAACTGGCTAGATACCTAGAGCAGTATGGTGAGATAGAGCTTGAGGACGTTGCAATACAGCTAGAGCACCTAGAGCTCCAAGTCTTGCCTGGAGCTCCTCCCAGAGCAGTAGTAGCTGCTCCGCCAGTTGTCCCAGCGAAGCCAAAGCCTACTAAGCTCATAGAGGTGGAGTTCAAGCCTCCTGTATATGAGTATGTGCTGCCAATCCAGGAGGTTACCATAGGTGCTACTAGAGCTGAGGGAGGGACTAGAGCCTACTCACTGACGGTAGGCGGAGAAAAGGCTCCACCCTTCTACCTGTTTGAGTCCCCTCCCCCTCACAAGCCTGTGATAGCATGCGACGTATTCGACTGGAAGGTCCCCTTAGCTAAGGCTGTCAAGCAGCATGTTAAGGAAGTGTATGGCGATCCTGTAGCATGGGCTAAGCTTGCTGTCGAGAAGTTTGGAGCAGAGCTCATAACACTACACCTCATAAGCATAGATCCACTGATCAAAGACACGCCGCCAAAGGAGGCAGCTAAAACAGTAGAGGAAGTGCTACAGGCGGTAGATGTCCCCCTGATAGTTGGTGGCTGTGGAGACCCAAAGAAGGATACTAAAGTATTTGAGAAGGTGGCTGAGGTAGCTGAAGGTGAGAGAATAGTTATAAACTCCATGACAAAGGAGATGCTTGAATATGATACCAAGAGGAATGTTGATACCATAATCAAGCATAATCATGTCACCATAGCATTCACTCCCATGGATATGAACCTTGCAAGGGAGCTTAATAGGAGATTGACATCAGAAGGTGTCCCAAGGAGCTCAATAATCATGGATACAACTACAGCAGCTCTAGGCTATGGCATAGAATACGCTTTCACGATAATGCAAAGATCTAGGCTAGCAGGTTTAATGGGTGATGAGGAGCTAGCATTCCCTATCTCCTCTGGGACAACCAACGCCTGGGCTGCTAGAGAAGCCTGGCTGAAGCAACTTGATGCAGTATGGGGTCCTAGGGAGCTAAGAGGTCCAATCTGGGAGACGATAACAGCTCTCACTCTACTGATAGCTGGCGTAGACCTCTTTATGATGATGCATCCTGCTGCAATGAAAACTGTAAGAGACGTGATAGACGAGCTCATACAGGGAATGGGGAGAGCAAAGCCGGAGCTCATTGAAAACTGGGTTTCAGCCAGGATGTGAGGTGGCCTATATGCCCAGGAAGGAGCTTAGCCCAATAGACATATACAATCTCCTACCTAGAACAAACTGCAAGGAGTGTGGTGAAGAAAACTGCATGGCTTTTGCTGCCAAGCTGGCTACACATGAAGCAAAGCTAGAGCAATGCACGCCACTGCTAACAGACCCCAGATATAAGGAAAGCTACAAGAATCTCTGGGATATGCTCAAGCCACCAGTCAAGGAGGTGATAATCGGGGTAGGAGACAGAGCTATCAAAGTTGGTGGAGAATACGTGATGTATAGGCATGAGCTCACATACTATAATCCAACAGCCATAGCCATAGATGTGACAGATGACATGTCAAGTGAGGAGGTCTTAAAGAGGGTGGAGTATGTAGAGAACTTCGTATATACTTATATAGGAATAGATCTAAGGCTGAACGCCATCGCAGTTAGGTGTGTTTCAGGAGATCCGAAGCAGTTTGCTGATGCAGTCAGGAAGGTGACAGATAAGACCAGCCTCCCACTGATCCTATGCAGTTTAGACCCAAAGTGCATGGAGGAAGCTCTTAAGGTAGCTGGCAGCAAGAGGCCTCTGATATATGCTGCAAACAAGAGTAACTGGAGAGATATGGCTGAGCTTGCCCTCAGATACAAGTGCCCTCTCGCAGTATTTTCACCAAATGACTTAAAGACCCTCAGATCTCTCTCTAAGACTCTCCTGGAGTATGGTGTAGAGGACCTAATGCTAGACCCCGGCACATTCCCTGGAGAGGGCCTAGCTGACACATGGAACAACTTCGTTATGCTGAGAAGGCTGGCTTGCAAGGAGGAAGATGAGCTTTTAGGATTCCCTCTGATAGGTGTGCCGCTCACTTCTTGGCTAGTAGACCCATCTGAGCCAGAGACTATAAAGCAGTGGAGAGAAGCCTACATAGCTGGGATGCTGATCTCACTATTTGCTGACTTGCTGATTATGCACAGCATAGAAGGCTGGGTTCTACTACCTAACGTGATCCTCAGGCAGAACATTTACACTGATCCAAGGAAGCCTGTTGCAATTGAGCCTGGCTTAAGGACGTTTGGTAGCCCAGATGAGACGTCTCCTGTCCTGTTAACCTCAAACTTTGCGCTCACATATTACACTGTAGCTGCTGACATCGAAGCAAGCAAGAAAGACTGCTATCTACTGGTGGCAGACACAGAGGGCCTAGCTGTAGAGTGTGCTGTAGCAGGGAGGAAGCTCACAGCTGAGGGTATAGCTGACGTGGTAAAGTCGTCTGGGATAGAGCAAAAGGTCAAGCACAGGAAGCTCATAATACCTGGAAGGGCAGCTAGGCTTAAGGGAGAGATAGAAGATGCTACAGGGTGGGATGTGATGGTAGGCCCACTAGACTCCTCTGGGATACCAAAGTTTCTAGCTGACAACTGGCCTCCTAGGAACCTCTAGGAGACACCGAGTAGCTCAAGTAGCGTGGTATCAGGTACAAGCCCTATCCTTCCTGCTATTCTTCTTGCAGCAACTACTGAAGGGCTCTCTGGTGGTAGCTCAAGCAGTGGCTTCCCCTCTAGGTTAAAGATTGCTATGTTAGGGTCTCTAGGGATCACGCCACCGTATTTCACACCGATCTCATGAGCCTTTCTCCTTACGATGTTCTCTAGCTCTCTTGGGAACATGTTACCTATCAGATACAGTTCCTTAACGTCAATATGGACCTCCTCGGTGATCTCTCTGATCCTCTTCGCCGTCTCAAACCCCATCTTAGATGGATCTGTCACAATAAGCATGATATCGACATCTCGATCTGTTCTTCTGCTGAGGTGCTCTAGCCCTGCTTCCATGTCCATCAACGTGATCTTATAGTTTGAGGTCAGCTTATCAAGTATCCTTGTCAGCAAGCTGTTGACAAAGCAGTAGCATCCCTCTCCCTCAGTCCTTCCCATAGCTAGCAAATCAAAATCATCTCCCTCAACGAGAGTTTCGAAAATCCAGGACTCAAGCAAATCTCCTTTAGAAACTCCGGGAGGAAGCTTATCCATCTCAATACTCCTCTTAAGCTTGGTAGCTACATCACCTACGGTTTTAGGCACCTCTACACCTAGTACATCAGGTAGGTTTGTAGCTGGGTCAGCGTCAACAACCAGGATAGGCCCCTCTCTCTTCTCGAGCAGCACCTTAAGTATAAGCGCTGTCACAGCTGTCTTTCCAACACCACCCTTACCCGAAACTGACACGACTATGTTGCTCAAGTCCTCACCTAACTTCTCGCAGTTCGACGCGTACACTACTCCCAGAGTACTCTATGTACGCGTAGCTCCCCCAGCTTAGAGGCCCAGGGTTCACAATAGTGCTGCTCCCCAGCCTATCGATACACTTCGATTCATGTATATGTCCACATAAGCACAGTTTAGGCCTCCTCTTTTCGATGAACATCCTTATACTTCTGCTACCGACATGCCTTATTTTCATAGCTCTATCACATCTCGTCCCATAAGGAGGAACATGTGTCACCAAGACATCTATGCTCCCATGTAGAAGTGAGAGCCTCTCTGCTATCTCGCTTTCAGATAACTCAAATGGTGTGTGGAAGGGAGACTTATTTCCTCCACCGAACCCTGCTATCATCACTCCACTATGCTCTAATACTCTCCCATGGATATTGAATGCTTTACCTATCTTACTGGCCTCAGCAAGGACAGGGAGATCCATATTACCAGGTATAAACACGATGTCATCCCATCTCCTACCTACCATCTCCAGAACCTCTCTGGCATCATCTATTCCTCCTCTATCTGTTAGATCTCCTGAAATAGCTATGAGATCTGCGTCAGTGCTACTATCTGATACAAATCTCCTTACTGCAGCCAGGTCACCATGTATGTCTGATATCCCTATCATCCTCAGCATACGCTCTCCCTCATAGGCAATCATGCTCTCTACACACCTTTAAAGCTAGCTTACCTGAATCGGGCAACCAGGTAGCTAACTTCCTCTATTACTGGCGTACTAGAGCTGCCTACTATAGCAAAGCTTATAAGCTCATCTTGTCAGAGGACAGGTAGCAAAAAAGATAGCAAATTAGGAAAGATGTGGGTGAGAAACCTAGGTAGACACTTGATATTAGAGTTCTATGGGTGCCCTAAAGAGATACTAGATAGTGTAGAGCACATTAGAGATGCGTTGACTAAGGCAGCAGAGGAGGCTAACGCCACGGTCTTAAGTAACACATTCCACAAATTCACCCCTCAGGGGATAACGGGGGTAGTAGTCATCTCAGAATCCCATCTCTCCATACATACATGGCCTGAATATGGATATGCTGCAGTTGACATATTTACATGTGGAAACCACACAGACCCATGGGCTGCATATGAAATCCTAGTGAGATCATTAAAACCAAGGAAAGTAACCGTAACCGAGATGAAGAGAGGCATTCTGGTGGAGAGTGAGCTGGAAACGCTGGCTTGACTAAAAGCTGGCGTGAGCTACAGAAGTATAATAAATCTCAAGCCAGTACCCTACTAGGATGAAGCCGATACCTATAATCTATGATGAATCGATCAAGAAGTACAGCTTTCCTGGAACTCATCCATTCAAAGGGAGCAGATTCGAGAAGTTCATAAGATACATAAGGGAGAGCCCACTGATTAGGGAGGGGCTATGCGAGATAACCGGCTTCATAGGCCCAAGCCCCTCAGAAGAGGAGCTTCAGCTGGTTCACTCCCCACTCTATATCAGGAAGGTCAGAAGGATGTCTGAGCTAGGAATAGGGCTGCTCTCAATGGATACTCCTGTGTTCAAGGGTGCATATGAGGCGTTCCTAAGCATACTTCACTCCACCCTATCAGCATATCGTGCTGTATCCTCTGGTGAGTCTAGAATAGCCATTGGGATAGGTGGAGGGCTACATCACGCTGGGAGAAGCTATGGTGAAGGCTTTTGCATATTCAATGACGTCGCGATCGCAGCTAGATATGCTCAGAAGGAGGGTTTCAAAAAAATCTTCATATTCGACTATGATGCCCATCAGGGTAATGGCACAATGGACATATTCTATAGTGATCCCTCAGTCTTCTACTTGAGCATACATCAAGACCCTCTCACCCTATACCCTGGAACAGGCTTCATAGAGCAGGTTGGAACTGGAGACGGAGAAGGCTATACCTGTAACATCCCGCTTCCCCCGGGAGCTGGGAGAAGCTGCTATGAGAAGGCAATCAGGGAGGTGTTTCTCCCACTAGTAGAGTGTTTCAAGCCAGACCTCATAATCTGCAATGGAGGAAGTGACCCCCATCACAGCGACCCCCTTACCATGCTAAACTTAGATTTCAGAGGCTTCTGGCTCATAGGCTCCTCTATAAGAGAAGCCTCATCCATAGCTAATGCTCCTGCCATCGACTTGATAGCCAGCGGGTACAATGAGGAGGTCTTACCTAGAGCATGGGCATGCATCATAGCTGGAATAGTCAGGTTTGAAGGAGAGCTTTGCAACGAGCCCTCTAGAGAGCTGCCTGAAGCTGCTTCAGCATTCGAGAAAACACTGAGGGAAGTAAGGATGGTTATGAGGAGGTACTGGAACATATGACAGGCTCAAACAGCGTAAGAAGCTTCTTGACGACTTCCCTTCTCCCAATGTCAACCCAGACAACTATAGCTCCAGCGCCTGGCTGCCCATAAACCCAAGCTCCACCTGGAGGTGTGAAGTATGATACAGGAAACCCTAGTAGATCCTCCTCTCCATCTACTACCACACATACATATCTGCCTGAGGATGCTTCTCTGAATGCTCTCTTAATAGCCCCCCAGGCTTCTCTTGTAATAAAGCCTGCAGGGTTTCTACACCTATAGACAGCATAGCCATCTGGCACTTTGACTCCAACCTGTCTTCTCTCAACCTTGCCATCGATAACTGCAACCCTAGGCTTGACCCCCTCTTTGATAAGCCACCATGTCACATAGTCTCCTACAGACGAAAGGAAGACTCCCATAACCTCTCTAACATCTCTTATGAGAGATCCCCTAGGCCTCCTGACAGCTTCAGCAAGCCTTCTGGTGGCTCTAAGATCGAACAGCAGGTTATCGTCTGCATCCAATAGCTGGTAGCCTGAGGCAGCCATCTCTAAGCACCTAAGCTAATAGAAGTGGAACTAGAACTTTTTTAAGGCAAGCCCCTCAGTAACCTAGAGTGTCGAGGTATGTTAAAAGATATTGCCAGTGTACTATGGGACATCAAGCCAGTGATAAGTCCAAGAATATCTGAGATAGCTGCTGGAAGGAGGGGTAGTGGTGTATGGCGGATTGCTGACCTCCCAATTGATAACAGTATATTTCGTGGTCTCAGCATCCTTGCTGACTCACGTGATAAGAGGCTCAGCATAATCCTCACGCTTAGAGTAGCTCCAGCACTGTGGGAGCTCTGGGAAAGCCATCGTGCAAGGATCTTTCAGACCATTACAAGCAAGCTAAGGGAGTATGGCGTCATGGCCTCTAGAGATCTCTGCAATACATACGTGTATTCTATGGAGAGAGACATAGCTGTAGTTACATTAGAGTCCACCTTTTACCACCATGCTCCTCCCCCTGCGCATGTCAAGATAGCTACTCCTGGATACACTAGGCTTTCAAGATCATATGACTGGCTTGAAGAGCAGCTTGAGAGGCTTATTCTGCTAACTGAGATAGTAGCTACCGCTGTATCTGAGAGGCTAGGAGAAGCCCAGCTAGAGCACCAGGCAGAGAGGGGGTGGAGTCAGCTTGAGCTGAGAGCTTATGTCAGTCAGGCTCTCAGAAAGCTGTCCGAGCAAAGGGAAAAGCATCTAGCCTGGGTTAGAAGAAGCCTAGCTGAAGCTAGGGAGTGGATCAGTGGTCCAGTAGACATGTGGACTGGCAACCGCCCCTATCCTCCAATAGGCAAGCTGACATCTTTCTTCGATGATCTAGTCTCTGAGACGATGCACTTGGCCATAGAGAGTAGGCCGACGAAAGCAGTAGATCAGATAGCCTATATCCTCTACATGTCTTCTGCTAACATGGAGCTTATCTTAAGCAACATGGAGGCTGTTAAAGCTGCTGAGAGGAGCTCCTCCTTCTTCAGTGGGCTATCAGGATACTACCTGATCCTCGCTGATGCCTTGCATAGCATCGAACCCAGAGGAAGAAGCTTCTCTGAGGCGGCTTCAGTAGACTCTGAGAGGGATATGCTTCTGCCAGCTTCTCTACATGGAGATGCCTGGGTAGAATGGAATAGTTTTAAGCGTGAGCTAGAGATCAGCAGGGAGAAGCTAGTAGAGTGCTGTCTAGCTCTTTCCAGAACGCTAGCTGGGATAGGGGAGAGCATAAGAGAGGAGAAGGAGGCAAGCCGCTGAATATACAGTACAGAAGTATTAGGTTTAAAACACATCTGCTAATAGGGGGAAACTTGAGAGATTACTTCAGGGATACCAAACCATATTGGCTGACAAACCTGGCTGAGCAGCTTAAAAGCCCCACTTTAGTGAGAATAGACATAAACCAGCCTCTTAAAGGCGGCAGGGTCCTGGAGGTAACTCTCAGAGCAAGAGTATACGCGTATGTACTCCAAGTAATGGCAGAGTATGCTGGCCTCGTAGTCCTAGCACATCAGGGGAGACCTGGTGAAAGTGACTTCGTAAGCCTAAGAAGCCACTTCGCTCAGCTCAGAAAGCTGCTTCCACTAGACATCGAGATAGAGTTCATACCTCATAACAAGATGTACTCTAAGGAGACAATAGACAAGATAAGGAGGATACGTGAGAAGCAGATAATCCTCCTAGATAACGTGAGAATGTTTGAGGAGGAGTTCAGCTTCAATCCTGAGACATCAAACATGATATCCAAGTTCAGAGGTGTCATTAAGAGGTGTGTGAACGATGCAATGCCAGCATGGCATAGAGCACACACGAGTTTAATGGCATTACCTCACATAGCTTACACATATGTTGGGATGAGAGCAGTATATGAGCTAAAAGTACTAAGTGACCTTCTTGGCGAAAAATGGGAGAACTGTGCTATAGTGATGGGTGGAAGGAAGCTTGAGAAGCTAG
This sequence comes from Thermoproteota archaeon, assembly GCA_037917675.1. Lineage (GTDB taxonomy): Archaea > Korarchaeota > Korarchaeia > B14-G2 > B14-G2 > B14-G2. The sequence goes on from JAVCBW010000013.1 coordinate 86,207, forward strand.
AAGTTCTTGAGAGGATCTTGAAGAGAATGGAGGGCTTCACAGGAGGCATACCTGGGCAGCTCATAGCTAGAGCAAAGGGATATGACTTAGGCCCAAAGAACAATGCCTTCTTGGAGAGGATAGCTAGTATCAAGCAGTTTAAGGCTGCTAGAAGGCTAGCTGATCTCGGAGTACACCACCCAGTAGACTTCACGGTGTTTGAAAACGGTGAAGCTGAAAATGTCCCGATAGAGAAGATGAAAGGCAAGGATAGCCTCATAGTGGACATAGGAGAGGAGACTGTGAGGATATACTCACAGCTACTTAGCAAGAAGACGTTTAGGATAAGAGCAGGGCCTCTCGGGATTTATGAAAAAGGCTTTCTAAATGGCATAGAGCTTACAAAGAGGATAATGGGGAGCGGTCTGATATTTCTTGGCGGAGACACGTCGCAAGAGGCTCTCGAGACAGGTATAATAGACCAGATAAGAGATACTGGAGGGCATTTCCTGCTTAGTGGAGGAGCCTTCCTTCATGGCTTAGCTGGCCTCCCCTACCCGTCTGTTGAAGAAATACTGAAGCAGAACCCATTATAGCTACTCTATCTTTATCTCAAATCCTGCAGCTTTCTTTGGCAGCCTCACCTCCAGTACACCATTCCTGAACTTAGCTCTAGCCATATGAGGCCTGACTCTAGCTGGCAGATAGACTATCTTATAGTACCTGCAGGCTATGGACTCCTCCCCCCTTAGCCCTCTAAACCTGACGATGTTCCTAGCTTCAGCTCTAAGCTCGACAGTAGTCTCAGTAGCCTTCAGAGATATGTCCTTCTTATCTACACCAGGGAGGTCGAATGAGACTATGACTTCACTTGGTGTCTCAACTACCTTATGGAGTGGCTCAAGGCAGCCAGCTGTTCTCTCAGATGTTGTGAAGAATGACTCTAAAGCTGTCTCAACGCTCTCAAAGTAGCTATCAATTATCTTACGTAGCCTCTCAAACCACTCCTCCATAGCTATCACCCTAGATGAAGTATGATGGTGCAATCTGAGCAGCTCCAGTGACAGGGCTTTTCATAGCAGCCACCGTCTTCTTCATAAGCTCCTTCAGCTTTATACGCATTTCCTCCGCCTGCTGGAGTAAGGGGTCAATTTTTATCTCGATAGTCAGATAGCTAGCAAGCACCTTAAGCACCTCTGCTGCCGCACCTGGATCAGGGTACTCGCCAAAAGCCTCTACCAGCAAAGCTATAGCTGGTACCCTACGCATTATAGCTTCCCTTACGATCATGGCCTTTACTCCACCAAGGAGCCCCTCTGACATGAACTTCACACCAGCTTTCTCAAGCTTCTCTCTGTCAACTCCATTTCCTACAATACAGTACACGTCTGGTCTCTCTATGTCGATTCTGTTGGGTGTATTCAGTCCTCCAAGTGATATGACCTGCCTAATTCCCTTTTCAAACCCCCATTCTATAACAGTCTCTGCTACAGGCCTAGCTATCGCAGGGTGTATCGGTATTTCAGAGATCAAGACAAGGAGGTCATCTTTACCATAAAGCCTGACAGGTTCCAGCACCTCAGAGTTATGTAGCACTATGAATGGAGGGAAAAGCGGTGAGTCCAAGAAGCCAATTTCCTCCAATTTCAGTTCAGTTATCATGTAACTCGCTGCTATAGCTCCAACGAGGCCAGGATCAGGCATCCCCTCGATTAACACAGCTCCCTTATATGTCCCCTCTCTCTTCTCAATAACCTTAACTTTCTGCTCCATCCAAACCCCAAACTCCCTCTACTTCTACAATATTAACTTATTCCACCTGTCCTGCCGAGGACTGTTCTAGCAGCTCTCTCAGCTTTACCTCCTCAATTTCTCCATTCTCGCTTATCTTGATGAATTTGGCATCTTCTAATGGTAGAACTCTACTAAGGGATCTGACTAGCTCCCCTAAGCTCCCAGCTTCGACTGTTGCTCCAGAAGCAGCCCTATGCCCACCTCCACCAAGTGCCTGAGCTATCTCAGAGCAGTTAAACTCTTCTCTGCAACCTAACATTACCTTCCATCTCCTACTTGAAAGCCTGTAGCATAACACCACGAGCTTAGCTCCCTTTCTTTCCAAGCCCAGCATTAAGCCTCTATAAGATATCCTTTTGCTTCTCCTCCTCTCTACTATCAGAACAGTCACTTTAAGCGGCTCTATCCTCTCGGAAAGTTTTTCCGTGCTCTCTCTTACCTTCCTATTTGCCTCAATCCAGCTTGCTACCTCACTTGCAGAGAAGGCTTCTAGCCCTCTTTCAGCTAGAAGCTTAGTGAGCTTAATTCTCATCCTAGCTGGGCTTCCTTTCACAGCATCATTAAGAAGCCAAGCTTCATCACGCTCTATGTTGGCTGTGTCTGTCTCTGTTGCCAGCTCTGCTAGTTTAACAGCCAGAGAATCTCTCTCTAAGCCTAAGGCTCTAACTGCCAGCACAGCTGCGCATGGCGCACTCGGGTCATGAAAGCTTCTCTTAGCTCTAGAAATGTTACTTTCATGGTGGTCAATCCATAGAACTGTCCTTTTAGGACATGGTAAGTCTAGCACTACATCCCATTTAATGGCGTTTATTAAGCCAAATCTACCTGCCTTCTGGACTTCATGTGGCGTAGCTAATGCTATAACAGCGTTTGGATATTTTCTCAAGGCTATCGCAGCTGAAGCTATGCCGTCTCCATCTTCTCCATGTGAGAGGATCCTAGGTCTCCTGAGAGCTGGTGCAAACAGCAGCTTAAACAAGCTCTCAACTATCAAGCTACCTTCCTCAGGTATCCCAGCTTAATAAGCGTCTTTTTGAGAGCTCCTTCTATAGGAGGCCCTCTTCCCAACCCAGGGCAGTCATCTCTAATATAAACGTGGACCCCCTCACCTCTACCGATTGGATAGTATGCTAGCCTATCTGCTACCCCTTTCAGAGGTCTTCTAGTTATGACAAACGGAAAGCTGACACAAGCTCTGGGCTTATCGAAGTTTATTAGGCAGTAAGATCTCCCATACTGGTCTCTTCTGAGGAATGGACATGGTTCACCTGCTCTTTTAAGCCTCCATCCTCTCGGAGTAAGCTCGGCACGTACCCCATATGCTCTAGCTATCCACTCAGCCTCCCAGCTACCCAAGTACACGTTGTATTCTATGCAACAGTAAAAGCATCTTAGGCAAGTCCAAGAATCGACTTTTCTCCATGGGATAAGCATCCATGGTAACCTCTTGACTCAGTCTATTTAAACTACAGCAAACCGTGAGAGGTGGTCATATTGAGGATATACACCTATCTTATGCCAAAGGAGTCCATAGGTGCCTGAAGAGGTTTACAGCTGGTAGGCTTTCATGGGTGTATGTGGTTTTGGTCTACTAGCTG
>JAVCBW010000029.1:0-22329 GCA_037917675.1 Thermoproteota archaeon
CAGCTACCACCAGCCCTCTAATGTCCCTTTTCTCTTGCCTACTATCTCTGTGAACTTGTCTCTCACAGGCTTATAGACTTGGCTGAAGAACTTCTGCTGGCTTAGCAGGGTCTCTCTTGGGAAGCTCTTCAGGTAGCTTAAGGCTGCCTTCCATGCCTCATCATAGCTCATGACAGACTCTATCCTAGGCTTTATCTGTCTGTCATATTCTTCTGGAGTCTGCTCCATGTCTCCTATCTTGAACCAGCCTCTCTCAGAGACTATGGCTCCCTCGTCTCCGATGTATACCGTCCTCTCGCCTGCCTCCTCTCCTCTAGCAGCCTCACCCCTCTCTGCTAGCATGGGTATAGGCCTCCTCCCTCTAGGCTTCCCTCTAGGGCCATAGTGCTTTGCCCAAGCATAGAATATAGCTCTGTTTAAGCCAAAGGACTTGGCTTTCTCGACGTCTCCTGTGAGCAGGTAGTATCTTGCTGCCTGAAGGAGCGCCATCACCTGGAATCTCCCTAACTTACCTCCTTTAGCCACCTTACGCCTCCCTGTAGCAGGCTGAGCTCTTGTTCTAGGTGAGCTAGGCCAACCTGGGTAGCCTCCTATGGCAGCTAGAGCCTTCTCAGCTAGGTGGTCTAGCTCCCCTTCCCTATGCTTCCTCCAGTCTATGCTGTGCCTTGGGCTCTGTGGGTCAGCCCACTCTAGCTCAAAGCTGTCTAGCTCACTTGGCTTGAAGCACACGCAGCAGAGGTCTAGCTTCCTGTGTAGTGAGAGGGGGGCTGTAAAAACCCTCTTCAAGTCCATCATGTTCTCTAGCTTAACCCCCCTATCAGCTAGCTTGCTGACTCTGCTCTGGACGCCTCTAGCTACATACTCTACAACAGAGTATGCTAGGTCTAGTGGGGAAGCTCTCTGCAGTAAGCTCTGGGAGAATGCCTTCTCATGGATATGGACGTGTATGCCTTCACCACTCCACTTCAGGTATACTGACTCAGATACCCCAGCCTTCTCAAGGTAGTCTACTACAGCTCTAGCTGCCTCTAGCGCAGCCTTCCAGTCGCTTAGGCTACAGTCTATGTCCCACGTCGGAGTACATAGCTTGATGTTCTCCTTAGCCTCAGTATCCTCCTGCTTCTCAAGCTTCTCATACATGTTGGCTGAGGCATAGATAGATCTCGGCTTAAGCCCCCTATACCTGGTGAGAAGCTGGTCAAGCTCTCCTTCACTCGATAAGCTGAGAGGCCTCTGCTTCCTATCATATCTGAGGAAGAGCCTCCCCTCTCTGCTATAGCACTCTAGCGCAACCCATCTCCCTCTACAGAAGTCTGTGACCTCCTTCTTGACGAGCTCTCTGCTATAGTGCCTGAGAGCATCCTCAGGGTTCAAGGAAGCCACCTAGATGAAGCTAGGTGCAGCTTCACAGCCTATGGGGAGGAGGCCTGCTGTAGCTGTAGGCGCTGAGAGCTTAGCTGCGTCTACTGCTATATCCGCTAGGATAGCATCCTCAATCCAAGGGTGGCTAGGGCAGAGCCTCCAGGAAGCAGCCATATCTGGTATGTAAGCTTGCTTTAGCTTACCTGAGAGAGCTTCACATCTGGCTGAGAGCATGAGGCTAGGAGTCTTAGCTAGGGTTATAGTAGGTAGCTTAGCAGGATTCCACCTATCTCCTTGCTGCTGGAACCTCATATAAGACTCCTTCCTCAGAGAGAACTAGCACAGCACCACACTTCCTACACTTAAAGTACTTGTTGACTCCTCTTGATCCTCTCTCAGTTCCGAGAAGCACTACATCACCATGCTCACACCGTGCTTCAGCCAATTCATGCACCAGTCATCTAAGCTTGCAGCTATTTTTAAGAGTTGTGTCCTGAGTAAGCTTGCTTGAGGCCTGTGGAGCATGCTAAGATAGCTCTCGCTACAGATGTAGGAGGCTACCTGGAGCATATGGTAATGCTTAAGCTTCAGCTTCCAGCTACCTACGGGTACTAGCTTGAGGGTTGTTGTTGAACGTGTTGTTGAAGCCCCTATACAGAGGGTCTTCTGGTTTACTACAGATGGCGAGAACGCTCCAAAGTGGATGGAGCCTATATATGAGGCTAGGAGGGTTGCAGGGAGGGTTGAGAAGGGTTCTAGAGTGCGGTATTGGGGTGAGCTGGCTGGAATGGAGTTTGAGTTCATAGCAGAGACTGTAGAGCTGGAGCCTCATAGGAGGTTTAAGGAGGTCATGGTTAAGAGGATTAGAGGCTCTCTTAGAGAGTACTCTCTTGAAGGCTTGTATGAGCAGGTCAGCTCAGATAGGACTAGAGTGCAGCTCATGCTGGAGTTTCAGCTGGACATGCCTCAGCCAGCTAAAGCACTTCTAGAGAGGCTGATTGCCTACAGGCTCAGGGGTAAGCTCATGGAGAGCCTTAGGAAGCTAGATGGCCTTTGATGGCAGACTTAACCTTGCAGTACCCACAGACCTCCTGAGAGCTAGGCTCTCCACAGAGCTTACACTCCCTGAGGTCAGCTAGCTCAGTATGCTCTTCAGCTATAGGCTGGAAGACTCTGAGGTGAGTTGATAGGAGCGTGTGCCTGAACCCAGGGATCTCATCTGATATCTTATCTATCAGCTTCCTTCTCCTCAGGCTCCTGGAGCCTCTTCCAAGAGGGCACTTGGAGCTGGTAAATGGGAGGCCTAAGATCCTAGCGTACTCTAGGGTCTCCTGGCTGGTGAGCGATATCAGGGGCTTTACCCTGGCTATGAGCTTGCCTCTAGCTGGTAGAGCAGGCCTGAGCCTAGCTATGGTCTCCAGGTCTCCAGTCAGGTAGGCGTTGAACAGCACTTCAACAGTATCATCTAGGTGGTGGCCTGTAGCTAAAGCTTGAGCACCAAGCTCTCTGGCAAGCTTATTGAGCCAGTATCTCTTTACTGTACTGCATGCAGCGCAAGCTCTCCTTCCAAGCCTGGTTTCACCTAGCATCCCGATGGTGAAGCCTTCCTTCTCAAGCTTGAAAACATGGAGCTCGAGGTCAAGGAGGCTAGTGAGCTCTCTAGCCTTCCTCTCACACTCGCTGGAGTGGCCTGGGATCCCTAGGTTGATGTGTATGGGCGTCAGGTCAGCGTCCAGCTTGATCCTCTTGAGGGCAGCAAGCAGGGCTGCGCTGTCTTTTCCACCTGAGATGGCTACAGCAAGCCTCCTGACTCCCTTGAGCATCCTATGCCTCTCAGCTGTCCTCTTAACCTTCCTCTCAAAGAAGCTTGTGAAGCAGTCCTTGCAGAGCCAGATGCGAGCATAGCTTACCTTGATCTCACCGCCGCTGCCACAGTGCCTGCACTTCTTCAACTAAAGCACCTAGCTATAGTAGTCCATGAGCTCACTGTCGACTCCGAGAACCACTTCAACCCCTCCTCCAGATGGTATTGGAATCCTCTTCAGCTTAGCCAGCACGATCCTAAGCCCGTTTACAGCAATCCTAGTTGAAAGGTGGTCTCTCCCAAGCTTCTTGCTACAGACCTCAGCTGCAAGCTCCTCAACAACATCATCAGACACATACCCTAGAGTATGTAGGTACTCGTGGAGGAGCACATAGAACAGGTAGGCATTGAACTCGATGCGTGTCAGGCTTTCTCCGAGAGCTCTCAGCAGAGTCTTGTTCAAGACTATGGTTCCATCAGGCATGGAGGCTGCTGCAATGGATGCAGGTAGCTCAGTGAGCGTGAGGGAGATGCCAGCTCTCTCTCTACCTAAAACCTCCCTGACACACTGCTTTACAAGCCTAAACACACACCTGAAGTCAGTGCACTCACTCAGCCTCTTAGCGACATCCATCACATTAGTGAGTGCACCAGCATATATATGCCTTGTGACCTTGTGGAGACATCATGATGCCGGAAAGCTATGGTCTCAGAGATAAGACTAGGGTATATGAGGACAGGAGAGATGGAGGAGAGCTCTAGCATGGCTATTGAAGCAAGCTGGGATAGAGGTGGACGCTGCCTTAGCTATGCCAGCTGGAGGAGCGCCCGTAGCAGCTGAAGTCGCATCAGCTCTAAAGGCTCCAGCTAGAGCTGCTGTAGCCAGAGGGTGCTCTACCCATGGGCTACTGAAGCAGGCTTGGAGCGGCATGGCTAGGAGACATACATGTCGACTGGAATCTAGCTGAGCTGGCAGCCCTAGTCTCAGGGCAGGTAGAGGATTGTGTGCAGCTCTAAGATCTCTAGAGCTTGAGGGCAGCTCATCTGCCTAGGATTCGCCTCTCTCCTTCTCCTCTTCAGCCTCCACCTCCACTCTGACAGCCTCCTCTCCTATCTCCTTCTTTATGCTCTCTATTTCGCTTCTGATAGCATCCTGGATCTCCATGAGCTCCTTTACTTTGTCCTTGACTTTCTCAAGCCACCCTCTTGAGGCCTGGATGCCCTTGTGCGTGAAGTAGGCTATGGCCTCGCTTCTGCTTGAGAATACTCCTGCATCTGTCAGGAAGTCTATGAGCTTTGCATCAGATTCAGGGATCCTGATGGATGACACGACTCTAGTCCCTGTAGCTGACCTAGCTTCCTCAAGCCCCTTGAGTGCATGAGACAGTGCTTCCTCAACTATCTTGCTGACATCAGGTATCTTGATCTCAGGGATTCTTATCGAGAAGGCAGGCCTATCTCCTCTAATCCTACTCACGAGGACCATGGGCTTCCCTTCCTCTCCTCTCACGAGGATCATAGGCTTCCTCTCCTCTACGCTCCTCCTTAGCTCTCTAATCATCTCTTTTTTAGCCTCCTTGACGTCCTCTATGAAATCTTCTACGATATCTCTCAGCTCCTCAAAGTGCTTCTCGACGTCGCTGAGCGCCTTCCTTAGCTCGCTGTCTGATGGCTTCTCAGCAAGCTCAGAGAGAGCCTCAGAGAGCTTAGCTCTGAACTCCAGGGACCTAGCTCTCAAAGCCCTCTTGCAACTGTCTATTATCCTTTCCATTTCAGCTATCTTTCTCTCATCTGAGATCTCTGAGGAAGATATTCTCTGGAACTCCTCAGTAAGCTTCCTTAGGTCTCCTCTAAGCTTTTGGGCTACTTCACGAACCTTCTCAATGATGTCCTCCTGCCCACCCATACACGACTCCCAGATACATGTATCCTCAATACACTTATATGTTTTGCTATGCCGCATGCAGTGTTCTAGTAGCCACAGCTACCCTAGCCTCATGTCATGTAGCTGGCTAGCAGTAGGCTGGAGCCTACAGTACAGGCTTCTCCACTTCACGGCCTAGAGCTCCATGGCTCTCCTAACGTCTTCAGGTCTGATGAGCATGTCTTGGAGAGCTGTGGCGACTAGGACGCCGGAGGCTCCTGCTTCCCTTAGAGCTATGAGGTCGCTGAAGTCTCTGACGCCTCCGCCAGCTAGAGTCTCACGTTTAAGTATGCTTGAGGCAGCCTTAACAAGGTCTAGAGCAGGCCCTCTGAGGGTACCGACTCTGGAGAGCTCCAGTACGATGACCTCGTAGACAGGAGTGTCATAGAAGGCTTCAGCAGCCTCTCTATAGCTCAGTCCTCTAAGCTCTCCTCTAGAGAGTAGCCTTCCCCCTCTGAAGTCTAGGCTTAAAGCCACGTTGCTCCATCCGACAGCTTCACCGACATCCCAGAGGCTGCTAGTGCTCCTCAGGGTTTCAGTTCCAACTACAACTCTAGCTCCAGCCTCCACGACCCTCAAAGCTTCTTCAGCAGAGCTGGCTCCAGTATCAGCCATGACTCTGAACCCTGTGTCAGTAAGCTTCCTGATGACACCTAGACTAGAGCCATGCTCCATGATAGCATCTAGGTCAGCTACATAGATTTCCTCAATCCCATAGACTCTCCTATAGCCTTCAGCGATCTCAATGGGGTCACATCCCTCACATAGCTTACACCTGACAGGCCTATATCTCTCTCTGATACCACCGACAGCTCGGACAGCAACACCATTCATCACATCAATGACGCCAATTACTCTCAATGCCAGCCCCCGCATCTGCCTCCATGGGGTGAGAATAGCAGCCTAGCTGGAGCTGTGGCGCTAATGTCTGTAGTCCAGCTATAGCTGAGTGCTCTAGGCTCCCTCAGCTTGAATGCTGCTATCTCCCGCATCCTCTGGCTTCACCTCGACTCCGCTGGCTCCAGAGCTCTGGCTTCATCCTCTGCATGGTTTTTAGCTGACGTCTGCTGCTTCAGCTGCTTTAGGAGCTGCTCTATCTTCTGTACAGCTTGCATCGCGTCTGCTGCATATGCGTCTGCACCAATCTGCTTTGCCCACTTCTCTGTCACTGGTGCGCCTCCTACTATGACTTTCACCTTTCCTCTGATGCCTGCCTTCTCTAGCTCTTCTATAACCTCCTTTTGCTTCGGCATGGTTGTCGTTAGGAGTGCTGATACCCCGATCACCTGGGCTTTATGCTTTACTGCTGCCTCTACGAACTCTCTAGGCTTCTTGTCTCTGCCTATGTTAACTACCTTGAAGCCTGCTGCCTTGAGTACTGCCTCTACAATCCTTATACCTATGTCATGTATGTCTCCTTCTACTGTACCTAGGATTACTGTACCCTTCGAGGTTTCTGCGTCTCCTCCTCTGCTCATGGGTTGAGTGAGCTCTCTGGTTAATACATCCATTACGTGGCCTGCTGCCATCAGGTCTGTCAGGAAAAGCTTTCCTCTCTCATATTCTTCACCTATCTCCTTAAGCTCCTCTGAGAGCGCAGCTATTATGGCAGCTGGCGTGTAGCCTTTCTTCAGGAGCTCTCTCACCTCTGCTCTGGCCTCCTCTGCTCTGCCTAGCCTCAGGAGCTTTAGAAGCCTATCCATGCTCACCTACCTTCATCTTGAGCCTTATCCCAGAGTACGTATAGGCATGAGTTGAAGCTAAGGTGTATGGTGGCGTCGATATCAGCAGCAATATGCCTATCATCGAGTTTAAGTCTTGAGTTGAAGGGATGTAGCTGCCTGAGGGATGTGAGTGGGCTGCCCCAATCACTCTTACTGGAGGCAGATGCACTATGCTGAACTGGGCGTATGTTGACCCATGGACTGCGAATGGGGGTATGTAGACGTCCTCCACGTGGGCTATATGCCTCCTCCTATAGCCTGATAGGATCAGCAAAGCTTCTCTAGGGTGGTTTGCCCTGAAGTAGTCTAAGATGAACTCGAGCTGCTCCCTTGTAAGATGAACTTCCTTAAGCTCCATAGCTACTCCTCAAGTCGTATAGACCTTTACACCAAGCTTCTCTGCTAGAGCCTTAGCATCCTCCCTTATATACGGGGTTACCACAGCTAGAATAGGCTTCACACCCCTCTTCCTATAGTATAGCTCTCCCTTCCTCACTAGAGCAGCTATGTTTCCTACAGATATACTTGCCTTAACCTCTATCAGCATGTGCTCCCTGTCTCTCACAGCTAGGTCAGCTTCAACCTGAGATGGATGCTTATATACAAGACCCTCCTCATACTCAACCCACCTACTGACCTCTACTCCAGCTATCTCTGAAGCAACCTCAATCGCATTTCTGAAAGCCTTCTCACTCAGAATGCCCCACCTAGCTCCAATTCCCTTAACACTGCGGTCTAGAGCCCTAACCAGGGTCTCAACTCTATCCATCCTCTTTAGCACCTTGTTGAAGTCTTCACGCAACCTTACTTGCTCTCTTGAGAGCTTCTCTAGCCTCTCTTCGACTGCCTCTATCCTCTTTAGCATCTTGTTGAAGTCTTCACGCAGCCTTACTTGCTCCTTACCTTGCTTCTCTATTGCCTTGGTAGCTGCTGCTAGCTCTGCTAGTATCTGGGCTGCTGGCTGCGCCTCTGCTTTCCCCGTGATTTTCCTCCAGAGCTCTGCTGCTAGCTCTGGCTTCTCCTCTATTTCTCTGATCAAGGCCTCTATGATCTCCATGTCTCCCAGGTGTTTTTGCTAGCTACTCTTTTAAAGCTTGCTTTTGAGGGTGTGTTTGGGTGGCTATTGCTGCTTGATGCTGTGCGGGAGGGTAGGCTTCAGGCTGCTCCGTTCATAGGGTATCCTGGAGCTAGAGCTGCTGGCATTAAGGCTGCAGATGCCCTTAGGGACTGGAGGCTACATGTTAAGGCTGCTAGAGCCTCGGTTGAGAGGTTTGGTGTCGACTTGCTGCTTCCTCTGCTAGACTTGACTGCTGAGGCTGAGGCTCTTGGGGCTGATGTGAGCTTCAGAGAGCTTGAGCCTCCTCATGTGAGCAGGCATATCAGCTTGAGTGAGCTGGCTTCTACTGAGCCTAATCTAGGTGGTAGGCTCTGGGATATGCTTAAGGTTGCTAGGGAGCTTGGCTCTCTTGGCCTCTCTGGGTTCTATGCATCTGGCCCTCTTACCATAGCTGCTCAAGCTGCTGGCTTAGGTAAGCTGTTCTCTGCTGTTCTTAAGGGTGAGGCTGATAGAGCTATTGAGGTCTGTGGTGAGCTTTTCCTGGAGTATGCTGGAGCCCTATCTGAGCTTGTTGACATTGTGGTTGTAGCTGAGCCTGTCGCCTCTCTTGTCCCACCTGATGTGTTTGAGAGGCTTTCGCTCCCCTACTTGAGGAGGCTTAAGGAGTGTGTTATACATGTCTGTGGTGATGCATGGCATGTCCTACCTTACCTAGCTGAGTTCGCTGCTGGCGTGAGTGTTGACAGCAAGGTTGACTTGAGGGAGGCCTGTAGACGCTGGAGGAACGTGGTGTGGATTGGGAACTATCCTCCTGCTAGCCTTGTTGTCAAGAGCCCTAGTGAGGTCTATGAGGAGGTCTTCAGCCTGTACTCAGGGCTCAGGGGGCTCGGGGACATCGTGGCCTGCACTGGCTGCGATGTGCCTGCTAGAGCGAGCTTCAGCTGCATCGAGAGCTTCATGGAGGCTGCTAGAAGGGCTTTCAGCTCACCTGTGGCCTGAGCTAACTTTTAAAAGCTCTTGGCCTCAGCCTCTGGTGCCTAGCTTGGAGGTGCTGCTTGAAGGTGAAGGTGAGCTCCTAGCTTGGCATGACCCTGATGAGATGAGGAGGTGGGCTGCTGAGAACAAGAGTAAGGAGCTTGTCGACAAGAGGATGGGCTTGAGGGAGGCTGTGAAGAAGTTTGTGAGCGACGGCTGCTACATAGCCTTCGGTGGCTTCGGGCATGTCAGGGTTTCGATGGCTGTGATCTACGAGATCATCAGACAGAGGAAGCGTAGGCTTGTGATGGCTGGGAAGACTGCAGTCCATGATGTGGACATCCTTGTTGCAGCAGGCTGCGTAGACAAGGTTGAGGTAGCCTACAGCTTTGGACATGAGCTCAGAGGGCTGAGCCCAGCTTCAAGGCGAGCAGTAGAGCAGGGTAGAGTCAAGGTTGCTTCAGAGTGGTCTAATGCAGCATTCCAGTGGAGGTTCCTTGCTGCAGCAATGGGGCTGCCATTCATGCCAACCAGAGTGATGCTTGGCACAGACACCTTGAGGAAGAGCTCAGCTAAGGTAGTCAGAGACCCATTTACTGGGAAGCCTATATGCCTGCTTCCAGCATGCTATCCTGACGTGGCTGTGATCCATGTGCACCGCTGCGACATCTATGGGAACTGCCAGATCGACGGGATCTCAGTTGAGGACTTCGAGCTAGCTAGGGCAGCTAAGAGGCTCATAGTGACCACAGAAGAGATAATCGACCATGAGCTGATAAGGAGGGAGCCACATCGAACTATAATACCATACTTCCTAGTAGATGCTGTAGTAGAGGTCCCCTGGGGAGCTCACCCCTGCAACATGCCATACATGTACTACTTTGATGAGGAGCACATAGCTGAGTGGCTCAGTCTCTCTAAGACTGAAGATGGTGTCAGGGAGTACCTAGACAAGTACGTCTATAGCGTGGACTCTTTCGAGGAGTATCTGGAGCTCATTGGTGGAGTGAGGAAGCTAGAGTACCTAAAGAGGCTAGAGCAGCTGAGAGAAGAGCTCAAGATCCCTGGGAGGTGATCACGTGAGTGAGCCTAGGTACACTACAATAGAGCTCATGGCCTGTGTAGCCTCTAGGCTGCTGGAGGACAGGAAAACTGTCTTCGTTGGCACTGGGCTTCCGATGATAGCTGCAGCCCTAGCTCAGAGAACCCATGCACCAAACCTGGTTATAGTCTTTGAGGCAGGTGGAGTAGGCCCTAGGATACCTACCCTACCGATATCAGTAGGAGACTCTAGGACATTCCACATGGCTGTGATGGCGTCATCGATGCATGATGTGATGTCTATCGCTCAGAGAGGGTACTTAGACTACGGGTTCCTAGGTGGAGCTCAGATCGACATGTATGGGAACCTGAACACGACAGTCATAGGCCCGTGGGAAAAGCCTAAAGTGAGGCTCCCTGGGAGTGGTGGAGCAAACGACGTCGGCTCCCTCTGCAGGAGGACAATAATCCTCATGAGACAGGACCTAAGGAGGTTCGTCAAGAAGCTAGACTTCATAACGACACCAGGCTACCTGACTGGCCCAGGAGCTAGAGAGGAAGCTGGTCTGCCAGAGGGTACTGGCCCATATAGAGTCATTACTCAGCTCGGTGTCTATGGCTTCGATGAGGAGACAAAGAGGATGAAGCTGCTCTCAGTCCACCCAGGTGTCACAGTAGAGGACATAAAGGCTAATAGCCAGTTTGAGATCTTGATCCCAGACAGGATAGAGGAGACTGAGCCTCCAAGCATAGAGGAGCTTAAGATACTCAGGGAAATAGACAGAGCTGGGCTAGTCATAGGGAGGAAATAGCCTCCAGCCTCACTGCCTCCACCAAAACTTTTAACTTGAAGCTATACTTGAAGTCTATGCTATGGCACTCAATGGATGTCAGTGAGGTCATTGAGAGGCTTAAGACGAGCCCAAGAGGCCTGAGCACAGAGGAAGCTGAGAGGAGGCTCTTAGAGCATGGCCCAAATGAGATAAGGAGAGAGGGGAGGAGGAGCCCTCTCTCGATACTCCTAGATCAGTTCAAGAGCTTCCTTACGATAATACTCCTAGCTGCAACTGTGGCGTCACTTCTACTAGGTGAGCACATCGATGCCATGGCAATACTATCAATTGTCTTCATGTGCGCCATCCTAGGGTTCATCGAGGAGTATAGGAGTGAGAAGGCTGTTGAGAAGCTCAGGGAGATGGCTGCTCCGACAGCTACCGTGATCAGGGATGGTGTTGAGTCTATAATCCCAGCTAGAGAGCTCGTCCCAGGAGACATCGTCGTCCTGAGGACTGGAGATAAGGTTCCAGCTGACATAAGGCTAGCTGAAGCTTTCAGCCTGAAAGTCGATGAGAGCTCTCTGACAGGCGAGTCTAGCCCTGTACTGAAGTCAACTGAGCCTCTAGATGAGGCCACACCTCTACCTGACAGAGTAAACATGGCTTATAGCGGGACAGTCGTGACATATGGTCGTGGCTGGGGTGTTGTTGTTGAAACAGGGATGAAGACTGAGCTAGGTAAGATAGCTAAGATGATCCAGGAGGCTAGAGAGGAGAAGACCCCTCTAGAGAAGAGGATGGAGCACGTAGGTAAGTGGCTTGGTGCGCTCAGCTTAGCAGTATGTGCTGTGGTAGCTACACTAGGTGCCTTCAGAGGCTATGGAGCTCTCGAGATGCTGATATGGGGTGTGAGCTTAGCTGTGGCAGCAGTCCCAGAAGCTCTGCCAGCTGTAGTCACTGGAGCTCTAGCTATAGGAATGAGGGAGATGGCTAAGAGAAACGCCATAGTGAGGAGGATGCCTGCAGTCGAAACCCTAGGCTGCACCACAGTCATATGCTCAGATAAGACAGGTACGATCACAAAGAATGAGATGACTGTCAGGAGAGTAATCCTCCCAGACACGGAGATCGAGGTGACTGGGCTAGGGTTCGAGCCAGCTGGAGAGCTCAAGGTAGGCGGCAGGAAAGCTGACTTAAGGAGCCTATGGCACCTCGACTTGCTCCTGAAGGCTGGAGCCCTCTGCAGCGACGCTAAGCTAGTGAAGCAGGCTGGAGGCTGGCATATCCTAGGAGACCCAACTGAGGGGGCTCTCGTGGTCTTAGCTGCTAAAGCAGGATACAGCAAGGAGGCCCTAGACTCCAAGTACAAGAGGATAGGTGAGATCCCATTCACATCAGAGCGTAAGAGGATGACCACCATACATGAGTTCAACAGGAGGCTCATGGCCTTCATGAAAGGAGCACCAGAAGTCGTCCTCGAGAAGTGCAGCAAGGCAGCTACCTCAAGTGGAGTCATAGAGCTGACGCCAGAACTCAAGGAAAAGATCCTAGAGGCCAACGACGAGCTTGCCTCAAGAGCCTACAGGAACCTCTGCATAGCCTACAGGGAAGTTGAGCCTATGAGAGAGTACACTGAGGAAATAGAGGAGGACCTCACTCTGCTAGGCCTAGTAGCCATGATCGACCCTCCAAGAGAGGAGGTCAGGGAGGCAATAGAGCTCTGTAAGAGAGCTGGAATCAAGGTTGTGATGATAACAGGAGACCACAAGCTTACAGCCATGGCCATAGCATCAGAGATAGGGCTAAGTGAAGGCAGAGTCATGACCGGATCTGAGCTAGAGGAGATAACGACTGAAGAGCTCACGAAGCAAGCTGAAGAGATCTCAATATACGCTAGAGTTTCTCCTGAGCACAAGGTCAAGATAGTAGATGCACTGAAGTCTAGAGGCCACATAGTAGCCATGACAGGAGATGGTGTGAACGACGCGCCAGCCCTAAAGAAGGCCGACATAGGGATGTCAATGGGGGTCAAGGGGACTGATGTAGCTAAGGAGGCATCTGACATGGTGCTTGCAGACGACAACTTCGCTACAATAGTAGCTGCAGTCAAGGAAGGCAGAAGGATATTCGATAACATCAAGAAATACCTAGCATACCTGCTACAGTGCAATATAGCTGAGATCCTTGTGATGCTCTTCTCCTCACTACTGAACTGGGACCTCCCACTCACAGCAGTCCAGCTCCTCTGGGTAAACCTCACGACAGACGGCCTCCCAGCTCTAGCTCTAGGAGTAGATCCAGCTGAGCCAGATGTCATGGACAGGCCCCCGCGGAGGCCCGAGGAGGGCGTATTCACCAGAGAGGTCAAGGCATACCTGTTCTCAGCCCCTCTACTGGTGACAGCTCTCCTCCTAGCCCTCTACTGGAGGCATGGTGGCGCAGCCACACTCAAAGCCAGGACACAGCTCTTCACCACAATGGTCTTCATAGAGCTAGCCATAGCAGCAACCTGTAGATCACTGAAGCACCCGATAATCAAGGTAGGTATCATGGAGAACAAGCTTCTCTGGGCTGCCATAGCTGCATCAGCAGCACTTCAGCTACTAGTCCTCTATACTCCAGCCCTCTATATGGCATTCGACGTCCAAAAGCCTACGCTAGGAGACCTAGCGCTCTCAGCCACTCTTGCCATAGCGGTTTTTGCCACAATAGAGGGGGCTAAGCTACTCTATGAGCTCAAGTCTAGAGAGGCAAGCAGCTAAACACTCAAGGACAGTGGCATGCGTATACACAGAGAGCAGTAATGAGGTACTCTAGCCTGAGCTATGAGAGCTTACCAACTACTGTCATGACCTTGGCAATTTATAGCGACAAAGCTTGTGAGATGTGGTGTGTTCCAGCTATCCCATGCTACATTACACTTTTCATCTTGGCTGGCCAAGAACCTAGCCCTCATAATTAAGCTTCCAGAAGGATCCAGCAGTTTAGACAAAAGATTATTAAGATACCGAAGCTACCGGGTTTTTATGTGGAGAGAGGTTATAGATACGTTTGACATCGAGCTTGAGCGTAGAGTAGATTGGAAGATGCTGAGAAGAATACGCCTAGAGAAGCTCTGGGATCTAATAGATACTAGAAACCTTGATGCTCTGCTTCTCACCCTATCATATAACATCAGGTATGCAACAGACTTCCGTCCTCTCTTTGGCCCATTCTATGTATATGATAGGTATACTGCCGTGGTTCCAAAGAGGAAGGAGCCAATATTGTTTATGACAGAGCCTGAGGTGGCATTAGGCTGTGTTAAGAGGAGGATGCCTTGGATAAGAGACTATAGGAGAGTCTATCAATTCTCCTCTACGCTATATGCTATTGACAAGTGGGTTGATGGTGTTAAGGAGGTGCTAGAGGAATATGGTGTGAAGGGTGGTCGGGTGGGTGTAGATTATATGTCTTTTATGGTATACCAGAAGCTTGAGAATTCGATGCCTGATACTGAGTTTGTACCTGCATTCGCTGAGATAGCTGAGGCTAGGATGATTAAACACCCTGAGGAGCTTAAAGTCATGATTGAGGCTGTACAGGTTGTCGAAATTGGTATGAGAGAGGCACTAGATAACATCAGAGAAGGTATCAGAGAATATGAGGTCGGAGCTTTTGCGCTCAAAGCCATGGCTGAAGCTGGTATGGAAGTTGTTACGCACAGTCCCTCTGTGAGAGCGGGGGAGAATGCAGCTATATTCCAGCGGACAGCTACAGGTAAGAGAATTAGAAGTGGAGAGACTGTTATAATAGACTTAGGAGCAGTCGTTAATGGATACTGTGCTGACTTCTGTAGGACCACAGTTTGCGGCACAGCTAGTGATAAGCATAAGGACATGTTTAAGGCTCTTCTCACGGCGCATCTAAATGCTATACGGTCTATACGACCTGGGTTACACACTTCAGAACTAGATAGGATGATTAGAGAAGGTATTAAGAGGGCTGGCTACCCTGACTACCCAGGTGGGACAGGGCATGGCATAGGTATGGCCTTGGGAGAACCTCCTGTGATACCACCTCCCTCAGAAGAGGCTGACCTGGCTCTGAAGCCTGGAATGGTCGTTTGCTTGGAGCCTGGCATATTTATACCAGGGACTGCAGGAGTTAAAGTCGAGGATATGGTGCTTGTTACAGACTATGGTGCAGAGGTCTTAACTAAAACAGAGTATGAGGAGAGGCTGCTAGGCTGAACTACGCCTCTATGGTAAGAGTCTCTAAGTCTGTTGGATAGTAGTCTAGTATCTCATAGCCCTCCTCTGTGACGACTACTGTATCACAGTGCCTGAAGCAGGCCTTCCCAGGTAAGTATATTCCAGGCTCAACTGTGAAGACCATGCCTGGCCTAAGGATTGTACTGTCACCTTCAACCAGGAATGGAGGCTCAAAGTGCTCTAAACCCAGGCCATGTCCTGATCTATGTTTCAGGAGCATCTCCGGGTTATATCCCTCTTCCCTTATCCGTCTCACAACAGCTCTATGGACGTCTTCGGCCTTGATATCTGGCTTCACAGCTTCCAGAGCAGCTTCTCTAGCTTTTAGCATGAGCTCAAAATACTTCACAAACTCTTGGTTAGGCTCCCCTACAAACATCGTCCTTTCTAGGTGGTTCCCATATCCCCCAATCCTCCCCTCCGCAGCAGTTTCTATAACGTCTCCTCTTCTCACTCTTCTATTAGCTAAGAGCCCATGTGGTAGAGATGTTCTTGAGCCAGCTTTAAACCTTGCCCAACAGCTATACCAGTATAAGTCGAATGGCTCATACTCCGGTCCCAGAGTCTTTAGCATCTCTCTAGTTGCTAGGTGTGTGGCTAGTGATGATGCTTCCATCTCAGAGATTCCAGGCTCAATCACCTCCTGAAGGTATGTGTGAGCTAAGTTAGCCCACTTAGCTGCCTCTCTGAGAAGTTCTACCTCTTCCCTCGACTTTATCAGCCTCATGCTATCGACTATCTTCTTTGCATGTACGAGTCTAGCATCAGGCAACACTTTATCTAAAGTTATGTCATCTAGGTTTGGTATTGGAGTAAGTGCCATCTGATCTACCCCTATGACACCTGATGAGAGCCTCCTCTCATCGATAGCTCTACGGATCACCTTGTGAGCTGGTTCCTCACCATGAGGATACTCCCAGTAGACTATGATGTCCCTGACCCAATGTCTCCTGAACAGCTTAACATGATCCTCCTCTAGCTTCGGGACTATCAGGAACAGCTCTCCTTCCTTGGGGATTCCCAAGACAAATACTCTGCTTCCTTCTATATAGGGGAAGCCTGTCAAATAGAATATTCTAGGCTTGCTTAGGAGCAACAGGAGGTCTAGGCCATATTCCTCCATTCTCTCTCTGACTTTTTCAACCCTCTGCTTATGCTCTCTCTCAGATACCTTAAGCTTAACCCTACAGATCACCTCATACCCTGTGATTTCACATGCTCTTAAAGAGTATCTTGAGGAACTCCTTCACTAGTATGATGTCCTTGACATAGACGAATTCGTTTGCTCCATGGATGTTGTTTTCCCTTCTTATGGCTCCGAAGCCAACGGTTGGAATCCCTTTGTTTGAGAAGCAGTATCCATCGTCTGCTCCAAGCCCAGCAGCGATTCCTCTGAAGACCTTGTCTCCTCCCTCGCCATATACAGCTCTGTAAGCTGCCCTGGCGGCGCTACATGCTTCAGAGACAAGCTGGTGGTTCCTGTCTGTAAGCCATCCTGTGTTTATCATCTCGTAGTCTATCTGGATCTCTCCCCTCAGCCCATGCTTTACTCTAGCATAGTTGAAGTAGGACACGAGTTCCTCAATGACTTCATCGAGATTCTCTCCTGGTATTATTCTCAGATCGAATGCAGCTTCTGCTATATCAGGTATTACATTCTGCTTTGATCCAGCTTTCAGCATGGTAATGCTGAATCTTCCCCACACATATGGTACTGGAGACCCTGGTGGTGCAGGTACATCTGAGGGCTTAGACGCCCTCTTAGCTGAGAACCTCCTAAGCTCAGTTATTAATTCAGCTAGACCCCAGATTGGGTTCTCACAGAGGTGTGGGTAGCCAGCATGCCCCCCCTTTCCATAGACTCTTATCCACCCATGTACTACACCTGAAGCTCCTATCTCAACATAGTCTGCTAGAGCATCCAAAATGACAGCTCCATCGAACTTATAGCCTAAGCTGAGCACTTCTCTCATACCGATGCCACCGACTTCCTCGTCGCCTACAACTATCACAACAGGGTTGTACCTGAGCTCCACTTCCTTCAGCTCTCTGATAGCTCCTAATGTAGCAGCTATGCCAGATTTGTTATCAGCAGCTCCTCTCCCATAAATTCTTCCATCAACCTCAACTGGCTTGAAGGGATCAACTTCAAGGCCGTTAACGTGCCAGGAGCCTTCAGCTGGCACTACATCATAATGGCTTACGACAGCTATATCTTTGTCACACCCTGCATCGAGCTTAGCAACTACATTAGGAACTCTTTTCCCAATTATCTCAGCATCGACTCCTAGCTCTTCAAGCATTGAGGCTATGAGCTCAGCTGCCTCTCTATAGTTCAGCTTACTGGTGGCATCTGTGTTCAGCTTCAGAAGGCTTTTCAGGGCATTAACCTCGTAGGACACCGGCAGATCACCGGCAATAGAAAGCTGCCAGATTAATAAGCTTTAACCTTGAGGTGAAGCTTGCTATAGGCTGGTAGTTCACACTGTATGGTGTTTGCTTATAGCCTCCACTAGCTCTCTGATGTCAGCTTTCTCTACACTGAGTATCATGCTGATCAGCTCCTTAGAGAGGTTCTCTTCTACCAGCAAACTGAGAAGCTCGGCTGCCTTCTTTTTCACATCCTCCTCTGAGGCTGGGTTCCATGGGCTCCCACTAGCATACTCCTGATACTCCTCTAGTGTACTTCCATCTCTAAGCCTCACAACAACTCTTGAGGGAATGTAGTCTGCATAGTATACTCTTCTCTTTGCTCTGAATTCTCTTGTGAACCTTCTGTTTGGGACTATTCTGACCTTCTTAAGCTGCTCCCTTATCTTAGAGCTGTATAGTACCTCTCTACTATACCACCTGGCTCTCGGCACTTTATTGAGTACCATTATCACAGCATAGGGCAAGCTGAACTCTGCATCAACCATGTTGAGTGGGTTGTAATCCGAGAAGCCCTTGTAGAACTCCTGTATCGAGTGGACCTCTATCTTGCTGACCCTGTTAGGCGTCAGCTCCCCTTCTTCTACAAGCCTAGAGAGGGCATCTAGCGTCGTATGGAGCCATCTGCAGCAGGGATAGAGCTTAATTGATACTCTCATGGTCCAGTACCTCTTGAAGTCTAGTATATTCCTGTAGCTGAATCTATCAGAGCAGACCATCCTCCAGTAGCCTGTATCACCATCTAGAATGCTTCTACTCCCTATGAACCCCTGTGACACGAGGTTAGCTGAGACCACACCTGCTAAGCTAGCCCAGGCCACATTGTCCTTAACCCATGCTATGGGCCTCTCGGTCAGCCCAAATTTCCCGCCACATGGAACTGGAGAGAAAGCTGCTGCAACGCCAAGTACGTTCAGTGTCTCCTCTAGGCTTAAACCCATAGCCTTAGCACATGCAGATGCAGCACCAAGTGTCTGGTGGCTCTTTCCATGCACCTTTACATATCTCCTCCAAGTTGGCTGGATGGCGCTCCCAACTCTCTCAGAGACCTCATAGCCGATTATTGAGGAGATGAGCAGAGAGCTTCCATCTAGCTTCAGCTTCTCAGCAGCTGCCAGCGCAGCTGGGATAACTGTAGCTCCACTATGCCCTCCTGCGCCAGTGTCATCGTAGTCCATTGCGTTAGATAGCACAGAGTTGGTGAATGCTGCCATAAAGTCAGGGTTCTTCCAGTTTCCTCCTATGACTGTAGACTCGCCTGGATATCTGTACGTTGATGAGAAGGAGAGTATTTTCTCACCGAGTTCAGTTTTGGCTCCTCCAGCCATGCATGCTATGGAGTCTAATAATAGAAGCTTCGCCTTTGAGATAACCCCCTCCGGAAGCTCTCTGAGCTTTAAATATGATATGAACTCCGCTAGAGCTCTTGTGACGCTCACATGAGGCACCCAACTAGTATTCTTCTCTGCTCTTAGGGTTCAGTATGAGGTTTAGGGTTTCTCCAAGCTGGAGGAATAGATAAGTGTTGACTATTATCGCCAGTCCAGGAAAGACAGCCATCCACCAAGCCCCGCTAGTTACAAATTCTCTTGCAGTAGAGAGGTCCGTTCCCCATTCTGGTGTCGGAGGCTCTACTCCAAGCCCTAAGAAGCCTAGTGAAGCTAGGAGGAGTATGGAGTCTCCTATGGTCATCGCTGACAGTACTATTATCGAGATTCTGACATGGTAAAAGATATGCTTAGACAGTATTCTTAAGCCTGTGACGCCTGAGGCTCTGGCTGCTTCAACAAATAGCCTCTCCTTGACAGAGAGCGTTATGCTCCTAGCAACTCTAAAGAAGCTCGGTATGGTAGCTACTGCTATGGCTAGAGCACTTAAGTGCAGTTCTCTGCCAAGCAGAAAGGCTATGAGGATGGCCAGTATCAGCCTTGGGAGGGTATAGACAGAGTCCATCACGACTGTGAGAAGCTTATCTATATATCCTCCCCTAAAAGCTGAGGCCATACCAAGCGGAACAGCTACTACAGCTGTTATAGCCACAGATAGCACGGCTACATATAATGAAACCTTAAAGCCTGCTATG
Source organism: Thermoproteota archaeon (assembly GCA_037917675.1). Lineage (GTDB taxonomy): Archaea > Korarchaeota > Korarchaeia > B14-G2 > B14-G2 > B14-G2. The sequence goes on from JAVCBW010000029.1 coordinate 19,430, forward strand.
ACACGGCTAAAGATGTCTCTACCAAGGTGGTCTGTTCCAAAGAGATGTGTAAGCGACGGCGGCTGATATCTAGACTTCAAGTCTATCTTGATAGGGTCATATGGAGTCAATCCTGCAACTGAAATGACCAGTTGAGCAAGTATGAGGATCAAGGGGACTACTAGAGAGATCTTCTCTCTTCTGGTGAGCAGCTCCCATCTAAGGGCCTCTCTAAGCCTAAACATAATCTTCCCTAGAACTTTATCCTAGGGTCTACGTAGGCTAGCAGGACGTCTATGGCGAGGGAGACAGCTGCTATTATGCCAACAAACCATATCATGAGGCCTTGGACCATCGGATAATCCCTATTGAGAATAGACTCATATAGCAGTCTTCCCATTCCAGGTATGTTGAAGACTGTCTCAGTTAAGACAACGCCAGCTAGAGCTCTGGCGAACTGGAGACCCATAAGTGTGAGCATCGGTATTATAGCATTTCTAAGAGCATGTTTAAAGACTATCCTTCTCTCTGGAAGCCCCTTTGCAATGGCGGTTGCGATGTAGGGCTGGCTGAGAACCTCAATCATATCAGCTCTCAGCACCCTAGAGTTAACTGATGAATACCATATTGTCAGTGTAAGCCAGGGTAGAGTGTAGTGGGCTAGTCCATCTACTAGAGCTTCAAAGTTCCCTGTGATTATACTGTCCAGTATCACAGATCCTGTCACCCTTTTTAGCTCTATCATAGGGCTCAGTATGCCTTGGACTGGTAAGAGAGCTAGCTTAACAGAGAACGCTGTCTGGAGTATCATACCTAGCCAGAAGACTGGTATACAGTAGCCCAGTACAGAGTAGACTCTGCTTACAGAATCCACTAGCCCCCCCTTCACAGCACTAACTGATCCTATGAGCACAGCCAGTAAATTGCCTAACACGAAGCTGACTAGGATTAGTTCGAGCGTCATCGGAAGCCTGCTTAAGATCTCTCCAGTGACACTAGATCCTACTCTAAGAGACCTGCCTAGGTTACCTGTGAGAACTCCCTTCCACATATCTATGTACTGGACGTAAAGTGGCTTGTTGAGCCCCATAATCTCCTCGAGAGCCTTTACAGCTTCAGGTGTAGCTTCCTCACCGAGTATGGCGAGAGCAGGGTTGCCAGGGAGTATCCGCAGTAGAAGGAATATCAAACTGACCATTATGAAGACCATAGGTGGCACTAACATTACTCTGAACGCTACATACCTTCTAAAGGTCAAAGTCAGCACCTCCCCTAAAAAATTAGGGGGTTTATGACTTTGTCTTCACAACCCACCCCAAGTACATGTGCATCAGTGGATAGTCTTCTGGTATCCCGGTTATGTACTTCTGTAGCACCCAGTATGTGTATGGTGTGTAAAGTGGTATTGCAGGCAAGTCTTCAGCTAAGATCTCCCAGGCTTTAGTGTAGAGCTTCACTCTTTCATCCATGTCTCTAGTTTCCAGAGCCTTGTAGACTATCTCCTCATACTCAGAGTTATAGTAGTGGGCGTTGTTCGGGTATGGTATGCTTTCCTTTAGGAAGAAGCTGGCGAAACCATGGGGGTCATAGTAGAGAGCTGTCCAGGCTGATATCTGGATGTCATTTGCTCCAGTCTCATATGTCTCCATCCAGGCAGCTAGCTCATAGGACTTGATCTCTATCTCGATACCTATCTTAGCTAAGTCTTCCTTCATCATCAGGAAGATGTCTCTCCTTATGGTAGCTCTAGAGTAGTATCCTGCTATCAGCTTTATCGGGGTCTTCAGACCTGACTTCCTGATATACTCCTTGGCTTTCGTTAGGTTATAGTCGTATTTCTGCAAGACTGGCGTGTAGCTCGGTATCCTTGGAAGCGTGTAGCAGAGTGGCCTCATTCCATAGCCATGTAGGAGCTCCCTGATTATCGCATCATAGTTTATTGCGTGTGCTATAGCCTTCCTCAGATACACGTTAGCAGTCGGCCTCTCTGGGTCTGGAAGCCAGAAGAACAGGAAGGTTATTGTTAGCTTTGGACATGGAAGTAGGTTGAACTTAGGTGAGGATTTGTAGTAGTCCAGGTCTGTTGGAGGCGTTATTCCAAGACCGTCATAGAGCAGATCTATCTCTCCCCTCTCCAATGCTAGCCTAGCTGTCTGGGCATCTGGGAATATCTTTATGACTATCCTCTTAAATCTTGGGAGCCCCTTCCAGTACTCGTCAAAGGACTCTAGTGTAACATGGTCGTCTTTAACCCACTCTACAAACTTGTATGGCCCTGTCCCAACAGGATGCTCGCTCAAGTTACCGTACTTCTTCACTGCAGTAGGGCTTACAATGAAGAACATAGCCTTTGGGATCCCTGCTAGCAGCCATTCGAATGGTGGGAAGGGCTGCTTAAGAGTAACCTTCAGGGTATAGTCATCTACGACATCTATGCTCTCTATGAGCTTGAAGTACCCCTTTCCAGGCCCTTCTTTAACTCTCTCCATGCTGAATTTGATAGCGTGAGCATCTAGTATGGTGCCATCGTGGAACTTCACACCCCTTCTGATATGGAACGTGTATGTCCTCCCATCCTCTGAGACTTCCCACCTTTCAGCTAGCGCCCCCTTAAGTTCCTTGGTCTCAGGGTCATACTCAAGAAGTCCTTCATATATCTGAGCATAGACATTAGCATCGTCGCTCAGCTTGGTCAAAGCTGGGTCTAGGCAGCGGATGTTCTGAAGTACTCCGACGACTAGGGTAGGTCTTTCCTTAGTTGGTGTTGGGGTAGGCTTTAGCGTAGGTGTAGGCGTAGGTGTAGGCGTAGGTGTAGGCGTAGGTGTTGGGGTTGGCTTCTGCCCTATACAGCCTGGAAGCACTATGAGTGCTAGGATAGCGAGCAGAATCAAGACCTGTACTCTAGCTTTCCTCATATGAGG
>JAVCBW010000050.1:0-21045 GCA_037917675.1 Thermoproteota archaeon
CTTTAAGCCCAGTATACGTGGCGACCCCTCGGGGAGCTGGTTTTACCGCGGCGGCTGGCACCAGCCTTACCCTCCCCTTCCTATACCGGACTTTTTACATCCGGCGACAGCCCCCCTCTTCGGGAGGCACTCGGGCTCCCCCCGTCGCGCTTTCGCGCATTGCGGAGTTTTCGCGCTTGCTACGCCCCGTAGGGCTTGGGCCCTTGTCTCAGTGCCCATCTCCGGGCTCCTGCTCTCACAGCCCGTACCGGTTATCGGCTTGGTGGGCCGTTACCCCACCAACTACCTGATCGGCCACGGTCTCATCCTCAGGCTTCACCTGGCAGGGGCCAGGCTACTTTCACAGTAGGGGCATTCCAGCACCCTACTGCTATCCGGGATTACCCCCAGTTTCCCGGGGATATCCCGGTCCTGAGGGTAGATTGACCGTGTATTACGGAGCCGTACGCCACCAGTGGGCCATCCCCCACTGGTAGACTTGCATAGCTTAGCCGGAGCCCGATAGGGGTCGCCTCCAGCAGGATCAACTGGTCTCCAGGTGGCCGCAAGGCCCCCTGGGGAGGCAACCTTTCTCCGGCTGCCTAGGTCCTTCAAGCGTAAGTTTTCTCCCACTCAAGTGTCGTGGGAGTGTCCTTACGCTTACATCATGTTCCCACGGGCGGAAATGGGGTTTCACTGTAGGCTGGTCTAGCCACCTCCACCCCGCCGGGTTCCCGTGGGGACCATTATACTACCCTCTCGTATCTTATTAAGGTTTTGTTGCAACCCTATGTAATGGGTTGCAACATTTTGTTTTTTTATTCATTGCGAATGCTGCATTATTGACATACTTGTGAGTGGTGGACCCGGCGGGAGTTCCACTAGCAGGTTTGAACCCGCGACCTCCGGCTTGCAAGGCCGGCGCGCTACTGTCCGCAGCTCCAGACTGCGCCACGGGCCCACCACATGGTGCGGCGGCCGGGATTTGAACCCGGGTCTGAGGCTTCACCCTAATGTGTGGCAGGCCTCCATCCTAGACCAGGCTAGACTACCGCCGCCAACATAAGCCTAAAGTAGCTCTATTTAACCTTTAGCTCTTGGCACTTAGGGTAGGTTGAGTTGTGGATTGTGGTCTTAGCTGAGTCTGCGATCGAAATAGTACCTGAGGAGATAGCTTCTCACCCTGCTGTGAGGAAGGCTGCGATGAGAAGGGGAAAGAAACCGCATGAGCTTATTCTAGACAGCAGCATAATGATGCCTGCGATGAAGATTTTAAAGGATTCCCACAAGCGTGGGAGGCCTGATATAGTTCATGTAGCTTCTCTCCTATGCCTTGAGTCTATACCCTACCTTGAGGGAGCCATAGATTATGTGATCCACACCTACCACGACTATGTTATCACCTTCACCAGAGGTGTGCGAATACCCAAGAATTACCTGAGGTTCATTGGACTCTTTGAGCAGCTCTTCAAGGCAGGTAGGGTTCCTCCTGAATCTGAGCATCCTCTGATTAATCTAAGATTGCTTCCATTTTCAAACCTTTTGTCGGAGATGGCTCCAAAATACACTGTAGCACTATCTGATAACGGTAAAATGGTTCATCTGCCATCTTATGTCAGAAGTCTGAGGTCTATCGATGACATATGCTGGGTAGTTGGAGGCTTTCCACATGGAGAGCTCTCTCACAGAATACTAGAACATGCAAATGAGGTCATAAGCATATACAGGGCACCTCTCCATGTGTGGACAGTTTTAAGTGAGCTCCTGACAGTATTCAGATACTGCCTTACAGGCGAATGCCTTGCCTCACAGGCCTAAGCTAGCTGAGATGAAGAGAGTTGCAAGAGAGAGGGTCAGAATACTACTTGCTCTAGCGATGTCTGTCTACCCAGAGGATCCGAGTACTGCTATCAAATATGGTAGGCTAGCCAGAGAGATAGCGAAGAAAGCCAGGATCAGGATACCGAGACCTGTAAAGATCTTTTATTGTCGAGGATGTAAGACCCTAACCTACCCAGGCGTCACCTCTATTATCAGAGTTTTATCCTCTCCTAAGCCTCATATACAGGTAAGATGCCTCATCTGCGGGAGAGTCAATCGATATATATTTAGCAAGGAGAGTAATCTAAGAGCAAACACGGTGACTAACCTTGGTAACTGCAAAAGACATAGAGGCAGACAGGCTGATACCTGCTCTAGCAGAAGTTCTAAGGAGGATTCCTGAGCTAAAGCAGCCAGAATGGGCTATGTTCGTGAAAACAGGTCCACATAAGCAGAGGCCTCCGATACAGACCGACTGGTGGTACATACGTGCATCATCCATATTGAGGAGGATATACTTAGATGGCCCAGTAGGTGTTGAAAGGCTCAGAACATACTATGGAGGGAGGAAAAGGCGTGGAGTAAAGCCTGAGCATACCGTTAAGGCTAGTGGAAAAGTGATAAGAGCAATACTCCAGCAGCTAGAGAAGGCAGGGCTAGTTGCAAAGCAGCCAGGTAGGGGGAGAGTTATAACCCCAAGAGGTCAGGCACTGCTAGACAAGCTTGCAGCAAAGATCTGCTCTTCGGGTGGCTAAATTGAGTAGTGATGAAGAGCTTGAGATGCTGAAGAAAATCAGACTTGCACGGATGCAAGAAGCTCTAAGGCAGCAGCAGGCAATAGCTGAGGAGATACAGAGAGAGCAGGAAGAGGAGGAGAGGAAGAGGCAGATCCTCAGAGCCATCCTGACGACGGAGGCTCGAGGGAGACTAGCTAACTTATCAATGGTCAGGCCAGATCTGGTAGCTACAGTTGAGAACCTGCTGATACAAGCCTACATACAAGGTAAAATAAGAAGGCAGATAACAGACGCTGAGCTGAAGGAGATACTAAAAAGAATATTGTCATCGACTAAAAGAGAGATAAACATACGATTCATGTAGGGGATGACATGGCTCGCAACAAGCCCCTATCTAGGAAGAGGATCCTAGCTGCTGCTCTAAACAGGAGCAGGCCTCTACCTGCATGGGTATACCTAAAGACAAACAGAAGAGTCAGAAGAAGGCCCAGAAGACACTGGAGAAGAGTTAAGCTGGGTGTCTAGCATGTCGAGGAAGGAGTCAGATTGGCCTGTGAGCCTCACAATAAGACTAGGCCCAGAGAAAAAGCACTTCTCAAGGAAGCAGAGGGCAGCTAGGATGGTGAAGCTGATACTTAGAGAAGCTGAGAAAGTTGCAAGGAAGAGGCTAAAGGAGGAAGGGGAGGAAAAACCGAAAATAGTAGTATCTCCAGAGTTAAATGAGCTCATATGGAAGAGAGGCGCTGAAAAGCCAGCAAACAGAGTTGAGATAATGATATTTAGAGACGAGGAGAAGAACCAGATAGTGATCACAGTGCCTAAGGAGGAGCAGCACTAAATGTCTATCAGTATACTTGAAGTCGAGAAGTCTCCTTACATAGGGCTATACATAGTTGCGACAGACACATTCGCACTGGTATCCCATAAAGTAAAGGAGAAGCACCTGAAGACAATAAGAGATACTCTCAAAGTTCCTACTTATAGAGCCTCCATATGCAACTCTGACCTCATAGGGCTCTTTCTGGCAGCCAATTCAGAGCATATAATAGCTCCTCCGTGTATGAAAGGTATACCTGCAGTCCTCAAAAAGGAATATGGGGTTATGATCCATGAGCTAAATACTCCTCTCACAGCATTAGGCAATAATATACTGCTAAATGACAAGGCAGCATTGATCAATCCAGAATTCACTAGATCTGAGGAAGAGGCCATATCTAGTCTCCTCGAGATACCCGTCTTCCGGAGGAGACTAGCAGACTACACCACGATAGGCGCCATAGCTCTAGCGACAAATAGAGGCTGTGTGGTATGTAAGAGCTGTTCACGGGAGGAGCTAGCTGCTGTCAGCAAGGAGATGAAGGTTCCAGCCGGACCAGCCACTGTTAACTCTGGTAGCCCATATATTAGGCTAGGTGTTGTAGCGAACTCACATGGCGTAATAGTAGGCTCTGAGACTACTTCGATAGAGCTCGAGGAAATACTATCTGCACTTAACTTTTAAACCCCCTACACCACTGGATTTCCATGTCCAGCCAAGAGAGGCTAGCAACTCTAGTACAGGCTGCGAGATCTCTAGAGGAGGCGATAGCTGTATATGAATCTAATGTAAGGCTTCTTACATCGCTGATACAGAGCGAGGAGGCGGTAAAAGAGTCTCTAAGTTATCTATCTGGGAAGGGCGCCTTGGAAGGAGGCTACATCCCCCTGGGGGAGAGCGTATTGCTGCCTATTGAAAGCCTCAAGGCATCTCGGGTCCTCGTCAACATAGGTTCAGGGTACTATGTTGAATCAACTTTAGACCGTGCTCTAGCATTGGTTGAAGAGCGCATTAGAACCCTAAATGAAAATCTAAGTAGGATAGCGAAGACGCTTGAAGATCTAAGGACGAGATACCAAGCTATACAGGCTGAGCTAGCATCTATGGTCAGTGAGCAGGAGGGTAAGCAAGTTGCTAGAGCAGCTGAGAGCCGCCCTAAATAGGGCTATAAAGGAGACAGTATCCCGGATTTCCCAAGTAGAGCTCACAGAAAGGAACCTGGCTACCATACTAGACAACTTAGAGATAGAGTATCTATCTCTAGGCATACCTCTCTCAACTATAGAAGCCCTCAAATCCACGCTAATATCCCAGCTATCTGGGAGGAGGATAAGCCGCTTTTCCGACTTAGCTCAGGTTGTAAAATCTGCTCTAAGAGGCGTCCTGTTGGAAGCACTTAACCTACCTCATATCGACCTTCCTTCTACAATAAGGGAGTCTCATACCTACCCATACACTATCCTGTTTCTCGGATACAATGGAGCCGGTAAGTCGCTGACGCTCTGCAAGGTGGCTACTTTACTCAGAGGTAAAGGGTTTAGGGTTCTTGCTGCTGCAGGAGACACTTTCAGAGCAGGCGCTGTCGATCAGCTAGTTGGGTACTGTAAGCAGGCAGGTATCCCCTGTGTAGAATCTGAGCGGGGCTCAGACAGCTGTGCAGTAATATTTCAAGCAATCAAGCTAGCTGAAAAAAGGAGGTATGATGTGGTTCTAGCAGATACAGCTGGGAGAACCCATGCTAACATTAACCTGATGGATGAGCTAAAGAAAATTGTCCGAGTAATAGAACCAAACCTAAAAGTTCTCGTCGTCGATGCTCTACTTGGAGAGGATGTGATAAATCAATGTAAGGAATTTGAGAGCAAGGTTGGTATAGACGCAATTATAGTGACGAAGATAGATGCAGCAGATACCCCTGCTGCTGTCCTATCTGCTGCTGTTTCGGTTCGAAAGCCAATACTCTACCTGGGAACAGGACAAGGTCTTAGCGATCTCTTGCCATATGAGCCTGAGAGTCTGTTAAGAATATTAATACCATGACCTCTCTAAAGCTAGGTGGTGTCTTGCAGCATAAGAGAGATCTACTAACTCTCCTACAGCTCACTCCTGAGGAGATTCTTCAAGTAGTCAACACGTCATTTGCTGAGAAGTCAAGGGTGAAGAGAGGAGAGGGGTATACGCCTGTACTTGCTGGGAAGGCAGTATTCACCTTCTATGAGAAGCCTTCAACTCGAACTCGTGTGTCCTTCGGTAGAGCAGCTACCCTACTCGGCATTACAGTACTAGAATCTACAAGAGAGCACATGCAACTTTCAAGAGGAGAGACCTTAAAGGACACAGCACTAGTATTATCAAGATATGTTGACGCCATAGCTGCGAGAGTCATCCATCATAGCACACTAGAGGAGCTAGCTCGCTACTCATCTGTCCCTGTGATAAACCTCCTCAGCGACAAATATCATCCACTCCAGGCTCTAGCTGACGTAATGACAATACTAGAGAGCTTCCCTAGGAAGAAGGTGAAGGTGGCCTTCATAGGAGATGGCTCTGCAAATACATGTCACAGTCTGATGGTAGCTTGCGCCTCTCTAGGCTTAGACTTTACTGTAGGATGTCCTCAAGACTACACTCCTGACCCCAAGGTCGTTGCTGAAGCTGAGGAGAGGGCTAGAAAGCAGGGTGCAACAGTAGAGGTCATAGAGTCCCCTACAAAGGCAGCTCACATGGCAGACGTAATATATACAGACACATGGTTCTCCATGGGAGTCAAGGACGTAGAAAAGCGGAGGAGAATCTTTCCACCATACCAAGTCAACTCTAAACTGCTATCCTATGCTTCAAGAGATGCTATAGTCCTACACTGCCAACCATGGTTTCTAGGCCAAGAGATAACTGCTGACATAGCTTACTCCCCAAAGTCCAAAGCATTTGAGCAAGCTGAGAACAGGCTGTACACATCGATGGCTGTATTAAGGTTCCTACTAGCCTAAGCTGTAAGCTACACGTAGAAGACTTTTAAGCTAGGCCAGCCTAGAAGCTAAGACAGGTGGATACAGTGTCCGCACCGCGTAAGATACGCTTAAAGAAGCCAGTAAGAGAGCCTCCTCGCCCTAAACCAAGACAGCTACCAAAAACACCAGAAGACGAGGAGCTGCTCAAGATACTAGAGCTATCTCGGCTTAAAATAGCAGCTATAGGTATAGGAGGAGCTGGATGCAACACGATAACACGCCTGGAGATAGAGGATTCTAGAGACATAGATACTATAGCAATGAATACTGATGCTCAGCACCTCCTCATCACGAGATCAAAGAGGAAGCTCCTACTTGGAAGAGAGCTATGTGGAGGCTTGGGGTGTGGTGGCGACCCTCTTATAGGAGAGGAGGCAGCCAAAGAGAGCCTTGATGAGATAGAGAAGATAGTAGAGGGGCTAGATCTCATATTTGTGACGTGTGGCTTAGGAGGAGGAACGGGAACAGGAGGTGCTCCCATAGTAGCTAAGGCAGCTAAGTCAGCTGGCGCTCTAGTAATAGCGATTGTGACACTTCCCTTCAACATGGAAGGACGCAAGAGGATGGAAAATGCATTAACAGGTCTGAAGAAGCTAGAAAAGGCATGTGATACCATAATAATAGTCCCAAATGAGAGGCTCCTCCAGATATCTCCGACACTAACACTGAGCGAGGCATTTCGAGTAGCAGATGAGATCCTAGTGAGAGGTGTCAGAGGCATAGCAGATGCTCTGACAAAGCCTGGCCTAGTGAACGTAGACTTCGCTGATCTAAGAACCATAATGGAGGATGCTGGACCCGCACTTATCGCGTTCGGAGAATCAGATGCCGAAAACAGGGCAGAAGAGGCTGTAGTATCAGCATTAAACACACCACTCCTAGAAGTGGATATCAAGGGAGGTAGAGGTGCTCTCATAAACATCACAGCAGGCCCATCGATAACGCTGGAGGAGGTAAACCAGGTAGTTGAATCGATAGCAGGAGAGCTAAGCCCTGATGCAGACATAATATGGGGTGCGAGGATAGATGATGACCTACAGGATTTACTGAGAGTTCTCCTCGTCGTCACCGGTGTGTCAACACCGTACATAACATCAAGGGTTGAAAGAGAGAAGGAGAGGCCTATGAGAAGAATACTAGATCTAGCTGAATTAGGCGTAGAAGAGCTGTGAGGGCCTATCTTGAAGATCCGCGATCTACTATCAGACATAGCTCGAACACTCCAGGTAGCACGGAAGCCTACCAGAGAAGAAATATGGACATCATTTAAGATATGTCTCCTAGGACTACTCCTAGTAGGCTTCTTTGGATTTGCAATCAAATTTCTCTCCACACTAATCCAAGCTGGGTAGTAGATATGATATTTGCAGTTAGAGTTCCAATAGGCCAAGAGAGGAAGGTAGCTTTAGTAATGGCTCAGACAGCTAAATCTATGAATCTACAAATATACTCCATATTATATACAAGCAAGCTTAAAGGTAGAATTTTCATAGAAGCTCCAAATGTCTTTGAAGTGAGGAAGCTGGCATCTAAAGTAATGAAGGTAAAGCGGGTCCAGAAGGGTGTAGTCGAAATGGATGAGATAATAGCCCTGATAACAAGAGTCCCTGAAATAGAGGTTAAGCCAGGTGATATAGTCGAGATACTAGATGGAGCACTTAGAGGTGCTAAGGGAATAGTGAGATCTGTAGACAAGCAGAAGTCTATAGCTGAGCTCTCCCTTGTAGAAATAAGCCCTGCCTGGACTATAACAATAGGTCTGGACAAGATAAGAGTGCTTGAGCAAGCCAAAAAGGAAACTGAGGCTGGTGAGGTGAGCTAAACCATGCCTCCATATAAGTCTGTCAAGTTCCTGATCGAGGGAGGAAGCGCTACTCCTGGCCCACCAATAGCTCCTGCATTAGGGCCTCTCGGAATAAGGCTGGATAGGGTAGTAGCTGAAATAAATAAGAAGAGTATGGAGTTCAAGGGACTCAAGGTTCCAGTAGAGGTCATAGTAGACCTTGAAACAAAGGATTTCGAGGTGAAGGTAGGGACTCCACCGACATCTGCACTCATCCTAAAGGAGCTAGGAGCAGAGAGGGGCTCTGGAGAAGCTAAAAAGAAGTCCATAGGGTCTATTACAATGGAACAAGTGCTAAAGATAGCTAAGATCAAGAGGCCTCAGTCACTGAGTAGGACATTCAAAGGAACAGTATTAGAAGTCCTAGGGACATGTGTGAGCATGGGTGTCTTAGTGGATGGAAAGGATCCGAAAGAGGTAATTAAGGCCGTGAAGAGCGGGGAATTCAATGGGATACTGAGAGAGGTCGAGTAGAATGCCTCCCCCTAGGCTCAAGGAAAGGGAAGTAAAGGAAGCCATAAAGAAAGCACTAGATTCTCCATCAAGAAACTTCTTAGAGTCTGTCGACATCATCATTGTATTCAAGGGGCTAGACCTCAAGAGAGACTTATCCGCAAGGATATCTGATGTGCTAGAGCTTCCTGCCCCAAGAAAGTCAAAGAAGCCGAAAATATGCGTCATAGGGACGGGAGGCGTCCTTGTAAAAGCCAGAGAGGCAAAAGCAGACACTATTCTCTCAAAAGAGGATCTGGATAAGATTAAAGATGATAAGAGGGCTCTGAAGAAGCTAGCTCAACAACATGACTTCTTCCTTGTCTCAACAGACATATTGCCTACTGTCGGTAGGATTCTAGGACCAATCTTAGGTCCAAGAGGGAAGACACCCATACCAGTCCGGTTCCCACAAGATGATGTAGCTGCCATCATGGAGAAGATGAGAAGGTCGATAAGGTTAAGGATGAGGGATCAGCCAGTCTTACAGGTCTCCATTGGTACAAGAGACATGTCTACTGAAGACTTATACAAGAACTTCCAGGCAGTCATGGACTACTTATCGAAAAAGTACCATAATCTCGATCAGATCATAAAGGACATATACTTCAAGACAACCATGGGTCCCCCAGTCAAAGTGGCTATATAGGGTGTCTAGATGCCTCAGAGCAGCAAGCCTAGTGTGTATCCTGAGAGAAAGGTGAAAACTATACAGAAGATCATAGAGTTATGCAAGTCTCACAACTACATCTCAGCAGCGGAATGTGCTTGGATCCCAGCTAGCCTTCTTAAGAAGGTGAGACGTGAACTAAGAGGGAACCATGTCTTATTAGTATCAAAGAAGACCCTAGCTAGATTAGCTTTAAGGAAATCTGAGAGGAAGGGTGTGGAAAAGCTTATAGAAAACTTTCCACAGACTCTATTGCTAATATTCTCAGATACCCCACCACATAGGACTGCTGAGATGCTAGATAGATTTGAGGAGGAAATGTATCCTAAACCTAATGAAGTTGCATCAGAGGATATCGTGATAAGAAGAGGGCCGACTGCTCTACCTCCAGGGCCAGCTCTAACTACTCTAAGGTCATATGGAATAAAGGCAAAGGTAGAGAAAGGCAGGATAACAGTTTTAGAAGACGCTGTGGTGCTGAGGAAGGGAGAGCGCTTTTCACGAGGGATAATAGACTTACTGAGAAGCCTAGAGATGAAGAGCAAGAAAGTCAAGATCAAGATGAGTGGTGCAATAGATAAGGATGGTATATTCTATCCACCAGAAGTACTCTATACCCCAGCTCAGAAGATAGCAGATGACATGAGCAGAGCCTATGAATCTGCTGCTAAACTAGCTGCATACTTGAAGCTACCAGTATACCCAGTGATACCCCTTCTAGTAGCTACAGCGAGATCTAGAGCGGTTCAACTTTCGCTAGCAACTGGATGGTATACCAGAGAGACCCTACCTATAATACTATCAATGCTTGCAGCTAAGACTAGAGCTATAGCTGATGCCATAAGATTTTAATTCCCGCTTTCCCTCCAACACTAGGTGTGGTAAGATGTCAATGGAGTACCTGTATGCTGCTTTACTCCTTTATGAAGCAAAGAAGGATATCAATGAAGAAAACCTCAAAAAGGTCCTGGAAGCAGCTGGAATCACACCTGAGGAAGCATGGGTCAAGAGGCTAGTAAACGACCTAAGGGAGATAAACATAGAGGAGGTTCTCAAAGCTCCAATTGCAGCTCCCATAGCTGCTCCATCAGCTGCTCCAGCACCTACACCCACCGAGGAAGAGAAACCAAAGGAAGAAAGGAAGAAGGAAGAGGAGGAGAAGAAGGAAGAGGAGGCTCTAGCTGGGCTAAGCGCTCTATTCGGATAAATACTCACACTTACATCTCTGGGGGCAAATTGCCTAAGAGAGAACACCCTCTATCCAGTAAGGTTAAGGAAGAGCTCAATCTCAACTTTTTCAAGGAACATGGATACCAGAGAAAGAGATGTAAGACCTGCGGAGACTACTTCTGGACAATAAACCCTGACAGAGAAACCTGTGGAGAAGCTCCATGTGACCCATACACCTTTATAGGCGGCGTCAAGGGTATACCAAAACTTACTCTAGACGAAATACGAGAGGGATTCCTAAGATACCTAGAGAAGAAGGGGCACACAAGGGTCCCAAGAAGACCTGTCATAGCTCGCTGGAGAGAAGACCTCTTTCTGACAGATGCCTCAATAATAGCATTTCAACCATATGTGACAGCTGGCATAGTCCCTCCTCCAGCAAACCCACTATGCATCTCTCAAGTCTGTATTCGGCTCAAGGATATAGATAAGGTAGGCCTCACATTCGGCAGACACCTGACAATATTCGAGATGATGGCTCACCATGCTTTCAACTACCCAGAGAAAAGTGTGTACTGGAAAGAGGAAACTGTCAGTATACACCATGAGTTTGCCACGAAGGTCCTAAATATACCAGAAGAGGAGATAGTATACAAGGAAGGCATATGGGAAGGTGGAGGCAATGCTGGCCCAGACCTAGAGTGTATAGCTTATGGTCTTGAGATAGCAACACTAGTCTTCATGATGTATGGTGTAACTGATGAAGGAAAATACTATAAGATACCCATAAAGATAGTTGACACAGGCTATGGACTCGAGCGGTTTGCATGGCTAGCTAGCGGAATGCCCTCAGCATTTCATCCAATATACCGTGAGCTAGTAGACAGGTTTGCAGCCTTAACATCAATAACAATACCTCCAACACACATCCTAGAAGAGTACTCAAAAATATCAAGCCTTATGGGAAAGATAGAGGAAGGTAGGCCTCTAAGGGAGCTGAGAGAGAAGGCTGCAAGGAAGCTAGGCATCCCAGCTACAAGACTAGATACCATGCTCTCTCCTCTAGAGGCTGTGTACACTCTACTAGATCATACCAAGTGCATTCTGTTCATGTTAGCTGACGGCTTGATCCCTTCAAATGCCAAAGAAGGATATCTAGGGAGGCTAGTCATCAGAAGAGCTCTAAGTAAGCTATGGTCTCTACCAGAGCCCCCTCCGCTGAGCGAGCTTGTAGCTCTCCAAATAGGCCTGTGGTCTAAACCATTTCCTGAGCTAAAAGAGGAAGAAAATAGGGTTCTCGAGATAGTAGAGATAGAAGAGAAGAAGTTCAAAGACCTCCTAGAGAGAGGCTCATCTATCGTGAGGAGGCTAGTATCTTCTAAAGCTCACATCACAGTGGATCATCTTGTAGAGCTATACGACTCCCATGGAATACCTCCAGCCTTGGCATCCAAGATGGCAAAAGAGCTTGGCGTTGAAGTAGCTATCCCAGACAACTTCTATGAGCTGGTTGCAGCAAGACACTATAAGCCAAAGGCTCCTCCTATACCAGAGGAGACAAGGTATGCTAGCATAGTCCAAGAACTGAGGAAGTTCCCTCCAACACGCAGGGTCTACTATGAAAACCCCTATCTATCAGAGCTTGAAACAGAGGTTGTAGCTGTCACTCCAGTTGGAGTCTTGCTTAAAGAGACAATATTCTACCCAGAAGGAGGAGGTCAACCGTCAGATAGAGGTGTTCTTGTAGTAAACGGGTTGAAATTGCCAGTAAAATCCGTTAAGCTTATTGGGGAATGGGTTCTACATGAAGTTGAATCTACTACTGCTCTCTCCAAGAAAGCAAGGGTGAAATGCATCCTAGACTGGGAGAGGCGAGTGTCCTTAATGAGGCAGCATACTGCCACACATGTGCTCCTAGGTGCAGCGAAAGCTATCCTAGGAAGCCACATTTGGCAAGCAGGCTCTGAGCTTGATATCGAAGAGAGTAGACTAGATATAAGCCACTATAAGCCTCTCACTGAAAGCGACTTAGAGAGCATAGAGATCCTAGCAAACAGGATAGTTACAGAGAATAGGCGAGTAACCGCGAAATTTGAGAATAGGACCAAGGCTGAAGAGAGATATGGTTTTGAAATATACCAGGGAGGAGTTGTCCCTGGAGCAGAGCTCAGGATAGTAGAGATAGAAGGGTTCAATGCTCAAGCATGTGGAGGCACACATGTAGCTTATACAGGAGAAATAGGCTTGATTAAGGTGCTAAGGACAGAGAAGATTCAAGAGAACGTTGTGCGGCTAATATACTCTGCTGGGCTTCCTGCGGTGAGAAAGATAGCTAAAGTCTACTCAGGTGCAGCTGAGGCTGCTAGGCTAGTAAACAAGAGAATAGAGGAGGTCCCCAGTGCTATCCGTGAGCTCCTGTTGAGTGTGAGGGCTCTAAGGAGTGAGAATAGGAAGCTCAGAGTAGGGCTATGCATCATGTCGCTAGAGTCTGCTCCATCACATACTGTGAAAGGGGTTAAAGCTGTGATTGCTGAAGTAGAGGAGTCAGACACACGTATCCTGATAGACTCTGCAGATAGCTACCTGAAGACACATAGAGAAGACCCAGCTATCATAGTGTTATGCTCCAAAACAGCAGTTGGGGGCTTATTCCCCATTATAGTGATGGTTGCAGACCAGCTTAAGAAGACGTTTCCTGCTAACGTGATCGCTGAAAAGCTATCTGAGGCTACTGGAGGCAGTGGAGGAGGCTCTGAGAAGCTAGCGCATCTAGCAGCTCCCTCTCCCCCACCAAGACAGCAAGTCATTGCTGCAATAGTCAGGGCAGCTAAATGATAGTGCTTAAGCTCCCTCCACCATCTCTCATGAAGGCAGCCTCAGTATACTGTAATCTCCTAAATGCTGGTTTGTCAGTAGACCGAGCTCTAAAGCTTACAACAGACATGCTGAGCTTAAGTAAGCTCTACCAGAGAGCTCTCAGAAGAGCAGTACATCCACTAAGCTTTGTTATAGATTCTATAGGCAAAAGGCTTCTCTCCCATGAGGCAGCTGGCCTTGAGATCGCTATAGACGGATTCAACGTCCTACACACAATAGAAGCTGCAATAAGAAGAGAGCCTCTCTACCTGAGCAGCGACCTGATGCTAAGAGACATCCTCGGTGTCCACGGGAAAATCCGTATGGGCAGAGATCTCATCACAGCCATAAGGCTGATGCTCTCATCTCTAGGCAAGTTCAAAGTGAAGGAAGTCTACTTCTTCTTTGATAAGCCAGTCAGCAAGAGCGGGGATCTGGCGAGGCACATAGAGTCTATGATGAGAAGCCTAGGAATTAGAGGAGAGGCTAAGGCGATAAGCCACGTAGATAAAGCTGTATCCGAGTTTCCTGTAGCCGCCTCAAGCGACACTATAGTAATAGCTAGTGCACATCACATCCTAGATCTGCCAATGGAGATCCTATCCCTAACACCTACACCAATCTATGCATTTCCCCTAGTACCCAAGTCTTCCTCTCAAGTATCTCCTTCTTCCTCTCCCACCAGCTTTTAAAGCTAATACGATGAGTGCTAGCAACAGCACCATTAGGACCACTAGCATACTCGCATGGAACACTCTCACAGATTCTGGGACTACTGCCATAAACTCTATGCTAACATTTCCAGCTATCTCATACTGCCTTGCTTCACCTGGCCCCATGTAGGTTCCTTCGAGCTGAACGATGCTAAATTCCCCAGCAACAAATGGTCTAAGTGTCATAGCGACGTTTTCCTTCTGATATGGAGCCATCTCCTCAACTTCAAACTTCAAGATGTTTCCTTCTGACAGCTCAGCAGGGCCTCCCTGCAAGTATATGTCCAAGCCCTTCGGGAGCTTAAGGAGCAGCTTCACCTTCTTAGCAGGCCCATTCCCCAGGTTAACAACTTCAAACCTATACTTATACACTCTGTTAGTGACGACAACACTCTCAGGCTTCTCCACCAAGCTCACTCTCACATCAGGCTCTACTATCGACACCATACCCGCCTCATTGCTCTCCTCAATATACCTCCCACCTCCCTCATCTACATACTCAACTACTGCCCTCCCGATAAGTACATTCCCAGCTGTAGTCGCCTTGAGCCTATAAGTCATCTCCACCTCTTCCCCTGGATTCAGCTTTGGAACAGACATCTTAGTCTCTCCTTTAACTAACATGAAATACTGTGAAGGAAAGTCGTCTGATACCCTCACATTCAAAGCAACACCATCTCCTCTATTCTTCACAGTTACAGTAATGCTTAACTCACCGCCTACTCCGGTCCATAAACTTGATACAACCTTAGATACGTCTATCAGAGGCTTCCCCGGCTCAACTACATCCATGACTACAGTATAGGTCTGATTATAATACTCTCCTCCAAGATCTGAGTACTCCACGCCAATATATACAACGTATCTTGTTGCTGTCACTGTCGACGGAATTTCAGCAATGAATTTAAGAGGCTTTATCCTCCATCCTGGCATTAAGTCTGCGTGTCCTCCTGTACTCTCATTTATCAGGTAGATTGGCTCAGATAAGTATCCTGTGACCTCTCCTAGCTGAGGGTTAGTGAAAACCAGCTTTAAGTCTGAGGGCCTAGCCCACACTGTTATAGCTGGCTTAACAGCTACACCTTTCCCACGGTTTTCCATATGGAAAGATATGCTGACTCTATCACCAGGCTTCACCTTGATGCTATCTGGTATCACCTTAGCAAACACATCTGGCTTCTCCACCACCTTCTCTTCTCCTACTTCAATACCAATTATATAGGTCTCTTCGCTCATCCCTGTACCTGTAACTGAGAAGAAGTCTATGTAGCTGACTATGAACATCAGGTATGTAGCATATGGGACTTTCTGAGTAATCACCTTGATCCCATATTCAACTGTGATAGACTCCCCTACTTCAAGAGCTGTAGCTCCCAAAGGAGCTCCTGAAAGGAGAGCTACCTCTCCGCTAGCCGGGAGAACCAGCTTGTACTCAACACGGTCTAGTGGAACAGTCCCAGCATTCCTTATCTCAATCTTTATCTCTGCTTCCTCACCGCTGCTTTCAAGAACTATCCTAGATGGTGTAATGTCAGTTTCAACCTTATACTCCACTCTATATATGGAGTCATATATCAGCAAACTTACATAGTCAGATTTCTTCTCTGAGTCATAGCCACTACTAGTCAGATTCACTACAAACTCTCGCTCCCCTTTACTTGGAATATACCATGGAAATGGATTATACCCCCCTGCATTATCGACTTCCTTCAACTTCTTTCCAGAAGTCCTATTATATACTAGGAGCCTATCTGCCTTCTTAACCCCCTCAAAGTATACTGCCTCATACTCTATGTAGTATGGCCCAATATAGAACCTAGTCAATGCTATGTTCTGTATCTGATTTCTATCATACAGCTTTATCCTATAAGTATAGGTCTCCTGTCCTACACATGTCCCTATGGTGGTAAGCTGGAGTATTAGGATCCCTAGTAGCGCTACAGCTCTTCTTCTCCACAAGAAAGGAACCCCTCCTACTCCGTCTAAGCCTGATAATAAACGTTAACTAACATAGTGTCGTATCAGTTTTTTGCGTGAGCCTACCAGAAAAACCTCAGAGTCTAAGGTAATCTCACCTGTTCTCTAGGTTCTCAGGCGTAAAGTTAATAACCTCCCTGAACAGCCATCACTTGGGCCCATAGCTCAGCTAGGAGCTATCATAGCTAGAGTCAGAGCGCCGGCCTTCTAAGCCGGAGGTCGCGGGTTCGAGTCCCGCTGGGCCCGCTCCTCTGCTCTAGGCTACCCAATGTACCTGTCTCCTAGCAGGATTCTAGCTAGCTTGATGTCCTCTACTGTAGCTCCATCCAGCTCGACCACTGGGATGCTCTCCTCTATATCCTCCATGCTCCTACCACTCAGCCACATTCCAGCATAAACATCGCTTGTCCCTGGGAGGATCATCAGGAGAACCCAGCCACTTGGAGCCTTCTCATATCTTGCTACCCTAAGAGCATATGGTCTACATAGCGCTAGTACCAGCCTGTCTGCAACTGACCTAAGCTCAATGTAGCTTCCAGCCTCAAGTATAACACTCCTGTTCTCAGGGACAACAAGTATCCTACACTTCTTTCCTCCTGATGCTGGCCCTCTGATCACTATGTAGGAGTATGCTTCAGGAGGCTCCTCTCTATCTAAGATGCCTCCTCCTATTTCCTCATCAGATATTGAGGGCCTCGTTACTCTCGCTATATACTGCACTATGTCTGCTGCTATAATCTGCATTTCTGTGCCTCCACTAGTAGCGTCTTCAGAGTAGTAGCAGATTGCAAGCAGCTTACTCTGCTCTCTCACAGCTTCCCTACTTCTATAGGCGATGAAAGCTACTAGCACAGCACATGTCATCAGGACTAGCATGCTGCCCCTAAAGAGGACTCTACTCCCCCCTCTGAGCTTACCCAAGCCTGGATGCCCTCCTCGGCCTCCTTATCCTCCTCCTCTCATACCTCGCTCTCCTCGGGGCTTCTCTCCTGACCCATAGCGCTACTGCAAGCAAAACTACCATGGCTCCTAGCAGTATTCCTACATACACTATCCATATAGGCATCTCTATGTTAATGACACTTTGAGCTATCGCATAATATGCAGGCAGGCTGCTGTTCTTTACATCCTGATAGTGAGCCTCAGCTACTATAACAGCTTCCTGAGCTGGAGGCATAAGGAACCTCTTACAGCTTGCATTTATCCAAAATACCCTACAGTCACCTGGCTCCAGCAGGTTAGCTTCCAGCCTTACTGGCATCTTCACCTCAGCTTCCAGCTGAGGTGTCCAGCTAGCGTCAACAGCAATTTCCTTAGCAATAGAGTTACCAACGTTACAGACCTTAATTCCCACCTTAACCTCCTGACCCCACTTCACAGCACTCAGGTTGACGCCGGTTTCAGCGTCTTCAATCCAGGCTTCTACAGTAAGTAAAGGCCTTCTCACAGATAAGGTTATAGATGCTGTGGCATTATTAAGCTCTCCGAGAGCATCAGTATACATCATGGTGGTCTTAGCTAGCTCTATCTTGCCAGGAGACGCGTCTCTTAGCTCGACCTCATATGTGAATGACTTCTCCTCCCCAGCCTTAAGCTCAGCTATGCTGAACCCTCCTACGAAGAGTGATGGAGGTGTATCTCTGAAGTCTGCTACTACAGCTCCAGAGTAGAGCTCCTCTCTTAACACCATGTTCTTAGCTGAGACATCTCCTATGTTTTTGATGGAGATCCTCACATTAACCCTCTCTCCAAGGTCGATTATGTTAGCTGACAACTGCTTGCTGAGGGTTATCCTAGAGTTCTTAATTACCTCGAAATCGAGTGTAGTCATGTAAGCTACCTTAACCACTCCCAGATGCCTCCTCTTAACCCACACTACGATCTGAGCACCATGCTTCTGCTGTAACCTCCCTCCATGCTTGAGTTTAAAGCTAGAAACAGCTTTCTCTCCTGGGTCAAGCTCGCTCGGCCCCCTATTCTGTGATGCAAGCACAAACTCTCTAGGATACTCGATCTCGGCTTCAAGAGTCTGACGGTACTCTGCTCCATTCTCGATTGCCACAAATATCGTAAGCTCACCTCCCTCAACTATTGTAGGTGGCTCAGCTAGCTCATCTACTCCCCTCCCAGTGAAGGTGACTGTGGCATATACTGTTATAGCCTCATAGTAGTCAAATAGCATTGGGAGCGTGAGGGCTGTCCTGAAGATTCCTCCCTTGAACAGCCCCCCCTCCTGTGTAGCCACATAGAGAATTATGTCATCAAGCGTAAGCATCTTGAGCTCCTTGCTCTCTATCATCCCAATAAACGCTAGCCTACTGAGTGCCCACGCTAAGTGGATTCTATCCCATTCATCGCTAAACTGAGTGTAGCTCTTCACCACCCACCTCCTTGCATCGCTAAGTAGCTTTTCATCTACGTCATAACCTAGCATCCTAGCTGTGCAAAGAGAGGCAAGAGCATATCCTGTACTGACTCCCATCGTCAAGCCAGTCATCCGCTCATCAGATCTCCAGTATACCCCATTTGCGTCTCTCCCACACTTTCCACTGAGAAAGGCTATAGCCTTATCTATAGCCTCTCTACTCACTGGAATACCTCTCATCCTGGCTTCAAGCAGAGTATGTAAGACTACTGCAGTTAACCCAGGATCAGGCTTCCTATAGTCTTCATTTGGGTGTCTTGGAAACGCCCCCCATCCTCCACTCTCATCCTGCAAGCTGCTTAAGCCTGCTATGGCGTCTTTAGCCTCCTCCTCCACACCAACTAGCCTACTAGCTCTAGCCAGTAGGAGAGCTACATGAGAAGTAACATATGTGTCCTCCACTCCACCTGAAGATGGGCTACGCCACCCTCTCCCTACACGGTTGCTTCTAAGTGCAAGCTCAACTATCTCCTCAAGAAGCTCCTTCCCCTTCTTCTCCTTCTCAGATACAGCTGGCATAAACTCAGCATTCTCGAGGCAAAAGCTGAGAGACATACCAATCAAGATGTTCTCATAAAACCCAACTTCCCTCTCCTGTGTCATCGGGTTCATGACCTCATAGAGGCCTGGCATAGCAGCAAAATACCCATATGCCTTCTCTATAGCCCTCAATATGTCTGATTGAGCCTCCCCCACTCCATATGGGAGTACAGAGAAGAGTAGAGTTGCCAACAGTATCATAGGCAGCCTTCTCAAGATACCTCCCAGCAGCTATGAGCTCAGCCCTTAAAATAGGTAACGTCACAGAACAAGAATAAGGCTTCAGCTTAGATCGAAGATGTGAATATAAAAGGGGGGTGGGCTAGCCGCCCAGCGGAGTCTCCTCAGGTGCTGGTCCGATGCCTACGAAGACTACTCCCGGTGGCGGAGCAACTGGAGGTACTATTGGTATCCCTGGTACCACACCTAGCACTATCACTGCTGGCGGCTGAGTATTCCTGCCTGCCTCCCACCATGCTGAAGCTGTCTCTCTGAGTATCTTTGTTGGATCAGATAGTGCCACAGCTGCAGCATACGTTCCGAACCTGTCACAGCCTGCTACCACAAGCACTGGGACTGTTGGATCTGGGTTCCATGGGTTCTCCTTAGCATACTGTACTGTCCCTATACCTGATGTCACCTTAGGTACATACTCTACTGGCCAGCCTAGTGTTGCCGCTACATCCTCTAGCGTCCATACCTTGCCAGTCCAGTCCCTTACCTTGTCGGTTCCTATGAAGGTTATCCACAGCTTGCCAGTGTCATTCAGCTCCTTAACATAGCTGTTGACTATAGGCCCACCGACCAGTACTAGTGCACAGCTTGCCTTAGCAGCCTCTGCTGCCTTTGTCCCAGCCACATAGACGAATGGAGCATGGAGGAAGCTGAAGACGTCCTCTCCCTCGAAGATTATATCCTTCTCGCTTGCTGGAGTAATGTCTGTGTAGTTCTCAAATGATATCAGTAGTGTACCAGTGTACTCTACTCCCGGGCCGCCAACGAACTGATCAAAGATCCCTGCAAATACCCCTGTGACATCAGTTCCCACTATCTCCTTCAGCAGCTTCAGATCCACCAGCAGCACCTCGTGTCTGTAGACCGGCCCAAGGAATGTCTCCGGCACTTCCACTGGTGAGGTGGTTGGTAATCCCTCTGGCCCTGCTACTATGCATAGAGCTATAGCGCTGCCTTCCGGCTTCACGTACTCTACGTTAGCATACTCAAAGTTGTTCAGCCATGGATAGAACACATAGCGTAGTGGCACCCACTCCTCTAGCTTGTAGAGTGGCTCCTTCGTGTCGATTGTTGTCTCTACTATTTCATAGATTGTTGCCTGCCACTTTAATTTCTCTAGTGCCATAGGCTCTGTGACTAACCCCTCCTTCTCAGCTGCTACTGATAAGTATGGTAGGTTGCCAAAGAAGTACCTCCTACCATCATACACTTTAGTCTCATTCAGCAGCCAAGTCATCCATTTAGTCGTCTTCACATAATCTACCGTGACAGCTCTCCCTACGCTGACAACCTCCTCCTTTATGAGCTTCTTTCCCTCAGCCCAGATCCAGTGGTGTGCTCTCACCCAGTAACTTACTCGCAGTGGCGGTACTCTCATGCCTTCCCGTCTCCACTCTATGAGCCAAGCATCTGGTGTATAGAGCCCACACTCAGCCCAGTATGTATCTATCCCATACACATCGCTGCCTAATCCAAGGAAATCTGCTGGCAGCGTGTAGTACCAGAAGACACCTATCTCCGTATCATACGTCTCTATGTAGTCTACACCATCCTCTGTCCTGTAGAGGTTGCCTCCCCAGCCCTCTACCCTGTCTGGGCCTGGGAATGGCTCACGTTTTCCGTCACCATTGACATCTACCCACTCATTGCCTGGATAATCATCGCTCCAGCCAGCTGCAGTGCCGTAGCTGTCCCTTCTTAAGCCTAGGATGTTAAGCTCTGGATTGCTTACATGCTTGTGTACTGGATAGCTCTGTACC
>JAVCBW010000016.1:0-79413 GCA_037917675.1 Thermoproteota archaeon
ATAGTCGCAACAGGATTCGAACTATACGACCCAACAAAAGCAGGAGAATACGGATACGGAAGATACCCAAACGTAATAACGAACCTTGAGTTCGAGAGGCTTGTAAATGCAGTAGGTCCAACCGGGGGTGTCGTTCTCAGGCCATCTGATGGGAGGCCGCCAAGGAGAGTAGCTTTCATACAGTGCGTAGGTTCTAGGAGTGTAAATGCAAAGGAGTACTGCTCGAGAATATGCTGCATGGCAACCCTGAAGCATGCACATCAACTTAAGGAGAAGAATCCAAATACAGAGGTTGTAGTGTTCTACATGGACTTAAGAAGCTTCGGTAAGGGATATGAGGAGTTTTACAGAAGAGTCCAGGAAGAAGGAGTCAGGTTTATAAGGGGTAGGGTCTCAAAAGTAGCTGAAAAACCGGAAACACACAATTTGATAGTTAGATGCGAAGACACGCTGTCAGGAGACGTCATCGAAATGGAGTTTGATATGGTAGTGCTAGCTGCAGGCTTAACCCCCCCGTTAGATGCCGAATACCTTCAGAGGGTTTTGAAGATATCCAGGAGTCCAGATGGCTTCTTCTTAGAGGCTCATCCAAAGCTTAGACCTGTCGAAACCCATGTTCCAGGTATATATCTGTGCGGGACAGCACAGGGGCCTAAAGACATACCAGATACCGTCGCTCAAGCTAGCGCAGCAGCGGCACAGGCTTCCATACCGCTGTCAGCAGGAAAAGTCGTAGTAGAGCCTATAACAGCACAAGTCAATGAAGAACTTTGTGGAGGCTGTAGGATATGTGAAAGCATATGTGCATATGGAGCTATAGCAGTCGTTGAAATGGAGAAAGGAGCTAAGGCGAAGGTAAATGAAGCTGTATGCCAGGGGTGTGGCGCCTGCAGTGGAGCATGTCCATCTGGAGCTATAACAATGAGACACTTTACTGATATTCAGATACTAGCTCAAATAAGAGCCTTAACAGAAGGGAGGTGGTAGAGTGAAGCATGATTTTAAGCCCCTGATAATAGGCTTTACATGCAACTGGTGCGCGTATGCTGGAGCAGACCTGGCAGGAACAAGCAGAATACAGTATCCACCTTCTATTAGGTTGATAAGAGTGATGTGTAGCGGTAGAGTAAGCCCAGAGTTCATACTTGAAGCGTTCAGAGATGGTGCTGATGGCGTGTTCATTGGAGGCTGTCATCCAGGAGACTGCCATTACCTGCGTGGAAACTATATGGCTTTCAAAAGGTTTCTCCTCCTGAGGAAACTGCTAGAGGAAATGGGCATTGAACCCGAGAGATTTAGGTTGGAGTGGATCTCAGCAGCAGAAGGAGAGAAGTTCGCTGAGGTAGTCAGAGAATTCACAGAGCAAATAAAGGCTCTTGGTCCTAACCCACTCAAGAAGAGCTCTGGAGGGGTCGAGAGGTAAGGAAGTATAGGAGCAGCACTATACTCATATACGTGTACACATTGAAGTCTAGTAGGCCGCTTTCAATTGAGGTTGCTAGGTACATAGCCAGTACACAGTAGAGGCTGTATTTTACTCTCTCAGCAAGCTCGTCTCTGCCTTTTGAATAGAATACTAGGGAGAGGATGAAGCCGCATAGCAGGAAAGCTAGGACACAGCCTAGGAGGCCAAAGTCTAGAAGTAAGGGAGCATACACTGTAGCTGTTGTCGAGACTTCTCCTCTCACACCGACTAGTGAACTTATGATCCTCCTAGGACCAGTCTTAGGGCCAGGTAGGAAAGGGAGCGCTGATGTGATAGCTGAAATGTGGATGTAGCCATGTGAGAGGGGGGCGAAGCCATACTTCTGGACAAGAATATCGAAATTGCTCACTGTTATTGTCGGCCTTAGGAGAGCTGCGTAGATAGGGCTTGCTATGCCTCTCAGCTCATATCTTATGAAACCTACTCCTACATATGCAGCTAGTAAGGCTATGGATGTCAGAAGTAAATCGAGTGATGTAGCTAGCCTAGTGTAGAAGGCGTATAGAGCTAAACCGATTATCGCTGCGACTATGCTAGTCCTATACCCTAGTAGGGCGACCATGGCCACTGATGCGGCTGAGAAAGCAAGAAACCTCATTCTGTCCACGCTGGATACACCAGAATGTACCCAGGGAGATAGGATAACAGATGCAGGAGCTATGCTCCATGCTACATATGTCAATGAGTAGATGAGCTTCCTACGGAGTTCTTCGCTCAGAATAGGGAGGCCACCTACTATGGAAAGCTGCTTAACAAGGAATATGGCTCCAATCAGGTACATTGCTCCACCAATATACAGTGGTATAGTAGATCCCGTGACAGCAATCTTAGATCTAGAGCACTCCAATTTGCCAGCTAGAACACCAGCCATGTATGCAGCTGCAGAAGTAAATAGGACAATCAGTGAGCTAGTAGAGATCACAGCCCTTGAAGAAGCAAAGTACAGAAGGAGAAGGAGGAGAAGTGTAAGAGGAGACCGCATTAAAGCTCTGAACATGAGGGAGGATTCTAGAATGGCATCTAGATTCCTGCCTGCAGGTAGCAGGTGGCTATCTAGCCTCATCCAGACGGCATTGCTCAGCTTACTTGCAAGCTGAGCTGCCAGAGACCCTCTTAAGCCTACTGCAGGTAACTGCAGTTTTACTGACTTAGTTAAGCTTAGCAGCAAGCTCCCTCTTATGGCTCCCCTTAAGCGTATAGATAGCCTGTCAGCTAGCCTTTTAGTCAAGCTGCTCTTGTACCTCTTCGCTAGATAAGCCCACAATGCACACACCTATGGATATGGAGATATAGTCGTCTTTTCTGTCTCAACGAAGTTTATTAGAGCTGCAAGATTTGCTTTCACAGCCTTCTCCGCGCCCGGCTCAGCTAAGCTCTCTTCAGTCCCCACCATTATGGTCAGTGATGGAGTCATAACACCGTTAACGGCCACTCTGTTCTCGGAGAGTATTGCTGCGAAGACAGAGAAGTCTTCAGGCCTCCAACCTGCTCCATATAGGCTCAGCTCTAGATATCCCTCTTCGAGAACGAGATAGACTATTCCAAACTGAATTCTAGATACCGTGTCAAGCCAGATCTTCTGGAAAGTAGGGCTTCCTCTCGTCATGTTACATTTCAGAAGAAGCCTGCCAGTTATCCTTATGGTTGCTACGCCATAGTCTCCTGCTGCAAACTCTGCTATCCTGCTGACTACTGAGAGAAAGTCATCTAGGTTCTCAGCTTCAAGAGGCTTTGTCCATAACACTATGACTGACTTTGACTGAGGAAGCAAAGTTATTTTAGACGCAGCTATGTGCTCTACATCTGCCATGGGACCTCCTACAGATAGTAGGACCGGGCCCTTAGCTATGTACAGCCTTGCCTTATCAGCTTTGACCACGACCCCTTCTATAGTTACTGGTGTTGAGTTGAAGGTCCACTTCCCTTTGACCCTTGCAGCCACTATGTACCCTTTCGAAGATATCCTATTGTACTCCTCACAGACTCTAATTATATCTATTCCAGAGAATTCACGGACCTCCTCACGAGGGGAGTACTTTCTGACCAAAATAAAAATTAGTAGAGAGAGGAGGAAGAGCAGGATCAGGATGTCTACTATGTTTGGCTTTCTCAAGCATAACCCTAGAGCTCGCTGCTGAACTCGCTTTCAGGCTTCTCCTCTTCTTCCTTGCCCTCTTTCTTCTCCTCCTTCTCAAATGGTTTAGCTGCTATTACATCATCTATCCTTATTATCGTCTGCGCAGTCTCAGCTGCTGCAACTATAGCATTTAGCTTTACTTTGGTCGGCTCTACTACACTAAGTTCTTTCATGTCAGATATCTTACTCTCTAGAACATTGACCCCCCACCATCCGCCCTCCTTCTCGTGCTTCGCTCTGAGGTCTAGTATGGTTTCGACTGGATCCATACCAGCATTCTGGGCTAGTGCGCTCGGTATGCTCTCGATTGCGTCAGCGAAAGCCTCTACTGCAAGCCTTTCCTTACCCCCCATCTTTGCAGCATACTCTCTTATTGCTGTCGCGATTTTCATCTCTACTGAGCCTCCACCATAGACTACTCTTGGATCCTCTAAGAGTGTCTTGACCACACAGAGAGCATCATGGAAGCCTCTCTCAGCCTCCTCTACCAAGAGCTCAGCTCCTCCTCTCAGGACTACTGTGACAGCTCTTGGGTCTCTGCAGCCCTCTACATAGACCATCTTGTCCTCACCTATCTTCCTCTCTTCTACTAGCTCTGCATACCCTAGGCTTTCTGGCTTGAGGTCCTCTAGACTCGTGACTATTCTGCCACCTGTCGCCTTAGCTAGCTTCTCCATATCCTTACTGCTGATCCTCCTCACTGCTAGTATGCCATATTTTGCTAGGAAGTGCTGTGCTATCTCGTCGATACCCTTCTGGCAAAAGACAACATTTGCTCCAACTGACTTTATTTTATCAACCATGTCCTTTAAGATGTTGGTTTCCTCTTCTATGAACTTCATCATCTGATCTGGGTCTGTTATCCTAACCTCAGCACTGAACTCTGTCTTCTCTATCTCCAATGGACATCCTAGCAGGGCTATCTTAGCTTCCTTAATTCTCTTTGGCATCCCACTGTGGACCACCTCCTTGTCTATCACTATGCCATCGATGTACTCGGTCTCTCTCAGGCTCTTCCCCTGCTTCTTTAGTATCTTGACTCTGTCTAGATCTATGAAGTATTTTCCATCTCTTTCCTCAGCCACCTTCTTCACTGCCTTGACTGCTATTTCAGCTAGATACCTCCGTTCACCTGCTATAGCCTTGCTTCTCATAGCTGTCTCTGCTGCCCTTACCAGTATCTCATCGTTCTCTATTTTGATTTCCTCTGATATCTCGTCCAGAACTCTCTTCGCCTCCTCTACTCCCTTTTTGAACCCATTTACAATGACCATTGGATGCACATCCTTCCTCAGTAGCCTGTCTGCCTCAGCTAGGAGAGCTCCTGCTATAACCACAGCAGTCGTTGTCCCATCACCGACCTCATGATCCTGTGCCTTAGCTAGATCCACCATCATCTTAGCTGCAGGATGCCTTACTTCCATCTCATCTAGTATAGTGGCGCCATCGTTAGATATCGTTATGTCACCTAGTGTGTCTACAATCATCTTGTCCATGCCTTTGGGGCCTAGGGTCGTTCTTATAGCTTCAGCTACAGCTCTAGCAGCCATTATGTTCAGCCGCCTTGCTTCCTCACCTCTAGTTCTCTGCGTACCCTCCTTCAGAATCAGGACAGGCTGGCCTCCTAAAGTTGCAAGAGTCATGTTATCCCCCCAAGGCTAGGATGAGCTTGAGTGTGAGCAGGCGCCTGCTATCAAGCCTACAGATATAGTACTATACTATCTAGTTAATAAACTTGTCGATTGACAGGGTAGCTAACATATTAGGAGACTTGAGAACTATTATAAGTCATCTTCATGAGACATGGGGGAGCATGACGGCTAAGATAGGTATCAATGGCTTCGGAAGAATTGGTAGAGTGTTCTTCAGGATAGCGCTTGGTAAGCCGGATTTTTGGGATAAAGCTGAGGTAATTGCAGTCAATGACCTGGCAGACGCCAGGACATTGGCGCATCTGCTGAAATATGACTCAGTACATGGAGTTCTGAGAGCAGAGGTGAAGTGGAGAAGCAGCGAGATAGAGGTTGGTGGAAGAAGGGTTACTGTCATATCTGAGAGTGATCCAGCCAGGATACCATGGAGAGAGCTTGGAGTTGATATAGTCATTGAGTCAACAGGGAGGTTCAGGGAGAGAAGCAAGGCTGCAATGCACCTGGAAGCTGGAGCTAAGAAGGTTTTGATATCAGCTCCAGCTAGGAGCCCAGATGCCACAGTTATTCCTGGAGTAAACCTCGATAAGTATGATCCAGCTAAGCATAATATAGTGTCCATGGCTTCATGTACAACAAACTGCCTAGCTGTCATGGTCAAGGTGCTAGATGACAAGTTTGGTGTGAAGAGAGGAATGATGACCACATGCCATGCCTACACAAATGATCAAAGGCTTCTTGACCTTCCTCATAGGGATCTGAGGAGGGCTAGAGCAGCGGCAATCTCTATAGTCCCAACGACAACAGGGGCAGCTGAGGCCATAGGCTTAGTGATGCCAAAGCTAGCAGGAAAGCTGACTGGGATAGCGCTTAGAGTACCTGTTCCAAATGGATCGATAACAGATTTGGTTGTCGAGCTTGAGGAAAGTGTTACCAGAGAGGAGATCAACAGAGAGTACATAAGAGCCTCAGAAGAAGAGCTAGCTGGCATACTGGGGTATACTGAGGACCCCATAGTCTCATCGGATATAATTGGGACAACATACTCGTGTATAATAGATGGAGCTAGCACACATGTGCTAGGTGGCCGAGGAGAATTCGCTAAGATCTTGGGATGGTATGATAATGAATGGGGTTATGCTGCAAGGCTAGTTGAGCTAGCAGAGTATGTAGCTGAGAGGCTTTAGGTGCATGGTAACTTGAGAATAGGAGTCATAGGCGGAAGCGGATTCTACAGGCTGTTGGAGGGTAAGGAAATAGCTGTTATAACTGAATATGGGGCTATCAGGGTGAAGAAGTTCGAGTATGCAGGGAAGACGATCTGCTTCATAAGCAGGCATGGGATAAGACATGATACGCCTCCGTTTAGAGTGAACTATGAAGGGAATATGCTAGCTCTCTATAGGCTTGGAGCCATGAGAGTGCTAGCTACGAATGCTGTTGGAGCCATAGACACTAGGCTAGAGGTTGGAGACATAGTCCTGCCATCAGATATCATGGATTTCACCAAGAAGAGAATCCCCACATATTTTGATGGGAAAACACCGCTTAGCGGGTTTGAGCGAGGGGTTAGACACGCTACCTGCACCCCATATGTCTTCTGCCCTGAGCTGAAGGATGCGATCACTAGAGCTGCGAGAGAGATCAGCATAGAAGTGAAAAGTGGAGGAGTTTACTGCTGTACTGAGGGGAATAGATTCGAGACAGCAGCTGAGATAAGAGCAATGAAGAACAGTGGAGGTGAGCTTGTTGGGATGACTATGGCGACAGAGGCTACCTTGGCAAGAGAGCTAGGGCTCTGCTACATGCCTATCTGCGTGGTCACAAACATGGCAGCGGGAATAGCTAGAGGTGAGCTGAGCCACAAGGAAGTCGAGCAAATATTCTCTGAGAAGATAGAAGATATTAAAAGTCTTATTTTGAAGACTGTAGAGCTGCTGCCAGAGAGGAGGGGCTGTAGATGCAGAGAGCTTGCTCCAGAACCGATACAGGTCGATGAAGCCTTTAAATAGGTGGTAGGCCAAGAAGCTTCCAGCTCTAGCAACAGGTGTGTGAGGAGATCTGGTGCTGAAAAATGCCTAGAAGAGGATCCTTGCAATTCTATCCTAGGAAGAGAGCTGCTACTGAAGTAGCTAGGTTCAGGTCCTGGCCTGAGATCGATGGACCACCACAGCTTGTCGCCTTCCCAGGCTACAAAGCTGGAATGATGCACCTCATAGTTGTAGAGGACAAGCCAGGCAGCCCTCTCTTTGGAAGAGAAGTCTACACACCAGTAACTATCATAGAGACACCACCTATCATGCTTCTTGGAGTGAGGGCATATACTAAAAACATGTATGGCCTTCAGCACATGGCTACAGCAATAAACTTGAGCCCTAGATTCGAAGTTGAGCAGAGCAAGCTACCGGACAACATAAGTAAGAGTGATTACGAAAAGATGATAGCTAGCCTTAGAGTCTATAGAGAGAAGCCTGGGCTCTTCATGAAGGACCTATCTAGGAGGCTGACAGTCCCTAAAAGTCTAAGGAGAGCATCACCTGATAGCGTGCTTGAGAGGCTTGAAAGCGAAGTAGACCAGATATCAGATCTAAGAGCTATAGTTTGCACGCTTCCCAGGCTGGCGACAGGGGTACCAAAGAAGGCACCAGAGATCCTTGAGATACCAGTTAAGGGAGGAAGCATGGCAGACAGAGTGAGCTATGTGAGAGAAAGGTTAGGGCAGCCAGTGTTCGTCCAGGAAGTCTTTACGGCAGGCCAGTTTATAGATGTCACTGCAGTAACGAAGGGTAAGGGCTTTCAGGGGGTCATCAAGAGGTTTGGAGTGAAGAGGCTCCCTCACAAGGCAGGAAAAAGAAGAAGAGAGGTAGGAAGCTTAGGATCTAGGCATCCAGCTAAAGTGAGCTGGACAGTCCCTAGGCCTGGGCAGCTAGGATACTTCAAGAGAACAGAGTACAACAAAAGGATACTGGAGATAGGAGTTGATGGGGGGAGAATAACCCCTAGGGAAGGATTTCACAAGTACGGAGTTATAAGGTCACAGTATGTCGTCGTTAAGGGAAGTACTCCAGGCCCTGTAAAGAGATTTACATTAATGAGACACCCCATAAGAATACCGATGCTCCCATATGAGCCGGCATACAAGATAGTATGGACTCCTCTCACAGGTGGTTAAGGTGAGTAAGCAAGTGCCACTCTACTCTATAGATGGTGAGAGGAAGGGAAACATAGAGCTACCTCCAGTATTCGAGCTGCCAATCAGGTTCGATATAATCAGAAGAGCTTACATAGCATCTCTCTCAGCTAGATTTCAGCCTAAGGGAGTAGATGAGTATGCAGGAAAGAGGACGTCAGCTGAGTCCCTTGGGGTAGGCTATGGGATAGCAAGAGTACCTAGAATAAGAGGAACCCGAAGAGCAGCTAGGGCACCCATGACTGTAGGAGGCTTCAGAGCACACCCACCGAAGGCAGATAAGGTGATAGTAGAGGAGATAAACAGGAGAGAGAAGAAGATTGCAAGGCTCTCAGCTATAGCTGCTACAGCAAGCGAAGAGCTTGTAAGGAAGAGAGGCCATAGGATACCAGATGGCATCAAGCTTCCGATAGTAGTTGAGGGAGAGATAGAGGATATAGATAAGACTAGAGCCATTTACAGACTCCTGGTTAAACTCGGGCTAGAGGATGAGCTAGAGAGATGTAAGAGGAGATGGAGTCATGAGAGAGCAGGGAGAGGAAAGATGAGAGGGAGAAGAAGGAAGAATGTAAGCGGACCTTTGTTTGTTGTCTCCACGCCACACTGCCCACTCAGAAGAGCTGCTAGAAACATACCAGGAGTCCAGGTTGAGCCTCTCAGTAGCTTAAGCGTGATACATCTGGCACCTGGAGGAGAACCTGGAAGACTTACAATATGGAGCAGTAAGACGCTAGGTGAGCTAAATGGAGAAGCATCCTTATGACATCTTAGTAAGGCCGCTAGCTACTGAAAAGGCGCTAAGACTAATGGAGAAAGAAAACAAGCTTACTTTCTATGTGGCTAAATGGGCCAACAAGCATCAGATCAAGAAAGCTGTTGAAGAAGCCTTCAATGTAAAGGTGATAAAGGTCAACATACTAATAACCCCTAGAGGTTTAAAGAAGGCTTATGTTAAATTAGCACCAGAGTATTCTGCATCAGATATAGCAACCAGGCTAGGTATACTGTGAGGAGGTTGAGATGGGTAAGAGAATACTTGTTCAGAGGAAGGGTAGAGGTGGCATAAACTTCAGGTCTAGAAAGCACCTGAAGATAGCGCCAGCAAAGTATCCTACAACACTCAAGCTTGCTGAACTCGGGCAGCAGCCTGTCGAGGCCCAAGTGGTAGAGTTCCTACATGAACCAGGGAGGTCAGCTCTACTAGCTAAGGCCAAGCTCCCAGATGGTAATGTCTTCTATTACATACCACCTGAGGGAGTTTTTCTAGGAGACACCATAGAAATAGGGGAGGGAGCTGGGCTGAAGATAGGGAACATACTGCCTCTCAGAAGCATACCAGAGGGAGTCCTGGTTTGTAATATTGAGATGAGGCCGGGAGATGGAGGAAGGCTCGTTAGATCAGCTGGAGCCTATGCTACTGTGATTGCGCATAAGGAGGACAGGACGATAGTCAGGCTTCCGAGTGGGCAAGAGAAAGCGCTCTCCTCAAAGTGTAGAGCAACTATAGGGGTAGTAGCATGTGGAGGAAAGCGAGAGAAACCATACCTCAAGGCAGGGACAAAGTATTATGCCATGAGAGTTAAGGCTACAAAGTGGCCAGTAGTTAGAGGAAACGTCATGAATCCATGTAGCCACCCACATGGTGGAGGATCTCACAGGAGGCCAGGCAAGCCAACGACGGTCAAGAGAACAGCCCCACCAGGGCAGAAGGTTGGGCACATAGCAGCCCGTAAAACAGGTAGAGGGAAGAAGCTTAGGAAGACAAGAAGAACTTAGGGAAAAGGAATAAAAGTATGGGAGCACATAAGGTGACAACATGAGCATACCACAGACTTACAAGGGGCATACTATAGAGGAGCTTAAGAGGATGCCAATGGATGAGTTAGTGAAGATACTGCCAGCTAGAATAAGGAGATCGCTTCTAAGAGGACTCCATCCGGAGAACAGAAAGCTTCTTGAGAAAATCAGAACAATGCAGGAGAGAGGCATACAGAAGCCGATAAGAACACACAGGAGAGATATGCCGATACTTCCAGAGATGGTTGGAATGGTGTTTCAGGTGTATAATGGAAGAGAGTGGATAGAGGTGACAATAACACCAGAAATGATAGGGCACTACCTGGGAGAGTTTGCTCCGACAACAAAAATAGTCCAACATGGAAGACCTGGGAAGGGAGCAACTAGATCAAGCAAGTACCTGCCACTTAAGTAGCTGCCGGGGTGCCTGAGAGGACAAAGGGCCGGCCTTGAGAGCCGGTGGCCCTTGTGGCCGCGTGGGTTCAAATCCCACCCCCGGCGCCTTTATATTTCTCTGGAGATTAAGGAACCTGAATTAATCGAGCTTTTCAAGGAGATTCCAGACTTGCCGGAAAAGGATGAAAAGGCTAAGTTAATGCCTACTTAAAGGTTGAGGAAATGATGAGGCATATAATTGAAAGAGTAGAGGAGCTGAGAGAAAAGGTATGGTGTTGACGACCTCGAGCTTTAGCATCGAGATTAGGAGCTGAAGTTATCGAGTTACCTCTAGAGAAGATAATCAGGAAGTTTACTTCAAGGATTCTAGGCATCATAGCCATAGATCCAAGTTTACATCCTATAGCGGTTTTGCCCAATATAAAACTGGAGTAATCTAATCGTGATTTTAGATTATGAAGAAGGAACACAAGTTAAAAGTAAGAGCTTCAGGATTACCAGAAGATAAGAAAAGAAAGGTTCTCTCGATTGTATCGAAAAAAATCAATGCAAAGTGACCCTCTAAAAGAATTTCGCCAATTTCAGCTTTGAGAGCCGGTGGCCCTTGTGGCCACGTGGATTCAAATCCTACCTCCGGCACTACTCTAAGTTTACAGAGAAAGGTTTATCTACTCTCTAATTGAAGTCACCAGGTTCCCTGCTTTCTACAGGAGGAAGCCTAATTGTAACCAGATTAGGTTATGATTATGGTAGTCTGACAGCTATTCTGACATCTTCTGGAATTGTTATACTCATAATTCTTCTCATGAAACGCTCATCTGGAGAGGGTATATCTATTATTCTCTTGTGTATCCTTAGCTCCCATCGATCCCATGTTTTCCCACCTTCGCCACATGGGCTTTTTCTGGTTGTTATTCTAAGTCTTTTTGTTGGTAACGGGATTGGTCCTATTATATT
Source organism: Thermoproteota archaeon (assembly GCA_037917675.1). Lineage (GTDB taxonomy): Archaea > Korarchaeota > Korarchaeia > B14-G2 > B14-G2 > B14-G2. The sequence goes on from JAVCBW010000016.1 coordinate 11,613, forward strand.
TACACCAGACTTCCTCGCGACCTCCCTTATTTCCCCACATACTCTCTCAAGTGACTTGTAGTTTGTGCTGACAAGCTCTATCCTGATTCTAGCCTCCAATTAGCGTCACCAAATAAGGGAGTTATGGTGGCTACCTTTTTCTCTCTGCTTTCTTCACGTCGAGGACTATTCCTGCTCCTATAGTTATTCCCATATCTCTGATAGCGAATCTCCCTAGCTGGTCGAAGTCTTGCCTTCTCTCGATTACAAGTGGTTTTATTGGCTTGAACCTCACAACCGCAATGTCACCTTTCTTTATGAAACTTGGGTTCTTCTCTATTACTTGACCTGTTCTCGGGTCTCTTTTGTCTATTATCTCTACTATTCTGGATGCCATATGTGCTGTATGGACGTGGACTACTGGGGTATAGCCTACTGAGATTGCTGTTGGATGTCTTGTTATTACTATTTGAGCTGTGAACTCCTCTGCTACAGTCGGTGGATTATCTGGATGACCAACTACACAGCCTCTATGCACAAACTTCTTCTCGATGCCTTTAACGTTGAACCCTATGTTATCTCCTGGCTCTGCTTTATCTAGTCTCTTGTGGTGCATTTCTATGCTTCTGACTTCTCCTGTAGCTCCAGTAGGCTCCACAACGATTCTGTCACCTGGCCTAAGCACACCAGTCACAACTCTTCCTACAGGAACTAATCCTACTCCAGTTATGGTGAATACATCTTGTATAGGTATCCTCAGGGGCTTATCGACTGGTTTTGGCGGCGAGCTCACCGTATCTAGCACCTCATAGAGCGTTGGTCCATCATACCATGGCATTTTGTCGCTTCTCTTATACACGTTGTCACCAACCCAGCCTGACACTGGTATAAAGGGTATTTTATCAACTGGATAGCCTATCTGCCTTAGCAGCTCCATGGCCTCCTCCTTGATCTCCTCAAATCTCTCTTTGCTGTAGTCTACAGTATCCATCTTGGATATGGCTACGATCAGCTGGTTTACACCAAGAACCTTTAGGAGGTATGCATGTTCTCGTGTCTGCTCTTGAACACCCTCCCCCTTCTTTGCTGATATCACTAGGATGGCTGCATCAGCTTGGCTTGCTCCTGTTATCATGTTTTTGATGAAGTCTGCGTGACCTGGTGCATCTATCACAGTGATATACTTGTGAGGAGTCTCTATTTCTTCGTGAAAGAGGTCTATTGTTAACCCTCTTGCTCTCTCCTCCTTTAGTCTGTCACAAAGCCATGCGAACGTGAAGGATCCTGCCTCTTCCTCTGGTGGGAGATCCTTTACCTTGCCCATATCAAAGAACAGTCTACCTAACATGGTAGACTTCCCGTGGTCGACATGCCCTGCCAACACCACGTTAACATGCTCCTTCTTTGAGCTCATCATATTCACCTATTCCTACACCATGAGGGTTTACCGGAGGAAGTATTAAACAGTTACCTTGCACTCTAGTATTTAGAATCTTAGGAGGTATAGAGGGAAACCAACCGCCTAGCTAGTCTTATCTGAGAGAATGAAAAATAAGAGGAGGTTACTCTATGCTGTAGCTAGCAAACAAGAGAACTTGTTTGAGCTTGTATTAGACTAACAACCACCAGGAGTCTGGAAATAAACCTGGTGTAAAGCACTTCAGAGCATGTGATTAATGAATATAAGAGCACAAGGCTAGTGGGCACACATGTTGGGTGGGTCACGTTGGAGGAGGCTGCTGAGATGGGAGCATATGGAGCTGCTGAAGAAATGGCATACAAAGCGTTTACAGCGAGAGCACTAACGCTAGGGCTTATCATGGGGTTTGTGTGGGTTGTTTCACAGATCATCATGGGAGCTATAGGAGGATACATGTGGACAGGAGAAGCTGCTGCAGCTATGATTATAGTAGCTTATGCTGTCTTCAGCTTGCTGGGAGGCAAAACTAGACCGGAGGAGTATGGAGTATATGGAACGGAGACAGCATGTTGCGCAGCCTTAGGATACCAGTTTGCCTTCCCAAGCACAGTTTACATCTTCATAGCTCCACAGTTCAGGAGATATCCGAGTTTCTCCCATCTTATATGGCTCCAGCAAGCAAAGATGTTCTTAAAGCAGCTGCAATGGGAGGCCCTGTCACGTGGAGTGAGTAGGCGGTTCCACTTGGGTTCTACATGATACTAGGGCTAGCTTTATTCATGCTATCAGTCTTTACAGTGCTGCCATTCAGAAAGCAGGTTATAGAGGTTGAGAGAATCTCATTTCCAGTTGCAACAGCAGCTGCCACAGTCGTAAAGGTGGCAGCTGAAAAGGAGAGCCCTAGAAGAGCCAGGTGGCTTTGGCTTGGACTGCTTATAGGGCTGGTCGGGGGGCTGGTGCTCCCAGATAGCCTGCTTACAGCAATGGGAGTAAAGTGGAGGGGGCTCAGTACGCAGAAGGACTTCACGGGAAGGCTTCAAAGCATCTTACCAGGCTCAGCTCTAATGTTCCCTGAGATGACACCAGACTTAGTATGTTGGTTCTACCTGATACCGCTAGAAGTACAGGTCACAACTTTCATGACAGCAATCTTCTTCTATGTGATCCTAGCAAGCATACAGGTTAAGGCTGGGTGGCTAAGCTATACGCCAGATCAAACCTACGCTGAGTATCTGATAGAGTCAGCAGTACATGGAATAGGATACTGGCACCTTGGAAACGGGCTATATCTGGCAATAGGAGTTATACTCGTAATTTAATTGTATATAGGTATCTGAAAACCACTCTTCTCAGGGTGGTGAGCTCTCAGCCAGATGAAAAAAGAAACGGAACCTATGACATATAGGTACATGTGGCTAGGAATGGCGATACTGTTCCTAGTAGCCTTAGGGATATTCGTGAAGATAGGGCTACCAGCTCCACTGGCGATAGTCATGTTGCTAATGCAAATGGGGTACTTTCATGCGTATATGAAAAGCATAGGCATGGAAGACTGGATGATCCCTCACGGCTACCAAGTGAGGGCATTCTATGACTGGATATTCTTCAGAACAGGAATATATAGACCAGAAAGCAAGATAGGATTCCTGACAGGGTGGGGAAACACTATAGTAACAGAGGCTGCTGCAGCAGCTGAAGTAGCATCGATGGAAACATTCAGGTTCGCGTTCTTAACCAGAATGAAGCCAAGGGACATGTTCATTGCGCAAGTCATAGGAGCCATACTCATGTTCACCATAGGGCTCACAATAGTAGTAGCTCTAATGCATAAGTTTGGTGGAGCACTAGCCACGATGAGATTCATGTCAAGCTACATGGGAGAGCTTGGAGAGAGAACCATAAGAAGAAGCTTCTTAGACTGGAGAGCAAGCTCATTCTTTGGGGGTTTCTTGCTAGGTGCAGCAGTAATAGCACTCAGAGTACTTGCACCAGGACTCCCACTAAGCGTCTATGGAGTGCTGTTTGGTCTGCTGATACCGGAATATGGACTACTATATCTCGTTACAGCAATAGCCAAGTACTTAACGCTCAGATATGGAGGGACAAGAGTTTACGAGGACATTGGAGTGCCATTTGCAGCAGGGCTTGCAACAGGAGACATCCTGATGGTTATATTCACAGCTATAACGATCACGATGAGAGGTATAGGTATAGCTGAAATAGCAGGAATAGCCTCCACGAAGCTACTAGGAGGCATATTCCTTGCAGTATCGCTGGTGCCAGCAGTAATAGCAACTATCAGAGCATTCACACGTAGATAACATCCATACTCTTATTTTGACCTTAGAGATTGTGGAAATGCTTAAATACAACCTTTAACAGCCGCAATGGGGCGTAGTTTGGAAGAGGATCAGGTGGAAGGCTATAGGGTTAGGGGGGCGCTTATCGTCATGTGGAGTGCCTTTATACCCTCACTTGGACTTCTGGCTTCAACCCTAGTCGAAGAAGACTTCATATCATCTGAGCTGATCAGTTTGGGAAGAATAGCGCTAGGTTATGCCTTCTTCTTCACAGCATTTGTGGCATTCCTATACATCGACTACTACGACAAAACAAAGTGCAGTAAGCTCTATAGGATCGATTTCAGCCATTATTTTAGAGTCTTCAGCAGGATAACAGTGCTAGCTGGTGCAATTGGGGTGATATCGCTTCCTGCAACACTTGCATACTCAAATTGGATGCCAGCAGGTGCCATATTCATACTGAGCACATATCTGATCTATGCACTTTGGACTAGGTTCATGGACAGGCTTGTTGAAGCCTATAAGCCTAGGAAAGGAAGGGTTAAATTGAAGAGGTAAGTGGTGTTGGATATGGCAAGACTCCCATATCATGTTGGAAAATGAGATGTAAGCATGAGGGCGGTAGTATGGCAGGTAAAAGCTCTTTGGACCCTCTGACGCTACTAAAAAGATACACTGGGGCATTAGTCAAAATAAGATTGAAAAGCGGGATCGAGATAAGAGGCAGATTAGAGAACTGCGATCGCTTTATGAACATGATCGTATCAGATGCGATAGAGTGTGAAGCAGTTAATGCACAGGCGATAAGGAAGTACGGTAAAATATTCATTAGAGGGAACAATATCTTGTTTGTTACAGTTGAGTGAAGAGTGATGTATTAAAGTATTAAACAAGATTATACATTAACATTCTAGAAGGAGATCACTCATATATTGAAGCTTTATCTGGTACTTCAAAATTATTCTCACCCCTATTTAAATATGGACGTTAATCTCTTCCAGAAGTCATTTAGGCGATAAGTTACTGTCTGTTATTTCAATAAGGGGTCATTAACTGTATGCTATAGACTAATACTGGTCTATTTCTTGGCAAGAGTTAGCAGAGAATAAACAAAGTTTATAAAGAGAATCTGGCAGTATATTCCTAGTATACCCAGCCTATGGGAAGTGGCTGTAGGGGGTGTAATGTGATATGGGGAGAAGAACTACTGAACTACCTCTAGCAGCCATGTATAGGATACTCAAGTCTGCTGGCGCAGAGAGAGTATCAGACAGCGCGAAAAGGGCATTAGCAAAGGAAATTGAAAGGTATGCTTCTAGAGTAGCTGAAAAGGCAGTCAAATTAGCTCGACACGCTGGCAGGAAAACAGTGACAGAGTCTGATATCGAGCTAGCAAAGTAGCTTCAACCCCCCAATTTTTTAGCTGCAGTTTTGAATAGTACCCGGATCACTATCAACCTTATCCGGTTCCCTAAGAAGACTAGGATGATGATTAATAGGATGATTTGAGCTAGTATGTAGGTCATGCTTCTAGCCCTTGTCTCTATGTGCTCGGCTGTAGCTTCGCTGATGAGCTGATCGATATAAGTTGCTTTAGTAAGCACCCTCTGATAGGCCTTTCTGGTCTTATCTACATCCATTTCTAAGAGAGCATACCTTCTCATTTTGCTTAGTTCATCCTTCAACTCTTTGACTATGGCATATGCTTCTTCCATTTTCTCTCCTCTCACACCGAGTGCCCTGTATGTTTCAACCTTCCTGCCTGCTTTCTCTATGACATCTTCTGTTGCATTTATGTATCTGAGTAATACAAGCAAAGTAGCATCTCTGGAATAGGCTATGCTCTTGTTTGCATAGAAGGTAGCTGTCGCATTCCTTTTATTGAATAGTGCTACTGCTCTGATTAGCATGTCTGAGGCTTCTGCTAGAAGAAGATCTGCGCCTATTGCTGAGAGGTTATCTTGGATTAGCTTGATATAAGCTGAGAAAGCAAGGTTATATGTTCTGTTAGCCTCTGATATTATCATGAGAGCAAGTGTAGCATTGAATTTCTCTTTCACAGCTATGCTTATCCTCGTGGAGTCCATGGATGTACCAAGGGTGTAGTTTATGAGAGCTGTTATCTCTAACTCTCCTGTGGTTATAGGTGGAAGCGTAGCGGATACATTCATCAAGATGTCTTCTCCTGGTGGCACCCATGGTATCTCCTCTTGATACACTATGGTGGTATCAGCGTAGACTGAGAGCTTACATGACAGGTTAGGCTTGATACCTGTGTTTACAAGGCGGAGTGTGATATACGCCTCCTGAGACCTTGGGAGGCTATGGCTGACAGACAAGATGTTTACCATGAGTTCTCCTTCAATCTTCTCCACTTTCACTGAGTAAAGCTCAGATTCAATCACAAGGAATCTCCATCGCATACCCTCCAAGACTGCTACCTTTACGTGTGCTCTGAACCGGTAGACTCCTGGAGGGATTTGATCTGGAGTGTTTCCGCTTATGTAGATGGCAATTGTCTCATTTTCCTCAAGTGGCCGATTTTCCATAGGTATCTCGAAGACCCCCCATGTGAATGACACTCCAGCAGCTAGCAATCGGACTTCCCCAGGGTAATGGCTTGTCACTAAGACTGTTATGTTGAAAGGTACTCCTATGTATATTGGAGCCTCTAAAGCAGCTTTGACCTCAATTAGCTGCTGGAGCAGAGGGCTACAGGAGGCTTCTGCTGGGATAGCTAATGCTATTAATAGAGTCACAATCTTTTTCTTTGAGACGCTCTGAGCAGGCATTTAGATGAGCCTCACTTAGGGTGCTTACTTGCTAGTTATAGGCATTGACATAGAGCCAGGTACCAGCCCAAGAGCACCTGAGGGGGGTAGGTATACGGTAGCTGTCATGAGAGATGGGGAGCTGGAGGCTATATTGCAGAACTTGAAGCTTATAGATGTCCTTCAGATCGTTAACAGGAGAAAAGTGAACTACTTGGCTGTCGACAACCCATATGAGCTGGCAGCTGACTCCAGAGACCTACTGAGAGTCCTCAGGAAGCTTCCCTACAATACTAGGCTTGTATGCCCAACTTGGAGCATGAAGCACGGCTTTAGGCAGCTGAGGAGAATAGCGGCAGAGCATGGAATACAGCTATCACAGAAGCCTTCTCCTGAAGAGGCAGCTGTAGCTATCGCAAAGCTAGCTTCACTTGGTGTAGGTGGGGTCATAGATGTCAGGCTTGGCTATACTAGAATTAAGATCGCTAGATGTAAGAGCCCTAAGCCAGGGGGGTCTAGCTCAGCTAGATGGGGGAGAAAACTTGCTGCATTATGCCAGAGTGTTGTTAGGGAGATAACTTCTGTTCTAAGTGAAAGGGGATTTGATTTCGACGCTTATTATAGGAGAGCGACAGGGGGGCTTAGAAGCGCCGTAATAAATGTCTATTCAACAGACGACTTCCTACTTAGGATACCGAGGCTATATGCGGTAGACGGAGTCAGCATAGAGGTATATAGGCCTTTCATCGGGGGGCTAGTGATAAGGCCTCTGCAGGAAGAGCAGGAGGAGAAGCATAGAAGGCCAGTTATCGTTGGTATAGATGCTGGGATGACGACGGGGCTCTGCATATCAGCACTTACTGGAGAAGTCCTCGTGTTAGAGAGCTACAAGCATGCTTCTAGGGTAGATATACTTCAGAGGATAATGGAAGTAGGCGAACCTGTACTTTTTGCAGTAGATGTCCCAAGTCCACCTGCTAGTGTTATGAAGTTAGCCTCTGCATTCGGTGTTAAGGTGTTCAGGCCAGATAGGCCTCTGTCTACGAGAGAGAAAGCTGAAGTATGCGAGAAGGCAGTGAGTAGGAAGATGCTTAGCTCTAAGCCTCGTAATGCACATGAGAGGGATGCTCTAGCTGCGGTAGTTAAGGCCTTAGACTATTATTCTCCAGCATTTGAGAGAGCTGAAGCCCGTGTGAGAGAAGTAGGGGTCACGATACCGATCGATGTCATTAGGACATGGGTTATACAGGGAAAACCTGTGGATTCTTTGGTCAAGAAGTGGATTAAGGTGCCTGCAGCCGTGGAGCTTCCTACACCATCTGAGAAGCATGAGAAGAAGGCACATGAAGGCGAAGAAGCCAGGAAGCTCAAGGAGGAAGTCATGGATATGAGAAGGCTAGTCAGAGCGCTTGAGGTTGAGGTAGGCAAGCTTAAGGAAGAGAACCAGCAGCTTAGAGAGAGGATATATGGGTTTAAGAAAGAGATAGAGAAGGAGATCGAGTTGAAGAAGCTAAGAGGTCTCCTGAGGGAGTACCAGCAGAAGGTATCTCTCCTCCAAGCTAAGATAGCTCAGCTTGAAAAGCAAGTTGAAGAAGAGAGGAAGCTGCAGTTGGAGCTCGGTAGGAAACGTGTATTCCTAGCCAAATATATCCCAAAACTAACTAGAAGGCATCTAGTTGAGCTATTAGGATCCGTAGGGCTATCGAATGGTGATGTACTATGCGTTGGAGACGGAGCTGGGGCTGGAAAGCTTGCTGTATGCATGCTTTCCGATTACAATCCCCAAATTGTTGCCTTCTTCAGGAACATGCCGCCAAAAAGCATCCTCTCTCCACTAATCCAGAGGAAAGCATACATTTGTGAAATTGGATGCGAGGTGGGAATAGTGAGAGGGCACTTGGCGCTTTTAGACGATAGTGAAATGAAGGTCATAATGGAGGCTATTGAGAAGGAAGCTGAGAAAAAGAGCCCAGAGAAGATTCTAACCGAGATAGTGTCTGAATATAGGAGAAAGCTATCTTAGCGACTTGATCATGTAAGCACCCTCTCTCTTATACCCTAGCTTTGCGAAGTACTCTCTTGCACCAACTCCAGCTGTGACAGCAAGCTTTTCTGCGGAAAAATCTTCTATAGCTATTCGCTCAGCCTCCCTCATGAGCCACAAGCCGATTCCCCTATGCTGCCAGCCTCCAAAACATCCTATAGGAACCTGGATACCATAGACTCTCAGCTCACGGACTATAGCAGTATCTCCTCTGGATAACTCCGGCCTATGCGCTTTGTCAGAGGGCACTCTCAGCCTCAAGAAACCTACCAGCTGCTCTTCCCGGCCAGTTACCTCTATGAACACCTCTATACCATCAGATGCCTCATATTCCATGGTTTTTAGCTCCAATGAGGCAGGATCGGGAGGAAACTGCACTCTACCCACTTCACGGCACCTAATGCACATGCAATTTAATCTCAGTTTCCTCATATATTCCTGGACTATCTGTCTCAAATTGCTTTTTTTCACGCCATCTACTATGATTGTAGATGGTATATCTCTCTGTATCCTGTATATCCTGACATATCTAGGAACTATAGCTTTAACTTGAGCTAATAGGTTGACATGCTCTATGAGTGTATAAGGCCTGTACTCCCCGCTCTTCCACATCTCATAGAGCTTAGTTCCCTTTAGAACTAGTGTTGGATATATCTTTAGGCCATCAGGCCTTAGCTCAGGGTTGTTAAAGAGTTCGAGAAAATCCCTGAAGTCTTCTCTAGGATTACTTCCAGGCAAGCCAGGCATCATATGCAGCACTACTTTGAGCCCAGCATCCTTTGCAACTCTTACTGCTTCTATTATGTCCTGTCTGCTATGATCTCTCTTTACTGCCTCAAGTAGGTCGTCTCTTAGGGCCTGAGCGCCTATCTCTACCCTAGTACACCCGTACCTCAACATCTCATCTATATGAGGCTCCTTGCAGAAATCTGGTCTGGTTTCTATAGCTAGCGCTACTATCCGCCTCTGAGATCGCTCTCCTCTCGACATCGCTTCAGCAAGTGTGCTAGAAGATGTGGCGCTCACAGCATCATAGCATTCTTTTATGAACCAGTCTCTATACTCTCTTGGTGCAGCGAGAAATGTTCCTCCCATCACTATGAGCTCTATCTTGCTTGGTACATGGCCTATCTCCTCTAACTGCCTTATCCTCTGGGTAGCCTGGAGATATGGATCAAAGCATGCGAGAGCAGCACGCCTAGCAGCGGGCTCTAAGCCTGTATATGACTGAGGTGTATCACCGAACACAGATCCAGGACCACCTGGACAGAATATGCAAGGCTCACTTTTAGGGCACTTCATGGGCTTACACATCACTGCAACAACAACTACTCCAGACGCGCTCCTACTAGGCTTCCTTCGAGGCTTAGAAGTCTCTTCTTGTAGGTATGTTGGATGAAGGTAAGCTGCTGTTGTCTTTGCCATAGTAGACGCCTACTTCCTCAAAGTAGCTGCTGGAGAAGCTTTTATATACAGCGGAGTACCAGATACAACATGTGAGGTGTGAGATATGCCAGGGACACATGGATCACTTAATAAGGCTGGGTATGTTAGAGAGCTTACCTATAAGAGCAGGCCGCCAAAGAGGCAGAAGAAGGCTCCATGTCCAAGAATGAGGATGAGGAGGGTAGTCCATAGGAGGATAGAGCATAGCCTGCCTGTAGGACAGGCAGTACATGTACCGCCTAGACGATAGAGCAAATGTGATTTTAGATGGAAGCTATCCTCGCCCTAACTCCTTTAGGATATCTGGCGATAGCAGATGGCAGGTTGCTTCTGTCAGAAAAGCTCCCAGGAGACACGCATAAGGTTGCTGAAGAGATATTCTCTCTTAGGAGAGGGGTTGCAACAGACAAGTTAGCTGTAGTCTTACACAAGTTAAGGAAGCTGGGTGTAAAGAGTGTCATAGTCGATAGCAGAGCAGCTGCTTTAGCAATAAGAGAATCAGGAGAAATCCAGGTCAGGATAGATGAGAAGGCGGCTAGAGCTGTTAAGAGAGATCTAACTGAGCTAGCTAAGGTGTTCGGTATCAGCAGTGATAGACGCAAGCTTGTGGAGTTTGTTTCAGCAGTAGCTGTCCTCGAGACTAAGATGCAGATATCTAGAGAGCTACTCTCACGAGACAAGCTGATAGTCAAAGCAGTGCATGTACTAGACACTCTACTCAATGTGGAAAATGCCATCGTCAATCAGCTTAGAGAATGGTACTCACTACATTTTCCAGAGCTAAGTGGAGCCATATCTTCACACGCAGGATATGTCAAGCTGATAGCATCCTTAAAGAGGAGAAGCTCATATAGCATTAAGGCGCTCACAAGCTTAGGCTTCGATGCGAATAAGGCCAGAGAGATTGAAAAGCTTGCAAGAGAATCTATTGGTCCTGATATACGTGAAGAAGACCTGAGGCCTGTGGTGGAGCTAGCTAGGCTATGGCAGTCTATTAGAGGATACAGAAATGCGCTTGAGGAATACATCAATGAGAGTGTTAAGGAGATAGCTCCAAACACCTCTACCTTAGCTGGACCTGTGATTACTGCAAGACTTATATCGCTTGCTGGCGGCTTAGACAAGCTTGCAAAGCTCCCTGCAAGCACAATACAAGTCTTAGGAGCATCAAAGGCATTGTTTAGGTACCTTTCAGGTAAGGGGAAGCCTCCAAAGCATGGTGTAATCTTCAGGGTTAAAGACGTCATGTCGTCACCTCCAAAGATAAGAGGCAAGATAGCGAGATCTCTCGCAGCTAAGCTTGCAATAGCAGCCAGAGTAGACTACTATGGTGGAGAGTACATAGGGGATGATCTGCTAAATGAGCTTACGGAGAGAATAAATAGGATAAAGGATGAGTATAGAGCTCAAAGAAAGGCAGCTAGAGCTGTTAAGAGAGGTGTTAAACGTGGTAAGCGTCATCGACCATGAGAAGTTTGAGGGGATATACTGGGTCTTAGACGATAACAAGAGGAAGCTTGCGACAAGAAACCTAGTGCCTGGATTTAGAAGTTACAATGAGCAGGTGGTAGAATATGAGGGGAGAGAATATAGGATATGGAGTCCATTTAGATCAAAGCCTGCAGCAGCCATCATAAATGGTCTCCAAACATTCCCTGTAAGGAAGGGAAGTAGGATACTATATCTTGGGATAGCTTCAGGAACAACAGCATCCCACTTCAGCGACATAGTGGGGCCTACTGGCATAATATATGGGATAGAAATCTCTGATAGACCTCTTAGAGAGCTAATTAAGGTGTGTGAAGCTAGGAGAAACATAGTTCCGATAATGGGAGATGCCAGAAAGCCTGATGAGTACTCAATGTATCTTGAGCAAGTAGATATCGTCTACGCTGATATAGCTCAGCCATTTCAAGCACAAATAGTGGTAGACAATGCCTTATTCCTCAAAGACAATGGGCATGTGATGCTGGCAATCAAGGCTAGCAGTATAGATGCAACAAGACCTCCTGATGAGGTCTTTAGCCGTGAGGTCGAGACGCTAGAGAGCGCAGGGTTTAGGCTAAAGCAAATAGTTAGCTTAGAACCCTATGAGAGAAAGCATGCCCTAGTAGTCGCTGAGCTCTAGTCTACTCTGCCTCACCTTTGTAAGCATATCTTGAGAAGTCTTCCACTTTCTCCTAGCTATAGGGGGGAGAGTGTTGTTTTCTTCAATCCACCTCTCTAAAAAGTCTCTGGTTGCTGGGTCACTTGAATACCCAGATCCTATCTCACCATACTTTAAGGATAATCTCTTAATCATCTGATCTCGTGTGACTTTAGCTATTATCGATGCTGCACCTACCAGAGGATACTTATCATCAGCCTTGTTTTCTGCTATAATAGGAGGCTTATAGTGTGAAAATTGATAGATGTAGCTGGTAAACCTCCTCACATCTTCATCTGGTGAATCTACAATAGCTTTATCAGGCTTTAGGGCATCGATTACCATTGCAAAAAGCCTTGCCTCGAGGACATTTAATGAGTGCAAGCTCATTTCAGAGTCAAGTGTCTGTGGAGGGGCCTGTAAGACAGCTATGTACTCAGCTATCTCAAGTATTTCAGCAGCCAGCGCCTCTCGTCTTGAGGAAGTCAGCTCTTTAGAGTCTCTTACACCTATTTCAGCTAGCTTGCTCATCTTCGATACATCAAGAAGGACTCCAGCTACTACAAGTGGGCCGAGAACAGCACCTCTACCTGCCTCATCTAAGCCTAGAACCCTCATTTGAAAACACCTCTAATGACATGAAGTATCCTTGTAGTGAGCTCCCTACATAGCATCTGGACTCTATCTCGAGTCACCAAGATTTCTCTAGAATCTCTTCTCACACGGATCTCCTTGATTAAGGAGATTCGTGACTTCAGCGGTATTGTGGCCAGCACTGGCCTGCTAGAATCGAGTGCAGCCATGACCTGCCTAGAAAACTCTCTGGAGAGAAGCTCCATCTTACCTATCTCATCTATGACAACAACATCAGCCTGCTTTATAGCAAGCTGAATCGCTTTGGCTCCTATCCTGCTTATTGCATCAACATCCACAGTATATTTTGACACTCTCGGCCCAGACTTTCCTAAGCTAACAGAAGCTATGATAGCTTCCTCTCCTGTAAGGAGGTCACGCATCAGGAAGGCTATTCTACGTCCATGCTCTCTGAGCTCTGGTGTTACTACACCTCCAACCCTAATCCCACTTTCAGTGAGCTTATCTACTACACAAAATATTAGAGTAGATTTCCCTGAGCCGGGAAGGCCTGTGATCAGGAAGTTCTTTACTCTATCAGTAGCCATATACTGGAGAGTAGGGTGGAGGTTTTATGTTTAAGGTGATCAGAGAAGGGAAGGCTAGAATCCTAGGACCTGACCTGGAGCGTCTAGCTAGAGCTGGGAAGCCATATACTAAGGCTGAGGTCTTTTACAATCCTAGAATGATTCTGAATAGGGACTTCACGGTGCTCTTTGTATCAGCATTCTTCAGCAAAAATGTTAGAATACTAGATATGCTCGCTGGAACTGGGGTACGTGGGATCAGAATAGCCTTAGAAAGCAATATGTCAGTCAGCGGGGTGTTAAACGACAAAAACAAGCTGGCTTACATCGTGATGCTGAGAAATGTAGCCTTAAATAGAGTTGCAGATAGGCTGAGAGTAGAAAACTGTGATGCAAACATCCTAGCTCAAGTGGCAGCGCAGTGGGGAGACTTCTTCGATTACATCGACATAGACCCCTTTGGATCACCAATTCCATTTCTAGACAACGGAATAAGGGTTGTCGGCAGAGAGGGTATCATTGGGTGTACTGCAACAGATACAGCTGTACTCTATGGGAAGCATGGTTGGAAGGCACTTCGCACATATGGTGTGCAGGTAAAAGCTGTCTCGTGTGGACATGAAGTCGGTCTTAGACTTCTGATAGGCTATATAGCGAGGCAAGCAGCTAAGCTGGGATATGCTCTTGAAGTACTCGCATCATACTTCGAATACAACTACTTCAGGGTATTTGCAAAACTCACTAGGAGCCCAAGTAAAGCTGAAAACACTGTCAGGAAGTACATCAAACCTGTCTACTTCTGCAAAATATGCCTGGATTTTTCTGAGAACAGCAGAGCCTGCGGTCATGAAAGAGAAGTTATAGGACCTATGTGGGTAGGCAGCTTGGGTATGAAGGAGCTCTGTGAAAAAATGTTACATATGTTGACGTATACTGACTTAAGCAGCAAAGACAGGCTTAGGACTATCCTGGTAAGGCTGCTAAATGACATCAGGATACAACGCATCGGATACTATGATCTCGATGAGCTATCGTCGAGGCTTCATCTGCCATCTGCTAGGATCAGAGACGTCATCAAACGGCTGAGGGAGCTAGGGTACACGGCTGGGAGAACCCACTTTGCACCTAAAGGAATTAAGACAGATGCACAGACTGAGGAGGTCATCAGAGCTATATCAGGCTAGAACTTCTTTGGAAGCACAGGCTGCTCCTCCTCCCTGACCAAGTACTCGTTTAGGCTCCTGCACTCAACCCATAAGTCCTCCTCTAGACATTTATACAGGTCAGGACACGAGAAGCATGGGATCTCCAGGAAGATACCTATATGATCTCCAACAATCTTCTCCAGCTCTGAGCGATTTGCTGGCTGAGTTAAGCTGACTTTGACCATCTTCCCATGCTTATCATATCTTATAGCTATGATGTTTCGCTTCGCAAGCTGCTTTAGCACATTCTCTAGACGGGCGCTTCTTAGCATTCTCGTGCCAACCTGTTCTCCAAGTTTTTCAACAAGCTCGGAGACGTTCATCCAGCTGTCTTTTCTACCAGATAACATCTCACATATAGCATTAGCTAATGGGTCGTCTGCCATTAAACCACCTAATATGGCAGATCGCCCTCTTCAATTAAGTAGACAACCCTCCCCTTAAAGTTTTCAGGCAGAGTTATGTCTCTAGAACAACCTACCACTAGGAAGGGGGCTGCCACAGGGCCTATTATGTCCTTTACAACCCCAAGGACGGTCATTTCGCCATCAACGACCTTTGCTCCTCTTAGGTCACGCTTTGGTGTGGACTCAAGCTTAACTATGAAGTTTCTAGATGGAGTCACATGGAGTACTATACCCAGTCTTCTCAAGCTTAAGACCTCCTCAGCTCTTCTGCTATGGCTCTCAATATATTGGTCTTCTTATCCACTCTCTTAACCAATACACGACCTTCTCTATAGAACCACCTAGCAGGATGGTGCTTCTCTCTCTGTAAGATAGGGTCTAAACCAAGTTTCTCAGCAATCTTGAAGATAGACTCGGCAGACGGATTTTTTACTGCAAGATTCAGCGGCACACGGCGGCCTTCACCTCTACTTAAGCTGCGGTTAAAGTAGCAGGGGTATAATACTAGCCTATCTCTCCTCCTCACGTTCTGCACCTTCTATTAGAATTGCATTGATGACACCATGCTGCCCAGGCCTGGAAACAACCCTTGCTTTCCCAACTTCAGTATCTATTATGGCTCCACGTGTAATTACTTCTCTACGATCATAATCTGGGTTTGCTGGGTTACTTAGAACCCTGATAATCCTCGCGCGTATAGACTTCCTCTCGCTAGGTATCGCTACATTCGCGAAATCCGCTGATAAAAGCTTAAGCTTGACGCCTCCCCCTCTCACACGCTGCTTTTTCACCTTAAGCTCTCCGATTACAGTCTCAACAGGAGGCCTTCCAAGCTCTCTCTTTCTCTTCTTCCTCATGTATGGTATCTTGGCTCCTGTCGGCGTACGCCCACCAGGAACTATCCGACCATGATAGTACATGTTCCTCTACCTTATGCTAGCAGAGCCAATGTTATTAAAGAATCTTGGTGGAGCTATCAGGAATCCTGAGAGTATGAAATCTCAAACTTAACCTCTGCTTGAATGAGAGTTAACTTAATGTACATAATAATATTTATTTAGACATTATTTTGACACTACCCAAGTATGGAGGATGATGTAGAGGTGACAAGATGCCACGTAGAAGTAGGGGAGATAAGCTGAGTAAGAGGGAGAGAGTCATTCTCTCTCTTCTAGTAAAGAATGCTAGGCTAAAGTACACTGAGATAGCTAAGAGGGTAGGAATGTCAATAGCAGGAGTGCTGAAAAGAGTGAAATGGCTAGAGAGTGAAGGATATATAGTGAGGTATACTGCCATACTGAACCATGAAAAGCTGGGAAAGAACCTTCTAGTGTTTATATTCGTCAAGGCAGAGGCAGGAGCTGCACCGGATATAGCTAAGAAGATAACAAATCTAGATCCTTCATCTATACTTGAGATTCATGAGGTAACAGGAGAGTACGACTTACTTATCAAAGCTTACGTTGAAGACAGGAAGGCGCTACAGTCGCTGGTACGAAAGATTCTGAGGATCCCCTCAGTGGTAGCAACGCATACTATATTTTCCCTATCGACGTTTTATGAGAGCCCCTCCGTGATTATAGAGCAGGTGTAGTGTAAGAGATTTAACACTAGCATAAGTAGGCTGTAATGGGGGAATAAATGTCGAGGTCTAAGAGGAAGAAGAAGGAGTTTTTACCTGCTACAAGCGCAGGGCTACTATCATTTGCAGGGGAAGAGGCTGGTGGAGTGAAGATTCCACCATATGTCCCACTGATAATGACTCTGATAGTAGTAGTAGCTGAAATAATACTATGGGTTCTAATGTGAGCGTGAGATGAATGATGCTCTCAGAGATGCAGCAGATGATAAGAGAAATATACGGAAAGAGGGATAAGAGGAGAGGGATAGGAAAGACCTTCATACATCTGATAGAGGAGATAGGAGAACTAGCTAGAGCCCTTAGAAAGGGAGATAGCTCTGAGTTGAGCAGAGAGCTGGCAGATACGCTGGCTTGGCTTCTTAGCGTATCAAGTCTCCTTGGAATAGACTTGGAAGAAGCTTTCATGGTAAGGTATTCCAATATATGCCCTAAGTGTGGGTCTAATCCATGTACATGCCCACCAGTCTAGGTGCTTGCTATGCCTCTCAGCGAAGTAATGGAGATGGCTGCTAGGAGAGGATTCTTCTGGCAGGGTTTTCGTGATGTGTACTCTGATGCGCCAGCAGGGCTATGGGTATATGGGCCTCTTGGAGTAAAGATGAAGAATAAGGTTGTAGAGCTCTGGAGAGAGAAGATTGTCAAGAGAGAGGAGGGAGTTGAGCTTGACTCAACATGCATATCTCCAGGCAAAGTCTTTGAAGCATCAGGGCATACAAAGCACTTTAACGACAAGCTAGTAGAGTGCCTGAAGTGCCACCATAGGTATAGGGCAGATATGCTATTAGAAGAGCAAGCTGGACTAACCGGATTAGAAGGGTTAAGTGAGGAGGAGCTGCATGAGCTGATGGTGGGGAAGAGCATTAGATGCCCTCAGTGTGGAAATGGCGAGTTCTCTGAGGTAAGAAAGTTTAACTTAATGTTTGAAATGAGAATAGGTGCTACTGGAAGAGATATAGCATATTTGCGGCCAGAGACGACACAGAGCTCTGTAGTGGAGATAAGGAGACTCCAGCAGATAGCCAGAAACAAGCTTCCCTTAGTTGTGTGCCAAGTTGGTAAAGCCTTTAGAAATGAGATATCACCAAGACATGGGCTGATTAGAACTAGAGAATTCAACATGGCAGAGGTACAGGTATTCTTTGACCCAGAGTACCCAGACTATGAAGAGAAGTTCGAGAAGGTTAGAGGATACAGGCTTAGGTTCCTCCCAGCCTATGCGAGAGATACAGGAGAAGTCGTAGAGATGACGTGTGAAGAGGCGCTTACAGAGGGGTATACGATAAACAAGCTTGTCACATATTGGCTAGCACTATACCAGAAGCTAATGACAGAAGATTATGGGTTTTCTCTCGAGAGAGTGCGATATTATGAGTTAAATGAGCATGAAAGAGCCCATTATGCTAGAGCCCACTGGGACCTGCAGATATACAGTGAGGACCTAGGCTGGGTTGAGGTGGTCAATAATGCATATAGGACAGACCATGACTTAATAGGACATTCTAAGCTCTCAGGTAGAGAGCTGAGGCTGTATAGTGAGAAGAGGAAACAGAGCATTGTACCACACATGTATGAGCCTTCTATAGGGATAGACAGGCTCATCCTACACCTGCTTCTCCTTAACTACAGCAAGGAGGGAGAGAGGGTTGTAGAGAAGCTTCCTAGGAAGCTTGCTCCAATAGATGTAGCTGTCTTCCCGCTTGTAAACAAGCCTGAGCTCAACAAGCTAGCCTCAGAGATATACTACGACCTCCTTGAGGAATTTGAAGTGTTCTATGACGACTCAGGGAGTATAGGAAGGAGATACAGGAGGATGGATGAGATAGGTACTCCTGTATGTGTGACAGTAGACTATCAGACACTCGAGGACAAGACGGTAACCATGCGAGATAGAGATACAATGAGCCAAGTCAGAGTACATGTCGATGAGCTAAAGTCTGCGATAAATAAGTTTATATCAGGAGAAGCTTTAGAGAAGCTTGGTACACCGGTCAAATGAACTGATCTAAGGTAGACTGCAGCGACAAGTCTCTCTTTATCTTCTCAACCCCCTCTTCTTCCGATATGAGATCTCTCAGCTCTGATATGAGTATTTTAACTCTCTGCTTCAAGTAGCTTCCTACATCGTATTCCTCTGCAAGCTTCCTAGCTAGATGTAAGTACTTCAGTATGCTATTAACACTTATAGTAGAGATCAGCTGCCGCTTACACCTAGGACACTGCCCAGATAGAGGTATTCTATTGAACTTCATATTACAGAGTGGACACCGAAATGACTGCTGTGTGAATGTCCTTAGGTTTCCTATTATGTCTTTGAGAATATGTGATCTAAGCACCAGAGAAGCGACCTCACTAGGGCTTGTGGCTATAGACTTCTCAGCTATCTCCATCTGCATCCTCAGCTTCATGTCCATCTTCTCTTTGCTTGCAGGAGAGCCCGCCTCTCCGCTTGAATACGCTGATCTCAAGACTCCATGATAAATGCAGCTAGTATCATGAGTATACAGAGGCCTTCCCTTCCCATGTACATATATGTCTTCAAATGTCAAGAGCATATGCCTTACGGAGCCTGGATGCATGAATTTCGCTGCAGCCTTATAGAACTCTAGAGGGTACCTACGAACAGCATCTACATTGTATACCTCATCATCTACGGTATTCGGGTCTATTTTTGTTACTATAAATAGTGGAACATCCTCTATTCCACCGGTTTTATCTGGAATATATGACCTTGAGAAGTTTAGAAACACATCTAGGGCAAGCATCACAGAGTCCTCATCTCCATCACAGTTCCTCCTCTTAGCTGCATGGATCAACGGGTGTGCGAAAATAACCCTAGCTGGAGTATATCCTATGATCCTACAAGCTATCGCTGTGAAGGTGTGAGGAGCCATTGTAAGACATATGTGGCCTATTAAATCCTCTAGGCTCTTTGCGTTATAGTAGGGAGGAAGGTTATACAGCTTGATAAGCAGGTCGTCTATGAAGTTAGCTACCCTAACCAGGTATTCACCTGCTTCTCTCGGCAGGATTATGTCTTGTGGCTTCAGCTCCAGCATCTGGTCGCTTTTCTCAAGAGGCCTGCCCTCGATATCATTTATGTACCCAAGCTCGCGTAGCTTCTCGACACTAACTCCTATCTCAAGTGGCTTGAAGTGTGTGAGAGGTGCATCAGTTGAGTCAAAGCGGCAAGTCCCATCCTTGAAGACGTACACGCCATGCTTAGCCCTTAATAGCCCTTTTTCGATGGGCTCAGGAATCTTGTCCTGATTTATCAGCCCCTCAACGCCTCTGAGTGTATCTAACACAGCGTCTAGAGGGACACCAACTCTCTTTGAGGCTTTCTCGATGAGAGATTTGACGTCAAGCTTTCTTCTCTGATATCTAACACCAGGAACCTTATGCTCCTTACAGAGTCCATTGACCTCCCTTCCACAGACTGGGCATGTTTGGATAGGCTTTACCCTTATCCTACAGTTTGGGCAAAAGGGATATGGTGACCTCATCCCACAGTTTAGGCAGACACCATTATAGACTTCTATGGGAGTAGGGGACTCTAGTAGTGAGGCTATCTTCCTAGATCTGCCTCTCTGTATGCCAACTGGAAACAAGACGTTGACTTTCTTCATAACCCTGGGCTTAGCTTTCTCTGGGCGACCCATTCTAGCTCCTATGTAGAATGAGGATTTGGCTCTCTGTGGGACAAGCGAAATCTTATTGAGCGCATCTAAGGTCTCGAACTCTCTGAACTCTGATAGCACCCCCTCCCTATATCCCTTGACAGAGACCAGTAGGACTATTGACCACGGTGGGTCTACCAGTATCTTGTCTCCATCTAGCTTGTGTGGGCAGCATATGGACTCTAGAATTCTCTTAAGCTTCCTGTCTAGTGGAAGCTTTAACGTGAAGTTGCTGGTGTATTCATCTGGCTGAGAAGAGTGAGCCTTGTGTAATGCCTTGGACAAGTACTCTAGCTCTGGAACAGTTATGTGACTCCATAGTAAAGTATAGTATGGGTGCAGTGGTATACCAAGCTTCAAGCTCAGTTCAATAGCTACATCGATTGAAGGATGCTGCCTTAAAGGGTCTTTTAGAACAAGCTCTACTGCTGCAGGATGCTCATGTAGCCTGTTTAGCTTTTCCCTCAGCTCCTCAACCCACCATTCCTCACAGTATCCTGAAGGAAGAAGCACGGTGTTATTCTCTAGAAACTCCCCGTAGGCTACTAGTATATCTCCACCAAACAACACCTTCTCTACATGTGGAGCTACCTTAGAAGCATCTCTATACGTCTCTAGCTTCATGACGCTGCCGTCCTTCAATAGGACTACTGGAGCCTCTATGGTGTCTACTGGCATGACTATAGCGCTTTTACCTGGTCTCTCCACCCTGAGCTGCGTTCCCACAGCAATGAACCCATTATATATGGCCATCGTAGCAGGATGCATACCGATTGCAGCCAGTCCAGTGTTTCTAGCTCTCCCATATCGCAACCTAAAGCCTCCCTTTCTAAGCGGTAATGAGAAAACAGGTCTGCCTAGCACCACATCCTCTAGGTAGGCTCTCTTAGGATAGATCACTGGAGAAGCTCTGCGTGCACCTTGCTCCCTAGGTGTATGTGTGAACTCCTTAAGCCACTCCCATCCGCTTATATTGAGATCTGAGAGTATTTTGAGTAGCTTGGCAGCTTTCTGTAAGAGACAGTCATTTATTACAAGGACAGCGCCGCCTCTAACCCTATTGGTCTCCACATTATACACGTCCCTGTATGCAACAACCTCGATACTATGCGTCGGCGGTCCTGTCACCTCTACTGGAAGCCTTCTACATATCTTCTCTATGTCAGCAGGTCTTGACGCCGTATACTGCACACTCTCATACTGCTTGTAAAGCAGAACCTCCTCAACATACCTACCTACATGCTCCTCCGTAGGCTGGAAGCTCTCTAACCCTATTTTCCTCCTCAAGACGTCGAGAAGGACCACAGATAGAGCCCCCTCTGTGGCTCCAGCTGTCCTTATCGGACCAGAATAGTATATTGCAGCGTACATTGACCTATCGGGGTTATACTTCACTCTGACATCATGTATGCCTTCTACAGCAGCTGAGACTGTGCAGTCAGTTATGACTGTAAGACCTACTTTGACGGCGATCTCCATAGCTTCGCTTGGCTCCAGCTCTGGTAGAAGGCTCCTTAGCACATACTCTGCTGAGAGAAATGCAGCCTCATATTTGCTTTTAGCCTCTCCTAACGCCCTTCTAACTATCTCCTTGAGCTCGTTGCGGCCGAAAATCAGCCCTATCCTTTCAGGAACATCGTTGGCAATATGACATTCTACGACCATATCTGGATCTATACCTCTTGCTCTAGCTTTGGATGCAATGGAGTATGCTTCTGAGACCTTCTCTTCAATGTACTTGAGATAGCTCATGTCTAGTATGGCTCTCTAACCTAACTTTTTTAGCTTACTCTTGAGAGAGTATGTGGGGATATCTTGGGAGGAAGGAGGAAGAAGAAGCGTATAATTAGGAGAAGGCCAAGGAGACCGAGGTCCATATATCCCTGTCCAATATGCCAGAGAGATGGAGTTATAGTGAAAGTAGATAAAAGGGAGAAGAAAGCTGCTGTAGCATGTATGTTCTGTGGTTTTAGCGACACTATAGAGGTCATGCCAGGAGAGGAGAAGATTGACATATATAGTAGAGTTGTAGATAAAGTCATTGAGTAAGCTTAAGGTAAATAGAGCGAAGAACCTCTTTAGAGAGGAAGAGTACAAACAGCATCGTTTCCCTAAGTGGATTTATCTTTGACTTAGAGCCTGAGTAGGAGACTGCTACAGGCACTTCGCCCATCTTCAGCTTGCTTCTGGCCGCATCTACTAGGATCTGGCTTTCAACAAGGTAGCCACGTTCACGTATAGGTACCTTCTTCAAGGTAGTTCGTGTGAAGGCTCTAAGGCCACACTGGGTGTCTTTAACAGGTATTTTGAACAGTATCCTTAGGAGTGCTGATGAAATGATATTTGATAGCCTTCTGACAAAGGGTATTTCTTTGCTTAGCTCTCTGCAACCAACTACGATATCATATCCTTCATTTAACTTCGTGATGAGCTTGGGGATCTCTGCTGGGTTATACTGCGCATCTCCATCAATAGCCACTATGACATCAGCATCAAGTTCAAGTGCCTTGCTTATACCAGTTTTTAGAGCAGCACCCTTACCCATATTTTTCGGGTGCTGTAGTACTATTGCTCCAGCCTCGACTGCCATATCATATGTCTCATCAACTGACCCATCATCTACTACTATAATGGAGTCTACATATGAGCCTAGTTCCCTAACCAGCTTTCCTATACTCTCTTCCTCATTGTATGCTGGTACCACAGCTATGACTTTCTTACCCAAGTTTGGCTTCATTATATCCTCTCTTAACAGCCTCTATGTTTTTCTCAAGCATGCCCCCAGACCATCTCCTCTGGATAGCCTTTAGCACAGAATCTAGGCTGGTTAGCTTAGAGGCCTTTACGACAGCCCCTAGCATCGCAGTATTCGGGACAACGAGGCCAGCTACAGTTAGCCCAAGTTCTGTTGCTATCCTGACGGCATCGAGGGTAGCTACTCTGCAGTTGGTGAGAGACAGCTCAGACCTCAGTTTGCTTGGAGCCAGCTGCGAGTTAATTACTATCAGACCACCAGGCTTTAGCCCCTCGGTTACGTCAATGACATCGTATATCATTGGGTCTAAGACAACAACGACATCTGGGTTGTATATCATGCTCCTTATGTGTATTGGTGACTCGGATATTCTGGTGAAGGCCTGAACCGGAGCTCCTCTCCTCTCTGCTCCAAAGAATGGAAATGATTGAGCCCACTTTCCTTCTAGGAAACATGCTTCAGCTAATATTTCACTTGCAATGACAAGACCCTGCCCACCACGACCATGCCACCTTACCTCAACCACCCTCGGCAAGATGACACCTCACATAGCTTTAGCGGCCCCGGTGGGATTTGAACCCACGCCACAGGCTCCGAAGGCCTGCACCCTATCCGAGCTAGGCTACGGGGCCATCTACAGACACCTAGATTTATCTACTCCAGCTGGGGTTATAACATTTATGTGGATGGTTATGGAAGAGCAGATGCTTGGTATATACCAACACTTAAAATGCAGTATGGTTAAGATTTGTTTTAATAAACTCTTTCTACATGAGGGGATGTAGGTAGGATGGGGGCTAGGTCTCGTAAGCTCATGCATAGGCTTTTACCCCCCTATAGGAAGATCAGTGATGAGGAGAAGAGAAGGCTAGTCGAGAAGTATGGGGACATCAGTTTGTTCCCGACTATACTGTCTACAGATCCTGTTGTGAAAGCTCTTGGTGCCAAGCCAGGTGATGTTATCGAGTTCGGGCGTGAGAGAGGAGGGAAGTACTATCGCGTAGTGGTTGAAGCGGGGGTGTAAATATGGTTCTAACAAAGGATGATATTAAACTCCTAGTAGAAAGCTGCTTTAAGGAGAGGTCTCTTGTTGAGTTCCATATAAGGTCGTATAACTGGCTAATAGACAGAGGGCTACAGGAGGTTGTGAATGAAGTTCACGAAATAGAGATCGATAAGAGGAATAAAGTTGTCTTCGGTAAGATAGAGGTTGGAAAGCCGGAAATAATAGAACCAGAGGGAGGAAGACCCTATGAAGGAGTTCCTCCATCTGAGTGTAGGCTCCGAGATCTAACTTATGCTGCACCACTCTATCTTTACATGCACATATATGTCGATGGAATAGAGGAGAAAGTTGAGAGACATAGGATAGGTATAATACCGATCATGGTGAAGTCGTCTAAATGCGTCTTATCTAATAAAAGTCACGAAGAGCTCATTAAGCTTGGAGAAGACCCGTTTGATCCTGGAGGCTACTTTATAATACATGGTGGAGAGCGGGTCATAGTACCTAGGGAAGAGCTTGCTGTAAATCAGTTTGTAGTCGAGAAGGAGAAGGAGGGAAGAGTAGCAGCTAGAGGGAAGATATACTCTAGAAAGGCAGGGACAAGGTCGTATTTCGCGTTAGAGCTAAACAAGGATGGTACGGTGGCAGCGAGTATACCCAGAACTACTGCAAAGATCCCTGCTATAGCCCTAATAAAGGCGCTAGGGCTTGTTAAAGACAGGGATATAATAGATGCAGTGTCATCTGAGGAGAACATAAGGATGGAAATATACCCTGCAATAGAGGAAGTAAGCTCACTCACTAGCAGAGAGGCTGCACTCGACTACATAGGTAGGAGGGTGTTTACAGGGCTTCCTAAGCAGGAGAGAGTCCAGAGGACAGAAGCTATGCTACAAAAAGAGTTTCTACCACATGTCGGGACAACACCACAGGACAACTTGAAGAAGGCATATCTGCTGGCTAAGATGATAGAGAAGTTAATTAAGGTAGGGCTTGGAGTAGTCCCACCAGATGACTTAGATCACTATGCTAACAAGCGAGTCAGGCTAGCAGGGGATCTCCTTCAAGAGCTTTTCAGGCGGTCGTTCACAAGGATGGCTAGAAGGATGGAAGCGCATATAAGAGAGAGAATGGCCTCTGGTGCAACAGACTTAAAGGAAGTTAAGCTCAAGACCTGCATACAAACTGACTATATAGAGCAGGGGTTCCTCACACCGATGGCGACAGGAAACTGGGGGAGAGGAGAGACAGGCGTATCCCAGCTGTTGGACAGAACAAATATAATATCAACGCTATCTCACATGAGGAGAGTAGTATCCCCGCTTACAACAGCTTATGCTCACTTTGAAGCCAGAGAGCTCCACCCATCTAGCTATGGGAGGCTTTGCAGCGTTGAAACACCAGAGGGAGTGAACTGCGGGCTGGTAAAGAACCTAGCTATCTTCGCAGAGATAACAAGCGACGAGGATCCAAGCAGTGTTATCCAGGAGTGCTATAGGCTTGGAGTGAAGCCTATTGAGGAAGTCGAGCCAAGAGAGTTTGGAGCCAAGACTGTAGTGATGGTTAACGGCGCCCCAATAGGAGTCATAGATAGCCCAGAGCATCTTGTAAAGGAGCTGAGAGAAAACAGAGCTATCATCTCGCTGCAAATGAATGTCTCGTATAAGAGAGAAGAGAAGATAGTATCTATTAATGTCGATGGAGGGAGGGTAAGGAGGCCACTCATACCTGTCAGGAGGCTACCTGAGCTTAAGAAGAGGCTCCACCTGCTTAAGAAGGGAGCCATATCATTCAGTAAGCTAGTCAAGGATGGGTTAATAGAGTTCATAGATGCAGAAGAGGAGGAAGATCTGCTAGTAGCTACCACGCTAGACCAGCTGACACCTGAACATACACACTTAGACCTAGCGCCATTCTCCCAGTTTGGACTCTGTGCAAACATGATACCATATGCAGAACACAACAATGCTACAAGAAACGTCATGGGAGCGAACATGACAAGGCAAGCGCTTGGGCTCCATGCTGCAAACTGGATAATGAGAGCAGACTCCAGGTTCCATATCCTATATTATCCTCAGAGGCCTATAGTAGAGACAGTAGGGGCTAAGATAATAGGATATCCGAGAAGGCCAGCAGGACAAAACTTAGTTGTGGCTCTAATAGCTTTTGAAGGATATAACATGGAGGATGCTGTCATACTTAACAAAGGTGCTGTAGACAGAGGGATGGGAAGATCAACTTTCTTTAGGATATACTCAGATGTCGAGAAGAGGTACAGGGGAGGGCTAGAGGATAGGTTCGAGATACCAGACCCTAAGAGCACGAGAGGTACTAGGATCTCAGAGGCGTACTCGAGCCTAGGTGACGATGGGATAGCTGAAGTAGAACAGAGGGTATCTGGCGGAGACATCCTGATAGGGAAGACAAGCCCACCGAGGTTTATCGGAGAATACTTGGAGTATAGGAGGAGACCCGTGCTTGAGAGAAGAGACACCTCTGTTGAAGTAAGGCATGGAGAGTCTGGAATCGTGACGCTAGCAACACTCTATGAGAATGAGAACGGGTATAGAGCAGCTAGAGTAGTGGTCAGAGACATTAGAATCCCTGAGCTAGGAGACAAGTTTGCGACTAGACATGGACAGAAGGGAGTTGTAGGGATGATATACCCGCAAGAAGATATGCCATTTACAGAAGATGGTGTAACACCTGACATAATACTGAACCCTCATGCTATAGCATCCAGAATGACAGTAGGCCAGCTTATAGAGCTCCTAGCTGGCAAAGTCGGAGCTCTAGAAGGAAGCATAGTAGACGGAACCCCCTTTATAGGGAGGCCTGTAGAAGACCTCAAGAAGACCCTACTTGAGCTAGGGTTTGAACCTGGTGGGACTGAAGCAATGTACGATGGGAGGACAGGTGAGATAATCGAAACTGAGATATTCATAGGAGTTGGCTTTTATCAGAAGCTGCATCACATGGTGAGAGATAAGATACATGCTAGAGCTAGAGGGCCAGTAGACGTATTGACTAGACAGCCTCCAGAAGGCAGATCTAGAGAAGGAGGGCTGAGAGTAGGTGAGATGGAGAAGGAGGCTATGGTAGGGCATGGTGGAGCTATGCTGGCTTATGATAGGCTGATAGAATGCTCTGACAAGACGGTGATATATGTATGCAGGAAATGCGGGTTGCTAGGCTACTACGACAAGTTCAGAGATGACTTCGTATGTATACTTTGCGGTGATAAAGGAGATGTTGTCCCTGTGTCAACAGGCTATGCGTTCTTCCTATTTCTCAGAGAGCTTATATCGGCTGGTATAAGACCTAGGTTAAAGCTTAAGGAGGTGTCTGAAGTTGTCTAGCATCGAGGAAAAGCTTTATGTGATAGACGAAATAGAGTTTGGCATACTGTCTCCTGAAGAGATACGTAAGATAGGGAAAGTAAAGCTTAGCACCCCACAGATATATGATGAAGATGGAAGGCCGATAAGAGGAGGGCCACTCGACCCGAGGATGGGGGTGATAGAGCCGGGGGAAGTTTGTCAAACGTGCGGAAACACACTAAAGAAGTGTCCAGGCCACTTTGGTGTCATAGAGCTTGCCAGACCAGTTCTGCACATAGCATTCACGAAGCACATCTACCAAGCTCTGGCTTCGACTTGTATGAAGTGTAAGAGAGTCCTGCTTCCTGAGGAAGAATGTGAGAAGCTAAGGAGGTTAGTGAAAGAAGGAAAGAAGACACTGCCTGAAGTCGCTAAGATAGTATATAATAAAACTAGGAGGGTAAAAAGCTGTCCTCACTGTGGTGCTCCTGTGAGTAAAATCAAGTTCACACCACCTCTCACATTTTATCTAGAAGATGAAACAACGAGATTATGGCCTAATGACATAAGAGCTTGGCTAGAAGATATAAGAGACGAAGACTGTATTTTGATAGGCTTCGATCCAAAGAACTCTAGGCCAGAAAACACTGTACTAACTGTCATACTAGTCCCTCCGATAACAATAAGGCCATCCATAACACTTGAGACCGGTGAGAAGTCTGAAGATGACTTGACACATAAGCTGGTTGACATATTAAGAGCCAACATCTCATTGAGAGAGGCTATACAGGGAGGGGCCCCAGCTTCAACTGTAGAAGACCAGATGTACATGCTTGAGATAAATGTAGGGACGCTGTATAGGAATACAGGCATGGGAATACCTCTAGCTGTACATAGGACGAAGAGGCCTCTCAAAGCATTGATGGATAGATGGCAGGGTAAAACTGGCAGGTTTAGGCTTAATTTAGTTGGAAAGAGAGTGAACTATTCATCTAGAACAGTAATAACCCCAGACACTATGATAGACTTGGATGAGGTAGGAGTACCCATCTCGATAGCAAAGGTGCTAACTATACCAGTATATGTCACAGAGTCTAATATAGAAGAGGTAAAGGAGCTGGTTAAACGTGGACCAGACGAGTATCCTGGTGCAAACTATGTGATAAGGCCTACCGGTGACAGGGTTAAGATAAGCTCTATGAACAAAGACAGGCTGATAGAAGAACTTGAGCCAGGATACGTGGTTGAAAGACACCTCAGAGATGGAGACCCAGTGATATTTAATAGACACCCCTCTCTGCATAGGCTCTCAATACTTGGACATAGAGTTAAGGTGCTGCCGTACAACTCGTTTACGTTGCATCCTGCTGTATGCCCGCCATATAACGCTGATTTCGATGGCGACGAGATGAACGTGCATGCATCACAGCTGTTCGGAGCGAGAGTTGAGATCAGTGAAATCCTTAATGTAAAGAACAACATGCTCTCACCTAGGTTCGGTGGAGCAATAATAGGGCCAAGACAGGACTACATCACATCAATCTACAAGCTTACCAGGAAAGATAGATTCCTAACAAAGGGCGAGCTGGGGAGGATACTAGCCACACTAGAGGAGCCGGTAGACTCACCTGAGCCAGCCATACTAGAGCCAGTTGAGTTATGGACTGGAAAACAGGCTATAAGCGTCTTTCTGCCAGAGGATATAGATCACGAGGATAGAGCCTCAGTCTGTGAAAAATGCGATAAGGAAGGAGGAGTCTGTGAGAGGGAGCTTTGCCCACATGAGGCTTATGTAGTGATCAAGCGAGGACAGCTCCTTTGGGGAGTCTTAGATAGCAGAACCATAGGTGCCATGTCAGAAGAACATTTCACACTATTAGATAAGCTTATCAGAGACCTCAGTAGCGAGAAGTCTTCAGCCATATTGAGCAAGCTGCTCAAAGCATCACTTAAGCCTCCACATAGTCTGGTATCGCTTAGAATAGAAGACATAGAGCTGCCACCAGAGCACAGAGCAAAAATAGAAAAAATGATAGAGGAAAGCAGGAAGGAAGCCGTCAAGATAGCTGAAGAGCTAAAAAAGGAGGCACTTGAGCCCATACCAGGAATGAGCCTTGAGGATACAGCAGAGCTCAAGATAGTCAGAACTCTCAACAGCGTGAGGACTCAAGCTGAGAAGCTTGTAAGAAGCACAATGAACATGAGAAACTCGCTATACATGATGGCTAAGACCAAGGCAAGAGGATCTCCAGTACTTCTCACCGAGATGGCGGCTCTAGTCGGGCAGCAGTCAATTAAGGGTAAGAGGATATCAAGAGGCTACAAAGAGAGGACCCTCTCATGCTATAGGAGGGGGACGACAGATCCTGAAGCCAGAGGATTCATAAGGAGCAGTTACAGAAAGGGATTGACACCAAGTGAGTACTTTGCCCATGCTATAGCTGGAAGGGAGACTCTAGTTGATAAGGGACTCAGAACAGCGGAAAGTGGATATGCATACAGAAGAGTAGTAAATGCACTCCAAGATCTGATAGTAGACTATGACTGGACGGTAAGAGATGCACACGGTAGGATAATCCAGTTTAGGTTTGGTGGAGATGGCTTAGACCCCTGCTTCGACTTCCATGGTAATCCGATAGACATCCGGAGAATAGTCGAGGAGGAAGCTGAAAAGCACAGAGAAGGAGAGAAAATCAGCCACAGACAAGTGGAAAAGATCATAGACGAATATGAAGAGGTGCCTGAGTGGATTAGGGATCAGGTTAAGAGAGAAGTGAAGAGAGTAGAGCTCAGTGAGACAGCAGTCAGAGAGATCATGAACAAGGTATTTGATGCCTATGACAAGATAAGACTTGAGCCTGGGTCAGCAATAGGCATAGTGTCAGCTGAAAGCATAGGGGAGCCTGCTACCCAGCTGACACTAAGGACATTCCACACACCAGGTACACCTGAGATAACTATTGTGATGGGGCTTCCAAGAATAGCTGAACTCATAGACGCTGTTAAAACTCCAAAAGCCCCATATGTAGTTGCTTACTTAAAAGAGGAGTATGGAAAGGACAGGAGAAGAGCCCAGGAGGTGGCAAATAAGATACTTGAAGTCAAGCTGTCAGATCTAATAGAAGAGGAGAACATATACTATGAGCTAATGCAAGTAGAGTATGTACTTGACCTAGAAAAGCTAAGAGAACATAGCATCACAATAGAGGAGGTAGAAAAAGCATTATCCAAAGTGTCTAGAGTAAGCGTAGAGAGAACAGGGGATAGAGGCATATTGCTATCCATAAAGGCAGATAGCATGGCTAAGATGAGAGCAAAGCTGATAAAGCTGGAAAATACAGTGATTAAGGGGGTACCTGGAGCC
Source organism: Thermoproteota archaeon (assembly GCA_037917675.1). Classification (GTDB taxonomy): domain Archaea; phylum Korarchaeota; class Korarchaeia; order B14-G2; family B14-G2; genus B14-G2. The sequence goes on from JAVCBW010000016.1 coordinate 42,258, forward strand.
AAGAGGGTTATTGTAAAAGAGGAAAGTGGAGAGAATGTGATATATGTGGAGGGAGCTGTCCTGAAGCAGGTACTTGATTTAGAGGAAATAGACCCCACCAGAACATACTCCAGCAACATACATGAGGTCATAGCTTTATTCGGAATAGAAGCAGGAAGAAACCTACTGGTAGAAGAGCTTAATAAGGTGCTTAGCAACCAGGGAATAGTAGTAGACAGGAGACACCTAGAGCTCTTAGCTGACATCATGACGAGAAGAGGAGAGCTTTTGCAAGTAGGTAGGCTAGGTGTTGTCAGGTATGAGAAGGGTGTGCTTGCAAACGCAGCATACGAGCTTACTGTGCAAAACATAGTTAAGGCTGCAATAAGCGGGAGGCAAGATGAGATAGGTGGAGTGCTAGAAAGTATTATAGTAGGGAGAGCACCTGAGGTTGGAGAAGCTATAGTAAAGGTCTTCTGGGGTGAGTAGGGTGAAAGCGAAGGCTGCCATAGACAAGGAGCTCATGATACTAGCTAGAAGTGGGAAAGCTCTTCTCGGATATAAAAGCGTAATCAGGACGCTAAAGAGAGGCACACCGAGAGTTAAGGCCGTAATCTTGGCGGAGAATATGCCGGAAGAGAGGAAGAAGACGATAATGTATTATGCTAAGCTGCTCGAGGTGCCACTACTTATATACCCATCATCGAGCATAGAATTAGGTAGAGCATATGGGAGGCCTCACTTGATATCTACGCTAGCAGTTATTGATGAAGGAGATTCCTCAATACTTAAGATGGAGGATGGTACTATTGAAAAGTAGGAGAGTACTTGAAAACGAAGAGCTCCAGATGATATCGCTATTTGAATCACTCACAGGAGCTACTGTAAAAGACTGTTTCTTAGATGCTGAGAGAAGAAAGGTGCTGTTTGTGGTTGCAGAGAACCAGCTTGGAGTAGCATTAGGTAGAAGAGGACAGAAGATCAGTAGGATTAGGAGAATCCTTGGGTATGACATAGATGTTGTAGAAGAAGCTAAAGATGATGAGGCTTTTATAAGAAAGCTGCTGTCACCAGCTAGGATAAACTACATAAAGATAACAGAGAGAGGAGGGCAAAAGATAGCTTATGTCTCAGTTGATGAAAGAGACAAGGGGCTAGCAATAGGCAGAGAAGGAAGAAACATTAATAGAGTCAGAGAGATAGCTAGGATATATAGGGGAATAGCACATATCAAGATAATGTGATAATGCGCTAGGTGGTAGCTTGGCAAAGCCTAGAGGCCTCTTCGCAGCTAGAAGCTTGAAAAGAGTATGCAAAGAGAGAAGAAGACACTCCTACTATTGGAGAAGAAGAGTCTATGGTTACAGAAAGAAATACGATCCTCTAGAAGGAGCTCCACAAGCCTCTGGAATAGTAATAGAGAAGGTAGGGCTTGAAGCCAGGCAGCCTCACTCAGGCTTAAGGAAGTGTGTCAGAGTACAGTTAAAGAAGAATGGTAAGATAATAACAGTGTTCGCTCCAGGAGATGGAGCACTAAACGTGATAGATGAGCATGATGAAGTTGTTATAGAAGGTATAGGAGGAAGTAAGGGAAGGACTATGGGCGATCTTCCAACAGTTAGATGGAAGGTCATTAAAGTAAATGGAGCTTCACTCTACCATATTCTAATAGGTAAGATAGAGAAGCCGAGGAGATAGCTTGCCGCTAGAGGAACTAAGGCTGTTTGGGAAATGGACATTTAGAGATGTTGAGGTAAGGTCACCAGCACTAAGAAGTGTGATCTCTCTTAAGCCAGTTTACCTCCCACATTCGAAGGGGAGACACGAGCACAGGAAGTTTTGGAAAACGAAGGTAAATATAGTTGAAAGATTGGTAAACAGGCTGATGGGGCAAGCAATAAACTATGGGAATAGGAAGGACAGGGTAAACAGCAAGAATCCAGGAAAGAAGCTGAAAGCGCTGAGGACAGTAAAGCATGCATTTGAGCTAGTACACTTGAGAACTGGTGAGAATCCGATTCAAGTGCTTGTCAGAGCTATAGAGAATGCAGCTCCAAGAGAGGAGACTACCAGAGTGATGTATGGTGGAATACTCTATCACCAGGCTGTAGACGTCTCTCCATCTAGGATGGTTGATCTTGCAATCAGACATATAACGCAAGGAGCAGCTTTGAGAGCCTTTAGAAACCCAATGACCTTAGAGGAGGCGCTGGCTGAAGAGATAATAGCAGCTGCCAGAAATGACAGGAATACAAGCCATGCCATAAAGGTTAAGGAGGAGATAGAGAGGAGAGCACTGAGTGCTAGGTAGGAAACCCTAAAGTTCTAGGGAGACTACACCCTAGGGCTTAGCCTCATCTATAGTAACAGCTATGGTTACCTTCGCCACGCTTGATAGAAGCTGATAAGCTAGCATGAAGTCTTCTTTAGGAATAACAGATACGGGTACAGGTATCTTTAAAGTAAAAATCCATGAGATTTCAGAGGGGTTCCTATAAAAATCTAGCATAGGCCCTTCTACGTCGAGAAGCCCTGCTATAGCAGAAGCATACCCTGAGTGGAGAGCTATATACAGCTCATCAGGTTTCACCTCCCTAAGGAGAGCCATCACACTAGCATTTTGTGATAGCATATCAGCTAGCTTTCTAGAAATGGAAAAGTCTCTCATGCACCTAGCTAAAATTGAGAGAGAGGATGCAGGTTTGAATGAGAATCTCTTAGAAAAGAAACCATGCACCTCAAGCTCGCATTCCATGGCCTTTAGGCGCCTGTATAACTCGCTATGTCTGCTTCTCATATCACTGCTACCCACAATGGTCGTCCTTTCCAGTGAGTGTAAGCTGATGCTCCATTCCAAATAGACCTATACTCCTCAGCTCGAATGTCACTTCATCTAGATATGGGTTTTTGGGGAGTTTTATAGTGAGCCCCTCTCCTTCAGCATAAAATTCTCCAGCCTCATCACCTAGATAGTCTCTACGAATAGAATAGGTCCTCTTGAAAAGAGTCTCTTGAATACTGACCGCATAGAGACCTCTCAAGATACACCTAGAGGTGGGAGTTAAGTTTTACACCATAAGAAGGCTGGAACTTAAGGAGCAGCTTGGTTAGAGAAGCTAGGATAGATTAGTCATCGCCTTAGCAGCCTCAGTTTTACTACTAATGCCAACTACACTGGCAACATGCTGCCAGGCAGCTAATATCACAGAGATAGACTATGAGGATATAGTTTAAGTGTAGGGTTTACAGCTGGTAGGCTTTCATGGGTGTATGTGGTTTTGGTCTACTAGCTGTTTTCCGTCATTGAGCTTAAAGCTCTAGTAGGGCTTTCAGGATAGCCTCAGAGCCCATAGCTCAGAGCCCCACATCTGAAGGCTTAGCCCGATAGCCACTAGGTGGCTTGACAGAGGCTCCAGTCAACTAGCACCACAGAGAACTTAAAGCTTCCACTCACCTAACCAACCTACCTCCTATGTGTTTCCATGAAAACCGGGACTGCAGCAGAAGGCATCTTCGCTGGAGTAACTACAATACAGGTGCTATACTTGGTGGTACGGTTTCTGTCCAATGTAATGTGGCCTCTTCCCTACTAGCTCCTTAACTTGCTCTGGACTATAGGAGCCTCTACTTCAATGAGCCTTTTCTTGCTGAGCATAGGCAAAAACGCTATCACCGACAATTCAGCTTCTCTCAGTGTAGAGTTGAACTTCTTAGCAAGCTCCCTTATGACTTCCTCTAGAGTAGCTCCCATCTAGCTTCTTCTACACGAAAATAGCTCTTGTGTCATCTAGTAATGACCTTTTTGACCTTGGGCTTCATAAGAAGTATGCTTGTAGCCTTACCCAGCATACCTTTATCTTCCCTACTCCAAGTTATCACGAGCTCTCCGCTGTCATATCCCTTCTACTTGACATTAGGGCATTTCTTTGGCCTAATCGATAGGAAATCCCTCCTATTTAGTCTCAGAACCTTTTTTCTAATCATTTTTCACCCACCAAGCAGTATGAATTTAGCGATCAGCAGGGATGCTATTAGGAGAGCTGGTGATACCAGCGTCATAATCGTTATAACACGTTTTGCCCTGATTAATGACTCTACTTCAGCGATGTACTTCTTTTCGCAGGCAAACGAACAGAATTGGTTCCCAGCCTTGATAACCTTCCCACAGACCTTACAGTGAGAGTGTTCAGGAATGGAAGACACGAGGTCACCTCATATCCCTAGAAGAAGCCATTTCTTAACCAATTCTCTATTTAAAAACTGCGGGTCACCTCTAGATGTTGGCGTATTAGATCTGGAGGCAGCCTCCCTGAATAGAGTGATCTCCTATCAGCAGAGCGTATCTCTAAGAGCATACTATTAGCATGAGCTTGCAGGATTAGAGTTGGCTGTAATACATCTGTAGAGGCGAGACGAATCTGTACTTGCCTTATGAGGTTCCTTAAGCTTACTGAGATTAGTCAAAAAGGCTAGAGTAGACTCTGCTGAGGAGCTTCACTAGAGGCCAAACCTTATCCTCCTGCCTGCTCGCAGGAGCCCCTTAGATAGAGGAATAGCCCCTTGTCTACACGTGCTGCTGGTGTAAGTACATACTTTGATGGAAAGTAGAACAGTTGGCTACCTCTTAGCATTATGATGCAGTTGAGAGAAGTCAAGTTGAGGCTATTGCACTCGGGTATCGTGAAGCAAGGAGTCTCTACGACCAGAACTCTATCCTCTGCCATCATCACCCTCAGTGTGAGATTCTCGGCTTTAACTTCGATTGGTTTTGTAGCAACAGTCAAGTTTCTATTAGGCGTTGATATTACCACACCCTGTGGAGTGTAATAGACATGGTATCTACACCATGGTAGGGTAGATGATGTACCAGGTGACAAGTAGATTCTTGAAAATAGCTTTACAGAGCGGTTCTCCTGGCAAAAGATGACACCTGATGCAGTATGGGGAATGTATAGTTTCATGGTGCTCCTGGTTATCTCTACGCTCTTACCAAGCAAGACTATAGCATTCTTCTTATGGCAGCTGACAAGATAGTAACAGTTGTAGCCCATGTCTAAGGCAGAGGGAGCATGGAGGTAGCCTATCTCATCGGTGGGATCTATGAAGACTATGGTTGGAAAGCCCTGGAAGAAATTGTATGCTATTATCCAGCATGTCAAGAATACTAGCAGAGAAGCTGCTGCAGCAGGTTTGTAAAAGTCACCTAGCTTCTGTATAGCCTTTATGTATCCCCTTCTGACAGTCGCTAAGATGGCTGTAGAAGCAAGATATGCTGCTATGAATGTAGAGAAAGCTACTGCAGGCCTTAAATCTGCTGCTCCAGCAGCTAGGCCTACTATGGCAGCTACAGCACAGTGGTAGAGGTATAGCTTTAACTTTGGAGCCTCCATGTATTCACCAATTTAGGTCCTGTAACCGAGGTTAAAATATTACCTTAGTAGGGGATTAGCTTGAAGATGAGAGAGATTTCGTCGCTTGAGCTGGCTAGAATCATAGAAGAAATTAGAGAGAACGTCATAGGAGCTAGAGTAGGGAAAATATATCATATAGATGAGAAGCTACTAAGCATTGTGCTCAGCAGTAGAGAGCATGGAAGAAAGGAGATGCTAATATGGGCTGGTGTAGCTGTGTTCATAACTAATTCAAAATGGACTAAGCCACGGATCCCAAGCAGCTTCGCAATGCTTTTGAGAAAGCATCTAGAGGGAGGAATTATAGAAGAAATAAAGCAAGAAGACTTCGACAGAGTACTCACTCTCAGAATTAGGTGTGGAGGGAGGTACTATAGGCTTATAGCCTTTCTACACAGCAAAGGCAACATAATACTAGCTGACGACGAATACAGGGTCATCTCGGCTATTAGCTGGAGTATAGCAGGGAAGCAGCTGCATAGGGGAGATAAGCTGGAGTTTGGAAGGTACCACAACCCGCTAGGTGGGCTAAGCGCAGATGAGCTAGGTAAGCTATCTGAGTTAGAGGTATGGAGAATACTTGCAGTAGAGCTTGGGCTCGGTACAATCTACGCCAGGAAGCTAGCTGAAAGACTTGGACTCGATATGGAGCTTAAGCTTAGCGAGCAGGAGGCTTCATATGATAAGCTAGCTAAAGCTATCGTAGATTATGTGAGGCTTATCTATAAGGCTCCGGCGCGAGTTGTTTACCGTGATAACTTTCTAGATGGATATCTGCTTGATCTAGATGGAGAGGAGAAGCTGCTTAATGACGTACTAGACGAATACTATACAAGCATATACAGTCGCCTTACTAGAGGAGATGGAAGCTTAGACAAAAAAACTAGAAAGAAGCTTAGATCCCTTGAGAAGAGAGCTGAGAAGCTTAAGCAGATGGCTGAAAAGTATAGGCTTCAAGCTGATGTTGTTTACTCGCAGCTTCATGCCGTGAATGAAGTACTTAGAGCAGTTAGGGAGGGGAGAGCTCCTCCTGAAGAAGAAGTTAAGGTACTTTCTGTCGATAGGAAAGGACATAGAGTCGCTGTAGAGGTTTGTGGCCATGCTGTGACACTAGACTTCTTGCAGTCAGCAACTGAAAACGCAAACATGCTCTATGAGAAGGCCAAGAGCGCCGAGAAAAAAATGAAGGAAACCATGGAGCTTATGAGGAGAGTAAAGGAGGCTGCATCCATTGCTGAGGAGGAGGCCGCTGAAAGCGTTATGAAAAGAAGGTGGTTTGAAAAGTTTAGGTGGTTCATCTCCTCAGAAGGCATCTTGGTTGCTGCTGGTAAAGATGTTAAGAGTAATAGAGAGCTTGTGAAGAAGTATATGGCTCCTGAGAACCTGTTCTTCCACTCTGAGCTTGGTGGGGCCTGTGTTGTAGCTTTCTGCAGCCATGGAGATAGTGTCAAAAAGACCATTATAGAGGCAGCAGAGTATGCTGCCTCGCTCTCAAAGGCTTGGGAGCAAGGGCTGTCCTCAGCTGAGGTATATTATGTGTGGGGTAGTCAGGTTAAAACTGCAGCTCCTCCAGGGCACTACATACCAAAAGGCAGCTTCTACATTGAAGGCAGCAGAAAATACCTTAAGGCACAGCTTAAGCTAGCGCTAGGAGTCATGCTCACTGACAGTGGCGCTAAGCTTGTTTTAGGTCCAGTATCAGCAATAGAAAGCAGCTGCAAGTGGTATGTTGTCATAAAGCCTGGATCATGGAGTAAGGAGAAATTAATAAGGAAAGTTAGGGACACGCTTTTAAAGAAGGCTGGAACAGGCTTAAGCATAGTACTGAAGCTGGATGAGCTGGCATCTGTACTCCCAGCAAGTGGTGAGCTAATTGAGGAGGAGTAGAGAAAGTGAAGAGATGCCTGTCTATGAAGTTATGAGCAGCCCAGTCATCACGATAAGCAAGAGAGCTACCGCAGCTGAGGCAGCTAGGCTGCTAAAGAAGCACGGGATAGGATCGCTTGTAGTGGTCGATGAGAAAGGAGTTGCTGGGATAGTTACAGAGAGAGACCTTGTTGAAAGAGTTGTAGCAGAAGATAGGAGGCCTTCTGAAGTAGCTGTAGAGGAGATCATGACAAGGGAGCCAGTGACTATATTGTCTAAACAGACTCTAATCGAAGCTATGGAGCTCATGAGGAAGCATGGGATAAAAAGGCTCGTAGTTCTCTCAGACAGCGGTGAGCTTGCTGGCGTAATAACACAGACTGACATAATGAGGGTAGCACCAAGCATGATAAGTGGACTTATGATGATGATCAGAGAGCTTGAGGAGGAAGAGGCCGTCGTCCCGGAGAAGGTATATGTCAGTGGAGAGTGCGCCAGATGCGGAGTATACTCAGACAAGCTTACCTTGGTTAATGGAGTGTATCTTTGTGAAGAATGTGCTGCCGAGGTGGCATCTGGTGAAGTTAGAGATTGATATATGCTACACCATATTTCTTGACAGAGTTTGAACTGGAAATGGATCGTGCCCTCATCAGCTTCTTCATGATAGAAGGATAGTGGCTGCCAATCCAGTACTCCTTGCCGCAGCCAGGGCAGTTCCAGCGGTTTCTAAGCCTTCTAAGCACCGTATTGCAAATTGGACACCTCGTGCCATCTAGGGGGAAATCAAGCGGGATCTTGAGAGTATAGGTGAGGAATGCTAGCGCCTCCTCTATAACATGCGTCTTTAGTAAAACTGCAGGAATGCCTAGCTTAATAGCCTGCTTAAATAGCTCCCTATCCATAGTTATCAATATGGATTGGTGGAAGATAGAGTGCCTTAGAATCTCCCTGTCCTCCTCATCTAGGACAGTAGTCGATACCCCTAGCATCCTCAGCCACCTGGCAACATGAGCTAGCATAGCATCTACAATTATCTCCATTAGCCAGGCACCTTGAAAATGTAGACTTGGTGTATTCCAGTAGCCTCCTTGGGATAGACTAGCTCTAGGTAGTCTAGGCTACCTAGGCCTCTCCATGCCTCGAGGCCTAGCTTAAATATCGTCGTATTGAAGCCCTTCTCAGTTGGAAGCACCCTACGCAGACCTGTGTCAAACTGTATGAAATCTCTATAGTCCTTGAGCGCAATATGGCACATAGCATGCCACTTCCCCACAGGGTATACGCTACCCATGAAGTAGATGCCAAACATGTTTGTCCCCCCAGTCTGCCAGTCTGTGAGCTCAGCTGCAAAGTCTAGGAGGACATAAGAGACATTAAACCTCATGCAGAGATCTAACATCTCCTCTTCTGTCCCCATGTATGCTTTAGCGATCTCTCTTATCTGAGTACTGTTAAGGGTATTTCCATCGGCACAAGTCACACGTGTAGCACCATAGTCTATCCAGTAGCCATAATCCCACCATGATAAGATCACATCGTATTTCGTCGTGTTTTCTCTTATCCAGCTTAGAGCATCATCCCAGTCCGAGGTGAAGCCTAGGGAGTACCTTGGTGCAACCACAGCAGTCCTGTAGAGTGGAGGTACTGCTAAGAGAACAGTTACTGTGATTAGCATTATAGGAAATGTGAGTGGAGTGAGGTCTACCTTGATTTTCCTCTTCTTCCTTTTCAATCTGGCTCTGTATGCGGCAATTATCCTCCTATGAGCATCCGATGCTCTTTCTAGACACCATCGCATTATGTAGGCTGATACTATAGCTACAAACACAGCAGTCAGAGGGCTGAGACGCACTAGTGATGCTCCGAAGTATATGGATGCTAGTGAGAGCAGAAAGAGGAAGATAGCTTCCCTGCTCTTCTCTTTGATTATGTCTTCAGTGAAAAGTATTGTCATACCTAGTGCAGCTAGCACAAGCGTTGTCGAGAAGTCTCTGATTAGCATCCCAGGTGCATGCTCTGCTACGGTAGCTGTAACCGATCCTGGAGGAAGCTTTGCAAACGGATTCACTGTCCTTATCATCCTTATGGTAGTCTTAGATGCCAACCCTGTGGCTACGGTGGCAATTACAGGTAGGGGGAGGGTAGCTAGCGACATCAGCCTCCACATGATCCTCTTCAGCAGCGACATTTGGGAAGAAATCCTCTTAGACAGCAGGTGATATACTATTGCAACCACCATTGTACCCCATGCAAACAGGGCTTCAGGTCCTGTTACAAACCGTACAGCTGAAAGGTGTGGAATCCATATCGAAGCTAGAAGACATGCTAGTGGAGGATATAATAGGGAGAATGCTGTCTTCCAGTCAGCAGCTCCTAAGATCATTAGTGTTAGATATACTAGCGGATAGCCGTCTAGTATGAACCTGAAGCCTGCCCATAGCCCAGCGAAGTATACCAGTAGTAAAGCTGATATGACTGAATATAGTATGGTTTTGTATCCTTCCTTAGCCCTTAGCGCCTTTATCGTAAAGTATACTGTAAAGCATAGAACTGGTAGAGCCATGTGCTCATGCCTATACCATCCTGCTGCAGTCCTCTGAAAGTGCCCAAAGGACGTGGCGAGCATGTAAGCTGAGAAGGCAGCTGGAGCTCTTCCAACAAGCTCTCTTACAATCAAGTATACTCCGATCACGCAGGTGGATCCCAGCACTGGTGGCAGAGCCGATGCAAACATAGATAACGGGAGCCCCTTGAAGAAGAGCTTAGCTACCTGATATAGAGCTGCCCCAGTATAATAGTGGAATACAGGGAGGACAGAGGAAGGCTTATAGCTCCAGGGGTGCCATGCAAGTGGATATACCTCTGGAAGCCTGCCATCCTCTAGCAGAAGCTTAGTTAGCTTATAGTGAAGTAGGGGATCGTCTGTTGTGAACTTAAAGCCAAACTTGAGTGCTGGGATGAGCCTTAGATAAACTGCTATAGCATACGCAGCAGCTATAGCAGCGATCTCAAGCATTACCTGAAGCCTTTTGGAACCTAGCTTCTCTGAGATAGTTATATAGAGAGGCATGCAAGGACCCAGAAGGCATCCAGTAAATAGCTTAATTACTTTTTGGTGGCTAGTATGAGCAAGGAAGTCTCCATAATGGACTTGCATGTCCATACGATCTACTCTAGAGATTCTATGATCCTACCTCAACTAGTTGCTTCATATGCACAAGTAGTTGCCTCTCTTGATGGAATAGCGATAACAGATCACAACACACTTGAAGGGTGGAGAAGAGTGGCGCAATATTTGAGGAATAGAGAGCTCCTTCTCATACCCGGTATCGAGCTTGAGTGTAGAGAGGGAGAGCTCCTCTTATATGGAGTAGAGGAGATGCCAGTATGCTCTAGCATAGCTGACGCAGTAGACTATACCCGGGAGGCAGGAGGCATCGTTGTTGCACCTCACCCGTTCGACAGACGCAGAAAGGGTATTGCTGACCTTGTATATGCTCTTGTGCCTGATGGCATTGAGGTAATCAATGCTAGGAGCTCAAAGAAAGCTAATCTCATGGCTGCAACAGCTGCTAGGTCTCTGAGAGTAGCTAGACTTGGGTCAAGTGATGCACATACTCCTATAGAGATAGGGAGAGCTGTCACAGTGTTCAGAAGGAAAATAGGCAGCATAGATGAGTTCATTAGAGACGTAATGTCAAGGAGCACTATGGCAGCATGGGGGTGCGTTGTCTTTGGAGCGAGAAGGATTAGAGCACGTTAGCATTGTAGGCATACTTGTCATGGTAGTGGCCTATGTTATGGTTCGCTTAGAGATGTGTTTTGGATGGGATGAAGCCATGTATGGGTGTATTGTTAGAAGCTTATCGAACTCACTATGGAACTTTACAGTATGTGGAGTACCGGCTTTGCATAAGCCACCAGCATATCCATATGTGAGCTTGGTAGCTAGTAAGGTTCTTGGCATAGCTTGGGGGCTTAGGGCTGTAGCTTCAGTTTCAGGAATCTTAGCTGCAATAATGTCATACAGGATCTGTCTGGAGATCTACAGCGACCGCAAAGTAGGGCTGCTATGTGGCTTCCTTGTAAGCACTAACCCTCTGATGTGGTACTTTAGCACAAGGTGCCTATCAGATAGTATGGGTGTGTTGACATTCACATCAGCTGTCCTTCTATTAATTAGAGCAGCTAAAAGCATGAGGATGCTGGACCTACTCATGCTAGGATCTGCCCTTGGAGCAGCTACTGAGGCTAGATATACAAATGCTATAGCAGCTGTACTACTAGCGGCCTCTTTCCTGGTATATAAGGTAGGTGTTAGGAGGCTCTATAAGGCAGTAGCAGGCATATCTGCTGGAGCCTTAGCCACCATAACCCCCTTTCTAGCGCTCAATTTCAAGCTCTATAGACACCCTGTTAAGGGACCTTACTTTGCATCAAGACTGATAAGGCTTGATACTCCCGTTTCTCCTCTAGAGGCATGTATATGGCTTATCATGTACATGAATCTGCTTCTCCCCCTGATGCTATACAGGTTAGTGAAGGAGAAGCCTAGCAGAGATGAAGCGCTACTCGCAATATGGATTCTCTTGGTAGTAGGTTCAGTTCTCTGCCTACCTCACAAGGAGGAGAGGTTCTTTATGCCAGCTGTTCCTCCTCTATCTGCTTTAGCCTCAAGGTGTATAGTTAAGTTGCGTAGTAGACGGGAGATAATCACAGCAGTGACGATGCTCAACATCATCGGGTTTAGTTGGCTTTATGCTAAGACAGCTAGCATGGGATGTGCTGAGAAAGAGGCTGGAGTTTATGTGGCTAACCATCCTAAGCCAGGGATTATAGTCTCTGAGCTTGTCCCTCAAATAGCTTTTTACAGCAGAAAGCTAGTGGTCAGGTTTCCACCCTCCGCCAGTGAGTTCTATAGGGCAATTGTAGAGAGGAGTGTAGGATACGTAGTACTCTCAACAGGTAGAAATAGGTCACCAGAGTATGCTTGGAGGATGCTTGAACAAGGGATAATCAAGCAAGTTTTTGTAGCTGAGAGCAGAGGCATAAAGGTTGTAGTTGCGGAGCCCCCCTTTGAGGTGGCAGAGGATGGAGATTGAGAGGTATTTTATGGAGAGAGGCGAGCTGGAGGCTGCTGAGTACCGTAAGCTTCTTAATGAAGCTAAGAAGAGGTTAAAAAGCCTAGATAAGCTCAGGTACTTTTCCTTCATGATGCTAAAGCCTGACGCCGTAGCTAGAGGCCTCGTAAGCGAGATATTACAGGAGTTTCAGCGTAGAGGCATATATCCAGTGAAGGGGAAGGTTATCAAGCTGGAGAGCAGAGAGATAGATGAGCTATACAAGTTTGTTAAAATAAGGTATGCAGATAGCTGGTGGGTGATGCCTAAGGTCTTCAGGCTCGCCCCCTGTGTCCCATGCATCGTAGCAGGAGATCCAGGAGAACATGATACCCTGTCTCATAGGATAAGGGCTGAGATAGGGCCTACGACACCTGCAGCAGGTACGTCTAACCACATGAGGTACATGTTTAAGGGTGGGAATAGAGTCTTTAACCTGATCCATGCAGGAGATGATCCAGCTGCAAGCTTGAGAGAGGCGCTGGTGTTCTTCACATGGGAAGAGTTAGCTGAAGTCCTTGATATGCTGGACCCAAGTTATCTGAGCGAAGACATCTTATGGAAAGCCCCAGAGGAGATCGTTAAGTACAAGTGTAGTGATGACATAGAGCTTGTCAGTATCCTGACTCGAGTTAAAGAGAGAGCGCTTGAGGTGATAGAGAGATGCGTCGGCGAGAGGGTAGAGGAGATCAGGAGGCTACTCAGTGAGGAAAGAGGCTGTAAATCTAGCGAAATAGATGACATCAGGGCTAAGCTGAGGGAGATATGGCCTAGGGAGAGGGAAGCTCTGATTAAGGTAGCTCATGTAGTCGAGGAGATGGCTAGAGGCATACTCAGGAAAGCTGAGGACATAGAAGCGAGGAAAAACAAGATAAAGCAGGTGATCGATGCCCTTGATGCGATAGAGGTCTTTAAGAGGCTTCTAAGTGAGAGGAGCATGGTAGAGGATGCATTCGAGATCATATTAGCCAGGGCCATAGAGCTTGGACTTGTAAGGACAGACTGGGAGGAGGCTTTTCTCCATACTTACTGGGCTACAGGCATGCAGATGCTCAAGGACCTCATGGAGAAAAAGGGAGAGGAAGCCATTTAGGGCATCAATGCTTAAAAGGGAAGCCGTCAGTCTAGAACTAGAGACGACTAGGTGGGCAGATGAGCTCGGCTACTAGGAGACTTATATTAAGGGTTGAAGATATAAGGAGGCAGGAAGACTTTGGCCGCGGGATAGCTAGGATAGATCCGCTAGCCATGCGTAAGCTAGCACTTAGAGCAGGTGACTTCGCTAGGATCAGGGGAGAGAAAATATCTCATGTGAAGGTTTTGCCCTCTACACCAGATGATAACGGCAGGCTTGTGATAAGGCTAGACAAGTTCATTAGGAGAAACATAGGGGCCTCACTGGGGTCTAAGGTTGAGGTCGAGAAGGCTATAGTGAGAGAGGCTACTAGGGTTATTCTAGCTGCTAGAGAGCCTATACCTAACAGAGCAGACTTCGCAAGGTGGGTGAAGAGGAGGCTACTAGATCAGGCTGTCACCAGGGGAGACATCATATATATACCGACCTTAACAAACTTTATACCGTTTGCTGTCACTGTGGTCAAGCCAGATGGCGTAGGTAAGGTCACAGAGAGGACTGTAGTTGAGATAAGCGAGAGACTAGCTGCAGCAGGAGAGATAGCAGTCCCCTCAGTGACATATGAGGACATTGGTGGCCTTAAGGAGGAAATAGAGAGGATAAGAGAGATGGTAGAGCTGCCTTTAAAGCACCCTGAGCTCTTCAGGAGAGTAGGAATAGATCCACCGAAGGGAGTTCTCCTATATGGGCCACCAGGATGCGGTAAGACTTTGATAGCTAAAGCTGTAGCAAATGAGAGTGGAGCACACTTCATATCGATACAGGGACCAGAGATAATGAGCAAGTTCTATGGTGAATCAGAGAAGAGGTTAAGAGAGATATTCGAGGAGGCCCAGAGAAATGCTCCATCGATAATATTCATAGATGAAATAGATTCGATAGCTCCAAAAAGAGAAGAAGTTACTGGAGAAGTCGAGAGGAGGGTTGTGGCTCAGCTACTTAGCCTAATGGACGGGCTTCAGGGGCGTGGAGAAGTTATAGTCATAGGAGCGACAAACAGGCCAGACGCCCTTGACCCTGCACTTAGAAGGCCAGGAAGATTTGATAGAGAGATAGAGATAGGTGTCCCAACTGTTGAGGGGAGAAAGGAGATACTTCAAATACACACCAGAAATATGCCACTTGCCAAGGATGTAGATTTAGATGAGCTAGCTAGGATAACCCATGGATTTGTTGGAGCTGATCTAGCAGCTTTATGCAGAGAAGCAGCTATGGCAGCTCTTAGAAGGTATCTTCCAGAAATAGACCTAGACCAGGAGATGATTCCAACAGAAGTCCTAGAGAAGATAGAGGTCCAGATGAGAGACTTCAGAGAAGCCCTTAAGGTCGTGCAGCCCTCAGCACTCAGGGAGGTAAGGCTTGAAGTGCCTGATGTCAGGTGGGATGACATAGGTGGGCTTGAGGAAGTAAAAAGGGAGCTGATCGAGGTTGTAGAGTGGCCGCTTAAGTACCCAGAGAGCTTCTCCAGACTTGGGCTGACACCACCTAGAGGAGTTCTCCTATATGGGCCACCAGGATGCGGCAAGACACTGCTAGCTAAGGCAGTGGCCACAGAAAGCGAAGCTAACTTCATAGCAGTTAAGGGACCAGAGATAATGAGCAAGTGGGTCGGAGAGTCAGAGAAGGCTATTAGAGAGATATTCAGGAAAGCCAGGCAAGCTGCACCATGCATAATATTCATGGATGAGATAGATGCCATAGTTCCTATCAGAGGTATGGGTTATGGTGACTCAAGAGTAACAGAGAGAGTGATAAGCCAGCTTCTCACTGAAATGGATGGCATGCAGATGCTTAAGGACGTCGTGGTTATAGGAGCAACAAACAGGCCTGACATACTTGACCCAGCTGTGATGAGGCCAGGAAGACTTGAGAGACTCGTATACGTACCCCCACCAGACTATGGAGGTAGGCTTGAAATACTGAAAGTGCATACCCGCAGGATGCCTCTAGCAGAAGATGTGGATCTAGCTGATATAGCTAGGAGGACAGAGGGATATTCAGGTGCAGACCTTGAGGCAGTAGTCAGGGAAGCTGGGCTTCAAGCTCTGAGAGAAGATATAAACGCAGAGAAAGTGTATGGTAGACACTTTGAGAGGGCCCTGGAAAAGATAAAGCCAAGCTTGACAAAGGAATTGGTAAGATTCTATGAGAATATCGCGAAAAAGATCAAGAAGGCTGAGCTTAAGCCGACAGAAGTAGAGAGCTACATGTGACATCCTATTAAACTTTTAAAGACCAGCAATTATAGAGTGATGGGCGCCACCGTAGCTCAGCTGGTTAGAGCGCCCGGCTGTTAACCGGGCGGTCGCCGGTTCGAACTTCTACGGAAGTCCGGCCGGTGGCGCCTACTCAACAACATTTTTAGGCCTACTTCAGTTCTCACTAGGGGTTCAGTGAGCACTAGAGTACATCTTGAAACACTCATGAAATACAGACTCTCTAGGAACCCATTCAGCAAGGAGGCAGAGAGAAGCCTAGCATCGCTCCGGCAGATACTTGTGAGAGAGAAAGCAGATGACATGCTTGACCTGGCTGTCTCTGAAGCCCTGCTTGAAGAGGGGAGCTTGCTGATTACTATAGTTGGAGATAGAGGTTTGGGCAGGACCCTTCGCTTGAAGATAGCCAAGGAAAAGTTTGAGGAGAGAGGGAATGCTGGTATATACATCGCTATCAGACCAGATGAAAGAGAAGGATTCGTGTTTAGGATGGTAGAGCAGTCGCTTAACATGCATAAGGGGCTGAAGCAGTTTATCAGGAGGAGAGTACTGTCACTCCACCTGCTAAAAAGCAGATCTTTAAGTGAGCTGGGAACACCAACTGAGACAGCTGAGCTGATCTTAGAAAGTATAAGATGCAATATACCAGCTTTCCTACTGATAGATGACTTCTATAACCTATTCTTTGAAACAAAGCTTTGGAGGACTTATGTGATGGAGATGCTAAGACATATAGTTTCATCAACTCCTGATGGAGTACTCACAGCAATTGTCGTGGGTAGAGAGGTACTTGATGAGATCAAAGCTGAGCAGCCTGCATTTTATACTAGGATACATGAGAAAGTAGAGCTGACACCACTAGACCTTGAAAGAGCCATGAAGATGGTTGCAAAAAGGATATCAGCGTTTAGACTAGAGGACACAGGAGACCCTCTTTACCCCTTTACTGAAAGATTCATCGAAGAGACACTAAAGCTTAGTAAGGGAAATCCAGAGGAGATGCTTAAGCTACTGAATGCTGGAATGCTACTGGCTTATAAGGCTGGCAAGCATAGAGTAGACAGTGAGATAGCAGATATCCTTGTAGATGCATCTGGCATCCTAGAGGTAGCCGAGGAACTACCGGAGGAAACTAGGAGAGAAGTGAGGTATATATTGATGAATATACCAGATAGAGAGTTCCACATGACTACCATAGCTAGAGCACTTGAGGTACCTCCTTCAGTTGAATATGGGAGACTAGAGCTTCTTGTCGACTCTGGATTTCTAGCTAAGACAGGAGAGGATAGATATAGGCTTCATCCAAGGTATGCTGAGAGAGTAGACAGGGTTGCTCGGGCAATTCTAGGTATGAGGTGATTACCTTGGATATAAGTGACTTGATCGCTCAAGCTACTAGCGAGGGGAGAGAAGTACTCAATGAATATGAATCAAAGATCTTGCTGAAAAGACATGGAGTACCTGTAACTGAGATAAGGTTCGCTAGAACTCTAGCTGAAGCTCTTAGAGCAGCTAGGGAGATAGGATATCCGGTTGTAATGAAGATCGTCTCTCCTGAGATAACTCATAAGACAGATGTAGGTGGTGTTGCTTTGAACATCGACAGTGATGAAAAGTTGGCAAGTGAGTACGAGCTGATGCTCAGGAGAATAAGAGAAGTGGCAGGGAATGTGACAATACTTGGTGTCACAGTCCAGGAGCAGGTGGATAGAGGAGTTGAGCTCATGATAGGAGCCATGAGAGACATGCAGTTTGGACCTGTTGTAGCACTTGGAATCGGAGGAGTATTTGTTGAAGTATATGGAGATGTAGCCTACAGGGTTGCTCCAGTAGACAGGCATGATGTGCTAGATATGCTAGATGAGCTGAAGGGAAGGAGGCTTCTAGATGGGTTCCGAGGGCTTCCTCCAGTAGATTTAGAATCTGTTGTTGGCATGGTAGTCAAGATATCAGACATCATCATGGAGCACGAAGAAATAGCTGAGATGGACCTGAACCCAGTGGTATTTAAGGGACGAGATGGCAAGGTTGTGGATGCGAGGGTGAGGATAGTTGCCTAAAAGGGTAAGAGATCTATATGATAAGCAGGTGTACACTACAGGAGGGAAGCTTCTAGGAACAGCTATAGACTTCATAGTAGACACTGATGAAAGAAGACTTGTTGAAATAGAAGTGCAGCCAGAATATGAGGACGAGACGTTTAAAGTCTCCTTCTCTAGTGTGATTGGATGTGAAGATGCTTTCATAGTTAAGAGTGAAGAGGAGCTAGTTTGATTAGTAAATCAGCTAGAGCATAGAGCGCCCTATAGAGATCTTGTGAATCTAAAACCTCACCTTCTCTTTGCTGAAGAGAGGAGATGGATAGGAGGTATACTATGGAAGCTAATCTTCCTATAGAGGTGGGATGCTTGAGTACAAGAGACCTGCCAAGCCTCTCATGTAAGGATCTAACGTATATGTTCTTAAGCCTCATGAAGCCTGCTATATACTGCTGAGAAGCCTCTATAGGCTTTGGGGGCGAGGAAAGCTGGGCAGCTAGCTGCGACAAGATGCTCTCAAGTAGATCAGGCTTTCCTGAAACCTTCATTAAGCAATATAGGAGCTTAGCAGCCTCGTCTCTTGGCCTAGCACCTATACCAGCTTGCTTAGGTGGAGGAATTTCTGGAAGCATGTTTTTAAGCTCGGCTGCATCTTCTGGGCCTGCTTCCATCATAGATGCTGTTACCAAGAGCTGAGATCTTGTTATAGCATTAAGGGAATAGAGGAGCCTCACTTCATCTTCAGAAACAGATGGAACCTTCTCAAGTATACTGAGAGCATTCAGTAATGTAGCTTTACCTATCTCCTTAGATTCATTTATCAGCAGAGATATAAATGTTAGGAGTGAATGAAATCGGGATGCAAGTAGCATAGGGTTTAAACTGGGGGAAGCGCTTCTGACTTCAGCTGAAATAGCTTCAACTATATCAGCTTGCAGCTGAACAGCTTCACGTGAGTATCTAACTCCATAGGAGCTTCTTAATATACGAGAAAAGTCACAGATTGGATATACCAATGAGATTCTTAGGCCAGCTTCAGGCAACTTAAGCAGCTCTCTTATGGGTAAAGTGGATAAGAAGGCAAGCATCGTTTCAGCAGCCAATAGCTCACGATAGGAAACTTTCTTTGCAGAGAGCTTGCCAGCTATCAGTTGAGACGTGAAGATTAAAGCTTGAGCTGCCCTAGCTGGTGTAAGAAGCGGCTTACGTGATGGGTTAACTGAACTTATCTGAGATCTGACTATCTTCAATGCAGAGAGTATAGCTTTTTCATCTACTTTGACAGGGGATACTAGCCTGATAACGTCTGTTACTGGCATTGAAGCTATAGCTGCTAGGGACAGCTTTAAAACTACCGTTGACTAGGGAGATGATCCAGATGAGCAAAGTCGACAAGAGCCTAGAGCACGTAGAGAAGCTAATAGAAGAGAGGAGAGCTCTGACAAAGGAGATGGAGAAGGTAAGAAGTAAGAGAGACCACCTTAACATGAGAGTGAAGGAGAAAGCTGAGAGGAGAAGGCAGCTGATAGATGAGCTACGGAAGCTTGATGAAGAGCTCAAGCAGTTGATAAGCAAGAGGCAGGAGCTTAGCAGAGAGATAGAAGAGCTCAACAGAAAGAAGGAGGAGGCATTTAGCAGATATAGAGAGGAGATAGAGGAGGCTAGGAGGCTAAAGCAGCAGTACAATGAGGTGATAAATGAGATAAACGGCAATCCATCGCAAATACGCTTTAAAATACGGGAGCTTGAGAGGGACATCAATGAGGGAAGGGTTCCACTGGAACGTGAACATGAAGTTGTTATGAGAATATCGAGGCTTGAGCAAGAATACAAGAAGTATGAGAAGGCCTTAGAGATAAAGAGGGTAGCAGAGCTGAAGTACATTGAGGCTTCGAAGTGGAAAACCCTAGCGCTAACGCTAAAGGAGAACATCGCCAAGCTTAAGGAGAAGAGAGCTGCTATAGGCGAGGAAATAGGGAGGATAGCTAGAGAGAAGGATAAGAAGAGGGAGGAAATCGAGAGAGTAAGCAGGGAAATAAGTGGCATAAAGGAGGAGAGTGACAGATACCATCAGGCATACTTGGAGTATAGAAGAAAGATCAGAGAGATCACATCTAGAATAAGAGGTATTGTAGAGGGAGTGGAGAGAGAAAGAGAAGAAGAGGAGAAAAAGATAAGTAGGAAGTTAGTAGATGAGATAATGGAGAAGGTGAAAAGAAGGGAGAAGCTTGAATACTGGGAGTTCTGCTTACTCGTTAGGGAGGGGAGGATCTAGCAGATGGAGAGTAAAAGGAGAGTGCTAGTCCTGTGTGTAGATAGAGATGATGATCTAGGGAGGAAGACAGGGATCAAAGGGCCTGTAATAGGGAGAGATGAGAACCTTAAGGCTGCTAATAAGCTTATACTTGAAGATCCAGAGGAGTCCGATGCTAATGCCATTTTTGCAGCGGTCAAGACATATGATGAGATAGCTAGAAGGTATGGAGAAGACTCTGTTGAGATAGCTACCCTGACAGGACATTATAGGCGGGGCCTCACAGCAGATGATGAGATAAGAAGGCAGATGAGAGAAGTGCTAGCGAGGTTCCCTGCTGAAGAAGCTGTTTTTGTCTCAGATGGAGCAGACGATGAGCATATACTACCTCTGCTAGCTGGTTATGTAAAGACCTTCTCACTTAGGAGGATAATAGTCCAGCAGAGTAAGGAGCTTGAGACAACGTATGTCATCTTGAGGAGGTATTTCTCAGAGAAGCTACTTGGAAATAAGCTTTTCAGAGCAGTATTCATAGGAATTCCAGGGTTCCTACTACTCTTATATTCTGTACTATCTCTAGCTGGCTTACAGTCCTATTTAAAACTCGGGTTTGTAGGCTTCATGGGTGTCGTTCTCACCATCTTTGGATTCGGACTACAGCCTGTGTTGAAGAAGCTAAAGCGGGACATGGGAGGAAAACTGGGAGCTTTCACATTGACAATTGGAGGTGTGCTGCTTGCCATAAGCGTATACACGGGGTATGTGAGAGCGGCGAGCGCCCCACTCAACATCAGGTTTATCCAGCTTATCCTGGGTGTGCTCGAGAATACGCTTGGATACATACTGTTCTCAATGATAATAGGGCTATCAGGAGTAGCTGTAGGCAATCTCATTGAGGGGAAAAGGATGCGAGCAGAGAGCAATATTGCTGCAATGATCATGTTAGGCTTGATGTATCCTGTACTAAGAGCGATAATAGAGTTCATGAGGGGAGAGAAGTCGATATACTACCTCTCCATCGTACTTGGCTCAGTTACCTTGGTAGCAGTATTCTCTTTCATTACTTTACATGCCATCCTGCTTAAGGCTATTAAGAGCAAAAATAGTGGAGGAGAATAGGCTCAGACTGCTATCTCAGAGAGGTTTATGGTCTCATCAGCAGTCTTTCTGAGTGCAACAGAGAAACCTGGCTCCGACCCTATTACAACAACATCTTTACCTCGCTCCTTTGCAAGCGCTAGAAGAGGAGCATAGCCTGCATCCCTTACAACAAACACGATAACATCTATCTGGTCGTTGCTTATGAGATCCATAGCTTCCATTGTCAAGGATACTTCTACCTTACCTGGAGTTACGATAGGTGTGAAGCCAGTATTTGACACGGCATCAATTAGCTTGTCTGAAGCATACTTGTTCAGGATAACTTTAGCAACCCGTATCCTCCCATAGTTGCTTGCTATCCTGAATATATCTGATAAATCGACTTGAGGAGAGAGGTCTTTCCTCAGGATATTAGGGCCATCCACTAGAACAGCTACCTCCTTCTCCTTCTTTCTCTTTGCTAGCCCCTTTATCCTCGCTGATAACTCTTTCACTGAGCTCAAGATCTCAGCTCAGAAAATCAGATATGTGGATCTTATAAAGATAAGCTCTCATGATATAAGGCTGAGAAGGGGGCTGACTTTGGCTAAAATTGTTAGGAGGAGGCTTCAGGTCGTGGGTAGGTCTACGCTGGCTGTTACTCTTCCATCTGAGTGGGTGAGGAGGCTAAGACTTGGAAAGGGAGAGGAAGTCGCATTAATAATTCATGGAAACTCGCTTGCGGTCATGCCCTTAGAGAAAGGAGAAGAGGAAAAGACTGTAGAAGTACAGATAGATAGAGACCAAGTTATCCTTGAGAGACAGCTTCTCACACACTACCTCTCTGGATATACTACAATAGTCATAAAGTCTAGTAGACCTCTTACACTGGATGAGAAGCATAGTGTAGGGAGGCTTCTGAGCAGGCTTGCTGGACTTGAGATAGTGGAAGAGAAAGCTGACTTAATCGTGATAAGGGACATATCAGATCCGACAGTCCTTCCAGTGAAGCAGGTCATTAAGAAAATGCATGAGATAGCTCTATCAATGCAGTCAGATGCGATAGTTTCCCTGATTAATTGTAATAGGATGCTAGCTGAAGACGTCGTTTCGAGAGACGAGATAGTTGATAGACTGTACTTTCTAGTGGTTAAACAGCTGAGAGCAGCGTCAGCAGACCCTCTGCTTGCAGCCAAGCTTAACATCACTCCGCTGGAATGCCTGGACTTAAGGACGGTAGCCAAGAGCATAGAGAACATGGGAGATTACGCAGAGGAGATAGGATCGCTGGCATTAGAGGAGTGCAGTAGAGAAGCTAGGGAGTTTTCAGACGAGCTCATGGAGCTGAGTAGCCGCATAAACGATATACATGCAAAAGCTATGGAATCCCTAATGAAGAGAGATGTAGTGCTGGCTGAAAGCGTCATATCGATGGAAGCAGAGTTCAAGAAGAAGACAACAGAGCTTCTGGAGCTTACAGCCAAGAAATCGGATAGGGTGCTAGTCAAGATGCACAGGGTAATCGATAACCTGAGGAGGATAGCAGAGTGTGGTAGAGACATAGCAGACATCGTGGTGCCATGAGCAGTACCGCTGTATTATGGCTAGCATCAGCTTTCTGCTTCATTGTGGAGGTAGTCTGGAAGAGGAAGAGGGCTAGCTCCCCTGCTAGGACACAGAAACCTTTTAATACCTTACACTACCAGCTCATCTGGTAGCCCCGTGGTGTAGCTGGCCAAGCATGGCGTGTCCTGCCCATAGGGCTCTGGACCCGCAGACGTCGGTGGTACTCCGGCGGGTTCGAATCCGACCGGGGCTACCACCTGCTTGTAAGATCTATGAGCTTCGCTTGTCTCCTTGGCATCAGCAGCCTGAGGAGATCCTCCTTCCTAAGCACTCTAGCCTCAAGCCCTCGGACTGCGAGAGCTTTCCTAGAGTCCTCAGTGATGTGCATTGCCACAAGGATGCCTCGTACATCCCTGTTGGGGTAGGCTGACCTAATGCTTCTCACATACCTCTCTAGCTGGGCAGCAGGTGCCTCACCAGATGCCTTTCTCTTGACCTCAATGACGACAAGCCTTCCTTGGGAATCCTCGCATAGGAGGTCGGCTATGCCAAGCTCTGTCTTCTTCTGAAGACTCACTGTTCTCATTCCATGCTCTATTATCGATGGATCGTTTATTATAGCCTCGTATATCGCTGACTCAGGTAGAAACGATATGATAGCTTCATCATCATGCAGCCTTAATGAGTATAGCAGGTATACTCTGAGTACTCTCAGGGTAACTATCTCTAGAGGCTTTCGCCTTACTGCTGTTATGACTAGCTGGCTACCCTCGAGATTATAGGAAAAGACACATCCACTAGGCTGCCACATTACTGGTGTAGGAGAGGTAGGCTGCTGGAGTTGCATAGAGGAGTCCTGCTTGATTATGAGCAGACGATCTCCCTCAGCTAGGTAAGCCTCACCCCTACCAATATAGGATGCAGAGCATCTCATAGCTAAAACTATGGTTTCCCTCCCAGTTAAAGACCTTAACGCCTCAAGAACCTCGTCTAACTGCGGCTGCTCCATCAGCATGCTATCTACTAAGCCTTAAGACTTCTAGGTAGAATAAGTTAATGGAGAGATGATGCCTAGGATTGGCAGAGAGAGACTGAGGGAGATATCAGATCTCATGAAGAAAAAAGAAGCTATCAGGAACATTGGAATAGTAGCTCATGTCGACCACGGGAAGACCACTCTAAGTGATAGACTTCTCTCTGCAGGAGGTGTGATATCTGACACCCTAGCTGGAGCCCTGCTGTATCTAGACTATCTTGAAGTAGAAAAGAGAAGAAGGATGACTGTAAAGTCAGCTAGCTGTACATTCATATATAGCGATAGTAGTGGAAAAATGAGGCTGCTGGTTAATCTGGTTGACACACCAGGGCACATAGACTTCAGCGGGTATGTTAGCAGAAGCTTAAGACTAATAGACTCAGCTATACTGGTTGTAGATGCTGTCGAGGGGGTAATGGTTCAAACAGAGAACTACTTGAGACTTGCTCTGAAAGAGATGGTCAAGCCGCTACTATTCATAAACAAGATTGACAGGCTCATTTTAGAGCTGCGATATAGTGAAGATGAAATAAAGGAGAGAGTAGTTGAGATAGTTGAGGACATTAACCAGCTTATTGAGTCTTTCCTACCAGAGAAGTATGATAGTTGGAAGATAAAGGCTGATAGGGGGCTGATCATCGGGTCAGCGCTCGATGGATGGGGGGTAACAGCTGAGATAGCTAGAGAGACAGGTGTTAGATTAAGAGATGTTATGAGAGCATACGAGAGTAGGAGAAGCATCGCAAGAAAGCTGCCACTTCATAGGGCCATAATGAGGGAGGTCTATAGAAGCTCTCCCTCTCCAGTTGAAGCCCAAAGGTACAGATCAGAGGTTTTATGGGGAGATAAGCTAGGAGAAGCTGAGAAAAAGGCTGTAGCAAGCTGTAGTGATGAGGGGCCTCTGATAGCTATCGTCGGCAACATAGACTTCGATAGCTCAGGTAGACCGATTCCAACACTCAGAGTATTCTCAGGGAGCATATCACATGGCACAATGCTTCACCTGTTGGGGGCAGGGGAGAGAGGAAAGGTGCAGGCAGTGTACATTCCAGTAGGTAAGGGGAGAGCCCAGATAGAGAGGATTCTAGCTGGGAATATAGCAGTGTGCACTGGGCTGAAGCAAGTTGCTTCAGGAGAGACGATAGTGGGAGAAGGTGTTCAGAGAGCTGAGCCTATTGAGCCACCATACTACCTCTCAGAGCCTGTAGTATGTGTCACGGTGGAGCCTGAGAGCCCCAGCGAAGTCGAGAAGGTGACAGCTGAGCTAGAGAAGCTGAAGCTGAGAGAGCCGCTCATAGGATATCAGGTTGATGAAGAAACAGGTGAGATAATAGTGCATGGAGTCGGAGAGCTACAGCTTGAGATAGTAGCGGAGCTTATAGCTAATACGACAGCAGTCAAAGTAGGAGAACCAACAGTAGTCCTACGTGAGAAAGCTACCACATGCTCTGGAGACATAGCTGTAGTTAGTCCAGATGGAAGCTGTAGGCTGCTGCTAGTATGCAAGCCCATCGAAGAAGCAAACATTGATGCCAACGCTATGAGAGGAGAAAATGAGTGCATGCTAAAAGCACCATCTATGCTCGAGGTAGATAGAGACCTTATGCTCAGAGTGCTTGCAGAGTTCTCTAGAAGAGGACCAGTCTGCGGAGAGCCTGTATGGAAAAGCTTCTTTGAGATTAAGGAGATACGTTGCAAAGGCAGATTGAGCACAGCTCAGGTGCTGGCAGCGCTCGCAAGAGGGCTCAAGGAAGCCTTCTTAGCCGCAAAACCGGGGCTATTTGAGCCTGTTGGAGAGATAGAGGTCTATACGCCATCAGAGCTGGTTGGTGTAGTCGAGGGGATCCTTAGGAGGAGAAGAAGCAGCATCCATGAGGTAAGCTCCACTGGAGCATATTCTGTAATCAGGGGAGAGATGCCGATCTCTGGGACCTTTGGGTTATCCAGTGAGCTTAGAGCAGCAACGTCTGGAAGAGCAATCTATAACATACAGCCCTCTGGATATAGGCAGATGGAGAGGAATGCAGCTGAGAAAGCCATAGAAGAAAGGAGGAAGAAGAGAGGCATGCACCCTCTTCGACTATGAAGCTGATGTAAGCTACCACCAATGATACTAAGCTGTCTGAAGGTGAAGACAGGAGATGACTGGGCTGTTAGAGAGTCTTAAAGAAGTCCTCATAGTCCTAGTTGAGCCAGAAGACCCGCTTAACATTGGGAGCATAGCTAGAGCCATGAAAAATCTTGGGTATAGAAAGCTGGTTTTAGTTAACCCGGCTATAGGGTGGAGGAAAAAGGCAGAAATCACGGCTAGGAAGGCAGCAGACATATTAGATGATGCAGTAGAGTGTGATAGCCTCACTGAAGCCGTCGAAGGCAGCACGCTAGTTGTGGGAACGACAGCAAAGACAGGTGGGCCAAGAGCAGTTGTAAGAAAGGTAGTTGACGCCGACCTGTTTTTTAGCGGCTTCAAGTGGTCACCTGCAGGGATAGCAATAGTATTTGGTAGAGAGAGCATAGGACTTAAGGTCGATGAACTAGCTATGTGTGATGTGCTCATCAGAATATCAACTGACATACAGTATCCTACGATGAATCTAGCAGTAGCAGCAGCAATCGTGATGTATGAGCTCAGGAGGAGCCTGAAATATAAGACTAAGACTGCTAAGCCTCCACACCCAAAGCTCAGGAGAGAGTTGATTAACTGCATAGAGGAGCTTACAAAGAGAGCAGGTTACCCTGAGTTTAAGAGAAAGAGTGCAGCCCTACTGCTGAGGCGAGTGATCCTCGGATGCGCCCCACATATGCTAACCCATGAAGAATGTGAAAGAATAGTTGGTTTATTAAGGAAGGCAACCAGAAGGATTGGGGGAAGCTATGCCTCTCAGGCCAGGTAGATGTGATAGGCGCGCTAAGAGGCCATATACGCGTAAAGAGTACATCAAGGGGCCTCCAGACCCCAAGATAAGGGTTTTTGTCGGTGGAAGCTGGGATAAGGAGTTCGAGTACGCCTTAACTATCATATCTGATGCAGACATAGTTGTTAGAAGCAACGCTCTAGAGGCTCTGAGAGTGATGACGATGAAGACCTTTGATAAGAAGATAGGCCCTGAAAACTACAAGTATCAGGTTAGGGCTTACCCACACCACATAATAAGAAGACATGCTCTAGCAGGAGTGCATAAGGCAGAAAGGCTACAGAAGGGAATGAGGCTTGCATTTGGGAGACCTGAGGTGGCCGGAGCTATGGTCAGGAGAGGGAGACCTATACTGACAGTCTGGGTCAACAGAGAGCACCTAGAGCTTGCAAGGCAGCTTCTCCAGAGGGTGAGGGGGAAAATTCCTCCTCCAACCTCGATTGTCGTGGAGAAGGCAGCGTGAACCTCATAACTCTAGCTAGCTGCAAGGAGAGGATACTTAAGGAGAGAGACCTCGAGATAGAGCTTGAGCACATAGAGGCTCCGATATATTCGAAGGTTGAGCTAGAACAGTATAGGACTCCACCGCCGTTAGCAGCTAAACTCGTATACTTCGCATGGAAAATGGGTGATATAGAGAATAAGACGGTAGTTGATCTCGGCTGTGGAACAGGTATCTTGGGTATAGCGTCTGCCATAATGGGTGCTACTAAGGTGATTTGCGTAGATATAGATAGGAGCATGCTTGCTTTAGCTATGAAAAACGCGAGGAAAATGCGTGTCTTATGCAAGATGGAGTTCATCCAGGCAGATATCAGAGAGAAGCTCGGCATAAGAGGAGATACAGTAGTTCAGAACCCACCTTTCGGCGTGAAAAAGAGGGGGGCAGACGTGATGTTTCTGCAAGCAGCGATAGATATCGCAGATGTTGTCTATACAATACATAAGAGAGCAGCTAGGAAATTTATACTTGAGAAGATAACGGACATGGGGTGTAAAGCTACCCACATACTTGAAGCATCAATTCTTATACCTCCAACGATGAATTTTCACAGGAAGATGAAGCATGAAACTGCTGTCGACTTGATTAGGATTGAGGTGGTTAGATGAATATAGTGGTTCCTGGAGAGAAGCTGGGGGTTGTAGAAGCCTACATAGGAGGAGAGGGAACTTACCAAAGGGATGGAGTAATCTACTCTAAATATGTTGGGATGCTAGAGGTAAGTGGTAGAGAGGTGAGAGTACACAGAGTTAGAGAGCACGGGATTCCAGCAGTAGGCCAGCTTGTCTTGGCAGAAGTAACAGGGAAAAACGGGCTAATCGCATTGACAAAGGTTTGGGGGCTATGGGTGAGTGAAAAGAAGATAAAGATCCTTAAGAATCCATTTACAGCAGCTCTCATACAGCATGAGAGTACAGGTGAGCTAAATGTCTCAGACATCATCATAGCGAGAGTCAGCAGCATAATAGGAAAGCAAATCCTCTTGGAAATGCCTCCGGGAGTAAAGGAGGTAGGAGTAGTGTTGTCCATATGTGGATACTGTGGAGCTCTGAGAAAGAGATATGGTTATAGCCTTGTCTGCAGTAATTGTGGCAGAGTAGATACATCTATAAGGATATCATACTACTATGGTCTGCAGCTCAAAGGTGAGAGAAGTGAGGCGGAAGCTATCGCTTAACGTTAACAACATGGAAGAAGTGGAGAAAGTGGTAGAAATGCTTAGGAAGAAAGCTAGAAGAGGAGAGTTCAGAGTGAGATACCATGGAGGTAGGCTGGAGATAATATACGACAGCAAGGCGGTCAGCCCTGAGGTAGAATGGAGGATTAAGGAGGCAGTCAAGGACTTCATAGGAATCTATAAGCCTAAGGGCGTGCTCAGGAGATATCCATACTGGTGGATTCAAGAGAAAGCTGGGAGAGCATCTATAGCATCGATAATCAAAGCAGTAGAGTCAGAAGGGCATAGAGTACTCGACTCCAAAGAGGAACAGGCGTTTTACTCAGATATAGGAGTTAAAGAGATGGAGAAGCTTGCTGCAGAGTTTGGAGAAGCATATAGAGAAGCCTTAAAGCTTGTCGGAACAAGGCATATAAGCACGCTGCTGGCGCTCTGTACCCTAAAGACTGGAATACCTCCAGAGGAAGTATTTGAGGAATGCCTAGAGCATGGAATCTTAAGAGAAGTCGAGGGAGGTTATCAACTAGCAAAGTCACCTGAGAAGATGTTTGAATGCATAGTTAGAGGGGGTAAAAGTGAGGGTGAGTGAGGTCAAGAGGAGAAATGGAGGTATAGTGCTCCTCATTGATGGTGAGAGGCATACGATCCCAAATCTGGTTGTTGAAGAGCTCAATAAGATGAAGGAAGTAGAGTGGGCTGGATATCAGCTCACTCACCCGCTTGAAAACAGAGTCTATCTCACAATCAAAGTTAAGAAGGGAGTGGAGCCTCTGGAGGTGTTGATAAAGGCATTAGACAGGCTAATATTGGAATATAAGGAGGTTCTCGAAGCTCTTAGGGGAAGCTAGCGCAACGCAGAAGCTATTAGACAAGCTATTCTCAGAGGCTCAGGATAACTGCTCAGGACGCATAGCCTTCTGAGAGTATGCATCATATCCTCTGCATCTAAGCCAATATATGAAGCATACACGGGCTTCCCCTTCAGGAAAAACCTTTGAAATGGAGGCTGGTCCCTAAGGATGGCTTCAATCCTCTTTGATGACCCCAGTATTGACCTCGCAGCAGCTAAGAGGCGTGAGTTACTAGGGGGTTTAAGCACAATCGAGATGACTGGGCGGCGAGTCTCCTCATAAAGCTGCCTTATGTTAACTACATTAAGCCCACCAAATACTGTCCCATGGAGGATTAGCAGCCTAACCTGATCTTTGGCAGGATGCGAGTTTGCAATCTTACATATCTTTTGAGTAGAGTCTGTACCATCGATCTGGATGTCCTCCCTGAAGACCCCCTCGATTAACAGGGCTCCTCTAGTCATCACGCCTATTATCGACGTTTTCTCACTTACCCCTCGTTGAAAAGGGACGTCATCGAATGCTAAGATGCGGATACCAGGCTTCAAGCGCATGGTAGCTAGCCTCTACTTTTTTAACTTAGTATGGCGAAAGCTTTAAGTGATTATGTTGTTCTGCCCAAAGTGCGGTACCCTCCTTTCAGTGAGAAGAGAAGATGGAGAGATTGTAAAGAGGTGCCCTAACTGCGGTTATATCGAGGAGGTGACGGCTCCATCAGCTACAGCTAGGGTTACTAGAAGACGGGCAGAGAAGAAGCCTGGAGTAGTTGCAGTCACACAGATAGAAGAGGGGCTTCCAATAACCGATGAAGAGTGCCCGAAGTGCGGTAACGTTGGAGCTTACTGGTGGATAGAGCAGACGAGGAGCGGCGATGAGCCGCCAACGAGATTCTATAGATGCGTTAAATGTAAGCATACATGGAGAGAGTATGCATGAGAGGGGAGAATGGTAGAGCGAGGATACGTGATGAAGCAGCTAAGCAGCATAAATAGAGTAGATGACCTAGCAATGTTCGCTGGGATAGTTGTTGAAAAGGGGGAGGGGTTTCTGGTTGTGGCTGCTGATGGAAAATGGAAGGCTAGAGTATATTACAGTGGATTTGATGAGATTAAGGTCTCAGAGCCTGTTGTTATAGCAGGGACAGTCATAGGTGTAGGAGAGGTTATCGAGGTAGCAGGTGACCTGATAGCTAGAATAGACATGGAAACATACAACATGTTCAGGAAGGTAGCTAAGCTCCTGGACTTACATGGATTCTAGCAAACTTTATTTACTGTGTGAAAAGCAGACAACTGGGGATGCTAGCTGGAGCCTGTTAAGCTGACCATCAGGGAAGCAAGATCGTTTGCCCAGTTCATCAAGGCTGTTGAAGCCATAGTCGAGGAGGCCACAGTCAGTTTTAAGCCTGAAAAGCTATACATCAGAGAAATGGATGCGTCTAAGACTACTATGGTTGAGGTGAGCATGCCTAGAGACTACTTTGAGGACTATGATGTTACAGAGGCTGTAGCAGTTGGGATAAACTTCTTTGAGGTCTCTAAGATCTTGAAGAGAGCTAGAAGAGACGATAAGCTTGAGGTGGAGGTCCCTCCTGGGGGGAATGTGCTTAAACTCAGGCTTATAGGAACCTCAACGAGAGAGTTTAGGCTCCCCTCCATTGTGAAGGCGATGTCTGAGGAGAGGGAGATCAACCTCCCTGTTAAAGCTAGAGTGGTCGTGTTAAGCGATGAAATGAAAGAGATCATAAAGGATATCCAACTTGTGGGAAACGAGTTCACAATAGAAGCTACAAGAGATGGAGTCAAGTTCTTATCTGAGGGAGACAGTCAGAGCGTTACAATAGATCTTAGAAAAGGCGATGCTGCTCTGTTAGAGCTTGACGTCGAGGAAGAGCTTGTCAAATCTACATATGGAATAGAGTATGTTAGAAGGATGATGGAGGGAGCTAAGCTTGCAGAAAAGGTGACGTTAGAGTATGCAACAGATGCTCCACTGATAATGACGTTCCAGCCGCTTGAAGGAGGAGTCCTAAGATACTTCCTAGCACCTATCCTAAGGAGCTGAGATGCCTGCTGACATAGAGTACCTTGCGAAGTATCCCTTCACAAAATCTGGCATAAGCTTCCTTAGGAAGCTTAGGGTGTCTCTTGACGAGCTTCTTCAACCTGAGAGAAGGCCTGTATTAGATGCAGCATTCATAAGGCTTGAGCAGGCAGCAGGCATGAAGCCTAGGTCTGTAGAGAAGGCTGCAGACTATATGTCTGACTTCCTCTCAGCTTACGTGGCGCTATGGATGACGCTTTACACGAGAAGCAGGCTTCTTAAGGAAAGGCTAGCAGACTATGAAAGCTGGAGATTCCTAGCTTTATCCGCTAGCGAGCCTCTAGACTCTCTGCTGCAGCTGGCTAGAGAGTATGACGTGATGGTCAATGCTGACAATGGGAGGCTCCAGATGCACTTTACATCCTACCTGAAGTTAACTAGGAGGTTTAGCGCACCAGAGTGGAGGCTTGGGAATAGAGAGCTCAATAGCGGGTGGCTGAGCATCTCCTGGCATGAGCTCAGAAGGCTTCTAGGTGAAGCTGTGAGGCTATGGATTATCGACATTAAGAGGGAAGTTGAGTGGATTCCAGAAGCCCTCAAGAGAAAAGCTGATGAGGTAAGGGAGCATATTGAGGAAAATGTGAGAAGCAGAGCATTGAGGTCAGAGAAGCAGTTGCCCCCATGCGTGGAGGAGATAAAGAGAGCTATCTTAAGAGGAGAGGCTGTAAGCCATCAGGCTAGGTTTACACTTGCCACATACATGCTATCGAGAGGAGCCTCCATAGAAGACATAGTAGAGCTCTTCACAAGCATCTCAGACTATGATCCAAACATTACAGAGTATCAGGTGATGCACATAGCTGGGCTCAAGGGATCTAGAATAAGGTACAAGCCACCGAGCTGTAAGAAGATAAAGCTATGGGGGCTATGTCCAGTTAAGGGTAGGCTATGCAAGTTCATAGCCACACAATAGCTCACACGCTATTCACAAGATACTATGAAAAGTTCTCGAGTATAGTCTATATCGAGAAGATAAACGTGAGAGAGATAGGGATAGTACCATTCAGCGGCAGCATGAGCAGACACATGTGGTTTAAAGATCTTGATAGCTTTAGAAGACTTCTCGTAGAAGAGACACCACTCCACTGCTATCATTCAGTAGCATACTATGAGAAGCCAGATGCAAGAATGGGAGAAAAGAGGTGGATTGGTGCAGACCTCGTATTTGACATAGATGCAGACCATGTAAACACACCCTGTAGGACAGAGCATACACCATGGAAGTGCAAGAGCTGTGGAGAAGAAGGAATTAGGGAAACAGAGACATGCCCTAAGTGTGGGGAGAGAGTAGATAGCAGGAAGTGGTTTTGCAGCAGCTGTATAAGGGCAGCAGCTAGAGAAGTTAAAAAGGCGATAGAAATTCTAAAGGAAGACTTTGGCATAGAAAAAGTAAGAGTGTCATTTAGTGGAAACAGAGGCTTTCACATAAGAGCAGTATCTGACGAGGTCCTACAGCTAGGAGGACATGAGCGTAGAGAGATAGCTGCCTACATCATGGGGGAAGGAGTTGAAGTTTTTGGGAGGAGGGGGGCTATACAACACATCAGAAACGTGAAAGGAGGAGCATGGGTGAAGATGCCTACAATAAAGGATAGAGGGTGGAGGAAAAGGATAGCAGGATACCTGCTCAGAGAGATAGAGGAAGGTAAGGCCCTTCACGAAGCTGGTGAAGAGCTAAAGAGAAAGCTCAAGCTTGCCTTATCTGGAAGAGAGAAGCCATACATGCTAGTTGGCACCAAGGTTTTGAGGAGAGTAGTCAGGCTCACTGAGAAGGGGCTCACAGAGATGGGATGCAAGATAGATGTGGTGGTCACAGAGGATGTACACAGGCTTATAAGAGTCATTAACAGCCTCCATGGAGGAACTGGACTCAGGGTAGTACCTCTGCTTGAAGATGAAATCATGAGCTTTGATCCATTTAGACAGGCAGTTATACAAATTGACGACCCTGTTAAGGTCATCATAAACTATCCAGTACCCAGATTCCAGCTTTTAAAGGAGACCTATGGGCCATATCAGAGTAGTGAAGAAGTAGAATTACCACTACATGCTGCAGCATACCTGATACTGAGGGGTATGGCTGTTGGAAAGCATACGAGCACTAAGTAAGATCGGAGAGCTAGTAAAGGCAGAGATCTCATCTGAATGCTGCCAGAAGCTAGACGAGGGATTCTATAGGAAAGCTTACTTGGAGCTGTTCAGCATGCATAGAAGCATACCTGACTCTGAACCCAGTAGAAGTATTGTTATAGAAGTTATAGAGGAAGCTCAGAGGGCACTGAGGCTCTTCTTCAAGATAAGGGTAGCTAAGGGGCTAGCAGGGGCCATACTCGGCGTAGAAGACAAGAACCTCCTGGAAGCTGAGAGAAAAGCTGTCAAGGAAATCTATGAAGCCATGTGCCAGTATGCAGCAGCAGCCATACCACAGATCAGAAGTAGAAAAGCAGGTGAAAGGACATTAGTCGTCTTTGAGAAAGACAGCATCGAAGTCATAGGACCTGAGATGAAGGTCTATGGGCCATTTAAGAAAGGAGACCTAGCCCACATACCTGCAGAGCTTGCAGCAGTGTTAAAAAGCGAGAGAGTCTGTAGAGAGGAAAAGGTTAATGTAGAGTAGCACCAGAGCATTGAGGTGACCATGTTGAAAGCGCCAACAGCTCTCAGAGTCTACTGCCGAAGATGTAACAAGCATACAGAGCATACGGTGAAGAAGCCTAGCAAAGGGAAGCCTAGGAACATGTCGTGGGGGCAGAGGCAGCTAGAAAGGAAGAGAAGAGGTTATGGCGGAGAACCTAGAGGGAGGCTTAGGAGAAAGGCTAAGACCACAAAGAAGGGAGTACTCCTCCTCGTGTGTAAGGTATGTGGGATGAAAAAGACCAGAGTTGTTGGGAGAGTAACTAGGCTAGAGTTCAAGGAGTAAGGTGAAAACATGGTGTCAAAGCAGAAGATAGAAGTCCCTCTACCTAAGTCGAAGTTTCTCCGGGTTAAGTGTAAGAGTTGTGGGAATGAGCAGATAATATTCTCTCATGCCTCAACTGTAGTCAGGTGCTTTGTCTGTGAGGAGGCCCTCGCAGAGCCTACTGGAGGGAAAGCACGGGTATATGGAAGAATCATAGGTGAGCTAGGTGTTTGAAGGGCTCCCAAAGCCTAGGTCTCTCGTAGTAGCGAGAGTAATCGAAGTAGACGAGTATGGAGCTAAAGTTGAGCTACTAGAGTATGTTGGAAGACAAGCCTACATACCTAGAGCACAAGTCGCCTCGGTGAGAATAAGAAACATCAGAGACTTCGTGAGAGAGGGACAGATAGTAGTAGGAAGAGTCCTAAGGGTAGATGAAAAGAAGGAGGAAATAGACCTCACACTCAAGTTCATCAGAAAGGAAGAGGCTGAGAGGAAGCTCAGTGAGTGGAAGAGAAACAGGAGAGGAGTCACCATAATGCTGGAAGCTGCCAGGAAGCTTGGAAGAGATGAAAAGAAGGTCATGATGCTAGCGAGAAAGCTGCTAAGAAGCTACACAGATGTACTAGCTGCAATAGAGGAAGCCATACTCAGAGGCACAGAAGTTCTAGTCAAAGAAGGCTTCGACAAGGAGCTTGCAGAGAAGATTGTAGAGCTAGGAGCTGAGAGAGTCACTATACCAACATATGAAAGTAGGTTCATAATAGAAGCAAGGTGCTATGCTCCTGATGGAGCAATAGCTCTGAGAAGAGCGCTGACAGCAGGCTTAAATGAGGCTAGAAAGAAGTTCAAAGATGTAGAGCTCCACTTCACAAACATAGGGTCACCCAGATACTTGCTGAGAGCAAGATCACATGACCCTAAGCAGCTAAGGCAGGCAGCAGAGCTCATCATAAGCCTTGCAGACAAGGAGCTGAGAAAGCATGATGGACTATGCCGCCTGCTAGAAGAGGAAAGAGCAAAATAAGAAAGTGCCCCTCCTGCCTAACCTATACGCTCAGAGAAGAATGCCCAAACTGCGGTAAGAAAACAGCCCCAGCCCCCCCACCAGACTACAGCCCCAAAGACCCACATAGACTAATCAAGGTAGGACTCACCTGAAGCCCCGGGAGGGATTCGAACCCTCGCCCTGCCGCTATCCCAGCACCTACGAGGCGGCCGCGCTAACCAGCTACGCCACCGGGGCTCAGAAAAAGCTTCCTCCCAAATTTAAAAGGTTTGCCCACTCATAAAGCCATCAGCTAAATGGCTACCAGCCACATATGAAAACATGCCAAATGTGGCTTCGCCAACTGCCTTAAAAGCAGAAGAAGCATATGGAAACCCTGGAGAATCAGGCAGCAAGATGAAATAAACATCTCAAGAAGCCATCAATCACGTAGGGAGGCTAATTCAGCAGGAAAACCCCACAGAAAAACATCTTGAAACATTCCACAGAGATACCTTTAAATAAACACAGCCACCTCAGCCACCTGCCCCTGCGAGGGGCTATAACAGGTGTGAAAGCATGTCGATGAGAAAGGCTTTAGCCACCCTAGCTCTACTAGCCGCCCTAAGCTGGATAGTACCAGTAGCAGCAGAGCCACTATCAGAGTTCCCAGCACCATTCGTCAAAGACGGGCTCATAGACTACAACATGGACGGAACCAACGAGGTAGCAATCATACTAGGAGAAACAGGCAGAGCAGAAGACGTACTAGGCGCAGCACTAATAGCAGCAAAAATAGGAACCCACCTATACTACACCCATGCAAAGAACCCACCAGAGCCATTCAAGATACACGCAGCTCTACTAAAAATGGAAGAATATAAGTATGATCTAGACAAAATCATGACATCAAATGCACCAGTAGTCCAGGCATATGACCCAACAGTTCCATGGCCAGCCCACCCTCTTATCCCACTCCGCATGAACTACATGGCAGGCGGCTACCTGATGTTAGGTGGAATAGGCGAAACCTATAATGCAATCAATGTCTCACGATACGAGTACCTAGGGCTAGACCCAGAAACCGGGCTGCCAACAGGCAGATTATACTACAAGCTAGGCTTCGCTGGGCTAATAGGGATAACCCATTATATATTCGACCTAGTGGCACAGGAGGGCTTCCTTGTAGGCCTCTACCCGTATGATGGATATTCAGTAATGTTCTACCAGGATCAAGCTGCAGTAGTAGAGAGGAACTGGGCGTTCGCATTCTGTGAGTGGCCAAGAGAAATATGGCTAGTCGGAACCGAATATGAATTAGAGTGGGCAGGAGGATATAGGCTGCAGATCACAAACATACGGATAAACGAAGACTATGCTCACGACTTAGAGAGCACAAACCACATAGTAAGCTTCGCTTTAATCAGTCCAAAAGGAGAGATAGTAGACTGCTGGCAGCAAAACGTAAGCCAGACCTATCCATGTGACAAAATAGAGTTAGACTTAGGGTATGCAGTAGCTTACATCCACGTGTCAAAGGTGTGTCCAGATGCAAACTGTGCATACGTATGGGTACAGAGCTATCCAGTACACAAGCATGTAAGCAATCCAGAGCTTAACATCCTGAGCATAGGAGAGGACAGCTACGGCACTGCAGCTGGCTGGAGCGATGATTATCCAGGCAATGAGTGGGTAGATGTCGATGGTGATGGGAAACGTGAGCCATTCCCAGGCCCAGACATAGTAGAGGGCTGGGGAGGCAACCTCTACAGGACAGAGGATGGTGTAGACTACATAGAGACGTACGATAATGCTACGGGTGCCTTCTGGTACTACACGCTGCCAGCAGACTTCCTTGGATTAGGCAGAGAGGTGTATGGGATAGATACATACTGGGCTAAGTGTGGGCTCTATACAGCAGAGGCTTGGCTCAGATGGTGGAGATGGGAAGGCATACCAATACCGCTACCGCCAATGTTTTGGGTGAGAGCACACCACTGGATCTGGGCTGAGGGCAAG
>JAVCBW010000002.1:0-20257 GCA_037917675.1 Thermoproteota archaeon
GTACTCCACCTCAATATCGATCATTTTGGTTACATCGAGGGAAGCTACTTCAAACCTAGTTTCCTCACCGGCTAGGATCTCAGCTACAGCTTCTGGAGACCCCACTGTTGCAGAGAGCCCTATCACCTGAAAGCCACCACAGACCTCTCTCAACCTCTCTAAGAGGACTGCAAGCTGGCTTCCCCTCTTATTCTCAAGGAACTCATGCACTTCGTCGACTATAACCCACCTGACAGACTTTAATGCTGCCCTCATCAGTCTCCCTGGAAGTATGGCCTGAAGGCTCTCTGGGGTGGTTATCAGGATGTCTGGAGGATGTCTAGCTTGAGCTTCTCTTTCACTTGAGCTGGTATCTCCATGCCTGACACCAACCCTAAATCTCAGAGCATAAGCATATCTAGAAATCCTATCAAGCAGATCCCTATTGAGAGCTCTCAGTGGTGTTATATAGAGGAGCTTCACTCCCACATCCTTAACACCTCTCATCATGTGTAATACAGGTAAGACAGCTGCCTCAGTCTTCCCCCAGCCTGCTGGAGCTATCAGCAGGACGCTTTCTCCACTAAGAATGAGTGGTATAGCTTTCTCCTGGATTTCAGTTTCGCTAGAGATGCCTACTTCCGCTAGCTTCTCTCTGATTTCTCTACATAGTAGGCTGAAGGCGCCCATGGAGATCAGCTGCCATAAGCTCCAAGTGCCTCCTTAGCTAAGCTCTCAGTCAGCTTCTCAACGTCTATTTCGAGGAAAGTTCTCCAAGAAAGCTGTATCCTGTCACCCTGAACCCTCACATACCCTTCTCTTGCAAGCTCCCCGAGACATATCTTGGCCTCAGCTTCACCAACCTTACGTGAAGCTATCTCTAGGAAGTCGCTCTTCTCAATCACTCCTCTCCCTGCCGCGAAGAGGCCGACAAGTATCCCAAGGCAGGCTACAGCATTCGAGTCGAGAGGTGAAAGCTTAAGGTCTCCTACAGGTTCAGATGGAGCAACTACAGCAATCTTCTCATCCTTAAGCAGGTGGAGTTTTAGCCCAAGCTCAGCTAGCTTACCATTTAACTCATCCACCAACTCCTCAAGCCTATCACCAAATTCCCTTCTAAGCTCTGTTATACTAGCTCCAGGCTTCCTCCCAGACCTATAGAGCACCATTAGCAGAAGCCTCCTTGCATCGCTGCTAACCAAGCTAGGCACCAATTTCATGAGGCAGCAAACGCTTAAGAAATTGACTGACATCTAGTCTAGGCTTGGACCCCCTCAGCTACTATAGAAGAAGAACTGTCGCAGAGGAGATCTCAGTCTACTGTAGGCGCAGGTGGGTTGCAGTACACTCCAATATAGGTGGCAGGCTCATCTTCAAGAGATACATGCAAGTAGGTGGAGATAGAGTCCCCATTACCATATCTACTCCAGAAGAGCTAGCTAGGCTTGTAGGGGAGCTCAGAGCTAGGACAGTCTATGCTACCATACATGAGTACCATAGTCTAGCAAGAGAAGAAGACACTGCTCTACTCAGCAACATAGCTAGGTCCTCTCCAATATGGGACATTGACAGCACTCCAGCTTTCTATAAGGCTACGTTGGAGGCTGCTAGAGCTGTAGTCGACGAGCTGGAGAGGCTTGGCGTGGTAAGATCTGTGTTCCTAAAGTGGTCTGGTAGGGGAGTACATGTCCACTTAAATCCACTAGCGTTCTCACATGAGCTTCTCAAGAGAATGCATCCAGCTGATGCAGCCTACTCGATAGTAGAGTACGTGAAGCTTAAGGTAGATCCTCGTGTACACGAAGTCTCTAGGAGGTATGAGATCAGAGGTCTTAAGTTAGAGAACAGAATAGATGCTCAGAGGGCCTTTACAGCTCCCCTCTCGCTCCATAGGCTGCTAGACTTCTGCTGTATATGCTTTGCTCCAGAGGACATAGATAGCTTTGAGCTGAACTGGGCTCTACCAAGCGAGTGCAGGCATGACAAGAGGTGGAAGACGAGATACTTAGAGGGTGAGGCAGACCACTTAGCTAAGAAGGCCTACGAGGTAGTAGGTGGAATGCCATATCCCAGAGTGAGGAGGAGAAGGAAGACTTCCAAGCTAGATGAGATGATAAGGAGAAGCCTCAGAGAGTTCACGGGATCTCAGCCTCCCTTCTAGCTCTTGCCTCTATAATCCTCTCAGCAACCTCCCTAGGAAGAGCTACATCCTCTCTCCTGAGAGGTTCCTGTAGTGGCTTAACAACCATCCCTACCCCATTCACTATCTCCACTTTATGCAATCTGAGATCATGAGGAGTATTTCTCATCTTCTCGACTAGGACATACCTCCGTAACATCCCTCTTCTTACAGCCCTCATGAACCTGATTATACCATCACTCACATGCTCGAGTCCAAAGCCGAAGGCCTGTGATGTCGTCACAGCATACTGTGTAACTGCAAGAGTGGTGAGCCTCCATGGAGCCAGAGTCTTCTTTATGTAGTACGAGTAGTTTCTAGCCATCGCAGGCTTGTCAAGCCAGAATGCTGAGAGAGAGTCTATGACGCACCTAGCTTCACCGCCCCCTAGCTTTTTCCTGGCTTCAACTATCTTCCTGACGAGGTCCTCGACGCTAAGTGTTGAGAGAGTCCATTCTCCTCGCCCGAAGGTGTCGATCAGTATAAGCATGCCTCCATCTACAGCTAGCTTGAAGTCCATGTTAAATTGGTATGCTTGCTCTATAATGGAGCTACTAGACTCCTCCGTGGTCACATATATGCCCTTCTCGCCACTCTTTATGCCAGCCCATATGAAGTGGAGGCAGAACACTGTCTTCCCAGTCCCTGGCTCACCTGCTATGCATACCAGAAAGCCTCTTGGAATTCCTCCTGACAGCATGCGGTCTATGCCTTCAACTCCAGTCTTAATCCTCTCCATGTCTACTCCACTCCTCCCTATCAACCCAAATCACATGAGCTCCTCTCTCAGGTGGTCTTAAGGAGACTCTGAGAGTCCTCCCTACCTTCTCGATAGCCACCTCTCCTCTCTGCTGGAGGTGTGCTAGAGCCTGAAGTATGGAGAGGAGATCCTCCCATGAGCTAGCCAGCTCACTTAAGTCCATACTCCTATCAGCTATCTGCTGAGCAATATCCTTAACAGCATCTATCACATTGCTAAACAGCATGCTGCCGAGCTTAGCTTTAGATAAGGTAGGCTCCTGCAGCTCAGGTGGATGAATCCTCCTATCCGGCTGCTTTAGAAACGCCTTAGTCAGCTTGAATACGACTTCAGCAGTGAGAGGCCCGTCGACTGAGGCTAGCGGCCGCCAGGCCAATGCTGTCACTTCAGCTATCCTCTCTCTACTAGCTATCCTGAGTCCCTCCCTTATAGCTCCTGCAGGAGTGAGTGCTGCTACGGCTGCTGCAAGACTCCTCTCGACCTTAGCCAGCAACACTCTAATGACCTTAGGTAGAAGCTCCCCGACGAGCCTGAGGAGCACCGGGCTACCGACTTGGATAGCCCTTCCAGCAAGCCTAAGGTACTTTCCCGTCGGTACATCGCTTACATCTATCTTTCCATGGATAGCCATGTCACACTTCTGTATGGCTCTCCTGAGAGAAGCTCTAATCCTTGTCTCTGAGCTGTACATTTACAGCTCCCTCATATTTTGATATGAAAACTACCCTATCTGCATGAGGTGGGATTCTCAGTCTAGCTGGTGTGATCACTATATACTGTGTGTCTCTAGAGGCTTCCTTGAGGAGGAGAGAAACTCTCTCAAAGTTCTCTGGGTCTAAGTGTATCTCGAACTCGTCTAGTATTCTAAATGGCGAGGGCTTCATTTCCTGGACTGCAAGGAGGAGTCCAACTGTAGATAGTGTTCTCTCTCCACCAGAGTGGGCCATGCTGCTCACAGCTTCAGGTGGAGCCCCATCAAATCCGACATATATCTCAAGGCCCATCTCATAGGGATTAGCCCCCTCAAGTGCTACATACCCCTCTCCTCCCACTTTACTGATGAGCTCCTGGAAGTAGCCATTTACATCATTGACAGCTTGCTCTAGTGTGCTACGCCACCTGCTAACAGCCTCCTGCCTTCTCTCCATGATGGCATCTCTCTCTTCAGCTATCTTCCTCCTCTCATTCCTAAGCTTCTCGAGCACTGAGGTAGCTTCCCTAAGCTTCTCTTTAGCAAGGGGGTCTACAGGCTTCAGAGCCTCCAATTCTCCTCGGACTCTCTCCAGCTCAGCTTCAACATCATTTACAGGTGGAGCTCTCGATATCTCCTCTTCAGTGACCACCTTCCTTCTCTCGTCTAGAAGCCTCTTAAGCTCTGCTACATCTGCCTCAAGGCTACTTATCTGCTGCTCTAGCTCATCTACCCTCCTAGCCCACCTCTGAGCTGAAGTCTTCGCTTGATGTATGCTTCTCTCGTTTATCTCTCTCTCCACTTGTATCTCTCTGAGCCTCAGCTCTCCTGACAGGACTTCATCGACAGCTTTCTCAAAGCCTCTAACAGCTCTCTGTAGCTTAGAGAGCGCTAGCTTAGCTGAGCTAGCATCTAGCCTTGAAACAGCATCTAAGATCTCTTTCATGGCTGCATTAATCTCCTCTCTGGCCTCCTCCCGCATTTCTCTAGCTTTAGTAAGCCTCTCTCTGACAGCCGCCTCCTCCATCACGAGCTGCTCAATTCTGCTTAGAGCTCCCCTCTCAAGCGCTATCTTCTCCTCAACCTTAGTTCTAGCCTTAGATGCCTCACTCTCAAGTGCATGTAGCTGGCTAAGGGTATCCTCTATCCTCTTCTTTAGCTCTAGCGCCTCAGCAGCTATCCTCATCCTCTCCAGCTCCACAAGCCTCCTCTGGGCCTCCTCCTTTCTCTCTAGAAGCTCAGCCTCCTTCCTTCTGATCTCAACGTCGGCTTCCAGCTCCCTGAGCTTAGCATCTAGCTCAGAGAGCTTGTTGTCTAGTTCTTCAATGCCTCTATCCATGGCTGCTATCGCAGCATGTAGCTTGTCAAGCCCAAGAAGCTCCTCGAAGTACAGGAGCCTCTCCCTAGGCTTAGAATCTATCCACGCATTGACCTTCCCTTGAGGCATAACGACAAGTGGGTTGTCAACAGAGATCATAGACTCATCTAGTATGGCCTTAACTTCACGGTACTGCCTATATACACCATTCACGTAGTACTCAGACCCTCTCCCCTTCTGCATTATCACTCTAGTGAACTCTACTCTATCAGAGTCTATTAACGGTATGACTCTCCTTCCTCCTCTAGGCCTATTATCTATGACAGTTGAGATGACAGCCTCTCTCTTCCCCCTTCTAATGAAGTCTGAGATCCTAGACTTCCTCTCTCTAGCTAGTGAGCCGAGACAGAGCTGTATGGCAGAGACTATCGATGTTTTCCCAGCGCCATTTGGCCCAGCTATTATGTTCAGTCCAGGCCTAAATGGGACTAGGATATCTCCCTCGAATGTCATGAAGTCTCTCAGCCTGACCTCCAGTATCACTGTGAGCCCCAGCCTAATACCCTATCTGACAAAGTATTAGAACATCAACCTACAGACCTGGTGGTCACTTGAGCGTGCGTAGACATAGGATAAAGAGGAAGGAGGCCAGGAGGCTAGCTGCTATAGCCTCAGAAAGATGGCCTGAGCTAGCAGATTTCATCTCATCGGCAAGAGACTCTGAGTTTGAGCTAGTATACACAGAAGCTCAAGTTCTCCTAGTTGATAGAGTTCCAGTACTTCTGCTAGCTGACAGAGAGCCCATACCAGCCATAACAGGCTTAGAGAAGTTTAACGTAGACGTCCCTAAGGTCACAGTAGATGTAGGCGCAGTCCCATACATCGCTAAGGGAGCTCATGTCATGGTTCCTGGCATACTTTCAATCAGCAGAGACTTCAAGGAGGGGGCTGGTGTAGCTGTGACTGAGGAGAAGCTTGGCAGCATAATTGCAGTCGGCATTGCCTTGATGAGTTCAGATGAGATAAGGCTGAGCAGCAAGGGTAGAGCTGTAAAGAACATACACCATGTTGGAGACAAGCTGTGGAGGGTCTACTCAAAGCTCTAGCGCCTGCCTACCTTGATCAGATACTCTGCTATTCTCCCAGCTATGCTGAAGCTGGTTACTCTCTGAAGCCCCTCCCACCCAGGCTGGCTATTCACCTCGACAATGAGCACCCTGCCATCTCTAGCTTCGATCATGTCGACTCCAGCTAGCTTGCAGCCTATCACCTCACAGGCCTTCACAGCAAGCTCCTGAAGGTCCTCTGGCAGCCTAATGGCAACAGGCCTAGCTCCCTGAGCTATGTTCGTCTTCCAGCTACCTCCCACCCTATACATGGAAGAGATTACTTCTCCATTGAGGACTAGTGCTCTAATGTCTCTATTACCATGCTCCACGAACTCCTGAACATATAGAACCATCCTGTTAAATGCTAGTGCAGAAAAGACTCTCCAGGCAACCTCCCTATCAGAAACCCTAGCCACCCCTACCCCTCTACTCCCGAAGATCGGCTTTACGACGACGTCTCCTCCGAGCTCTTCAAAGGCTTGAAGCGCTTCCCTGACACCCCTACAGACCACTGTCCTAGGGAC
This sequence comes from Thermoproteota archaeon, assembly GCA_037917675.1. Taxonomy (GTDB): domain Archaea; phylum Korarchaeota; class Korarchaeia; order B14-G2; family B14-G2; genus B14-G2. The sequence continues at coordinate 6,561 of JAVCBW010000002.1, forward strand.
AGGAAGCCCATATTCCTCTAGTGTCACGAGAGCATAGTATTTGTCAACACACTTCTCAATAGCCCTAGGCTCATTTACAATCGGAAGACCTCTTCTACTGAGTGTCAGTAGCATGTCCATCGAGAATATGATCTCCTCAAGAGAGCCTCTTCCAATAGGCCTGACTATAATACTGGCTACATCACTCAGGAGATCTATTCCCCTAGCTGACACTGAGGGACTAAAGCCGACTCTAGCCACCATATCTGGGAAGTCGAAGAGGAAGGGTTCAGCACCTCTCTTCTTAAGCTCTCTAGACAACTCATTTGTATGCCAGGTATCCTCTCTACGGCTTATTATACCAACTCTCATGTTACCTCTATTGGAACACCAGGTGCCATGTAAATAAATCCACTTCCCTCCACAGCTTTCCTATCGAATGCAAGCTTTCCATCAAAGAAGATAACAGGCTCACGTCTGCCCACCATCTCCCTGAGCTTCTTGAGATCCATCTCCTTGAAGACGCTGTGGTCTGCTCCAATGACTATGCAGCTAGCTCCTTTAACAGCCTCGCTTAGAGAGGAAGCTACTTGAGCGCCAAACCCCTCACTGACATATGGGTCATAGACCCTAACTTCAGCTCCAGCTTCAACTAGCTTCTCTACCAGATGCTTGACAGGGCTTTCAACTGTCACATCTACATCTCCTCTGTATGTTACCCCCAGTACTGCTATCTTTGGCTCAAGCCCAAGTTGAGTTAGCTGCTTGATTAGCAAGGAGGCAGCATGCCTTGGCATTTGGGAGTTGACCTCTCTCCCAGCTCTAATCACGCTATGCCTGCTAGAAGGCATTAGGAACAGAGGGTCTTTGGGGAGACAGGGGCCACCAACACCTATCCCAGGCCTCAGTATACTTACTCGAGGATGCATGTTTGCTAGTCTAATGACTTCGTCAACTGGAGCACCAACTTCCTCGCAGATCAAGGCAAGCTCGTTTGCAAAGGCTATGTTCAGGTCCCTATACGCGTTTTCAGCTAGCTTAACCACCTCAGCTACCCTCAGTGACGTTATGGCTATTTCACCCTTCACAAATGCTCTGTAAAGGGAGCTAGCTATCTCCCCTGCCTCTCTGCTCCTACACCCAATTACTCTGCTGTTCTCAATGAGCTCTTCGATAAGCCTCCCTGGATAAGCTCTCTCAGGGCAGTAGGCATAGTAGAACCCCTCTCCTTCAACTAGCCCAGTAAGCTCCTCTACAAGCGGTATGAGAGCTCTCTCTGAGGCTAGTGGTGGGAGTGTGCTCTCAACTATCACGAGCTCTCCTCTATCCATATGCCTGCATACTTCAGCTATAGCCTGCTTAACATAGCTTAAGTCGGCTTCTCCTTCCCTTACTGGTGTTGGAACACATATCACATGTACCTGAGTCTCCTCTGCCTCCCTTAAGCTCCTAGCAAGTTGAAGCCTTTCGCTCGACAGAGCTTCATTAAGCAGCTCTGGGATGCCTTTCTCTCTGAGTGCAGCCCTCCTGCTCTCAATCTCCTTGAGCCTGCTCTCACTGATATCAACTCCAACAACTCTAAATCCAGACCTGCATAGCAGCAGCGCTAGTGGAAGGCCTATTACACCAAGCCCATGTACAGATATGCGTGCTGCTTTGCTTAAAATAAGCTTCTTCAACTCCATGGGTAGGGTAGGTCAGCTATGCCTTAAACAGTTGGGGGATGTTTGATAGTATGGTTAAAAGGTAGGTTTTAGATGCTTTTGTTTCCCAAAGCATCATATATCGTAGGGTAGCCTTTGGTCAGCCTTCAGTATATGGTTGGATTGTAGAGAGGTTCCCGCTACATAAAAAGTATAAATGTAGCGGGAAACCAGAACAGGTGTAGGATGAGTGTAGTTGACCTGGACCACCTAGTCAGCAGGTACTCTGAGGAGCCTTGGCTATTAGACAGCATGCTAAAGCAGATCCTAGACAGGGAGGCTCAGAGGATTGTTTTCGAGAAGCTTCCTATTAGGTTAAGTGAGCTAGACCTCTTTGAGGTGAAGTTTGCGCTAGCGGTATTCTATACATTCAGAGGCTTTCCCTCTCCAGGAGCTCCATCTTGGAGAGAGTGTACGCATAGGGTGGGAGGCAGAGAGGTGATAACAGCTAACGGAGTCAAGAGGATAATAGCTTACATTAGAGGTAGGAGGAGAGAGGTTAAGAGGAAAGCTATGAGGATAGACTCCTCGATGGTGAGAAGGGTAGATGCGAAGTTTTCACTAGCGCCATCAAAGATACAGCTCGAAGACTAACATATCATGTTATCAGGGTTCCCTCCTCTCTCCTACGAGCTAGCCTAGTCACGTATCCTGCAACCTGGTTTCTTATCTTCTTTGGAGCATGCTTGAGGATTTGCCCTACGACTTGCTTGTTATGCTCAAAATCTCTTGTGAACACTCCTTCATACTGCTTAAACATGCTCATTCCAAGCCTCTTTACAAGCTTAGTCCTCACTCGCCCCATCCTATCCACCAGAGCTTCTTCTCAACTTCATATACCTGTCTACAGCACTCTTTTAAACTATTCACACTGCAGCTTGATGTGGTAGCATGAAGCCAAACGTGTCCTCTAGCTTCCCTAGCCATAAGGTTAAGGAAATCGTTAGTAGATCTGAGGAGGTGCTTGCAAGGAGCACTAGACTCTATCCTATAGTTGGAGTCAGCGGAGAAGGCTGCTACATAAGGGATATAGATGGAAATACATTCCTAGATTTCACATCATCGATAGCTGTAATGAACCTAGGGTATGCTCATCCTGAGATAGCTGAGACTATCCGAAAGTATTCAAACAGCTTAATACACTTCGCTGGCCAGGACTACTACAACCTAGAGCAGCTTCAGCTAGCTGAGAAGCTAGCTGAGCTTTCACCAGCAGGCATGAAGCCTGTGAGAGTGTTTCTGTCGAACAGTGGAACAGAGTCTGTTGAAGCAGCTTACAAGGCTGCAGTCAGGGCAACAGGGAAGCCTGTGGCAATAGCCTTCATAGGAGCATTTCATGGCAGGACTCTAGGATCTCTAAGCCTGACCTGCAGTAAGACGGTCCACAGAAAAGGGTATCAGCCTCTGAGGCCAGTCATCCATACACCATATGCATACTGTTACAGGTGTAGGTTCAAGCTTACATATCCAGATTGTGACATCTGGTGTGCAAAGTACATCGAAGAGGTCATCTTGAACACTGTAGTAAGCCCAGACGACGTTGCCTTCATATCACTAGAACCAATTCAGGGAGAGGGAGGCTATATAGTTGGCCCACCAGAGTTCTATCAGGAAGTCAGGAGGATCTGTGACAGGAATAGGATAGCTTTGATAGATGATGAAGTTCAGGCTGGCATGTTTAGAACAGGTAGGTTCCTCGGTATAATGAACTTCGATGTGACACCTGACATATATACTCTCGCTAAAGCCCTGGGGAGTGGCATACCAATAGGAGCTACAGTCATGCGGGAGGTGTATAACTTTAGAGAGGAAGGAGCTCACTCAAACACATTCGGAGGGAATATACTGGCTTGTGCAGTTGCCTTAAAGACCATAGAGATCATACTAAGAGACAGACTACATGAAAACGCCAGGGTAATAGGAGGCTACATACTGAAGAGAGCAAGGGAGTGGGTTGACCAGTACCCTATGATTGGAGATGCAAGAGGCCTAGGGCTCATGATTGGAGTAGAGGTGGTTTCGGATAAAGCTAAAAAGACTCCTGGAGTAGAGGAGAGGAAGAAGCTTCTATGGGAGTGCCTCAAAAGAGGGCTTATACTGCTCCCATGTGGGGTAAGCAGCTTCAGGATAGCTCCGCCACTAAACATCACGAAGGAGGAGGCTGAAACTGGCTGTGACATCATAGAGGAGTCGATAAAGCAGTCACTTAGCTAGCGTATCAATTAAATGTGCTATATCCCATATTTTGACTGGTGCATTAAGCCTGTTGTTTGCTTCGAGGAGCTGTCCATAGCAGTATGGGCATGATGTGACTAGGATGCCAGCTCCCATCTCAGCTGCTTCCCTTATCCTGGACCCAGAGGCTCTCAATGATATCGAGGGGGCAGCTTCAAATGCAACCCCGCCTCCACTTCCACAGCAAAAGCTCTCTGAGCCATGCTTCTCGAACTCAAGCAGCTTAAGCTCAGGGATCATCTGAAGGAGCTCTCTAGGCTCATCAACTATCCTGAGCTTCCTAGCCATTACACATGGATCATGGTAGACAACTGCCTTCCTAAACCTCCTGAACCTCAGCCTCTTCCTCTCAGCCTCCTCTCTCAAAATCTGAGCTACATGAAGCACCTCAACGCCATCAAGGTCCCTTAAGGACATCATGCAGTGTGGACAGCTAGATGCTATCCTGCTTACACCAGCCTTATCAAGGATCTTTGATAGTTCCTCTAAGACTATGCTTCTAACACCCTCGTGTCCACAGTACTCAGCATACTCTCCACAGCAGCCATTTAAGCTGACTTCCTTAAGCAACTCGTAGCCTAGGTCGTGTAGCAGCCCGAAGCTGCTGAGTGCTATCTCTGTGTAGACATGTGAGGACAAGCATCCTGGGAAGTATATGCTTTCAGCCCTCTCCTTAGCCTCATACCTCTTCGGAACCCACTTCCCTTGAGAGGACATGCCGAAGAGGTTTCCCCATCTATTTATGTTCGTTATCTTGCCTGATATGCTGCCTGGAGGCACATATCCCTCGCTAACCACAGCTCTCCTAGCATCCTTGATCAGTTTAGTGACCTCTACTCCAGTCGGGCAGCTGACATCACAGCTATAGCATAACGGGCATGTGAACACGTATCTTATGGTATCTACATTTATATCTATCTTTCCCTGATCCATGAGCTTAATGAGCTCTATCCACCCTCTAGGGGAGTATGTCTCTAAGCCATCCATCACCTGGAATACTGGACAGCTGACATTACACTTCCCACACCTACTACAGTATGTTGCTGCTATATGCCACTCATCATCAAGCCTCATCTACTACACCAACTTTCCTGGATTTAAGATCCCCTTGGGATCTAGTATCTGCTTGAGTTTCCTCATGAATTCGAGCTCATATGTCGTGAACTCCATCTTCAAATACTTGCTCTTCAGAGTCCCTATGCCATATTCACCAGTTAGGCTCCCTCCAAGCTTAAGGGCTTCCCTGAGTATCTCCTTTACTGCAGCTCTCGCTCTTATGGCCTCCTTCTGATCTCTCTTGTCTGCTATGATGGTCGGGTGTAGTATCCCCTCCCCTATGTGCCCATATACGAGTATGCTTATCCTATGCATTCTAGATATCCTTTTCAGGGCTGCTAGGAACTCTGGGATCCTAGACACGGGAATCGAAGGGTCAAGCTGCATGAATGGTGGATATATTCTACTTATGGCCTCGTAAATGCTTGTTCTAATCTTCCATAGGTCATCTGCCTCTCTTCCAGATGCCATGATGACCCTCTTGGCTCTGCATTCAACCATGGCGTTCTCAGCCTCCTTAGCAGCCTCACCTCTCTCGCTTTCACCTACGAACTCGACGAATAAGGCTGCTCCTGTGTCAGGTGACTTGACGGGGCCATTTGCAGACGCGACCTCGACAGTGTCCTTGTCCATGAATTCCATTGCCGAGAACCTGAGCCCTGAAGCCACTACTCTAGATGCTGCTCTAGCTGCATCTGCATCGCTCTCAAAGAACCCGGCTAGGAGGATGTACTTGTCAGGCTTCTTAGCAAGCTTAATAAAAGCCTTAGTTATCACGCCGAGAGTCCCTTCACTCCCTATGAATATCCTCTTGAGATCTAGACCAGAAGTAGTCTTATACGTCCTAGAGCCCACCTGAATAACCTCTCCACTTGGAAGGACAGCTTCAAGCCCCAGCACCCTGTCTCCCGTAGACCCATATAGCGGAGAGTGTATTCCTAAAGCATCAGTAGCTATCATCCCCCCTATTGTAGCTGCCTCAGAACTTCCTATGTCAATTGGGAAGAACAAGTCTCCTCCAAGCGAGTCATTTAGGGTCTTAAGCCTCACACCAGCCTCAACTAGCGCAGTTAGGTCCTCTCGGCTCACCTCGATGACTCTATTCATCCTCGTCATGTCAAGCACTATGCTCTCTTTAAGCGGGAGAGCTGCTCCAGCAAGTGAGGTTCCTCCTCCCCTAGGGATGACTGGCGTACCTGAGTCGTTAGCTACCTGCATGACTTCAGCAACCTCTTCTGTTGACCCTGGTCTGACGACGATCGACGGAGCCTCTCCGCTCTCACTGGCATCAAAAGAGTATGCCATCAGAGTTAGGGGGTCTGTTATCGCGTTTTCCTCGCCAACTATCTCACTAAGCCTCTTAGCTATGCTGTTACTCAACCTGATGCCCCTATACCCTTTATCGGACAAAGATATTAAATTAGTGTTTGAAGAAGGTGCCAGAGAAGCAGGGGTGCTCAGCTTGGACCTAAATAGAACTCCCCTATATACTCTACACCAGGAGCTTAAAGCTAGAATGTTCAAGTTTGCAGGATGGGACATGCCATTGAGGTACACTAAAGTCACTGAAGAGGTTCTCGCAGTCAGAAACTCATATGGGCTATTTGATGTCTCACACATGGGGCGTCTCCTCATAGAGGGGGAGGATGCCCTAGAGCTCATGCAGGTATCGACGACAAACGACGTCTCTAAGCTTCAGCCGCTCAAAGGCCACTATACGTTCATTACAAATGAGAGAGGCGGCTTCAAAGACGACTGTATCCTTACATGCATGAGCAGAGACAAGTATTTCCTTGTGGTGAACGCAGTTAATAGGGTGAAGATAGGAGAGTGGCTCACCAAGATAGCTGCTGACAGGGACCTGCATGTGCAAATCACAGACATAACATTCAGTAGTGCAAGCATAGCGGTCCAAGGTCCTCTAGCCCCAATAGCTGTTGAGAAGGCTTCTGGCCTAGACCTGAGTAGTATAGGCAGGTTTGGTGCCGTGTGGATGAAGATAAATGGAGTTAAGGTTTTTGCTACAAGGACAGGATATACTGGAGAAGATGGCTTCGAGCTCTACATATTCAATGTCTCTACAGAGGAGCCTGAGAACGCAGTAAAAGTCTTCAGAAGGATCCTAGACTTAGGAGAGACAGTAGGAGCAAAGCCATGCGGGCTAGCAGCAAGAGACATACTGAGGCTTGAAGCAGGATTTGTGCTCTACGGGAATGACATAGACGAGGAGACAACACCAGCTGAAGCAGATTTAATGAGGTTCGTGAAGCTGGATAAGGGATACTTCATAGGTAGAGAATCCATAGAGGCTCAGATCGAGAGAGGTGTATCTAAAAAGAGAATAGGGCTTAAGATGCTGACCATACATGTCCCCCGGAAGGGAGATAGGGTCTTTCTCAACGAGGAGGATATAGGAGCTATAACAAGCGGAAACCACAGTCCGATAGCTAAAACAGGAATTGCCATGGGCTACTTGAGACCTGAGTACGCTAAGCCGGGAGTTAAGGTGATAGTAAAGACAAGAGCTGGAATGGGTGAGGCCATAACGCAACACCCCCCCTTCTATGATCCTTCACTCTATGGGCTCAGGAGATCTATTAAGCCGAAAGCTAGAAGACTATAATAACAAGCCCACGGCTAGTGATCTCAATAGTACGCGGCTTGAGGTCTAGTGGAGTATTCCTCATCTTCTGTACAAGTATCTTTCTAACCATCTTATCTCCTTCCCTCTCGAAGTACATCCGTATGAGCCCAGATGCGAGAAACTCGCTGCTTCTAAGGTGAAGGTAAGGTCCAGTAGAGTCACTATATGACTCCGATATTAGCAAGGTCGTTGCCCTGAGGATCTTCATCGCTGAAATCATCCTGTGAAGAAATCTCCTAGCTACTCTGGTATCATCTATAGCTAAGAGGACAGCTGGAAGCGAGTCCACAACTACCCTCTGTACTCTCGTCTTCCTTACCATATCAAGAAGCTCAACCAAGACGGTATCTGGATCAAATGGCGCTTTGCTCGTAGGGGATTTAGTTGAGATTCTTACCCTACCACTAGCTAGATCAAAGAAGTAAAGCTTCCCACCTTCTTCCAGAGCGTTCAAATCCCAGTTAAACTGCTGAGCTGTAAGCTTAAGCTCCTCAGGGAATTCCTCTGCTGTCAGATAGAGTCCAGGCTCACCATACTCTACGGCACCAGCATAAAGGAACTGGAGGCCAAATATAGTTTTCCCTACCCCAGGGTCTCCTGTCAGCAATATGACACTACCTCTAGGAAAACCTCCTTCGATTAACCCGTCTAAGTTTGGTATGCCTGTTGGAACACGAGATATCCTAGCCAAGTTCAGCCCCTAGCTTAACATGACTTAACTTATATATTCCTGCTAACCTCTAGAAATATATACATAATGTGTGGTTATAGCCTCTATAAGACAATTAAGTTATGATCACGTGATGCTTACAAGGCTGGCTTATACTTGTTTTGTGAAAGGTTAGTTCTAGAGGCAAAGTTTTCCAGATCCATCTTTTCTAGCCTTGTGATATTATTCTGCTCAGTACTTTCTCTACTCCCATTGTAGGCTCCTCTTCAACTTCTGAATGAATATCGCCGGTATATGGGTTAGCTGCTATATGCAGCATCCCTATCCGAATATAATACACTATTCTACCGTCTTTGAGAGGTATTCTCATGCAGAAAACTTTCTCTCTAGCGATGGAGGAGAGGTCAACTGTCTTCCCCTCAGAGTTCATGTTCTGTAGGGCGAAAACAACTGTATAGAAGTCTTGGCTTTCCTCAAGCTCTTCCACTTCTCTAGCCCATCTTGCTAACATAGATATGACATCTCTCGTATTGGTGAGGTCAGCTTTCATATAAGGCTCTACCTTGCTCTTCTCAGAGGCTTCCAGCTTAAGAGCTGAAATGAGCCTCTTAGCAATCTCCTCATAGCTATCCTGTCTTCTTCTCCTGGCGCCAGCTTTCCTCATAGCTCTGATCACAGTCGTCTTAGACACCTTCATTCCAAGCTTATCAGACATGGCCTCAGCTATCTCCCTGGTGCTTGCACCTGACATGGCCATCTCGATAATATCTTCTCTACACTTCTCGAGCAGCATTCTTACCTTAGATTTCTCTCTGAGCTTGACTCCTCTCTTCTTTAGGATTCTCAGCACTGTATGCTTGCTAGCTTTTTTCCCTAGCTTCTCTTCACAATACTTGAGTATCTCACTTACACTGTACCCTTGCTCATATAGCTCAGCTATCTTCTCCTCTTCTTCTTTGCTGAAGATCTTTAGGGTCTGAGCTATCTTCCTCCTCTTCTCCTTGACTCTTTCCCTCTCTAGCTCACTAACCTTCACGCCTCTGTTCCTTAACACCCTGAATACCACGCTGGGGGAGATCTTCTTGCCAAACTCATTGTATACTCTCTCTATGACCTCGCTGTACGTTAGCTGCTCTTCTAGCACCCACTTAACCACCTGCTCCTCTTCTTCCTCTGTCAGAGCTCTCCTCCCAGCATTTACCCTCCTTATGACGGCCCTCCAGTGCTCTTTTGGATCCACTGAAGCCTCTCTGAGGAGTTTCTTCACATCTCTGTTAGAGCTCACCTTGACTCCCAGCTCCCTAGAGAGTTTCTCTCTGATCTCACGGATAGAAAGCCCCTCTAGAGCCCACTTCCTCACGTTCTCAAGTATCTCGACGTCTATTGCCCTCAAAGCCTCCCACCGATGCTTTTCTGCATGCCAGTATCCTCACAGCATTCAGCTATAAATCTAGAGACATCACTGAGAGTAGGATGTCTCCCTCCTCTAGATATATAGCTTGCAGCAACCGCATTGGCTAGGAGAAGCCTACTAGTTGGGGTGAGCCCTATAAGATCTCCAAAGACGTTTCCTGCATTCCAAGCGTCACCTGCTCCTGTAGCTAGCTTCACATCTACCTTAAAGCAGGGTACTATGGTGACTTCCCCATCGAGAGCTGAGGCAGAAAATAAGCTGGTATGCAAGTCTACTCTCACAGGAGCTACTTTCGACATCCTATAGGCTGCATATAGTGCATTCTTAAGTCCCCTTCCTGTCTCAATCCCTATGGCTCTAGAAACCCATAGAGCCTCATTTTCATTAAGTGATATTACATCCAGGAGGCCACATGAGATCACTCTGTTGATAAGCTCTCTTACCTCTTCTAGGCTTCTGACAGTCACATCAGATGGATCCATATACGTTATTTTTCCTAGCCTCCTAGCTTCCTCTAGCACATACTCTGCTAGCTCTGTCCCTCTCTCCATAGCCGTCCAGTTAAAGAACCCAACGACATCAGCTAAGGCAGCCTTACTCATGATGGTATTGAAGTCTTCTGGCTTAGCTTCAGCTAAACTCCCCCTATATCCTATCATCACATTACTTCTCCCTCTCCCATACCTTACCTCAAAGGCAACAGTTAAGCAATCTCTTTCAACTCTTATGACATGGATATCTACTGGGAGGTTTTTCATGAAGTATCTGAGCAGGATTTCACCTAGCTCACCTGCATAAACTGCGAGTATCACTCTTACACCAAGAGAAGCTATTGCTGAGGCAAAGTTTGAAGCGTTTCCTCCTCTGATGACCCTCTGGCTTCCAGCATGTAAGACCCCCCCTCCTCTCCTAGCGACTTCCTGGAGCTTTTTAGCAAAGCTCTTCATGTCCTCTTCTAATATCACAAGCCTATCTATGAAGAAGTCTGGAAGAGCTACCACAGTCTTCCTTGGATGTGTTTTGCTAAGTTCTTCTAACAAATTGCTTGCATCAACTCCCCTGCTCCACTCTCTTAACCGGTATAGTTTAGTGAGATGCATGCTGATAGCCCCAGGCTCACTGGCTTTAAAGGGAACGATGGCTTAGGTGGGAGCCTGTTGCCTTCACTCTAGCATTTTTCCTCTCCCCCATAGATTCCATGTAGGCTTATATCAGGGATTATAGCTTTAAAGATCCCTACCACATCCTAGTGTACCTAGATCTAGCTGTTAAGCAATCTAAGATGCTTACTGCTATAGCAGCTTCACGTATCTGGCTCTAGGGAAGTCTCAGAGCTAGGGTCAGCTTCTATCCTATAGGACTTAACTTCTGTGGTAACCTCTTCTTCAAGCTTCACGTGCTCGATGATGACATCATCTCCGTGTATTTCTATTACCGTGAAGCTTGGTATGCTATAAGCTGCTGACCCACCCCAGACACCAGTTGCGCTCCCTGGGTTCACTATCAGAACCCCCCTGTAGAAAACATCTCCCTGTCTGTGAGTATGTCCTGTCACTAGGATGTTTACCCTCATCTTCCTCGCTATCGAGCTGAGCTTAGCTGGGTCTCCTCTCGGATGAACTCCCGTGCCATGGTAAACTCCAACCTGTAGCTTTCCTGCTGTAAAGCTCCCGTATGTAGGAAGATCTATGTAATCCATGTTCCCTCGCACTGCTATACACTTCTCTCCTAGGCTACACACCCATGAGAGTACCTCCTCAGTCGTGTAGTCTCCTGTAGCAGCTACAACATCAAATTCTCTATTAAGCCTCTCAGCAAGCTTATCAGGTACCCTACTAGCTCTACTAGGTATGTGTAGGTCTCCTATTGCAAGGACTCTCAAATCTCACACCTCTAGTAGTCTATCCCCTTTCTCGATACAATACCTTGCTTAAATGGATGCTTAACTTCCTCCATGACCGTGACCAGGTCAGCTACCTCTATAAGCTCTGGTGGGGCATATCTGCCTGTCAGGACAAGCTCAACGTGAGGAGGCTTCTTCTCTATAAGCTCAAGAACATCACTCAGCTTCACAAGCCTAAAGTGCAATGCTACATTCACCTCATCTAGGACTATGACATCATACTCTCCACTCAGTATGGCTTTCTTGGCGTACTCGAGTGCTTTCCTAGCCTCCTCTATGTCAATGGGCTTCGGGCTAGCTGGATTAACGAACTCTGGTGTCCCAAATCTCACGACGTCTATGTTCTCTATCCTCTTACAGGCTTCAACTTCACCATACCCCTCCCACCCCTTCATTAACTGGATGATGAGAACCTTTAATCCATGTCCTGCTGCTCTCAGTGCGAGCCCAAATGCAGCTGTAGTCTTCCCCTTACCGTTGCCAGTGTATACTTCTACAAGTCCCTTGCTGAGCTTAGGCATCTACCCCATCCCTTATCCTCTTCATCACGAGCTTTTCTAGACTAGATGCCGCCGTATATGGGTCTATCTCCCTCTCAGCAACCTTCCTAGCAAGCTCCTCCAGCGTATAGCTGGCTTCAAGCTCTCTCCTCATGAGGTTCATAAGCCTGCTGAGAGCTATGCTCTCTATGATATCCATAGCCTTCCTCCTAGCTTTCTCAGGAGGCATGGTCTTCACGAATTCTCTATGCTTCTCTATCCACTCAACAAGCTCTATTATTCCTTCTCCAGTCCTAGCTGACACCTTTACCACAGGAGGCTTCCACCCATCTCTAGCCTCCATTATCTCCAAGGCATTCTTCAGCTCTAGGTATGCCTCGTCTACTGTAGGCAAATCTGCCTTGTTTACGACAAATATGTCACCTACCTCCATCACGCCTGCTTTAAGCGCCTGTATTTCGTCTCCAAGCCCTGGGCAGACTACTACAAGCACTGTATGAGCTACTCGATAGACCTCTACTTCATCCTGTCCTGCTCCAACAGTCTCTATTATCACTACATCATATTCAAGCGAGTCTAGCAAGTACACTGCTACTCTAGTACACCTCGCTATGCCTCCTGGCTCCCCTCTTGTAGCCAGACTTCTGATGAACACCTTGTCGTCAAGCGTATATCTCTGCATTCTCAGCCTGTCGCCTAGCAGAGCGCCTCCTGTCAAAGGGCTAGTTGGGTCTATTGCCAGCACAGCTACCTTAGATCCTCTTTTCCTATACTCCTCTATCAGCTTTCCTATCAGTGTGCTCTTGCCTGCACCAGAAGGGCCAGTCACACCTATTACCAGTGCTCTGCCAGTCTTAGGATAGGTCTTAGAGGCTATTTCTAGTGCAGCATGCTCACTGTCTTCAACTAGCGTTATCAGCCTTGCTAGCGCTCTCTTGTCTCCCCTCTCAGCTCTACTAAGCAGCTCATCTACTTTCATCTCTACCTCTTCCTCTTGACATTCCTCTTTATGTAATCGACTATCCTTGAAGTAGGGGTGCCTGGACCAAAGATCTCAGCTATACCTGCTTCCTTAAGCTTAGGTATGTCATCATCTGGTATTATGCCTCCAGCTATGACAAGGACGTCGTCAGCACCCTTCTGTCTGAGTAGCTCAACAACCCTTGGTAGAAGTTCCATGTGAGCTCCAGACAGTATGCTGAGGCCGACGACATCTACGTCCTCTTGTATTGCTGTCTCAGCTATCTGCTCTGGTGTCTGCCTTATCCCAGTATATATCACTTCCATGCCAGCATCCCTGAGTGCTCTAGCCACTACCTTAGCTCCTCTATCATGTCCATTGAGGCCTGGCTTAGCTATCAAAACCTTAATTTTCCTCTCTTCCCTACTCATTTTCAGCCCCTCATATTATTATCGGCTCAACATACTCTCCGTAAACCTCCTTTAATACACCCATTATCTCGCCTACCGTAGCATAAGACTTGACTGCATTGTAGACGTATGGCATCACATTCATGTCTCTTTCTGCTGCTTTCCTTAGCTGATGTAGTGCTTCTTCCACCTTCTTTTTGTCTCTCTGCTCCTTCACTCTCC
>JAVCBW010000007.1:0-20137 GCA_037917675.1 Thermoproteota archaeon
GGCTTAGGTTGAGGGGGGTGGGGTGGAGGTGGCTTTCTATGCTTGCTCCAGCTTTGGGTTCGCTGCTTTACTCTAGGTGGAGGTGTAGGTATAGGGTGTGTGATCCAGGTGTTGTTGGGAGGCTTGAGAGAGAGGCTGGGAGGGTTGCTGCACCTGTCTTCGACGAGGGCTTTGTTAGGTGGAGGTATAGGAGGAGGAGGGTTTACTGTGCTGGGGCTGGTGATGCTGTGGCTGTGTGCTCTGTTTCTGTGAAGAGGTTTGCTTTGGGGAGGAGCTGGCTGCAGTTTGATGCTGCTGTCGTTGACGACTTGTATTGGAGGTCTCTTGATGGCTTGAGGAGGCTCCTGGATAGTGTCTTGGAGGACTGTGGTGCTTCTTTGGCTTTGGCTGCTGTCGACGACGTTGATAGGAGGATTCTTGAGAGGTGTGGTTTTGTTAGGCTTTGGAGTGTGGCTGCTATGGCTAGGCCTGTTAGGAGGAGGCTGCCTAGGGGTAGGTGGTATGTTCATGTTGACTCAGTGCTTGGTGAGCCATAGCTTGGATGCTAGCCTTGCTGTAGCCTGTGTTGTTGCTTTAGGGTTCTTTAGGGGTGTGAGGTGGTCGCAGTAGCTGAAGCATGGGAGCTTGCATAGCTTGTTTCTGTCTCTCCATCTTCTTATGGCTCCATGCTTGTATTCTATGGTTAGGCTGCTTGAGCTGAGTGAGGCTAGGGCTGTGTGCTGGATTGGGCATGGCTTTACTGCTCCATGCTCGTCTATGAATAGGCTTTCTGCTCCAGCTGTGCATGCTATGGGTGGGAGGATGCCTGCTGCAGCTTTCTGTAGCCTGTCTATGGTTAGGGCTGTGTATGCTGATATTAGTGCTATTCTAGCTTGCCTCAGTGGGCTTGCTGTCAGCTTTGGCTTCTGGATTAGCTTGAGGTATGTTTTGAGGTCTGCTGCAGCCTTTAGGTAGAGCTCTCTGTCTGCTCTGTGTTCTCTCCTGTATAGGCTTCCTCCCTGCTCTACTGCAGGTGTAACTTGGTCTGCTTGTGCTGCAGCTTTTTCCCTCATCCATTTTAGGAACTCTTCTATGTGGCCTATGTTTGCTCTGGATACTGTGTAGTTGATGTGTGCTATGAGCTTGTCTGGGCTCTCTCTTTCAATGCTCTTTAGGGAGATGTATGTTTTCACGGCTTTTCTGAAGGCGTCTACTCCTCTCGCCTTCCTGTAGACTTGGCCTATGCCATCTATTGATACTCCTATGGCTAGGGTGCATTTCCTTGGGAGGCTTGGGAGTATGCTCTCGACTTCTCTGGTAGATTGCTTTATCCCGTTTGTAACGAGCTCTACTACATGTGGCTTAGCTATCTCAGCTGCATCTAGTATGAGCTCTGGCCAGTCTCCTCTGAGGGTTGGCTCTCCGCCAGTGAGCTGGACTGCTATAGGTGGGCCTAGCTTACGTGCTTCTAGCAGAGCTTTATGGTATGTTGCTGTGTCTAGGTCTGTTGGCTTCGACCTCCATATGTTGCAGATTGTGCACTTTGAGTTGCATCTTGTTGTCACAGCTATGTTGAGTCTGAGGAGGCTTCTGTCTAGTAGTGTTTTAGCTAGCTTTAGCATCATATGCTCTGGTAGATTGCTGTTTTTAAGTTGCTGGTATGTGAGCTCTGGTGCCTTTGTTGGAGCATGCACTCAAGGTGCTTGGCGGTAGCTGGGGGTGGAGGTGCTTCTTCCTCGTGTTCTTTGTGTTTCTGGTGTCTTCTTCTCTGTTTGGTGCTGTTAGGAGGCTTGGTGATGCATCTAGCCACTGGATGATGTGTAGTAGCATGCTCTATGATAGGGATTTGGCCTATGATGTTGAGAGAGACCTTAGGAGGGCTCTTGAGCATAGGTTTGATGACCTTCCAGCAGGTATCTTCCTCTTGGAGAGGGGTGGGAGGTATGTTTATGCTAAGAGCCTCCACTATGCTGCTTTCTGTATGCCTTTCTTCCTCCTCTTTGGGAGTAGGGGCTTTCTGCTAGCTAACAGCCTGCTTTTCACTGGGACTGCTCTCCTAGCTGGGTCTGTTGTCTCTAGGCTACGTGGCGTGAGGAGGGAGCATGCTCTGCTCTTCACCTTAGTCTGCCTCCTCTTCTCTAACTTCTATGCTCTCATGTGGTGGATTGACCCCTTCGTCTTCCTTGGCTTCATGCTTGTCTTATCTTATTACCTGTGGTTTTCTGGTAGGAGAGCTGCTTCAGGCTTGGTTTTGGGCTTTGCTTCATCATATAGGTTTATTGAGGGGGCTCTGCTGCTTCCTCTCTTAGCATGGGATCTCTTGGATAGGAGGCTTAGGGATGCTGCCATGCTGGTTCTATCGTTTTCTTCAGCTTTCTCAGCTGTCCTGGCATTGAACTACATGGTTTTCGGCTCCTATACCCCTTACTCTGCTGGGGGAATCTACTACCTGGCCTCTTTAGATGAGTGCTTTGACCCTTCTACTGGAGTCTTTGACAACTGTACGATTCCTCTCTTGCCTAGAGCTCTACCTGGCGTAAAGGTGGTAGCATATAACTTCCTCTACCTCTTTTTTGGGAGGAAGTCTGGTGTCTTCTTGTATAATCTTCCTGCTCTGCTTGCTTTCATGTCAGTAGCTAGGGGAGGGAGGGTTGAGAGATGTATAGTCTTGGTCTGTCTGCTAGACTTGCTTATGCTAGCTGTCCTCAGGCCTACACTGTATCATGGTGGCTACCATACTATTGGGAACAGGTACTTCACCTTCTACCCTATTTTGCTGCTTGCAGTAGACTTGAGGAGGCTTGACAGGAGAGCTGTCTTAGCTGTTCTCGCTGCATCAGCTCTCCTAGCTGCTCCAGTGAACGCTAACCCTGTTATGAGCTCTCTTGAGTGGAGGAGGATAGGCTATAGCTACCCTTATAGGGCTTTCCCACTTGAGCTGACTACACTTGGACTAGACTACGACTTTAGTGGAGACGGCTTCGCTGTATACTATGCTGACTTGAATAGCTATAGAGCTGAGGAGAATGGCTTCTGGACTAGAGGTGGTAGCCAGGCTGTGTTTGTAGTGAGGTCTGTTAGGTGTGGGAAGCTCTATGTCTCTCTTACTAATGGGCTCTATAGGAATGTGGTTGAGGTTTCTGTTGGAGGTGTGAGTAGGAGGGTTGAGTTAGAGAGCTTTGAGGGAGCTACACTGGAGTTTGATGTTGAGCCTGAGCTCAGGTATGTTAGCTACTGGATCTATGATAGGGTTAGTAGGCTAGTTGAAATCTACGTCTATACGGTGAGGGTTAGGTGTAGTAGTCTGTGGGTTCCAGCTTTGACTGGGCATGGATCTGACTCTAGGTGCCTTGGCGTCTATGTCCAGGTTTCTGTCGGAGGCTATTAGGCTTGAGGTAGGCCATGATGTATGACTGGGGGAGTAGGAGGAGCTTTGAGAACCTTGTGTGGTAGACTCTCTTTAGGTATAGGAGCTGTAGGCCTCGCTTAAGCATCCAGCTGGCTATGTTCTCGATGCTGGCTGTGAAGTTTAGTGTTGTTGGTGAGCGTGCTCTTATGACTGCTTCTCTGAGCTTCTTTGGGAGCATGTGTAGGAGTGGGAATAGCGTGTGGAATTCCATGTAGTATCTTAGGTTTGGTACCTGTACTACTACTAGGCTTCTAGCTACTCTGCAGCACTCGTCTATAGCCTTCTCTGGTGAATTGAGGTGCTCTATTAGGCTGAAGCAGAGTACAGCTTGGAAGGCTTGGCTTCTGAGTGGCATGTGGCAGGCGTCTCCACATATGAACTCTAGGCTGCTGTATCTTCTTTTCCCTGCTGTGAGCTGGTTTAGGTCTATGTCGAGGACTGCAGCTAGCTTTATGCTCTCTAGCTTCTCTATCTCTGATGCCATGTAGCCTCTTCCTCCTCCGACGTCTAGCATGGTTTCTTTTAGCCTGAGCTTCCGTATCATGTTGGATGCTTCCTCTGAGTATAGGCTTATCCTTGGTAGAGCAAACCTCCTGGCTAGTGACTTCAGTATGAGCTTTCTGATTGCTTTAGCTGTCAACTCAGCTCTCCTTGTAGCTAGATTAGTAGGGCTGCTGACGCTATTAGGAGAGCTCCTATGGTAGCTCTCTGAGCTACTCTGGCTTTTGCTCTGAGCTTTGTGAGGGAGCTGATCTCTAGGATGCCTGCAGCTATTAGTGCTCCTAGAGTGAATGTTGGGATTACTGTTCCAGCTGAGTATGATAGCATGTATGCTAGAGAGGACTTGAGCTCTGCTATCGACTTGTATACTACTAGCAGGTATATTGGAGCGACGCAGGGTAGCTTTACTAGCGAGAAGACTGCTCCTAGGGTGAAGTCTAGGGCTGTGCTCTCTAGCTTACCTATCTCTCTTATGAGAGACTTGAGCATGGCTGGCGTCTTGAAGAGTGGGATCACAGGCTCTCCTCCTGCTGCATGTAGCTTCGACCTTAGCTCTAGTAGTGCTTCAGCTACGTGTAGTGCTCCGATCGATGCTAGGATTGCTGCCAGCGGGATGGCTAGAGCCTTGAGTGCTCTCGTAGCTTGCTCAGAGGAGTAGATTACGTAGCCGAAGACTAGGTATGTGTAGAATACTCCTAGGCTTATTGCAGCTACCCTCCAGACTACCTTCTTGAGTGAGCCTCCTCTAGCTGCTGTAGCTGAGGCTATGAAGGCTAGTAGCGCTATCAGGCATGGGTTTATTCCTGATATGGCTCCTATTGCAGCTATGCTGATGGCGCTTAGAGCCATGGGCTGACTGCTCTCTTCTAGCTTAGGCTCCTCGATCTCTCCTTGAGAGAGCCTCTCTATGGCTTCAGTTATCACGCTCATGTCTCTGGTGGTGAAGACTAGTGCTGTACTGCCTCTTGCAACTATCACTAGAGGATCTCCCTCAGGGAGATCACCTAGCTTCTCATGGAGCTTGGTGTACTCCTCCATTCCCCTCTGGGATCTGAAGCTGTAGGCTTGAGCTACTAGCTCTACTCTGCTAGCAGCTGCCCTCCACTCCTCTAGGCTCCTTTCGAATACCTCCCTGTTGCATCCGCAGCCATAGAAGAGGTATAGGTAGATTTTGTCGCTGCTGAAGATGCCCTCAACCTCTCTTGGTGCAGCCTTCACATCTCTCACTGCATCTATGTAATGTTCTAGTGAGGTCAGCTTCTCTCTTGCTGCATTGAGCTCTCTCTTAAGGTAGGCTATCTTGGAGTACGTGTATGCTAGGGTGAAGGCTGAAGCTAGGAGTAGCGTTAGGAGGGCTGTGTCAGCTAGAGCTAGCCCTCTAGGTACTTGAGGCAAGCTTCTAGCACCTCTCTAGTCAGATCTAGCCTGGATATAAGTATTAGCTTGCTGCCATGCATGAAAGCTATCTTGTCGATAGGCCATGTTGGTATGCCAGCTGCCTTACAGAGGTTCGTGTAGAGCTGGTAGCTTCTAGGCACACTTATGTCATACTCCTTGACCTCTACTCCTGCTGCATTGAGCTCACTCAGCCATCCCTCTAGCTTCTCTACGAGGCTCTTTGGCCTAGTGTACTGGTAGAATAAGGCTATTGTCGTCTTCTCTGTTGTGTTCCATGGGAGCTCTATTGGAGGCTGCTTTGCTAGCTTTATGATAGTGTACTCTAGCATAGCCTTGTCTAGCTTATGCTCTAGCTCAGCTAGCTGAGCTTGAAGTAAGCTAGCCTGCCTTCTAGCTGCTAGCGATGAGGCTAGCATGGCTATGGCAGCTATAGCTAGAGTGCCCCTCACAGCTGCTTTTGTAAGCAAGCTGACACCAGGTGTCTATGGCATGATAACTATTTCTGTCTCTAGCTTGCATGGCCTAGTGGATCCCAGAGCTCTTAGGCTGCTAGCTGTACACACGCTATGCCTTAGAGTAGTAGGCTAGCTGTAGCTTGACATAAGCTATTTATGGCTTGTGTGAGCTGGTTAAGCATGTCTTTGAGTGAGGCTGAAGTTGAGGAGCTGATGGCTGAGGTAAAGAGGAGGATGGAGGAGAGGAGGAAGAGGGAGGCTGAGGGCGGTGCTCTCCTGGAGGCAGCTGATGTCTGGGGGCCTCTTGACAAGCTGGTCTCTAGGAGGAGGCTTATAGGGCCTTTTGTGACCCTTAAGAGGCTTAGGAGGATCATGGGGTCACTTATCATGAGGCAGGTTGAGTTCAATAGGATGGCTGCTAGAGAGATCCTTAAGGCTGCTAGGGAGATCAGGGAGGTTAGGCAGGCTGCTACTGAAGCTGCTAAGAGGGTTGATGGTAGGCTATCAGAGGTCGATAGGAGGCTAGATGAGGTCAGGAGGAGGCTAGATGAGCTGAGTGGGGAGGTGCGTAGGGTGCTTGGTGTTCTTGAGGAGCTTTCAGGTAGGCTTGTGGTTGTTGAGGAGTGGAGGAGAGCTCTTTCAGAGGCAGCTTTGAAGGGTGAGGGTGGGGTTGGGGAGCTTAGGAGGCTTCTTGAGGGTGCTGCTCGCGGTGGGGGGAGCTTTGATATTGGTTGGAGGTTTAGGGGGAGCCTTGAGCATGTGAGGAGGCATCAGTCTAGGTACTTGAGGTACTTTGAGGGGAGGAGTAACGTTGTTGACTTGGGCTGTGGGAGGGGGGAGTTCCTGGAGCTTCTAGCAGAGAGGGGGGTTGACTGCTATGGTGTTGAGGCAGACTTAGACATGTATCTTTACTGTAGGGGTAGGGGGCTTAAGGTTGTCTATGGGGATGCGATAGAGCACTTGAGAGGGCTTAGTGATGAGAGCCTTGGTGGGGTGTTTCTCTCACATGTCGCTGAGCACCTTGAGCCTAGTGTTCTCCTTGAGCTGATCAGCTTATGCTATAGGAAGCTTAAGTCTGGCTGCTATCTTGTGGTTGAGTCTCCTAACCCAGCTTCACTCTATGCGATGGCTAAGCACTTCTATAGGGACTATACGCATGTGAAGCCTATCCACCCTGATGCTATGGCTTTGATGCTTGAGAAAGCTGGTTTCCAGGATGTTGAGGTCCAGTATGTCTCTGAGGTCCCTGAGGGGGAGAGGCTTAAGCTCCTTGATGCCCTGGGGCTCCCTATGGAGGCTGCTGAAGCTCTGAATGAGAACTTCATGAAGCTTAACTCTATTGTCTTCGCTCCACAGGACTATGCTGTAGTTGGGAGGAAGCCTTGAGCCACTATGATAGGATTGCTGTACTCATGCCTACTCAGCCTACTCCAGTTAGGGGTGGGGCTGAGAGGCTTACTGAGAGCATAGTGAGGAAGCTTAGAGAGAGGGGGTATTCAGCTGACCTCATTAGGGTTGAGGTTGATGAGAGGAGGTGGGAGACTCTACTCGAGGGCTACTGTAAGTTCTTCTACCTGGACTTAGATAGCTATGACCTGGTGATATCTACTAAGGCTCCATCTTACATGGTGAGGCATAGGAACCATGTCTCCTACCTATATCATACTGTCAGGGTCTTCTATGACATGTTTCATGAGATCTCTTATGATAGGGAGAGCTATAGGAGGAGGGACATAGTACACTCACTTGACAAGTATGGGCTTAGCCCAAGGAGGGTTAGGAGGCACTTCGTTCTTGGGAGCCAGGTTGTTAAGAGGCTTATTGAAGCTGACAGCTACTGGCGTAGCATACCCTTTGAGGTCCTGCATCCTCCTTCTCCACTTGAGGGCTTTAGGGAGGGAGACTACAAGTATGTGTTCATAGCTGGGAGGCTTCATAGATGGAAGCGTATAGACCTTGTTGCTAGGGCTATGAGGCATGTCAAGGGTGATGTCCAGCTCCTCATTGCAGGAGATGGAGAGGATAGGGCTGCTATAGAGGAGGTGGCCTCTAGGGATAGGAGGATAGAGCTTTTAGGTGAGGTTAGTGACGAGGAGCTCCTAGAGCTCTATGCTAACGCCCTGGTTGTCCCATTCACACCTAAGTGGGAGGACTTTGGCCTGGTCACAGTAGAGGCTTTCATGAGCAGGAAGCCTGTGATAACATGTATAGACTCAGGTGAGCCTACAGTCCTCGTCAGAGATGGGTTCAGCGGCTTTGTCTCTCCTCCGAAGCCTAGGGAGATAGCTAGGAGGATAAGGTACTTCCTCAAGTGGCCTGATGAAGCTAGGAGGATGGGTAGGAATGGGTATATGACTGCTAGGAAGATAACCTGGGATAGGCTGATAAGCAGGCTTCTCGGGCTAGAGTACACTCAGCATGAGGAGAGGGGGGTTAATGTCCTCGTTACAGACAACCAGGTCTTAGATCCTCCAGTTGGGGGAGGTAGGCTCAGGATATATGACCTGTTTAGGAGCATGCCACCTGGCTTTAACGTGACCTATGTGGGTGCATTCGACTGGCTTGGGCCAGGGTTCAGAGACCAGAAGCTCGGTGATAGGCTTAGAGAGATATGTGTCCCTATGACTGTCCCTCATATAGCAGTCGACTCTCTCATCAGCAAGGCTTGTGGAGGAGAGGTTACACTAGACGTCACTACACCATTCCTGATGAGGCTTACTCCACTCTTCAAGAGGGTTCTGAGATACTATGCTGACGTCTGTGATGTTATAGTTTGTAGCCACCCCTGGGTGTATCCTTACATCGAGAGGAGAGGGAAGCCTCTGATATATGATGCTCATAACTGTGAGTACTATATTAAGAGAGAGATCCTTGGCAGGAGTCTCCTCGGTAAGCTGCTTGCTTGGCTTGTTAGGAGGATTGAGAAGAAGCTCTGCCAGGAGTGTGATGCCATACTTGTGTGCTCAGAGGAGGATGCAGAGCTCTTCCAGAAGGCCTATGGGGTCAGTAGAGAGAAGATACATGTCATACCGAATAGCGTTAGGACTGACGTCGTAAAGCTGACGCCGCTTAGCAGAGATGAGGCTAAGAGGGATCTTGGGCTCTCAGGCAGCATAGTGCTCTTTGTCGGCAGCCCTTATGGCCCGAATATAGAGGCAGCTAAGTTCATATGTGAGAGGCTTGCTCCAGAGATGGAGGACTGTACCTTCCTGGTTGTCGGAGGGATCTCTGAGAGGCATGTGGGAGGGAAGCCAGGTAACGTCAGGTTCACTGGTATAGTAGGCTTCAGTAGGCTCATGAGGATCTATGAGGCATCTGATGTAGCTGTCAACCCGGTCTTCAGGGGCTCTGGGTCTAATGTGAAGATGTTCTGGTATATGGCAGCAGGAGTCCCTGTTGTCACAACTAAGGTTGGTGCTAGAGGGATTAGAGGAGAGAACATGAAGCACTTTATAGTCTGTGAGCCAGAGGAGTTCCCTAGGTACATTAGGCTACTGCTCACTGATAAGAGGCTCTATGCTAGGATTAGGCAGGAGGCTAGGAGGCTTGTTGAGGAGGCTTATGATAGTAGGGTGGTAGCTAGGAGGCTAGGGGACATAGTGCTTAGGCTTCTGGGGGAGAGAGGTGAGGATACTAGTAGTGTCAACTTACTTGCCTGAGAGGTGTGGTATCGCTAGGTATGCGTGGCAGCTTGTTGAGCACCTCAGGAGCCAGGGGCATGTGGTCAACGTCTTGGCTCCACCTGGGTCGCTCTCAGACTTCTGTGAGGACCTTAGGGGAGCTGGTGTCCTTAGGATACTCAAGTATGCTCCATTCTATGATAAGGTCATAGTAAACTTCCATGAGTCATTCTTCTATAGGGGGGGTGTGCTTGGTAGGCTAATCACACACATCTCGCTTTCACTGCTCTTTCTAGCTGCTAGGAACATTGAGGTGATATGCCATGAGTACCTGAGGGCAGCTGGAGGCATCTTAGGTTGGGCTGATAGGCTGCTCTTGAAAGCTATGTGGCGTCTTGCTCCTAAGGTCGTCTTCCATACGAGGAGGGAGCTTGAGGAGTTTAGGAGGAGATATGGCGATGTGAACTCTGAGGTTAGGAGGCATGGTGAGGCCTTTAGGAAGATGGCTGAAGTCAGTAAGGCTGAGGCTAGGAGGAGGCTTGGCCTCAGTGAGGAGGACTTCATACTCTTGTGTATAGGTTTTATCCAGCCTCACAAGGGCTTTGACAGGGCTCTGAGAGCCTTCAGGTCTGTTGGTAGCAGTAGGGTTAAGCTCTATGTGGTTGGGTCTATCAGGCTGCTTGGAGGATGGACTCTCAGGTACCTGAGAGAGCTTAGAGAGCTTGCAGATAGCTGTGAGAGAGCATACCTGGTATATAGGTACTTGAGTGACGAGGAGTTTGACCTGTGGATTATAGCCTCAGATGTCGTAGTCTTGCCTTACCGTGAGATATGGTCTTCAGGTGTATTGGAGAGAGCTAAGCTTTATGGTAGGCCTGTTATAGCCTCTGATGTAGGAGGCTTGAGGGAGCAGCTTTCAGATGTAGACTACTGCTTTAAGAGCGACGAGGAGCTTGAGGAGGCTCTCAGAGTGCTCTCAGAGCTGGTGGATGAGGCTTCTGCAGCCTCCTCTAGGAGAGCTGAGAGCTCTGACGCAGTCTTCTCTAGCGTGAAGGAGTGAGCTCTCAGGAGCCCGAGCCTACCCATCTCAGCAGCCTTCTCCCTAGACTTTAGGAGGGATATGGCTCTCCACGCGATTGCTGCTGGGCTCTTTGAGACCAGGTAGCCTGTCCTGCCATCTTCTACAAGCTCTCTCACCCCTCCCTCTCTTGATGCGACTACAGGCTTTGATGAAGCCATGGCCTCGAGGACTGCTAGGCCAAAGGGCTCTCTGTGAGGCACGTATATTAGGCAGTAGGCTTCTGAGTAGGCTTCTATGAGAGCTCTCTCGTCTAGAGTAGTGATCCTGACAGAGGCTTCTAGGCCTAGAGCTCTTATGAGGCTTATCAGCCTGCTCCTCTCAGGGCCTTCTCCTACTATGAGCAGCCTGGCTTCTGGGATCCTCTTCGCTATCAGCTTCATGGACTCTATGACTAGGTGGATGTTCTTGTGGTAGATGAGCCTCGACACAGATAGTAGCAGCGGCGACTCTGGCTCTCTAGGCTTGTATGCGCTCAGCTTGACACCAGGATAGACTACCATGCTATCTCTACCATAGGCGAGCCTTATGTACTGTCTTGTGAACTTGGAGTTTGAGGCTATGGCATCGACTCTCAGAGCCTTTGCCCTGTCATAGGCTCTTAGAGCAGAGAGCACTATGCGTGACATGGGTGATGGGAGCCTAGACCTCGCAGCATACTCTCTTGATAGGTCATAGAGCTCTCTTGGAGGCTCATGGCAGTACCATACTGAGGGGTGTAGTGAGATCAGGTATGATGGGAAGCTATGGAGGTTATAGACTTGGTGCTCTCTGATAGCAGCCTGGAGTGCTGTGGCAGCAAGAGGGTAGAAGGGGAGCTTCATCATCTTCTTGGCTAAAGGGACCTCTACGACTTGAGGTAGCTTCAGGAAGCTCCACTTCCCGCTGCTGAACCTTGACGTGTATACTGTCACATGGTGGCTTCTAGAGAGAGCTTCTGCAAGCTGTAGTGTAAGCTTCTGTGCACCACCATATGCTGAGAGGTCTGGGTGGACTATAGCTACGTCTAGGCTAGCCAATGTAGTATCTCTCCTCTCTAAGCTTGAATACAGCATAGCCTGCCATCAGGGAGGCTGCTATAGCTGCCAGAACATAGGCTAAGCTTGAGGCTGGTGGAGGAGACGCCTCTAGGACAGCTGACCTAGCCATGGATAGCAGGTGTGTGTATGGGTTTATCATGACTATCCTCTTGAGAGGTGGAGAGACGCTTTCTAGCGGGTATACTACTGGGACTGAGAAGAACAGTAGGTTTAGGTATATGTCTGTGAGGTAGCCTATGTCATCGTATTCAGCATAGAGTGAAGCTAGCACCATTGCTATGCCTAGAGTGAATAGGTGGGTCAGTATGAGTACTGGGAGTATCAGGGTGCTCTCTAAGCTCAGCCTTATGCCTAGTAGAGCTACGCCTACTAGGAGGAGGGCTGCTAGGTCTCCTATGCTGTGGAATAGGGAGGAGAGGGCGTTTCCAATAGGTATTGAGAGCATGTGTATCGGTGTGGAGTTTATCAGAGCTCTCTGCTGCCTTATTGAGCTCATGACCTGAGTTGTGCAGTGAGCTATTGTCCTCCAGACTGTCAAGCCTACTAGCAGGTATGCTCCATACTCTCTCAGGTTGAGGTTTAGTATGGCTGAGAAGACTAGCGCGAAGACAGCTAGCAGCCCTAGTGGGTGTATGAAGCTCCATAGGAAGCCTAGTAGAGAGTTCCTGTACTCTACCTTGATGTTCTTCCATGCTATGATTATGCTCGTCTTCAGTACTTCGATCAACTATATCACCCTGTAGCTTACCTCAGTTTCAGCTAGCAGCATTCCATCTGATGTCTTGTCTGCAGGAGCTACTCTGAAGCCTAGGATGTTCTCTCTCCAGTCGAAGACCTCTCTGGAGTCAGGAGTGTGTGCTGCGACAGTGAGGTTGTAGAACCCAGAGTTTAGAGGGAGCTTCTGGGTGAAGTCTACTATTAGAGTGTCTCCAGCCTTCAGCTCTGGTAGCTTCACATTCTTCCTCCAGGTGTTCGTGCCATAGACTATGCTTCCAGATGGATCTGTTACCCTTATGCCTACTACTGGGCTGCTCACCTCACTGTTTGCTCTACAGACTACTCTCACCATGAGCCTGCTTCCAGCCTTCACTGTAGTGAGCTCACTAAGGGAGGAGGCATCTAGGAGCTTTACCTCTAGGATCTCCATCTTCTGGGTAGGGGCCTCTACATGCTCCTGTGGCTTAGACTCCTCTGTGATCACTCCCCTATTCATGTATGCTATTATATCACACATCTTCTCAGCGAGGCTCCTGTCGTGGGTTACTACCATGAAGGTCTTGCCCTCCTCTCTCTTCTCTAGGAGGAACTCTAGGGCTTTCTTCCTGAACTTCTCGTCACCGGGAGCTAGAGCCTCATCTATGAGGATGACTTCTGGGTCATGTATGAAGCTTCTGGCGAAGGCTAGCCTAGCTATCATCCCACTAGACAGCTTCTTCACCTTTGTGTCAGCAAACTCCTCTAGCTCAGAGAACTCGAGTGCCCACTTTATCTTCTCTCTCCTCTCTCTCCTGCTGAAGCCCATGTAGCGAGCATAGAAGTCTAGGTTCTCTTTTACAGTCAGCTCACTATAGAGGTTGGATCCTAGAGCTACTATCACAGCAATCCTCCTCTTGAGTGCCTCTATGTCTCTCAGAGGGTTGAGGCCTAGCACTCTGACATGTCCTCTTGTAGGTGGGAGTATCCCAGCTACCATCTTGAGCAGCGTGGTCTTCCCAGCTCCATTAGGGCCCATCAGCCCATATGACATGCCTACTTCTATGGATAAGCTGACGTTGTTGACTGCTGTGATGACTCTCTGCCTATACTTGCCTGTCAGCATGTGGAGTAGCGTATGCCTGATGCTTCTCGATGCCTCAGGTGAGGCTATGGTGAACTCTCTGGTCAGGTTCCTAGCTTCTATCGCAAGCAAGTGCATCAAGGTACTTGAGAGGTGGCAATTAAAGTTATTGAGCTAGAGGCCCTGTGCAGATGCTAGAGCTACATGAGGCTGAGGAGGCTTCCACGATGCTTGATGCCAGGGCTTGAGCTACACCTAGAAGCATTGATGCAGCAGCTATTATCAGAGCAGCTAGGTAGTAGGCTTTTGCAGATGCTTTAGGTAGCTGTGTAGGGAGGTAGTTCACTGCATTAGCCTTTGCATCCTCATATACTGTCCTAGCCCCCCAGTAGAGCAGCTTGAGGGGGGTGAGCTTCTTGAAGACGTCGCTGTGCCTCCTGAGTATGCTGACTACCCCTCTCCCATGCCTGATCTGGCTTAAGACTAGCTCCCTCATCCTCCAGAACGGCTCGTGGACGACCTCTGCCTCCTTCACCTGCCTGAACTTGTAGCCTGCCTTCATTACCCTCAGCTGGAAGTCCTTGTCTTCAGCTGCCTCTAGGCTCTCATCGAACAAGCCTACTTTGATGGCTGCCTCCTTTCTGAATGCCATGTTAGCTCCCCAGAACACCTCACCAAACAAGCTCTTCTTCTCAGTCTTCTGCCCAGCTATGTTCAGTACGGTGCCGCATACGACACCGACCTCTGGGTCTCTGAAGGGCTTACATAGTGAAGCTAGCCACCTGTCTGAGGCAGGGTAGCAGTCTGCATCCAGGACCACGATTATCTCGCCTCTAGCCTCTCTCACCCCGATGTTCACTGCCATAGACTTCTTTGGGGAGCTAGCTCTCAGCACGCGAGCCCCCTTAGAGCTAGCGATCTCAGGGGTACGGTCCCTTGAGCAGCTGTCGACTACTATCACCTCAAATGGCCACTTAGCCTGCTGGGATAGCACTAGGCTCAAGCACTTCCCTATGGTTCTCTGCTCGTCTCTCGCTGGTATGACCACTGTCACCTTTGGAGCTAAGCTCATTAACACCTGCCACCATGGGGCTTAGGTAGCTGGTTATTATGTATTGATGTAGCTGGTGTAGTGGTTGAGGGTTGCTATGGTGAATAGCTTTTACCCGCCATGGAGGGGTGGAGCTGAGACCTATGTGAGCAACCTAGCTAGGTGCCTAGTAGAGCTTGGTCATGATGTCACTGTGTTCTGCTCTGAGGCTCCTCTGAGAGCTGGCGTCTACTCTGATGGGGAGGTATCTGTCTGGAGGATGGCTACAGCCTTCAGGGTATATGGGACGCCTGTCTTCCCAGAGCTAGCTTACAGGCTGCTGTCAGAGGACTACGACCTTGTACACGCTAACTTCCCAAGCCCATATGTGGCCTCATGCTCTTCTCTAAGCTCGCTGCTGAGGAGGAAGCCTGCTGTGCTGACCTGGCACAACGACCTGCCTCCAGTTGCCCCAGCAGCTAGGGGGATCATATCGGTGCACGATAAGCTGGCTGCACTCTACCTCAGGTCTTTCAGAGCTATAATAGCAACCACTAGGGTTTATGCATCCAAGTCTAGGGTGCTCAAGCTGCTCTCAGATAGGGTTCATGTGATACCCTGTGGCGTCGACGTGTGTAGGTTTAGCCCCCTAGTGAGTGGCAGGAGGGTTAGAGACGAGATAGATGGAGCTGACTGGGTTGTCTTGTTTGTTGGAGCACTGACTAGGTGGCATGGGTATAAGGGGCTTGATGTCCTCTTGAAGGCTATGAGGGCTGTCAGGAGGGCTCTCAGCGGCGTCAGGCTTATTGTAGTGGGGGAGGGGGAGCTTAAGGGGTCCTATATGAGGCTTGCTGAGAGGGTTGGAGTCAGAGACATGGTTTACTTCGCTGGAGAGGTGAGTGATGAGAGGCTTCCAGAGTACTATGCTGCAGCAGACCTGCTAGCTATGCCTAGCAAAGACGACTCTGAGGGCTTTGGTATAGTGGCATTGGAGGCCAATGCGTGTGGGAAGCCTGTGGTGGCATGTAGGGTCGGTGGAGTGGTTGAAGTCGTTAGAGACGGTGTGAATGGCATTCTGGTTGAGCCTAATAGCCCTAGTGAGCTCGCCTCAGCTATAGTTCACCTGCTGACTAGAGAAGACCTTAGAGAGGAGCTTGGGAGGAGAGGTAGGGCTATAGCTGAGATGTATGACTGGAAGCGTATAGCATCGATGGTCTCAGAGCTCTATGCTAGGGTAGCTGACAGGTGAGGTAGGTGAGGGTTCTGGTCGTCGGAGACAGCTCATCTCCGTTTGTTAGGCAGGATTATAGGCTGCTGTCTGAGCTGGCCAGCGTGAGCTTGCTGTCAGCTAGAGGGTACCTAGGGTATCTTGCTAAGCTCCCTGAGGCTAGAGGCTATGACGTCTACTATGCGTGGTGGGCTAGTAGCTTACATAGCATCCTCTACTCTAAGCTGTATGGTGGAGCATCAGTTGTGGTTGCTGGAGGCTTCGACGTCGTCTCTGAGGATAGTGTGAGGTATGGGTATAGGTGGCAGCCTTGGTGGAGGAGGCAGGCTGTAAGGCAGTGCCTAAGGAGAGCTGACCTCATCTTAGCTGTCAGCAGGTTTGTTGAGGAACACGTTAAGAGGATAGATGCTAAAGCTAGGGTTGAAGTAGCTTATCTGGGAGTCGATGTGGAGAGGTTTGCTCCAGTAGGCCTCAAGCAGAGGAGGCCAGTTGTCTTAACTGTAGCTCACTTGACTCCTAGGAGCATAGTGTATAAGGGGGTTATGGACTTGCTTGAGGCATTCGCTTACGTTGCTAGGAGGAAGCCTGAAGCTAGGCTCTGCATCGCTGGAGCACACCTAGGTGGGGAGGCTGCTGTAGCTAAGAGAGCTAGAGAGCTGGGTTTAGATAGCAGAGTTAAGCTCATAGGGGAGGTAGATCATGATAGGATCCACATGCTCTATCAGCAGGCTATGGTCTATGCTCAGCTTAGCAGAGTTGAGAGCTTTGGGCTATGTGTAGCTGAAGCTATGGCATGTGGGACTCCTGTCGTGGTATCTGGTGTAGGAGGGCTTCGTGAGGTAGCTGGGAATGTGGGAGCTACTGTCAAGGTGGAGAAGCCTAGGGAGGCTGCTGACATCATATGTAATCTACTAGAGGATAGAGAGCAGTGGCGTAAGATGAGTGAGCTGGGGAGGCTTAGAGTGCTGAGCATGTTCACGCTAGCTCATAGGAGGAAGAGGCTAGCTCAAGCTTTAAGCTGCATCACTCAGCTCAGCTAGGCTGCTGTGCTCTCTGCCTAGCCTTCCTATGCCAGTAGGCTGCTAGCAGAGCTCTAGCAGTAAGCATCCATGCTGGGATAGCTGTGAGTAGGGCAATGTACCTTGCTGCTAGCCCTATGGTAGAGCACTCAAGCCTACCTGCAATGTACACTGGGTATAGGGCTATTTTAGCGAGGGCTTCAGCTAGCTTTGTGTAGCTTGCTCTCGGCACCCTCACCTCAACGCCATTCAGCTTCTTCTCAGCTAGTGGAGCAAAAGTGATCAGCGTAAGCAGCAGTAACGCCATGGATGCTAGTGGAGCTACTGTAGACCCTAGCTTACCCTCTGGCATCAGCTTATAGGCTGCAATGGAGAGTGAGATGTGAGCTAGCAGCAGAGGGAGAATCCAGGGAGAGGAGGGGAGCTGCAGAAAGATGTATGACCCAATCTCCTTTACTACTGGATTGGGTAGCTTCATTAGGTAAGCTGATGCAGCTAGCAGCATTGAGGATACGGTGATGAATGCTATGAAACTCGGCTTCAGCCTCCTGTCTGCTGGCAGGAGAGCTGCATAGGCTGTAGCTAAGGGGAGGGCGAAGGTATATACTACAGCTTGGAAGGACATCCCGAGCATGAGCCTCCCAATCTTCACATAGGATGGCATGTAGAAGACGTTTAGGCTTACTCTACCTCGAGTGAAGCCTGTCCTCCCAGCTGAGGTGTAGAGTAGCCCTACTGAGTAGAGTATGATCCCTATGAGGCTCAGGATAGCTATTGAGGTAGGTAGGTAGCTGGCTCTCATCCACCACACCTCATGTAGACTGAGGCCTCTCCGGTGTCGACGACCTTCGATAGGCCTTGAGCTAGTAGCAGGTAGTCTACTCCTCTCTCAGTGACTATAGCTGCAGCCTCCTTCCCCATGGCCTCTGGAAGCATCTTCACGTCGCTGTACTGTGAGCTAGGCTCTAGCATAGCTTCAGCTAGAGGAGCTAGCTTATCTGGATAGAGTACTGGAGCTCTTGAGAGGCTTCTAGCATAGTCTACTGCCTCAAGGAGGCTTGCTGGGTAGGCTGGCGTCACACCAGTGAGCATCAGGTAGAATCCAAGAGCCATTGAAGCTGAGACAGCTAAAGCTGAGGCCATGGCTGCAGCAGTACTCTTCTTCGAGAGGTCTCCTAGGAGGCATCCTATAGCTATGCTCAGCAGTACTCCGAGTGTTATCGTGAACCTTGGAGCTGTGATAGCTGTGTCTATGCCTGATAGAGCTAGCAGTAAGCTTGCTAGAGAGAGCATTAGGAGGTGGCGTGATGCAGTAGACTTCTTCCTTACAAGGCTTAAGAGAGCTACAGCTCCTAGGGACCACTGGATTATCCCCCAGCATACTGCTGAACCCATTGTAGCTGAGAGCTCATATATGCTGCCAGCTCCACGAGCATACTGCACCACATAGCTGAGGACAGCAGAGCGTAGGGTGCTGTCTATAGCTAGGGCAGCTGCAGGCAGCATGGAGGCAGCTAGCATCATCAGGTTATGCTTTGCCTCACCTCGCTTTCCTGAGGTAAGCATGTATGCTGCCATACCAGCTAGGTAGACCTGTGTTATAGCTAGGGTCATCTCATGAGAGGAGAGGAGAGCTAGCCCTGCTACTACATAGAGGAGAGGCCTTGCATGAGGCTTAGCTCTGCTAGCTAGCTTGAGCAATGTCGGTGTTGAGAGCAGTAGAGGGAGGCTGAGAAGCTGCCTCAGGTAGCCCCAGCTTAGAAATATCCATGTGCTAGATGAGACTATGAGAGCTGCAGCTATTGGAGCTGCCTCTACGCCTGAGGCCTCTCTAGTGAGGTCGTATACTATGGGGATTACTAGAGCACATGCTAGCGTAGGGAGTAGGATGTAGAAGCTATGTGGGCTGACACCTAGGATGGAGAAAAGCCTGCTTACAGATGTTATGGCTATCAGCGTCGGGAAGACTCCTTTGCTCCAGTGTGAAAGCTCAGCCATGTATATGTATGGGTCTAAGCCCAAGATGACTCCATATCGCCTGAAAGGTATCAGGCAGTATGCTATGCCAGCTATGCATGTAGCTGAGAGGAGGAGCAGATCTCTTGTGTGAGCCTCGATTTCCATGCGGCTAGCGAGAAGCAAGGCTAGAGCAGACTCGATCAGGCAAGCTGCGAGCACGAGCTCTGCGCTCCCAGCTGCGTAGGCTGCCAGGGCAGCTAGGTACATGTGGCATACCCCTAGAGCTATGGTTTCGCTGATGAGCTTCGGTAGGTCTGCTCTCCCTGGAGCAAGCAGCTCTCTGAGAAGCATCCCAGGCAGCACTATGGTTACAGCTACAGCTGCTATGAGCCTAGGCATCAGAGGCACCTGCTAGGTATATCAGGCAGCTCCTGTATGGTGATGGGCTACCAGAGGTGTAGAGCGTTACAGAGATCTTAGAGGGAGCGTCCTCTGGGAGCCTGACTTCCAGCTTAGCTCTATCCCCATCTGGGATAGATAGGCTTGCCTTATAGAAGACTAGAGGCCTACCAGGAGTTAAGCCGCTCACTACTAGAGTATAGTTTAGCAGCCTCCCCTCTCTATTTGATACCTCGATGGTGAGCCTAGTAGACTTCCCTTGTGGAGTCTTAGATGTATGGATAGCTGAGACAGCTAGGGTAGTGTATCCCTCACTTCTCCACTCTGCATTCCATAGCATAGCTATGGATAGTAGAGCTGTGTAGGCTGCTAGCAGAGCAGCTTTCCTATAGCCTACAGGTGACATGATGTCGTTTTGCTCTTAGCTTCTTTAAAGGTTTAGATGGCTTTAGTGGATGCTTCACTGTCAGGGTTAGGCTTCAGCTAGCTTCAAGGCTAGCTTATGTAGGTCAGCTACGCTCTTAGGGTGGATTGGAGGCATGGTGCTCAGAGACCAGAAGGCCTCAGGGTAGTGTGCTCCCCCGCTATCCATCCCGTGGTCGCTTACGACCATGACCACGCCACTAAACCTAGCTCTCACAATGCTAGCTAGGCTGTTGACTAGCGTATATGCCTTAAGGAGCTTGAGCTTGCTGTGAGGGTATATGTGGCCTATGTTGTCGAGCAGCCTTATGTATGCTAGTGCCAGCTTGAAGTCCTCTGAAAGCAAGGCTAGTATCCTCTTCCTCTTCTCGTAGAACTGAGTGTATGCCTCCTTCTCGTAGGCACGTATTCCTCTCTTCATGGCTTTGGCTAGCCTCCTCATGCTTCTCCTCGTGTCGTCGTATAGTATCATCCCTATGGTTCTACTGCTGTCAACTAGGTCTGGGAGGGCTCTTGGAGCCCTGTACTCTCTCGTTAGGATGCTGCTTAAGCCTAGGGTGAGGGCTATCCTCCTAGCTGCCTTCCTAACTCTTAGTATGCTAGCTATCTTCTTGGAGTATTCTAGGAGCCTTGTTGGGGTAACCCAGCTCAGCTTCTCTGGAGGCATCTCACCTGTGAGGAATGTGTGCCATATTTCGAGGCTGTGTACTCTGCCATATCTCTGCTGGAACTCGGTTAGGTCTATTATACCGCTGTACTCCTGTAGGAGGCTACGCAGCCTGAGCTTCCTTACGAGCCTGTGGTCTAGTCCATCTATGCATA
>JAVCBW010000049.1:0-70063 GCA_037917675.1 Thermoproteota archaeon
GTGTTGGGGAAGCTTAGAGCTTCCCCAGTGCCGAAGGGAAACCGTTAAGCCCGCCGCCTGAGGAGTACGGCCGCAAGGCTGAAACTTGAAGGAATTGGCGGGGGGGCACCACAAGGGGTGAATGCCTGCGGTTTAATCGGACTCAACGCCGGGAAGCTCTACCGGGGGCGACAGCAGGATGAAGGCCAGGCTGAAGACCTTGCCAGACGCGCTGAGGGGTGGTGCATGGCCGTCGCCAGCTCGTGCCGTGAGGCGTCCTGTTAAGTCAGGCAACGAGCGAGACCCCCGCCCCTAGTTGCTAGCCCTCCTCTTCGGAGGAGGGTGCAAACTAGGGGGACTGCCGCCGAAAAGGCGGAGGAAGGAGGGGGCGACGGCAGGTCGGTATGCCCCTAACCCCCCGGGCCACACGCGGGCTGCAATGGAGGGGACAGCGGGATGCGACCCCGAAAGGGGAAGCAAATCCCTTAAACCCCTCCGTAGTAGGGATCGAGGGCTGCAACTCGCCCTCGTGAACGCGGAATCCCTAGTAACCGCGCGTCAACATCGCGCGGTGAATACGTCCCTGCCCCTTGCACACACCGCCCGTCAACCCACCCGAGTTGGGCTGGGGTGAGGCGAGGCCCTCGGGTCTCGTCGAACCTTGGCCCGACGAGGGGGGGTAAGTCGTAACAAGGTAGCCGTAGGGGAACCTGCGGCTGGATCACCTCCCTAAGGAGGCAACCTCTAAAGGCTGCCTAGGTCCACTCATGTTAGTTTAATGACACCCCCAACCCAGCTGGGTTGGGGGTTGAGCGCGAGCACATCTGTCATGTGCAGTGAGCGCTGCATACCCCCGCTTAAAGCTGGGCCTCGCCCGGGGTCAGTAAGCCGCCTGGTGGATGGCTCGGCTCGGGCGCCGAAGAAGGGCGCAGCAAGCCGCGAAAGCGTCCGGGTAGCCGCAGGCAGGCGTTGATCCGGACGTGCCCGAATGGGAATCCTGCCAAGGGCGAATAGCCCTTGGCGCTCGCGGTGCTCTCAGCACTGCGAGCGGGGACGCCCGGAATTGAAGCATCTCAGTACGGGCAGGAGAAGAAATCAATTGAGATGCCGTGAGTACCGGCGAGGGAAAGCGGCAGAGCCCAAACCGAGCCCTACCTGGTGACAGGTAGGGGATGCGGGGTTTTGGGCCAGCCACCATGCTACTCCCTCGGAAAGCTGAAGTGGGCTGGAATGCCCCGCCGTAGAGGGTGATAGCCCCGTAGGCGTAACTGGGGGAGTAGCTGGCTGGTTCCAGAGTACCGCGGGGTGAATACCCCGTGGGAAGTTGGGGGTTACTGGCCTCCAAGGCTAAATACGCCCCGAGACCGATAGCGAACTAAGTACCGTGAGGGAAAGCTGAAAAGTACCCAGGAATGGGGGTGAAAAGAGCCTGAAACCAGGCGGCGATAGTAGGCACAGCCCTCAAGCTATGAGCCCCCCGAAGGAAAGCATGGTAACATGCGAGTACGAGGGGGTGGGAGCGGGGTTGTGCCGTCCGTCTTGAAACACGGGCCGGGGAGTCCACAGGTGTGGCGAGTCTAAGCGGGTGAACCGCGGAGGCGAAGCGAAAGCGAAAGCGCGCACCCCTTATGGGGGAGGCGCTGGGTGTGAAAGCGCCCATAGCCACGCCTGTGGGACCAGAAGCCGGGCGATCTACTCCCGGGCAGGTCGAAGCCGGGTTTACGCCCGGTGGAGGACCGAAGGGGTGGTGAGGTGCAAATCCCTCCTCTGACCCGGGAGTAGGGGCAAAAGACCAATCAAGCCCGGCGATAGCTGGTTCCCCCCGAAGCGGCCCGCAGGCCGGCCCACGGCCGGTGGAGCGCGTGGTAGAGTTACTGATTGGGCAGAGGGGGCTTCGGCCTCCCTGTCCTATCAAACTCCGAATGCGCGCTCACCAAGGGCCGTGGAGACGGGTTTGGGGGAAAAGCTCCCAAGCCGAAAGGGGAACAACCCAGACCGGGGTTAAGGCCCCTAAATGCCGGCTAAGTGCCGAAATCCAAAGGGCGTCACCAGCCTGAGACAGCGGGGAGGTAGGCTTGGAAGCAGCCATCCTCTAAGGAGTGCGTAACAGCTCACCCGCCGAGGCTGGTGGCACCGAAAATGGACGGGGCTCAAGCCGGCTGCCGATACCCCGGCACACCCCGCGGGAGCGGGGTGACTGGGTAGGGGGGCGCCCCTGCTGGGTAGAAGCTGGTCTGTGAAGACCAGTGGACCGGCAGGGGTTGCTGATCCCGGCGGTAGTAGCAGCGAAGCCCGGTGAGAATCCGGGCGGCCTCAAGGGCCAGGGTTTACCGGCGATGCTTCGTCAGCCGGTAGTTAGCCCGCCCTAAGGCTGCACGTAACCCGTAGCAGCCGAAAGGGAAACCGGTTAATATTCCGGTGCCGTGCAGGTACGTGCGGCAACGCAAGCGGCACTCCCGACGCTTCTGGCTAGGCGGAGCGGCTGGGTCCTCCTGGCCGTCCAACTGTTGAAGGCCGCTGAGATCCGTAATGGAGAGAAGCGGCTGAAGGCGGGACGGGGCGCCCACTTGAGGGTGCCTCCGCTGATGCCAGGAGCCCTTGAAAAGGGAGTGCCGAAGGATCCTGCACGTCGGTACCGAGAACCGACACAGGTGCCCCCGGGTGAGAAGCCCAAGGCCTCTCGGGGTTAACCCGGGCTAGGGAAATCGGCAAACTGGCCCCGTGCCTTCGGTGGAAGGGGTGCCTGCTGCCTTGGCCTTTAGGCTGGGGCGGCAGGTCGCAGTGACAAGTGGGACCCGACTGTTTAACAAAAACACAGGTCCCCGCTAGCCAGCAATGGTGTGTACGGGGGCTGAATCCTGGCCAATGCCGCTACCCGAACCCCGGGGAACCGGGATAAGGGTCGGTGAAAGCCGGGAGTAACTCTGACTCTCTTAAGGTAGCCAAATGCCTTGCCGATTAAATGTCGGCGTGCATGAATGGATCAACGAGGTCCCAGCTGTCCCAGCCCGGGCCCCGGTGAACCCACACCCTGGTGCATAGTCCAGGGCCCCCCAGCGGGGAGAGAAGACCCTGTGAAGCTTTACTGCAGCCTGGCCTTGCGGTGGAGTGGGAGATGCGTAGGGTAGGCGGGAGCAATGTAGCAGCCCTTCCGGGGGCTGTGGAAGCGCCGATGAAACACCGCCCTTCTCTCACTCTGCCGCTAACGCGAAAGCGGACAGGGCCAGGTGGGCAGTTTGGCTGGGGTGGTACGCCCCTGAAAAGATATCAGGGGCGTCCAAAGGCAGGCTCAGGTGGGTCAGAAACCCACCGTAGAGGACAAGGCCAAAAGCCTGCCTGACTGGACCCCTAAAAGCGTGGGGTCCAGGGGTGAAAGCCGGGCCTAGCGAACACCCGTGCCCCTCCCAGTAGGGGCCGGGTACGACAAAAAAGTTACTCCAGGGGTAACGGAGCTGTCGCGGGCGAGAGTCCACATCGACCCCGCGGCTTGCTTCCCCGACGTCGGCACTCCTCATCCTGGGGGTGCAGCAGCCCCCAAGGGCGGGGATGTTCGCCCATTAAAGAGGAACGTGAGCTGGGTTCAGAGCGTCGCGAGACAGCTCGGTTTCTACCTGCTGGGGGTGCAGGCCGCCTGAGGGGAAGGCGCCCTTATTACGAAAGGAACGGGGCGCCGCGGCCTCTGGTGTACCGGTTGTCCCAAAAGGGCAGCGCCGGGCAGCTACGCCGTAGCTGATAAGAGCTGAAAGCATCTAAGCTCGAAGCAGCCCCCGAAAATAGGCGGCCGGCCCAGCGCTCTAAGGAGCGCTGGGGGGAGGGCTCGGGTAAAAGACCCGCTTGATGGGGTGGGGGTGTAAGCTGGGAGGGCTTCGGCCCGACCAGCTCAGCCTGCCACTCCCAAAAGCCCGAGGCCCGGGGAGGCTCAGCTAGCGATAGGGGTATGCAGCGCTGGGGAGTGGGTGGGGGGCAGCCCTCATGGGCTAGGAAACTCCGCCCACTGTGGGGGGTGCGCTGGCACAAGCCAGGGAGGCGAGAGCCTCCGGCTCCGCACAGAAACGATACAGCCCTCCCTGAATGTCGATGATGCACACTGAGTATAGGGAGATGACTGGTGGAACGTAGCGGAGCCCGCATGGTGCAAGCCAGTATCCCACAATGAACCCCCACTGAGTGGGAGGCTCGGTGCTTAGCCACATGCCCCAGAACAGAAGGCGGGTTACGGCCCACTCCCCTAACCTTAAGAGTCAACAACTACTTGACTTATAGCTGAAGTACTATCCTCTGTGCATTATAGGAGAGGAGAAAGACACCTCGTAAAACTTAATTATTCCTTAACTGTGTGGTTGCTGGTGTTCTGATGAATGTGATCTTGCTTCTTAAGGTGAGAGCTGGTAGGGAAGAAGTGTTGTCTGAAATCAGGAGGCTTCCTAGGGTTATTGAATGCAACATGGTATTTGGGATATATGATGCGATAGTAGTTCTTGAGGGAGAAGAAAGGGAGATAAGAGAGACTATAGATAGCATAAGGGATCTTCAAGGAGTTAGGATAAGAGAAGAGCTCAGAGAAAGGCCTCTTTAGCATTCTACGTAGCTGAGATATAACCATTTCATAGGAAAATTTATATACTCATCAGAGCCGGACTAGTATGGTAGCGGGGTGGGGTAGCCTGGTAACCCGCAGGGCTCATAAGCTCCTGGGAAACCCTGAGATCGGTGGCCAATGGCTGAAGGTTCAAATCACTGAGGCTATCAGCCTCAGTGTGAGAGTCCACCCCCCGCTACCACAATGATGACTCCGAGCCTTCTGAGCTGTGATGAAGATCTTGAGTACTGAGTGGGAGGTATGAAGAAGCTGTCAAAGGAATTGCAGGAAGCTATACGAGAGCTCTTCTCCAGCGGGAGTGGAGAAAAACTCAAAAAGACGATTAAGAAGCTTAAGGATGAGGGAATGCTAGATAAAGATCTTGATGTAGCCCTATATGCCCTCCTTAGAGAAGATAATATGGTAATCTTAAGGCAGCGCCTGAAGTCTGATGCTGAAAGATATATTGAAGCCTTAAATGAGGTTCTAGAAATAGCTTCACGGACAGGAGTTATGCAGAACGATGTTAGAGAGCTGGCAACTTGGAGGGAAATTCTTTCTATAGCTAGGAGCTGCGGAGCTTCAGCCTGAATTTAAGCCCAACTTTCTCCACAATCCCTAGTGATGTCATCTCTTCTAGAAGCTCATAAGCCTCGTTTGGAAGGAGATCGAGAGCTCTGCTTGCCTGAATATATGTGAATACACCAGAACCAAACTTCTCTTCAAGCTTCCTGAAGTATTCTTCATAGGGGGAGCCGTAGGTCATGTTCTTTTCGAAGCCGAGTTTACTCATCACATAGCTAGCATCTATTACAGCCTGAGAGTCATCACATATGTATAGTGTGAGAAGCTTATGCAATATCCTCAAGAGATACCTTGGGTTCCCTTCAGATTCCTTATAAGCGATTCTGAGTGCCTCCGATGTAAAGGGGAAGAGAGGCTCACCTGCAGGTTTGATCCGATATGCAGTCATCCTCTTAGAGACGAACTCTAGAGCTTCTCTGAAGGCGAGGGGCCTTAGCCTCACTATGTGAGATATTTTCGCATAGAATTGTGGAGATAGCGTTCTTATGTGCTCATCAGTCCCCGGTGCACCAGCTAGCAGAAGAGTGATCTTGCAGTTCTCAAGGAGCTCATGAAGCGAGTATAGGAAGGCAGAAGCCTCCTCCTTGACATGCATTATTGGCTTCTCTATTTCATCTATCTCTATGAGACATGGTGATAGCTTGGTAGCCAGAGCTTTAATAGAGGCTAGCAGATTTTCTGCAGTGAAAGAAGTCTCTTTAAACATCATGACCCTGACCAGTATTCTCCTCTGTAGAGCTCCGCTTAGTGCAGACTTTAACTTTAGCAGGTTTCTCCATGCTTCTTGAGAATCAGCTTTCATATAAACTGCGACATAGCCTGCCTCTGAGGCAATTTGCTTCAGCAGAAGAAGCCTTTCTGTTTTCCCGTATCCAAATGGTGCAGTAAGCAGGATTGCAGAGGGCATTTCCTCTCTCAGGCTCTTAGTGACGAGATCAGCCAGCGTATAGTCCTCCTGAGACCATATATGGAGATCTCTCACAGAAGCGCCTAAAGCCTCACTTGATAGCTTAGAAAAAGGGTTACAGGCTAAGTTTGCTTTGATATAGTGCTGCAGGCCACTTATCATGTGAGGTCACTCAGGCTCAGTGATGGCAAGCTTAAATACTATTCCAGCAGGACATGCTATCAAAGCAGAGGAGGCTTATAAATGCTAGCAGGCATGAGAAGTCTAAGAATTAGGTGGATGCTCCTATTCATGTTAGCATGTCTGCTACCCGTCACTTCAGTCTATTGCCAGCAGAATGAGCGTGGGGAATATGATTACATGGCTAATCAAGTGATTTATATCAGTAACTTTACGCATATACTAGTCAGCTATAACCTCTACTATACGGGGATAGCTGCCGAGATAACAGCTGCAAGGATTAAGCAGACACCTAACTTCAATAGAGAGCTATCTGATGTTGTTAGGAAGAGATATGAGGGGGGGCTTACCATCGGAGTAAGCGGGGAAAAGGTAAGCACGACAGCAATTGTGGTAGACGATGTCCAAGTTGAAGTTTATACCGGAGAGAGAACCCTTAGAATCAAGATTAGGATATTGCTTAGAACGGGGATATCTGAGAGTGAAGAAGCCAAAGTTAAGTCGATAGTCTTATATATGGAGGAAAAAGCGATAGGACTCTTCGTAAACCCGAGTTTGATCTTCACTTCACTCGTCAATAGGACGCTAGTCGTCGATAAGAGTATGTGGGCTGAATTCGGGGCAGTACATCCAATGCTCATGTATGAAACTGGTAGGTATAGAGCCTATATGTGGTTATACATGACTACAGCAGATATAGCATATCACCTTAATGAGATTCTAGTGATTAGAAATCCAGAGAAGTACAATAAGATTGCTGAAGAGTTTAGCCTAGCTCTCGATGAGGCCAAAAGACTTTTTTCACAGCTTTCGGCAGATGAGGCTAGCAAGCTAAGAGAAGATGTATGGGAAATAGAGGACAGGTATATGTATAGCTTCTCAAGCTTACCCAAGTACGTAAGTGAGTTGAGAAAGGGGTTAGCGCGAGAGAAGAGGACAGCATATGGGAAGTATATGCTGGCTTTAGTAGACGCTGTCCTCGCAACAGTAGCAGGGTACCAGTTTATCAAGCTCAAAAGAAAAGAGTAATACTTTAGTAAACCCCAAAACTTATAGCACCATAGTTTAATGGCTTCCTGATGAAAGTAGAGGAAGTATTCTCCTCTAGAGGAAGAGTTCTAGTCCTCAAGTATATATGTGAATATGAGGGGGTTCACATATCGGAGCTATCGAGAAGAACAGGCCTAAGCTTCGCTACGGTCAGAAGACACCTCGAGGAGCTACGAGACAAAGGGATCTTAGAGGAAATCCAGGTTGGGAGATCTAGATTCTTCAGACTACGCAGAAGCCCTGCAGCTGAGAGGATAAGGAGATTCATGTTAAGCTTCGAGGACCTTAGATTCACAGAGAGATAGAAACCTGCTATGTAGAGCATAGTGAGGACACTAGATAGGCAAGCTGAATGTCATCAGATGCCCCTTCACTTATCCTGAAGTCAACATCAGCTATCGTTTCTATTATCTTAAGCTTCTTCTCTGGAGGTATGGTGGAGTTAGCTATTATCTCACGATACATCTGCTTTAGTAGGTCTGTTGAAGATAAGCCTACCTCATAGAGAAGGTATTCGATAGCTTCTATCCCCTTCTTAAGATCCCTCTCCCTAAGCACAAGTTCTATAATCTCCTTTACTTTAGATGGGCTGACATAGCCGGCTAGATGGTGCACATCTTCTACCGATGGAGTAGCTGTAGTAGATAGGAGTGCCTGAAGAAGGTTGATAGCTCTACGTAAGTCCCCTTCAGATATCTGAGCTATCTCCTCCAACACATCTCTGCTCACATCGAAGCCTTCTTGCTTACTTATGTAGGCAAGCCTTCCTACCATATCATCTATGGACATCCTAGTGAACCTGAAAATAGCACACCTGGACTGTATAGGTGGTATTATCTTAGACAGGTAGTTACATGCAAGTATAAAGCGACATGTGGATGAGTACAGCTCCATCATGCGTCTGAGAGCCTGCTGCGCGTCAGCAGTAAGGTTGTCACTCTCATCGAGGTGTATTATCTTGAAGCTGGCTCCGCTTACAGATGCTGTTCTAGCGAAGTTCTTTACCCTAGTCCTTATGGTGTCTATCCCCCGCTCATCTGATGCATTTAGCTCAAGGTAGTTCTCGGCAGCATGCTCCTCTCCGAACAGCTCGTTAGCTAGACATAGAGCTACAGTAGTCTTCCCAGTACCAGGAGGACCTGCGAACAGTAGATGAGGAATAGTACCTCTCGATACAAAGCCCTTAAGAGCAGCTATTACTTCTCTCTGACCACAGACCTCGTCTAGCCTCCTAGGCCTATACTTCTCCACCCATAGCTCCAGCTCTACCATAGTCTGACCCCAGCTAGAAAGATTTATTACAACTTTAAGAGTAGTTCCTTATTTAGTTAACCCAAGGGATGGAGGAAATGCTGTTTCCAATACGATGCTTCACATGCGGCAAGCTTATAGGAGACAAGTATGAGGAGTATGTTAAGCTGATAGCTGAGGGATATACGCCTAAGGAGGCTTTGGATGAGCTTGGAATAAGAAGATACTGTTGTAGAAGGCACTTCCTCACAGACGTCGAGATAGCGAGAGAGATGACAGTATACTCTCTCGGTAGGAGGGGAGAGCATGAGCGAACAGGAGAGGATTAGAGAGCTCCTAGTCTCTCAGGAGCTATACTTGAGCGCAGGAGTTCATGTAGGCACATCGATAAAGTACAAGGACATGATGAAATTTGTTTACAAGGTAAAGGACAACGGGCTGGCAATCCTAGATCTCAATAAGATAGATGAGAGGATTAGGGTTCTCAGTAGAGCACTAGCAAGATATAATCCCGACGAGGTGCTAGCTGTAACAGGAAGGATATACGCTTTTAGGCCTGTGAAAAAGTTCGGAGAAGTTACTGGGATAAGGACCATGATTGGAAGAATACTGCCAGGAACTCTGACAAACCCGAATTCACCATCATATTGCGAGCCTGAAGTGGTTTTTCTATCAGACCCCAGAGTTGATAGGCAGATTCACGAGGAAGCTGTCAAAATGGGAATCCCTGTCTTTGCTCTCTGTGATACAGATACGTCGATAGCTTACATAGACCTTGTCGTCCCATGTAACAATAAGGGGAGAAAATCTCTTGCACTGATCTACTGGATAATAGCTAGACAGATGCTTAGAGAAAGAGAGGAAATAGGGCCAGAAGAGGACATAGGGTATAAGTGGGAGGACTTCATGACACAAATAGTTGGTGTAGAGTGATGATAAGACAGCCTGTAGTTGCAGGAATTTTCTATCCTGGAAGCAAGGAGGCTCTCAGGCTGGCTATAGAAAAGTGCTTCAAGGGGAGCAGAGGACCAGGACACGTGCCTGAGGTAAGGGTAGAAAAGCCAACTACGGTGATCAGCCTAATAGCTCCTCATGCTGGCTTGCAGTACAGTGGGGAGATAGCAGCACACAGCTATGCGGTCTTGGCTGAAGATGGAACCCCAGATACGGTAGTATTGATTGGGCCAAACCACACTGGAATCGGAGCAAGAATCTCAGTTTCACCACACACAGCATGGAGAACACCATTAGGCGATGTTGAGGTGGATAAAGAGCTGGCAGAGAGCATAGCAAGTGAATCAGCATATGCTGAGCTAGATGAGCTAGCACATGAAAGAGAGCACTCTATAGAGGTTCAACTCCC
The DNA here is from genome assembly GCA_037917675.1 of Thermoproteota archaeon. Taxonomy (GTDB): domain Archaea; phylum Korarchaeota; class Korarchaeia; order B14-G2; family B14-G2; genus B14-G2. The sequence continues at coordinate 9,895 of JAVCBW010000049.1, forward strand.
ATTTCTACAGTACCTATTTGACAAGCAGCTGAAAATAGTTGCTATAACGATGTTAGACCAGTCTCTCACAGCAGCTAGAGACCTAGCTCAAGCCTTAGATAATGTCATGACCCCAGGAGAGCATGTTCTCATAGCCACCTCCGATCTATCGCATTATGAACCACATGATATAGCTGTTAAGAAGGACTCTGAGGTCATAGAGAGCATATTAAGGCTATCAGCAAAGGACATAGTAGATGCCGCACGTGAGAGGGGGTATACAGTATGTGGATATGGAGCCATAGCGACAGCGGCGCTTTATAGCAGCAGAAGAGGAGTAGAGAGAGGTGAGCTACTGAGGTATTCTACAAGCGGAGAGGTCACAGGAGAATTCCATGCTGTAGTAGGATATGCAGCAATAGTCTATAGAAGAGGATGAAGGCGTCTAGAAACACTGCTAACCTTTAAAAGCAGTAGGAGGAATGTGCTATGGGACGGTGAGAAGATGAGCAAGCCCTCATATGCGCGATTTGATGTCCCACAAGAGCTAGCTGAGAAGCTGTATGAGATAGTGGAGCTTAGCAGAACCACTGGTGGAAAAATAAGGAAAGGTGTAAATGAAGTTACAAAGGCTGTTGAGAGGGGAGAGGCAAAACTTGTCGTGATAGCACTTGATGTTGACCCAGAGGAAATAGTCGCCCATCTTCCACTGCTATGTGAAGAAAGGAAGATACCATATGCATATGTGCCAGAGAAAAAGAGGCTAGGACAGGCTGCTGGGATAGAAGTTGCAGCTTCATCAGCATGTGTATGTGATCCAGGTAATGCAGGAGAGCTTCTAAATGCTATAGTAGAGAAGATAAAGGAGATAAAAGGAGAGTAGTTGGGGCATAAAAATGTCACAGGAAGACGCCTGGCCTGCTGAGGTAATAGAAATCCTAGGGAGAACAGGAGTAGCAGGAGAAGTCACTCAGGTAAGAGTAAAAGTACTCGATGGGCCAGATAAGGGCAGAGTACTCATAAGAAACGTCATGGGGCCTGTCAAGGTAAGCGACATCCTGATGTTAAGAGACACTGAGATAGAAGCAAGGAAGATAGGTAAGTAGTAGGACGTGGTGGGCAATGTACAGTAGGAGAGTAAAGTGTGCATTTTGCGGAGAACAAGCGAAGCCAGGGTATGGAGTCTACTATGTTAGAAACGATGGAGTAGTCTTATACTTCTGTTCTAGAAAGTGTAGGATAAGCTTCCTACACCATGGGAGAAACCCAAAAAAGACGGCGTGGGTTGTCAAGAAGAAGGCCTCAGTTTAAAAGTAAGCTATAGTCTACCTCACAAGATATAGCTTAATCCTGGTGGATGCATTGAGCGGCAAAGGAAGACTTAGACAGGCAATAGTAGCTGTCCTCGGCCACGTGGATTCAGGAAAAACCACACTACTAGACTACATAAGAAGGACACGTGTAGCTGCTAGAGAAGTCGGCTCTATAACGCAGCATGTTGGATGCTCTGAAGTCCCTATAGATGCCATAGAGAGGGTTGCAGGTATTCTACTCGACAGGTTTAAGCTAAGAGGAAAGCTTAAGCTCAGAGGGCTTCTATTTATAGATCTACCAGGCCATGAAGCCTTCACAAACCTTAGGAGAAGAGGAGGAAGCTTAGCTGATATAGCGATCCTTGTAATAGACATAATACAAGGGATCCAACCTCAGACGATAGAGTCGATAAACATACTAAAAGCTAGAAAGACACCATTTGTGATAGCACTTAACAAGATAGACAAGATCCCTGGATGGAAGAGCATTAAGGGAGCAAACTTCCTTGACACCTATGAGAGGCAGTCGAGTACAGCTAGACAGTACATGGATCAGAGGGTATATAGGATAGTTGGTGAGCTATCTAGCTATGGGATAAATGCGGATAGATATGATCTCATAACAGACTTTTCTGAGCAAACACCAATAGTCCCTACGAGCGCGGTTACTGGAGAAGGAGTAGCAGATCTACTAGTTGTTCTACTAGGGCTTTCACAGAGGTTTCTGGTAGACAGGCTTACTTTAAGAAGTGAAGAGGGTATAGGAACCATACTTGAAGTCAGAGAGGAGAGGGGAGCAGGAACTGTCATAAATGTTCTACTATATGATGGGTTCATCCAGAAGGGGGACTACCTAGTAGTTGGAGGCAAAGAAGGAGCATTCATTACTAAAGTCAAAAACATACTGATGCCTAGACCACTAGATGAGATAAGAGATCCAAGATATAGGTTTAGGAGTGTAGCGAAAGCTGTAGCAGCCAGTGGCGTGAAGATAATAGCAGCAGACTTAGATAAGGCATTAGCTGGAGCTCCAGTGTATGCGGTTAGAACAGAGGAGAGGGCACATGAAGTCCTAGAGATTGTAGAGAAAGAAGTTAAGTCCATAGTGATATCAACTGATAAGATAGGAGTCATAGTGAAGGCAGACACGCTGGGGACACTAGAAGCTCTCGTTGAGCAGCTGAGAAAGATGAACATACCTATTAGAAAAGCAGACATAGGTCCTGTCTCAATGGGAGATGTAACTGAAGCAAGAGCTGTCAAAGAGACAGAGGAAGTATATTCATGTATAATATGCTTTAATGTCGAGACGCTCCTAGGAGTAGAGGAAGCAGCAGTAGCATATGGGATAACAATACTGAAAGACAGAGTCATATATCAGCTGCTTGAGAAGGTCGAAAAATACCTAAAAGAAGCAAAAGAGAGCAAGCTAAGGAAGATAACTCGGGAAATACCACTTCCAGCGAAGATAATGGTACTGCCGAAATACGTGTTTCGGAGAAGCAGGCCTGCGATAGTGGGAGTAGAGGTGCTGGAAGGCAGACTCATTCCAGGAACGCCTCTAATCCATCCATCAGGTAGAGAAGTTGGAAGGATACAGCAGATTCAATATGAGGGGAAGCCGATACCAGAAGCAAGAAAGGGGAATAGAGTTGCAGTATCTATAACTGGAGCAACAGTCGGAAGAAACCTTCGAGAAGGAGACATCTTATACTCTAATATAAGCTTTGAAAGCATACAGATTCTCAAGAGCAAGCTAAGAGACTATCTAAGCGAAGACGAATTAAAGTTGCTAGACGAGATACAGGCTATGAAGATTAAGCTCATCACAAGAGGTGAGTTGTAATGGGGAAGATGGTGTTGGATATATCAGACCCCAGAACTGGAAAAGCATATCATCTAGAGCTAGATGAAGGGGACCCTAGAAGGAACGCCTTGCTGAGGCTGAGAATAGGTGATAAAGTAGCAGGAGAAGCTCTTGGTATGAGAGGATATGTTCTCGAGATAACAGGAGGATCAGATTCAGCAGGATTCCCAATGAGGCCTGATATACCTGGACCCGGGAGAAAGAGAATCCTAACAAGCAGGGGGCCAGGGTATAGACCTAGGAAGAAGGGAGAGAGAAGAAGAGTCATGGTTAGAGGAAACGAGATATCTGAAGATACAGCGCAAGTCAACTTGAAGATCATAGAGCATGGAGAGGAACCTCTTGAAGACCTCATGAAGAAGCTAAGGGGAGGTGAGGAAGATATCGGTGAGGAAGCTTAAGCAGCCTATAATGAACGTAGGGACAGCAGGGCATGTCGACCATGGAAAGTCGACTCTCACACAGGCAATCACAGGAATATGGCCTGAGAGGCATAGTGAGGAGTTAAGGAAAGGCATAACGATCAGACTAGGATATGCAGATGCTACAATAAGAAAGTGCCCAATTTGCCCGCCTCCTCAAGCTTATACTACAAGTAGAAAGTGCCCATACTGTGGAAGTGAAACCGAGGAGAAGAGGAAGATATCGATAGTAGACTGTCCTGGACATGAGACCCTCATGGCAACCATGCTTGCTGGCGCTACGATAATGGATGCAGCTTTACTCGTGATAGCTGCAAACGAGAAGTGCCCTCAACCTCAGACCAGAGAGCATCTAGCTGCATTACAGATCATGGGGGTAGACAAGATAATCATAGTTCAGAATAAGATAGAGCTCGTAGATGATGAGAGAGCTCTAGAGAACTTTCATGAGATAAGAGAGTTTGTTAAAGGTACCATTGCGGAGAAGGCCCCAATAATTCCGATGTCTGCCTTACATAGGGGTAACCTAGACATCTTACTGATGATGCTCGTCGAAGACATACCAGAGATCCATAGGGACACAAAGGCTACCCCCAGAATGTATGTAGCAAGGTCATTTGATGTAAACAAGCCAGGAACAACAGTTGACAAACTGGTAGGAGGGGTAATAGGAGGAACCATAATACAAGGAAAGTTTTCTGTTGGAGATGAGATAGAGTGTAGACCAGGTGTTAGGAGAGGAGAAAAGTATGTGCCATTGAGAACTAGAATAGTAAGCTTAAGGTGTGGAAACGAAGAACTAGACGAAGCAGTTGCGGGAGGACTTGTCGCAGTTGGAACTGAGCTGGATCCAGCATTGACCAAGTCAGATGCCCTGATGGGAAATGTTGTAGGGCCACCAGGGACTCTGCCAGGCGTGCTAAATGAGCTTACAATAGAGACTCACTTAATGAGTAAGGTAGTTGGTCTCCCAAACGAGATTACCGTCGAGAAACCTAAGCTAGGAGAGATGTGGGCTTTGAATATTGGAACTGCGATGACAGTTGGTAAGATAGTGAGGATAAAGGGAAGCGAGATTCAGCTCAAGCTTCTCCTTCCAGTTTGCGCGGAGGAGGGGCAGAGAGTAGCAATTTCACGAAAGATAGCTGGAAAGTGGAGGCTAATAGGATATGGGATAGTATCCTGAGATGGTGCGGCCGCCGGGATTCGAACCCGGGTCACCGGCTTTCCTCCCTCATGGAGGGCCGGTATCCTATCCAGGCTAGACTACGGCCGCATTGAGTGCGGGGGGTGGGATTTGAACCCACGAACCCCTAAGGGACAGGGTGTCTTACACACATCCTAAGCCCTGCGCCGTTGGCCAGGCTTGGCGACCCCCGCGCCTGGGATAGGTTAGAGCAGCTAATTAATAAGAATTTATGTACCTCAAGAAGCTTATTAGCATGTGGAGAGTAGGGAAATGGAGAGAGAAGTGAAGGCTACGAGATACCTGAGAGAAGCTATAAGAGAGTACTGGGGAGATAACCAGGAGGTTGAGAGAAAGCTCGTAGCCATTGGGATACGCTCCTCTGACGACCTAGTCTATGCGGATATAGATGAGATATCAAAGCGGACTGGGATAAGAGCTGAGGAGTTAGCTGAGTTTAGAGCCAGATACACTCCAGCTTTTCTATCAGAGGCGAGAGTGGAGCTAGGAAGAGTCAGAAGAATGTATGAGGAGCAAATCAAGTGGCTTAAGAGGAGAATTGGAGCCATAGAAGAGAGAAAACTCCCTCTACCCGTTCAAAAAAGGCTTAGAGCCGCAAGAGATGCAACAAAGGAGCTACTAGCTGCAGCCTCAAGAATATCTCCACTCACATTTAGTGAAAGACAGAATAGAGGTGAAAAAGGGATTATAGAAGAGCTGGGAGGAGTATGTGATCTCATAATGACATTAGTAAGTAGGCTTGGTGACCTAAGCCTAAGCCTAAGAAAGCTGAAGTTCTGTGAAAAAGAGGCGAGTGCTCTAGGCAGTGAGGCAGATAGGCTTAGTGAGCTAGAGAGATCGCTGGAAGAGGAGCTTAAGAGAAGTATTGACCTGAGCAGTATAAGGGCTATAGTCTCAGCATTATCATCGATCACGCAAACGGTTCTCAGCATAATAGAGACCATAGAAGAGAAGTCTAGAAAAGTGATGGCTGGCAGGCTAGATGAAACAAAGAAGCTTAAGGAGAGGCTCGAGAAAGCCCTTGAAGAAAAGAACAAGATAAGGTTAGAGCTAGATAAGAGGAACATAGAGATATTGAGGCTGAGGAAGCTTATCGAGATGCTTAAAGAGGACATAAAGCATGTTAAAGCTGAGAATATGAAGCTAAAAAAGATTGTTAGAGACGTACTGGGTGACGTACTAGATTAATCATGCACCTTCTCTAACTCACCAAGGCACTCCCATATCTTAATTCTAGTAGTTGAGGGCATGTTCATATCCATGCTTATTTCATCAAGCATATGCGCAGCTATACCTGCCTTGACTCCATCTGACTTGTCTGTTGAGAGAAGCACCTGGATAACATCAGAAACGGTCTTTCTGATGTTGCGAGGGACGCTTGTATCTTTAACTATGGACTGTAGTATACCAATAACCTTCTCTATACGCTCCTTGTTAGAAGCACTCATAAGAATGTCACCTAGATAACAAGGGATAGCGGGTTAAATACATTTATATTCTGAGTATGATACAAGCTGGTTTGATTAGGAGATGGCTAAGAAAAATGTAGAAAAGGTACTGGCAGAAGTTCTCAAAGCTGGAGGAGATATACTAGCAGAGGTATGTCCAGACTGCAAGGTACCTTTAGTAAGGGTTAGGGGAGAAGTATACTGCCCCAGCTGCAGCAGGAGAGTGCTGCTTGTTAAAACAGACTATGAGGGAATAATGCAAAAGAGGAGGCTTATATTGGAGGACTTAGAAGACGTGCTGCTTGTTCAACTCGACAAGGCTGCAAGATCCCTCAGAGAATCTCTAGATGAAGATCAGCTAAGGAATGTGATCTATATACTTGACGCTCTCAAGAGAGCTGAAGATATAAAGAGAGCCATTGCAAGTGGATTAGAGGAGGAAGAAAGGTAGTAACATGCCGTTTTTCAATCCATTGCTAGATGACAGGGAGTTCAGTAGAATGTATGTGAAGTATGAAGGCTGTATCGAAGACATTATCAAAGTGTTCGTAGAGCTTTCTAAGAGGAGAGAAGAACTCCTACTTAGGAAGAAGAATTCTGTCATTATAGCGACAAGGTCTTTCTCATGTAAGATATACTTTAATGGGAAGCTTGTTAAGCTCAACGATAGAGTCATTAAAGCTGTTAAGAGAGAGGCAGAAGGGAAAAGGCCCTACAAGCTTCCAGTAGATCTAGTTATCGAAGTAAGATACGAGGCGAGAAGTAAGTGGAGGAAGCTGAGGAGGAACGTAGTAGCAGTCAGAGTAAAAAAGACCAGAAAGGGAGCCTATCTGATGTATGCTGCAGAGAGAGCGAGCTTAATAGATCCTAGGCTCATAATTAGGGAGGTAGCTAGCATGCTGAGGACACGTGTTACAGAAAGTCTATCAGCAACATCATAGGGGGGTTAGAGGGAGATAAAGTTGGAGACCTGTGAGGTAGTTGAGTTAAAGTTCCCAGGAGAGCTTATGGGTAAGGAGGTTATAGATAGTAACGCCCGGAGGATAGGAGTTGTTAAGAGAATACTGCTTGTAATGCCTCAGATGACTGTAAGAATGATCGTACAGGGGAAGGGAGATCAAGAGCTACCTATATCATCAGAGGATATAGCCAAAGTCAGCGGGTTGATCCAGCTTAACAAAAGCTATGAAAAGCTAGAGGAGATAGACGTTGGAGAGGTCTCTAAGCTGAGAGTGAAGATATTTAGAGAAATACAGGAAAAGCTGAAGAAGCTCTATGGGAGATCTGGGTTCATGGGTCAATAAGAAACCGTTAGAGAGTAGTCTACGTCCCCTAATACGCGTATTGCAGCCTTTCTAACTCGCTCTCTATCTTCTTCAAAACTATAGACTCTAATTATATTCATAAACCTCTTCATGAAGTCGATTAGCTCAGATATGCTTGAGCTTTCAACCTTAATTACCTCACCACAAACCCTACGGTGTATAGGTATTCTCATGTCCTCTGAAGGAGGCCCCCAGTGGTAGGGTACAGTTGGTAGGGTTGGTGTGTCTATGATTATCCTCTCCATGGGAACCCCGGATTCAGCTGAAAGCTCTTCCCTCAGCTTATTTCTCACAGCTTCACTCCTAAATAAGGCTACTACATGACGATCTCTTAGGAACATAGTCCTCTCATATGCCGCCTTGAGAAGCTTCCTGGCTTCCAATCTCTCCACGATGCTTCCTGCCCTCGGGTGCTTCTTTAGAAGAACCCACGTCGTATAGTCATCTAGCGAGCAGTAGAAGCTTGGATCCAGCAACTGTCCCCGGGAAATCTCGTCTTCTATCTGCTCTAGAGCCATATTTATCATCAACTGGACTGCTCGTGACGTCTTGTGGAAGTATATCGTTCGAAAGGCTTCCATTCTCCCTATCAGCAAAGCCTCTAGTGCTGGGAGAGCTTTTTCATCCAGTGAAAGTACATCATCCACTACATCTATGTTATAGATTATCCTATAGATGTCTATGTTTCCATATCCAGCTCCTGTATGGAGGGAATCTCTAACTACAAAATCTAGCTTGTCCACGTCTATGGCACTTCGGATTATCTGATTCATAAACTGAGGCTTATGTGAAACACCTATACATAGGCTGGAGATCTCGCTTCTAGAGAAACCATAGTCTTCTAAGATGTCTCCTATTTCCGTTTTCTCCACTAAAAGCTTGGACATATCCTCATGATTGAGCCCTGTCTTCCTCTCGAGAAAGGGTTCAAATGAGTGGGAAAATGGCCCATGGCCGACATCATGAAGGAGAGCAGCAATCCTTATAGCCTGCATATCCTCTTCGGACATGTACTTGCTGAGCCTTTCTCCCGCTATTCCAGCCAGGTGCAGAACACCAAGAGAATGCTCGAATCTGGTGTGTGTAGCTCCAGGGTAAACGTAATTTGAGCCAGCTAACTGCTGTATTCGTCTGAGCCTTTGAAAGACCTTAGTGTCAGCCAGCTTCACCTCAGCCTCTGTCAGCGAGACATAGCCATGGACTGGGTCCTTAATCAGCTTCACAGGCTCCTTTAGAGGCATACTACCCCCTCATCTAAATAGTGTTATCTGAGACATGTTTATCTCAACAAGCTTAGATCTGTCAATGTCCTTAAATAGCCTCAGAGGAATCTGATCTACTAGAGGTATCCCAGCTAGAGCACAGCCTGCAGCTGTGATGCTTCCAGCTTGAGCAACTATCATCCCCTTGGGAGCTAACCCCCTCTTATAGAGCCTATATATGACGTATGCTCCAACTGTACTTCCTGATTCAGCTGTGAACACTAGTATGTGATCTGATACACGCTTCCCTGCTCTAGGACCTTTCAGCAGAATTCCCGTCACAGGATCTATGTCTCCAAGAAACGATATGGGAGTATAGAGAACCAGAGGGGGGGCCTTGGCTCTCCCGGGTACTATGCACCTGCCATTAACAGTCATGTACTTGTACAAGACACCACCTATGATGTAAAACTATCGATTATTTCCTTTAAGCTGAGCAAGACTACATGCTTTCTTGCTAGAGTTGGGAGATAGTGTGCTGCTTTAGCTGAGTTTGTCGCTATAGATTTAAAGGGAAGCCTCTCAGTAGGTGCGACAACAGGACACACGCCACTAAAGATCTCAGCTCCAGCCTTCTCAAGTAGCTGAGCAATCCCTAACTTTTCTGCATAGACAAGGGCTTTAGGTGATGTGAAAAGCCATAGCCTCTTCCCCCTTGAGACCCTTCTCCCTTTGAGCATACATGCTAGCTGCTTGAGCTCTGGAAGAGTTAGGTGAGGGCATCCTATAGCTGCTATCTCAGCTTCAGCAGCAGAGGAGAGGCTTACCATGACCTCCTGCAGTGACTCTCTGGTGACAACCAGCTTATGCGTGGAAACGCCTTTCTGAGTTATCATGGAGACCCTCCCTGATGCTGCTGCAGCAGAAACTATTAGTTTCAGAATGCTCCATGGAAGCCTATCTATTCCTTCAAGCTTAGCTACCTGTATGCTTTGGGATCCTATCAGGTAGCCTAAAGCTGAGTACTCTAGATCGCTCCTAGGCCTATACTGCAGCACTACCTCGACCTCTGGTTTTCTGTTCTCATCGAGATGTAACCCATATTCTGGTGTTTTCCCTATGATCGCAGCTGCAATAGAAGTTATGCCGCTTTCTCTATTGGTATACATCCCTAGGAAACTATTCGCAAAGCATACAGCAGAAGACTCACCCCATGCAACATGTGCTCCAGCTCTAGTCAGAGAAACAGTGTATGGAGTACACGTAAGCGTTAGAGTAGCGCCCATCTTCTGTAGAGAATTTAGAATCTCAGTTTGAGCAGCTCTGAAGCTATGGGAGTCACCTAGAACACCTGGTCTCCTTACATCCACAGCAGCAGGATTCACTGTCGTAGGCACTTTGACCTTAGCTCCACTGTCAGCTAGATCTTTGAGGAGCTCTCTGCCAGCATCACCTATGTTCTTGTATGAAATTGTGGCGCCTACACCCTGGTGTAGGCGTTTCCACTCACATGAGCAGACTCTATTGGAATTAGGCGAGATGCACCTAGCGCCTCACCAACAGAGAGAAGTACTCTCATACAGCGGGCTACAGCTCCTCTTGAGCTCAGAATCTCCTCTTCTTCTCTTGTAAGCTGCAAATATAGCACCTATAGCTGTTCTTCAACGAGCCTCCTATACTCCTGAGAGGAGAGAAGGTTATTCTTCTCTGCTTCTAGGTTATCTGGAGATATTACTATCAGCCATCCCCTCCCATATGGGTCTTGAGATATTAGATCGTAGTTCTCACCTCTACCACTTTGAACCTCATGGTTCACTTCTATGATTGTCCCAGTGAATGGCGCATATATGTCGAAAGCCCCCTTATACGACTCAACAACGCCGAATGGCTGTCCTTGCTTGGTTTTCTCGCCTTCGTCTGGAAGTATCACCCGAGTTATCTCCTCAAGCTCTCGGATAGCATATGAAGTTAACCCTACGCGGACTAGATTCTCCTCTATCCTAGCCCACTCATGGGTTCTCGTATACAGGAGATCTCTAGGAAAATGCAGTTCTCTCCGTGTAGCCAACTTAACACCCAAGTAGCCTTAGGTAGCATACTGAAAAGCTTTTAGATATCCTCTATTCCAGCTTCAGTTATCCTGAAGGGAGCTTCTCTCTCAGGTAAGATCGGTGAATCCACTACCCTGGCAATTCTCATGTTTTCAGGAGCCTTACGAATATAAACTCGCGTCTTGGGGAGGTGAGCTAGCGTGTGGCCTCCAGCAGCATTCTCGCGTCTCTCTGATCTTATTGGAGACAAAACGTGGTTAGTTATAAGTACAGCTAAGTTAAACTCTTCAGCAATACGTGTAAGTGTAGCTAGCTCCTCTCTCACAGCCTGCTGCCTTGCAGGAAGCATATATAGCTCTGGGTACTCTGATCTATAGTGGTGGAGAAGCGAGTCCACAACAATAAGTTTTATGCTAGATAAGTCTACTATCCTATCTATTGACGATATGACAGCATGCTGGTGGCTAGCAGATATGGCTCTAACCACTTTTATAGCTGAAAGAGTCTGGCTTGGATCCATTCCACGCATCTCAGCCATTTCAGCTACTCTACGTGATGAAAAAGCTCCTTCTGTATCTATGTACAGGGCGCCAGACGATAACCCTCCTTGAGCTCTAGGAAGCTGGACATTGATACATAGCTGCATGGCCAGCTGCGTTTTCCCAGCGCCATATGGGCCAAATACCTCTGTAACGCTGTTTGTCTCTATTCCTCCACCTAAGATTTCATCCAACATGCTTGATCCGGTGGTTATATACGCTATAGTTTCTCTCATGCGAAGAGAAACCTGGTAGGCTGACTCAGCTCTTATCTCTATTAGCCGCCCTGCCTCCTCTATCAGTCTCCTCACTATCCTCCGAGACAGCCCTGTTTTCTCCCTTATCTCCTCAGAGGGAGTGAGAAGCAGGTCTTCTACCGTGGATACTCCCATCTTAGCTAGCTTATCATAAACCTCACTCTTCATTCCAAGCTTTGCTATGAGCTTAATCAGGGGAGTCTTACTCAACAAAATCACCATGGATGGGGCTTAAGCCCTAGTAGGTAAGCTATGGTATTAGTAAGTATATGTAGTATTGGGGTTATCAGGATGGCTATCAGAATCTCAGCTATGCTAACTGATAGTGTGATGTAGGCTATAATAGCAGATGGAAGTATGAAATCCAGCTGATCTATTAAGAGAGGCGCTTTTTCACCTGGAGGAATGCCCATTCTCCTCTTAGCAAACGAGCCAAGCAGATCTCCTAGGGATGCTACTATACCAACTAGCAGGCCATACCTGGGGGCACCTATCGCTAGGCCTGTTAGCCAGCCAGCAACCCATGCTGAGATAAGTCCTCTTATTGTTTTATGTGAGCCAAATATTGGGCGTCCATCAAACCATCGCTTTCCAAGGTCTATAGGTCTCCCGCCACCAAATATTACAGGAGCCATATTGCTGATATAAGCTGGTGAAAAGACCCATAGTGTCCTTGCCAACATGGTAAGCAGCATATCACCAGCTGTCATTATGCTAGGTCGGTGGCTTAATAACTTTCACTACACCATTTGAAGAAGCCTCTAGTATAGAGTCAGCCCAGTATGGGATGATTTCCCCGCCTATCGGCTTTAGAGCACCGCTCTCAATGCGAGCAGACTCTACTTCAATAAGTGATATCGTACCCCGCTTATGAGCTGAAATCCACAGAGAAGCACATGCAGCACTGAGAAACCTAAGTGGAAGTAAGCGATCGCTCTCCTCTGTCACTAGCTGGTGATAGACTCTTGAGATACCGCTGCATGCTAAGAGATCTCCTGAGCAGAGAAGACGAGAAGACAAGTATATGGCTGCTATAGCTTCAACATATGCTTTGGGTCTAATTATCACCAGCTTACGTAAAAGATACTCTTCTCCCCGGAACACGGAGGAGACCATCCTTCTGTCTAGGGAAAAGCCCACGTCTATGATGTGGGCTCTCCTACCAGCAGCAAGAACCTCCTTTGCGACACTAAGGAGAAGCTGCATCCTATAGTAGAGCTTACCAAGCACACAAATCAGAAGACCAGGTCTTATGGTGTTGTGGAGCATACTACAAATATTAGTAGCTCAGGTAGTTAAAGAGGATAGACTATGAAACACACTATAGGGCTCATAGTTAATCCAATAGCTGGTGTAGGGGGGGCAGCAGGCTTCAAAGGTTCAGATGATCCTGAGCTTGTAGAAAGAGCATTTAGGATGGGATATAGGCCTATTTCGCCAAGTAGAGCATTAAGTTTCCTTGAGTACATTAGGGGGGAGGGAATCATGGTGCTCACATATGGAGGAGTGATGGGAGAGGAGTACTGTCAGATAGCTAGAGTAGAGCATGAGGCCGTAGGATATCCGGCAGGCAAAAAGACTACAGCAGAGGACACTGTTAAAGCTGCAAGAGAGCTCTCCATGAGGAGGGTAAAAGTTCTTGTCTTCGTTGGAGGAGACGGTACAGCAAGGGACGTGCTAGTTGGAATAGGAGATAATAGCACTACACCTGTGGTTGGGGTTCCAGCTGGGGTAAAGGTCTTTTCCGAGGTGTTTGCACTCTCAGCAGAGGCAGCAGCTAAGCTTGTAATAGAATACTTGTTAGGAGAAGCTAGAGTAGAAAAGAGAGCAGTTATAGACATCGATGAAGAAGCCTATAGGAAGGGGAGCATGGTAGCTAGGAGGATTGGAGAGCTTTATACCATAGTTAGTGAGGAGTATGTGCAAAGTGGGAAAATTACTACCCAGGTAGGTGAGATACGTGAGATAGCAAAGGGTATAGCAGACACCATCTCTGCTGAGCTTAATGGAGCTCTCTGTATATTTGGGCCAGGGCTTACTGTGAAAGAGGTGGCAAAAGCTCTTGGAATAGATAAGAGTACGACTTCACTGATAGCATCAGCTGGCAGAAGAGTCATCCTGGTGGATCCAGATGCGAGAAGCCTAGAGAAGCTCGTCCGAAAGTGGGATAAGGTAAGAATTGTGATCTCACCAGTTGGGGGGACAGGTTTCCTTCTTGGGAGAGGAAACCAGCAGATAACACTCGACATATTGAGGAAAGCTGGAAAGAAGGGGATGCTGGTAGTTGCAACACCATCTAAGATAGCCTTCACTAGGCAGCTTCTCGTAGACGCCAGCCTGAGAGAAGTTAGACAGTATCTTGGAGATTACATCAAGATTGTAACCGGATACAGAGAGTATGCTGTGAAGAAAGTTAAGTTTCTATGACCAGAGATGATAAGTTTAAAAGCAGCAGAAGGTAAGAGGTACTAGGGGCCCGTAGCTCAGTCTGGATGGAGCGCCGCCCAAGTGGGTGCATGCCTTATAAGGGGCTCCCCGATACACTAGTGTAGGCATCGGGGGGCTGAGAGAGCCGGAGGTCGGGGGTTCAAGTCCCCCCGGGCCCATTAAGGTTGATTTCTACAATTTCAATGTTTTCAAGCGATAAGGCATATTACTCCTAGGGGTTTAAGTATAGCAGACCTGTCTTGAAAGTATGGATAGAGCTAGCAAATGCACCACATTGCCTCTTCTTCTACCCAGTGAAGAGGAAGTTGATGAGGTTAGGCTGTGAGATTGTTGTAACATACAGGCTTTATGGATATACTTCAACGCTCGTTAAGAAACTGTACTCAGATGTTGATTGCTGGCGTATAGGCAAGCATGAAAGGACTCTTAGAGGTAAGCTGGTCAGTCATGCCAAGAGGATGAGAGAGCTCAGCAGGCTGATGGCAAGAGTCAAGCCTGATGTACTCCTCACTAAGGCCTCACCTGACGCCGTCAGGGTTGCTTTTGGCCTTGGAATACCATCCATTGTCGTCTATGACAATGATAAAAACGCCCATCAGTGTAAGCTAACATTTCCATTAGCTGATAGAGTAATACTACCAGAGTGCTTTCCTAGAGAGAAAGCTATAGAGTATGGAGCTCGAGAAGAGAATATCCAAACTATAAAGGGTGTACTCGAGGTGAGCCATCTCAGCGTAGAATTCAGAAACAGGCTACCTCTGAGAGTAGAGGAGATGCTTAGGAATAGAGGGCGAGTGATAGTCATGAGGGACTCTCCGACAACATCCTCTTACTGTAGTGTTAGCATAGGTAGGATGCTATGTGAATCAGCTGAAATAATCTCGAGAAGAGGAGGGAAAGCTGTCTTCATAATGTTTCCAAGGGAGGAAACTAGGCTGATTAAAGCAAATGGGAACATAGTAGTACCCAAGGGAGCCATAAACACTATTCAGCTGTTTAGGAGAGCAGATCTCATGATAGGAGGAGGGGGGTCGATGACAAGAGAAGCTGCACTTGTTGGAACACCTACAATCAGCTGCTATCCCATGGAACAAGTGGCGCCTACTAGAGAGCTTGTTAATAGGGGATTAATAGAGGAATGTAAAGTTGATGCTAGAGAGATAGCTGATGTCGGACTCGAGATAATGGATAGAAAAGCCGAGTGTATCGCCAAAGCTAGAAAGTATCTTGAGGGATGCGAAGACCCCTCAGAGGTCGTGGTGAGAGAAGCATTCAGGCTTTTATAGGCTCCACTGAAGTACACTCTCTCAGAGAGGAGATACCAGAAGTATAGCATTGCCAGGAGAACTAGTGCTGAGATCGCAACCTTCAAGATCCCTACAACATATGCTATAGATGGCTTCGCTGCCTTCAATGGCACTATAAAGAACCTTATGGCCAGCAAAGCAGCTATTATAAGCCACCACCCGTAGATTGTGAGGAGCAGAACTTTCATGAAATCTGAGTCAACTAAGCCACTATGCACTAAATACCACCTCAGTTAACACAGAGAGGGCTGTAGAGAACATTGAGAGAAGAAGGATCTGTTTAATGAGAAGCTTCTCATCTTTTGGCTTGGCTGATGTAAGCAGCCCAACTAAAGTGATTGGTGCTCTGGGGCTCTTGTTAGCATATATAATCCCATTTTCAACGTGCACAGGCTTAGTCTCCAATTTCGTCTTCTCAAGAAGCCCTCTAACGCTAGCAAGATACGAGAAGCTGTTGAGCACATAGGGAAGCATAGCTATGATTAAGTAGAACTCTAAGCCAGATAGTATGGCTATCCCTGCTACTACAGAACCTATCATGTGCGACCCACAGTTTCCTGCGAAGTACCTTGCAGGAAACCTATTGTAATACATGTATACCAGCAGGGTAGCAAGCATAGGGACAGACAACAAGATAGGCCTCAGATTCATCTTCAGATAGCCGAGAATAACTCCACCTAGAAGCATGGTAGTACAGGTAGACGGCAGTACGCCATTCATGACATCGATCATGTTAGCTGAGTTTGCTACAATGCTTATGTAGACAGGAACCATCATGAAGTAAAAGATGGTTAGACGTGTCAAGCCTACAATTGGAATCCTTGGATATGGGTTTAGCTCAGCTGCAAAGAGGCCAGCAGACGGTATGGTGAATAGCAATCCCTTCATCAAACCACTCATATCAGCTATATCATCAACCATACCTAGAGTGAAGCTGAGGACTGCGACAAGCAGTATAGCTAAATAAAATCTTGACATGCATGGAACAGCTACACCAGCAGCCATATAGCATGCAACAAGCGTGAAAAATAATGGCATACCACCTAGCTCGATAGCAACATGCCTCCAACTCTTGTGGACATCTACTCCAGTAAGACCAGCCTCCCTAAACCTAGGCTCCAAATGGTTAAATGCCATAAAGCCTAGCAGAGAGGCAGCTAGCTGCGACAGCAGTAGAGCATAGATGCCCATGGTCCCTATAGGCATATGGCTACTAGGCTATAAGTTTAACAAGACCAGCAGATCAGCTGATGCTGCTGATAGGAATGCTTGTAGCTATAGTCTCGATGCTTGCCTCAAGCAGCCTCCTGCGGGGAGTACTTAGGCTACACATAGGAGAAAGATATCTAGCAAGAGATCTACACAAAAGGGAAGACAGATACGCATTTAGACTTGGAGGAATATCGATACTCGGAGGCTTCTACATAGGGTGTGTGGTAGCCTTAAAATGCTTTGATGCAACAGTACCTCTTGGAGTTGCTGTATCCACTATGCTCTTTGCTCTGATAGGTTTAATTGACGACCTCATAGGTCTCACACCTGTTGAAAAAGTGGTTTATGCAGCTATAGCGTCAGCACCAGCTGCATCAGCTCCAAGCTCTGTGATTAGCTGCACCTTCATCTTAGGGGGGTCTATAGTCATGGCAACAGCCTTCTGCATTCTTCTCGGAAGCTTTACAGCAAACGCAGTCAACACACTAGCAGGATACAATGGACTTGAGGGGGGAGTCACGTCTATCATGACAGGAGCTATAATCGCATATGTCTACATAAAGTATGGAGGGGTTGAATCAATTCCACTACTCTCAGCACTGCTTGGATCCATAATGGGATTTCTAGCCTATAACAGGTATCCAGCTAGAGCTTTTCCAGGGAACATAGGGACATTCTTCATGGGAGGTTCACTTGCAGCTCTCAGCATGTACTCTGGTGCACATCTCATGCTGCTGCTGCTCTTAGCGCCTCATCTGGTGGATTTCATGCTAAAGCTTAGCCAGGGGTTCACTTGTAGGGAGAAGACTCACGCAAGAGTCAGGGAGAATGGTGTTATAGAGCCTCCACCATATAGGTCTTTGATAGCATCGATCCTGAGCATAGCAAAGCTAACAGAAAAGCAGCTTGTCCTGCTGCTCATGCTAATCGAAATAATTGTTGCAGCAGCTGGCATCTCAGCGCTACTATTGCTCTAACGACATCTTTATATCCTGGATGCACTGACTAAGTAGAAGCCCCGTGGTGTAGCTGGCCAAGCATGGAGCCTTGAATGCCGGACTTTGGATCCGGAGACGCCGGTTCGAATCCGGCCGGGGCTACCTGCCTCCTTTAGACTTCAGGTACATCCTCCAGGAGAGCACAGGGCGCCTAGCTGCCTGAGCTTCATTCACTCTCCTAACAGATGTGTTGTGTGGCGCTGTTAAGACGGATTCAGGTGAAGTATAGCATTCGTCTACTATACTCCTCACGATCTCATAGAAAAGGTCTAAATCCTGCTTTGTCGCAGATTCTGTAGGCTCCACCATCATAGCTTCACGGACTATCAGAGGAAAGTATATGGTTGGAGGGTGTACACCGAAGTCTAGCATTCTCTTAGCAATGTGAGCTACTCTTACTCCAGTCTCCCTCCTGACTTTCCTCAGACTCACTGTGAACTCATGTGCCCTTGGCTTCTCAGAGCCAAAGGGAACGTCGATGCTGACTATAGACTTGAGCTTCTTGAGCAGATAATTTGAGTTAAGTACAGCTACCCCAGAGACCTCTCTTAACCCTTCTAGTCCAAGCATCTTAATGTATACAAGAGCCTTAAGAAGAACTGGAAAGTTACCAAGATATGGGTGCACTCTCCCAATAGATTTTGGGCCACGGTCTCTAAGCCTGTAGATTCCGCCCTCATACACCACGTCCGGAGAGGGAAGATATTCAGCTAACTCTTCGACAGCTCCAACAGGGCCTGCTCCAGGGCCTCCACCTCCATGTGGCGTCGAGAAAGTCTTGTGTAAATTGAGGTGCGCTATATCGATGCCTAGGTCAGATAGCTTAACTCTCCCAACTAAGGCGTTTAGGTTTGCACCATCATAGTACACTAGGCCTCCAGCATCATGTATTATCTCACATATTTCCTTGACTCTATGCTCAAAGATCCCTAGAGTGTTAGGGACAGTAAGCATGATTCCAGCTGTCTTATCTGAGACTGTAGCCTTAAGTGCCTCAATATCTACTGTACCATCGTCTCCACTAGGTATGTTGACGACCTTAAACCCACACATGGATGCGCTAGCAGGGTTAGTCCCGTGCGCTGAGTCAGGAACCAGCATCTCATCCTTCTCTCTACCATGTAGCTTGTGATACTTCCATATCATCTTGCAGCCTGTGTACTCACCGCTGGCGCCAGCAAAGGGCTGAAGTGTGAAGTCATATAGCCCAGTTATGGCACACAGTAGCTTCTTAAGCTCATACATGACCTTTAGGCAGCCCTGGATCCAACTCTCTGGAGCATGTGGAGATGCCATCTGAGCCTGTTCAAAGCTAGCTATACGCTCACAGATCTTTGGATTATACTTCATTGTACACGATCCAAGCCAATATGGGCCGCTATCAACACCATAGTTCATTTGAGTAAGTCTAATGTAGTGCCGGACAACCTCGACCTCACTTACCTCTGGCAAGGCTAGGTCTCTCCTAAGGACAGTTGGTGGCAGTATCCTACTGGGGTCACCGACTCTCAGCCTGACCTTCTCCTCAACCTGAGGAAAGCTGAAGCCAACTTTGCCCTCTTGAGAGAGCTCAAATATTATAGGTTCAAGGATGCGCTCGCTAGCCTTCCACTTAGCTTGGATGCATGGCTGAGGATTCATGCCAGGTCACCTAAGGCAGCAACAAGATGTTCTATGTTAGAGGCTGTATGGAACTCGTTTACGCCAACTAGAAGCGAGTTGGGGACATATTTGAATAACCTGCCGAACAAGAACCCCTTAGCAGCCAGCTTATCCCGAATTTCATCAGCAGGAATCTTAGAGGACCTCACTACAAAGTCTCTGAAGAATGGCGCTGAAATTGCTGGAGCACTAATCCATGGTATCTCTCCTAGGAGAGATGCCAGGTAAGCTGCATATGAGATAAGCCTCTCAGCAAGAGCTCTCAAGCCAGACTTGCCTAGTAGTGCTAGATAGATAGCTGCCCTCATCGCATTGAGTGCAGAGTTCGTGCATATGTTAGAGGTTGCTTTCTCCCGCCTTATATGCTGCTCTCTGGTCTGTAGTGTAAGGACATAGGATCTAGTTCCATCTACGTCTGTAGTCATGCCGACAAGCCTGCCAGGCATTTGCCATAGCAGCTTATCATCAAGCTTACATGCTAAGATACCTGCTAGAGAGCCGCCTAAAGCAGGATAGTTGCCAAGAGGCTGTGCTTCGCCAGTTACTATGTCAGCATTATACTCAGAAGGAGGCTTTAACAGAGCTAATGACACAATATCTACTCCAACTACAACTAAAGCTCCTTTCCTATGAGCTACATCAGCTAGCATCTCTGGCTCAGAGTAGATGCATCCTGTAAATGCAGGGTTCTCAAAGAACAAAGCTGCAGTATCCTCTGATATGGACTGCTCAAGCTTCTCACGAGAGACAGTCCATGTATCTAAGTCACATGAAACCTCTTTGAGGACAATTCCAGCTGGCTCTAGGTAAGTTTCCACAACAGCCTTAAGTTCCTCTGAAATTGGAGAGATAGCTACAACCTCCTTTCTCCGAGTCACTCTCGCAGCCATCAAGAAAGCCTCTGCAGTAGCTGTCGTGTAGTCATACATGGATGCATTAGCTATATCCATTCCGGTGAGCTCACAGATAAGAGATTGGTACTCAAATAGTATCTGTAGAGCACCCTGAGAAATCTCAGGCTGATACTGAGTGTATGAAGTATAGAGCTCTTGTCTGGAAACTAGCTCGTCTACTGCAGCAGGGACATAGCAGAGCCGAGGGATCCCACCTATGAAATATCTTCGTGGATCTACATGCCGGTTAGATGCTAGCACTTCTCTTAGCTCAAGCAAAACCTCCATCTCACTTAAGCCAGTAGGCATCTTGACCTCGGAGGAAAAGCCGACCGCAGACCTAAACAGGTCATCTAAGCTGCTGAACCCCAGCTCACGCAACATTTCAAGCCTAATCTTCTCAGAGCTGTTGGGGATCCACTGGTGAGGCATCAGCTCACCTCCAGAGTGAAGAGGAGGCTACTTAAGTCTTAACACACTCCCCTTGAGGTAAGTTGGAGTACACTCATTCACTCTTATCTCGCACCATCTCCCTAGGACAGAGGAGGAGGCTTTTATGACAACAGGTTTATATGACCGAGTTCTAGCTATGAAGCCTCCTCGCGGTCCCCTCTCAACCACAAGACCTTCAACAACCTCACCAACATACTGAGTATTTTGCTCCATGGCAACCTTCCTGAAGACAGAAAGAAGACGCTTCACTCTTCTCTTGACAATGTGAGGATCTAGTTGCCTTAGAGTAGATGCAGGGGTCAGTGGACGATGCCCATATCTCGAGATGTTGAGGACATCAGGCTTAGCCTCCTCTATCACAGCCAATGTGTCATTAAAGTCGCTTTCTGACTCGGTTGGATAGCCTACTATGATATCTGTCGCTATGGTGCAGTGTAGCCTCTCACGAAAAAGCTTAGCCAGCTGCAGGAAGTCAGCTACTGAGTAAGTGCGGTTCATGTCAGCAAGCACCTTATCTGAGCCAGACTGTAGAGGAAGATGTATGAACCTGTACACTTTATCCTCTAGGAAGCTTTCAGTAAGCTTATCTAGTATTAGAGTGGCAGAAGAGGGGTTCATCATACCAACTCTAATCATGAAATCCCCTGGTATGCTAGCAACACTCTTAATCAAGTCTGGTAGCTGGTATTGCTTATAGATGTATGATGCTGTATCTTGGGAAGTAAGCCAAACCTCTTTAACGCCGTCAGCTACACCTCTATGGACTTGCTCTACAATAGATGGAAGTGGTCTAGATAGCAGAGCTCCCCTAGCAAACCTCACACAACAGAAGGAGCATGCAAACTTGCAGCCAGTAGATATGGCAACGATCTCAACAAGAGGATTTACTCTAAAAGATTTATGAGCATAGATGGGAGAAAACTCTCTTATTACAGATAAGCCCCCCTTTACTGCGAGCTCACATGCATAAGGGAATCTTCCAATGGAGTGAGGAGTTATGATGGAGCAGCTTGTGCCCCTAACAGCCCTCATAACCAGTTCAGGTGAGATAAGATATATGCAACCAGAGACTACGATAGGCTTCCCAATATTAGCTAATGTTTTTATCCTGCTAATCATCCTAGCTTCAGTCGGTGTCTTCACAGCACATGTATGAACAACAAGTACATCAGCTTCATATGGGCTATCTACTATCTCAATTCTCTTGAACCACTCTTTAGCTAGAGACAGCATCAGCTCTAGATCCGATTTGTTGGCTGGACAACCATAATATTCTATGTACATCCTCAATATGCTTCACCAGATAGGTCTACATCTGATATATCATCCTGCTAACCTACACCACTAGATAGGTCTACACTATGATCAAATTTGAACCTTAATCTGAGATGAGTAATTACACATGACGGAAAAAGTGGAGAAGAAGGCTCGTAGACATAGTTTTGTACCGCATAATATTGATATTATATCATTAGGAGGGCATAATGAATGTGATAGTAGATGGTAGGGTGCATAGCTGTGAGTAACTTTTAGAAATATTAATCAGTAATCTGATATAGTTGAGGGTATAAATTAAAGGTTTAGATGAAAAATGGAAAGAAGGAAGGTTTAAAGTAGGATAATGTTGGATCCTCAAGAATGGTGCATGAGATGATTGGAGTTAAGCTTGATTCACTAGACATGTTAGACATACCCCAGAACATAAGGTACCTGTATGCTGTCACAAGGAAGCTTCTGCAGAGAGGAGAGGAGGAAGGAAGGATAATAGCGCTGCCAGAACACACTCTGAAAACGAGGCATATAGTTAAAGTGATTGGGATAGGAGGAGGGGGCTGCAATACTGTAACCAGGCTAGTTAGTCTGGGTGTTAATAACGCTGAGCTAATAGCCTTGAACACGGATATAGCTCACATGAAGAGGGTAACAGCCCATAAAAAGGTTTTGATAGGTCAAGATCTCACCAAGGGGAGAGGATGTGGCGGAAACCCAGAATGTGGCTTTAGGAGCGCTGAGGAAAGTGCAGCTGAGATAGAGGAGGTCATAGGTGAAGCTGAAGTGGTTTTTGTTGCATTAGCGCTTGGAGGAGGAACTGGAACTGGAGCTGCGCCAGTAGTATGTAAGATAGCTGAGGAAAAAGGTGCTCTCGTATTCGTGGTAGCTACACTTCCATCTCCAAAACATGAGAGGGTTAGGTATGATAAGAGCCTTCAGTGGATTCCCAAGATAAGGGAGCATGCTCACACAGTAGCCTTAGTATCTAACTCTCAGATATTCGAGTTATTTAAGCAGCTCCCGATAAATGAGGCCCTTAAGCTAGCTGACACTGGGCTTGCCTTAATGGTCAGGGGGCTAACTGACATAATTAATGAGGAAAGACCTGGAATAATAAATATAGATCTAGCAGATCTCAGAGCTATAGCAACAAAGGACATGGACTCTGTGATACTGATTGGATATGGAGAAGGAGATAGTAGGGTAGAAGAAGCACTCTATACAGCACTAAACTTTCCACTGTTCCCCGAGATAGACTTGACAACCGCCAGAGCAGCTATAGTATACATAAGAGGGCCAGAAGACCTACTTGCTAGCGAGGTCAACCATATCCTAGAGACTTTCCGGGAGAAAATACCTGATGACGCTGAAGTCATTTGGGGCTATGAGACAGATGCCACAATGGAGGGAGTTGAACTGATCTTGGTAGTCTCTGGGGTAGCGAACATAGAAGCTCCTTCAATTATCCCAGCAGTCCAGTGGCAGCCTCCTAAGGCTCTTAATAGACGCCGTATGGGAGAGAGAAAGAGAATACTTGAGGGAGTACTCGACGAGCGTGACTGGATATAGGGGCTACTTATAAACTTCATCCACCCCATTATTTCTGTGGTTTTAGATGGGAGAAGCTTATACTCCAGTATCCATAGCCCAGCTGATCTCGGAAGTCAACAGAGATAGAGGAAGTAAGGCTCTACTTTGTAGAATAGCTGGAGTTGTGACAAGCATAGAGGACAAAGATGGAGCTGTTGAGTTCATCCTGGACGATGGAAGCGGATATAGACTGCCCGTGGTGGCTAGGAAAAGTAGCATACCCCACCCAGAGGTAGAAAAGGGCTGTTTCATAGAGGTCTTTGGGAAAGCCTGGTATAGGAGAGGAGAGCCTGTGGTATTCAGTGAGCTTGTAGTAAAGATAGATGTCATGAGATTCCTGCTCAGGAAGCTTGAATCCATCAGAAGGTGGGGAGCTAGCTCGAAAGCTAAGATAGAAGAGGTCAGGGAGCCTCTTAAGGAAGGTGGGGGGGTATCCGCTAAAGCTGAACCTGCTGCAGAGCGGAATGTAGCGTCTCTGATCATCCAAGCTATTGGAGATGGTGAGCACACACTGGAGGAGATCGAAGGAAAGTTAAAAAAGTACGGTGTTAAGAGAGAAGATATAGTCAAGGCCATAATACAGCTTGAGGAGGAAGGCTTAATTTACGCCGTAAGAAGAGGCATGGGCCCTCAGAGATATAAGGTATTAAGAAGGGGGTAGGTTGTCTACAACTGAGGAAGAATACCTAGCTATGCTGAAGAGAGTCAGAGAAAAGCTACCTAAGGTTCTCGAGTCATCAGAGAGGTTTGTTATACCAGAGCCTGAGATAGCCCATGAAGGAGGATACACGCATATCCTGAACTTTAAGGAGATAGTTGACTCCATAGATAGAGACCCAGATCACATAATCCTCTTCCTGTCACACGAGCTTGGAGTCCCCATAGTTAAGGCTACTAGGAGGCTCATTTTACAGGCTAGAGTGAAGAGGAGGCTCGTCGAAGACAAGATCCAGAAGTACATCAAGAACTATGTTATATGCCCTGAGTGCGGTAAGCCTGATACAAAGCTAATAAAGCAAAAAAGGTATGTTTACCTGAAGTGTGAGGTTTGTGGAGCTGAAACACCTGTCAGAAAGGTGTAGAGGGTGGTACCCACCATAGACAGCAAGGGGAAAAAAGAGGAAGCTGAAACTGCTACTGATAAAGAGATGGAGGAAGTGCTCCCAAGCCCAGGGGAATGTGTAGGAGTCGTGTTAGAGCCACTTGGAGCAGGCAGGATGAAAGTGCAGTGTGCTGATGGAGTTATCAGAGTATGTAGGATAAGAGGAAAGCTCAGAGGCAAGAGAAGCTGGCTTAAGCCAGGAGACGTAGTTCTGGTTTCAGTATGGGAGTTTCAGCCGAGGAAGGGAGACATAGTCCTGAAATATGATCCAAAGCAGATTAGATGGCTGATAAAACACGGATACATAGATGAAACCTGGATAGTAGAGTAGTAACAGAGGGGATCAAGATATCTAGAGAAGCAGTAGCCAGAAAGATCTTTGAGGAGGGGAGAGTATATCAGGCAGTACTGGATGGAAGAACAATAAGAAACCTGATAGCACTTGCTAATAGAGGAGTAATAAAGAAGATTGGGTGGATAATATCAGCAGGGAAAGAAGCTCACATATTTTCTGGGGAGGGAAAAGAAGGAGAGATAGCAATAAAGATACATAGAGTACAGACGATGAGATTCCTTAAGCATAGAGCATATATAGTGGGAGACTACAGGTTTGATACAGCACCACTGTCAGGAAGAAGAATGTACACTGTCTGGGCTAGAAAAGAGTATAGAAACCTACTTAAGGCGCATAGAGTAGGAGTTAGAGCTCCTAAGCCAGTAGCGATAAAGGAGAACATTGTAGTCATGGAGTTTGTAGGTGAAAGAGGCCTTCCAGCACCGCTCCTGAAGGATGCAGGCATAAAAAATCCAAGGGAAACGCTATCTAGCATACTTAGAGACGTGGAAGTACTCTACAGGAGGGGCAGGCTTGTACATAGCGACCTAAGCGAATACAATGTGATGTACTGGAGAGACAGACACTACATCATAGACTGGTCTCATGCAGTCACAATAGACCATCCTAGAGCAATAGAGTACCTCTGCCATGACATAGAGACAGTGATATCCTTCTTTAAGAGAGAACATGGAGTTGATGCTCCAGACACAAGAAAGGTTGTCAGAAAGATCATCAGAGGTGGATGACATTGGTAGAAGAGGAAGTAAGGATACCAGTTGACCGCATTGGAGCTCTAGTAGGAGCTTCAGGGTGGGCTAAGAGGCTGATAGAGAAGGCTCTCGATGTTAAGCTGAAGATAGATAGCAATACAGGTGATGTTAAGATAGCCTGTGAAGATGAAAGTTCTGCTGCAGTCTCGCTATGGAGAGCCAAGAGAGTTATAGAAGCCATAGGGGTGGGGTTTAACCCAAAAAAAGCCCTTCTCTTGGCGGGAGAAGACTATATGATGAGCATAATCAACTTAAGCGAGCATGCTTCAACTAAAAGCTCCTTAACAAGAATAAAGGGGAGGATCATAGGCAGAAAAGGCAGGGCACGAGAGAACATAGAGAAGTATACGGGCACATATATATCAGTCTACAGAGACAAGATAGCAATAATAGGAAGAGACGAGGACATCAAGTTAGCGGAGAAAGCCATAAAAATGCTGATAGAGGGAGCAGAACACTCGACAGTCTATAGGATGCTAGAAAGAGAGAACTGGAGAAGAAAGCGCGATGAACTCCTCAGAAAAGGTGGAATACCTCTCTGGTAGGTGACAAAGTGCCCAAAAGAGAAGAGTATGTTGAAATAAGCCCATCAGACTTCTTTTACAGAAACAAGGATATAGCAGGTTTTGACAACCCTGTGAGAGCAACCTATATGATAGTACGAGAACTCGTTGAAAATGCTCTAGACGCATGCGACAGAGCAGGAAAAGCAGGCAACATATATGTAGCATTCAGAGAGAAAGAAAACGGTGTCCTCCAAGTTAAAGTACTAGATGACGGCATAGGAGTCCCAGAGGAAGAGATACCAAATGCCTTTGGGAAAGTACTTTACAGCTCAAAGTACGTTCTAAGGCAGAGCAGAGGAACATTTGGGCTCGGAGGAACCATGGCCCTGCTCTATGGGCAGATAACAACACATGAACCATTTGAAGTATGCTCCTCAGTAGGAGACGGATACGCTGCCAGATACAGGCTGAGAATAGATATCCAGAATAACAAGCCAATAGTAGAAAGAAAGCAGAAGATAAAAGTTCCATCAGGAACCACATTCACCCTAGTAAAGCTCACATTCGAGGGGAACTATGAGAGAGCTAAGGGGAAAATCCTAGAATACCTGAAGCAGACGGCAATAATAACCCCCTACATCAATATAATGTTCAGAGACCCAAAGGGAACGATATACATCTTCCCGAGAGCTACAACCAGGCTTCCAGAGGAGCCTAGAGAAAGCAAGTACCATCCATATGGCGTCGACGTTGAACTCCTAAAGAGGCTGATAAACGAGACAAAAGCTAGGAGCTTGATATCCTTCCTCTCAAAAAGCTTCCAGAGCATGGGAAGACAGACAGCAATTAAGATCTTGAGAAAAGCGAGGCTAGACGCAGAGAAGAAGCCGAGAGAGCTGACAAACAGAGAGATCGTCAGACTGGTTAGAGCATTGAGAAGCTATGATAAATTTAGGGCACCAGATGCATCATGCTTGTCTCCAGTAGGAGAGGAGATTCTAGAGAAGGGTATAGTAAAGGAACTACAACCAGAGTTCGTTAAGGTAGTGCAGAGACCCCCATCAGCCTACGAGGGGCATCCGTTCATCGTTGAAGTTGGAATAGCATATGGAGGTGAAGTTCCAGCTACAGGAGATATCATACTCTATAGGTTCGCAAATAGAATCCCACTTTTATATGATGCAGCAAGCGATGTAGCATATAAAGTCATCAGAAGAATAGACTGGAGCACATATCACGTGGATCCAGCTAAAAACCCAGTAGCAGTCTTTGTCCACATATGCTCCACCAAAATCCCATTCAAGACCGTAGGCAAGGAGTTCATAGCAGACAAGCCAGAGATAGCAAGAGAGATAGAGCTCGGAATAAGAGAGTGCGCGAGAGCATTGAGAAGCTACATACTGAAGAAGATTGCTAAGAAGAGAATGGAAGAGCGATATAAGGTGATGAGAAGGTACTATGAGATAATCTCTGAGTCCCTCTCTGAGATCTTGGGGCGTAAAGTAGATCCAGCTCCAGTCTTGAAGATGATAGTTAAGCAAGCTAGTAAAGAGGGTGATGAAAATGGAGAAGCTGACAATAGAGAAAATCTACAGGATAGCTGAGAAGATAGGTGAGATGATAGAGAGAGGAAAGCCTCCCCTAATAAAGTACCCTCCTGCATCCACAAGCAACATCGAGTTCAGCGAGCATGAAGGCTACAAGTTCACACCAAGACAGTGGTCTAAGATACTTGGAAGCCATATCAAAAGCGTAAGGACACTTGCAGGAGTAGTGTTCGCACTAGAAAGGTGCCTAGACCATATGAGAAGCGGGCTTACAATGACAAAAAGAGACTTCTACTATCTCCATAAGGTCGAGAAGTTCAGAGGAACCCTCTTCCCATCAGACCAAAGAGAAACAGACTCCAGAATAGTCCTACTAGAGCTCATAACAGGGCTCTCCAGAGAAATGCTGTCAATAACATCAGATCCAAGAGGAGAAGTCTATGGCGATATAACACTAGTTGACAAAAGCGGAA
The DNA here is from genome assembly GCA_037917675.1 of Thermoproteota archaeon. GTDB lineage: Archaea > Korarchaeota > Korarchaeia > B14-G2 > B14-G2 > B14-G2. The sequence continues at coordinate 38,075 of JAVCBW010000049.1, forward strand.
ACACCATAAAACTCAATAAAGTAGGTGAGATGGGCTATGCCATACCACCAAACCCAGAGCACATAAAGTTCAAGGAGATAAACGTCAAAGCACTGCTAGCAGTAGAGAAAGTAGGGCCAGCAAAGAACATGATAGAGCTAGGGATCCCAGATGAATATAACATAGCAGTAGCAATGCTACATGGGCAACCTTCAAGAAGCATGAGAAGATTCCTGAGAATGCTCAGCGACAAAGGCATCCCCATAGCAGTCCTAGTAGACCTATCACCATGGAGCATCAGAATAGCATCCACAGTCATATACAATAGCATCCACTCAGCCCACATACCAGGGCTAGCAACCCCAACAGCTAAGTTCATAGGAATACATTCATCAGACGTCGAAGAAGGAGGATTCTTCGAAAAAGTAAGTAGAGTAGCCCTAGAGCCACTCACAGAAGAAGACCTAAAGTGCGCAAAAGACAACCTCTCAATACCAAGCCTAATGGGTGAAACATGGGTAAGAGAAAACAAATGGTTCCTAGAGAAGAAGAAGAAAGCAGAACTCGAAATCTTCAAAGCAATGATAAGAAAATCCACAGAACTAAAAGACCTATACATCAGATACCTCAACATGAAACTCGAAGAACATTTAAATCTAAGCTTGAAAGAGTAAGCATAGGTGCTCCGGTAGTGTAGCCAGGCCAAGCACGGCGGCCTTTCGAGCCGCTAACGCGGGTTCAAATCCCGCCCGGAGCACCATCCTCACATTTAATAATAACACCAGCCGTATAGCATACTGCGTGGCAAGAACCTATACGGTAAGGTTACCTAAGCCAGCAACAATATAACCCATAGCCACTGCATAAACAATCTTTAAGGCCTCTGATTAAAGACATAAAAAGGAGAAAGAGAAACCTTAGACTTCTTTGAATTTAATTTTACTTTAAAATTTTGCGAAACTGAAAAGCTGCACATTCATATCCCATTTTACGCCAAAACCTATGTGCTTCTTTTCTATATAAATCCGAATATAGCTCTATAGCTTTACATCCCATTTCTTTTGCGATATTCTCAATATAACCCACTAATCTACCCCCAATCCCCTTTCTTCGGAATTTTTTAGTAACTATGAGATCTTCAATTATCACAGTAAGCCCTTGATGGAACAACGTATAGCGGAATGTTAAGTCTAGAAAAGCTACTACCTGCCCATTCAACTCAACCAAAAATGTTTTTGCATTAGGAGATTTAATGAGCTTTATCAGAACACTTCTTATATCAGATTCTTTCAAAGATTTATCTGGCCAAAGTTCAGCAAGCAAAAGCAATATGTCATCGACATCATCTATTTCAGCTTCCCTAATGAGCAATAGCCTCACTAAGCATACCTTAAAATACCAGAAAATTTAAGGTATATTCAAACCCATCTAGAATACCCAGATGCGGGGGTCGCCAAGCCTGGCCAACGGCGGCAGGTTCAGGACCTGCTCCCTTAGGGGTTCGTGGGTTCAAATCCCACCCCCCGCACCATATCCAGAGCCTAAAATAAGCAGTTTCTGAGCTCTTTTGGCAGGGAATTGCTGATCTTTTTGCTCAATTTTGCATAGCTAACCTATTTCACTCTGGGGTTTGAACCCTCGAACTTATATAAGGGGGATTGCACTCCTCTCCAAGGGAAGAGGAGGAGTAACTAGGAACTTAAGGAAATATTATCTTTACATGCTTAAGCAGAGGATGAGGATTCTGTTGTATTTCAAGGAATGAAGTTTGTTAAGTTTAAGGAGAAAAAAGAAGAGAAAAAGCCTAGCAAAGCCAAGATAATCCTTGAGCTTTTGAGGAAGAATAAGGATAAGGCATTCTTCTCTAAGGAGATAGCTGAAGCTCTGAAAGATAAGGGGATTAAACCACCAGATGTGATGTCTAACGTTAGGAGGTTTGAGAGGAAAGGCTTGGTTTATGTTCGTGGCTATAGAGCAAGCTATGGAGAAACTCCTTTTAAAGAAGGTTACCTCGTAACTTGGATAGATCCTTCAAAACCAAGAGAGAAAGCAATTGGGAGGCTGTTCAAAGAACTGAGAGAGCATTAGCTGAAAAATCATCTTCAAACCCAATAATGCAGAGAATTCATGCAATAAGGGATCTAGTTTTAGAGACAACGAAGCTTAACGATTTGGTTAGCTTCGATTTCATTTTAAGCAAGCTTGGATGCTCAAAGTATGAGGCTGAAACAGCTTTAGAGAGAGCAAAGCAGCTTATCCAGAGATTAGAGAGGTTAAGCTATTTAGAAGATTTAGGTACTTCTATCATTCTTCCATGAGTGAGGATGATCTAAAGAAAGCAATTTCCAGGAAGGAGAATTACATTCGCTTAGTTAAAGGAAGGGGTAATAGAGTGGGTTCCCTCAATTATTCTAAAGAGGAAGATGCTAAGCCATATTGCAAAGTAGCCAAGCGACGCTTCATCAACCTTGAAAGAGGATTGTTCCTTGCAAAGCCAGCAAAGGAATTTGAGGTATTATGTTGACATTAAGCTGTATAGGGCTTTAGATAGGTCATGTATGCTTGTTACCTCTTGGTATGCTCCGTTGCCTGCTTTTGCTAGCTCTAGTGACACCCTAGCTCCCCAGTCTGTTTTTTGGGACTTTGTCTTAATGTGTAGGAGGTGTAGGGGCGTTAGACGAGGCGCTACCTTTCTTGGGTCGCCGCCCACGTTATATTGGCCGTCTGTCAGTAGGAGTGTCAGGCGATCAGGGGACTGTGCTTTCCTGAGCTCTACTTCAGCAGCTTCTAGAGCCCCTCTTATGTTGGTATAGCCTCCTGGTGAGAGATCTAGTATTGCTTCAACTACCTGGTTTGGATGAGCTGGCTCACCCATCTTCTTTACTATATAGGGTTTTGTGCTGAAGGCTATGAGCGCGTAGTCTCTGGAGGCTATGCTACAAGCAAGTACTGCTGTGGCTATAGATGCGAGTACTATCTTTTTTCCGAACATCGAGCCGCTGATGTCTAGGACAGCTACTATAGGCCTGGACTTAAGGAGACGTATGATACCGATGTAAGACTCGTATCTAGCAGCTTCAAGAGGGTTCTCTAGGATTCTCTCTATTGATTGCTCTAGGTCGAAGTCTATGCATGTCTCGGTATACGGTACCCTTTGGAATCTTCCTCCTGATGACGCCTCTCTGCCAAGTGCTAGTCCTACTCTGATCAGCCTCCTGGATACTAGAGTCCTAAACGCTGCCTTTAGGTCCTCTGATAGATAATGCCTGAGCCTTCGGTATATGAATACCAGTTGATCGAAACTAGATGACTGTGTTAGAGACAGGATCCTACTTGGGGATCTAGCTAAAGCATACACGACGGCATAGGGGGAGATCTTTATGAGCTCCTCTACAAGCGTTAGTGAGCTGTTTGCTAGAGCCTCCTCAGCTAGCTCTGTGAGCTCATCTATGTTTAGCTGGCTGATGGTCTTTCGAGTTGACGAGGCTGCAGGTAGAATGCTACGCTTTAGCTCAGCCTCAAGCTTTCTGCTCATCGAGCGGGGCTGTCTGCTCCCGCTCTCAGCCGAGTAAAATTTCCTAGAACGGCTTCGACTGCTCTTCTTATCAGTGTAGGTACGTCGACAGATGGATCTACATCCATTCTCGTAGGAATACACATCTCAGCAGCTTCAATCCATGCCTCTCTAGTAGGTTTTCCGCCTGAGTTCAAACTACTCACAAGGGCAGCTAGATCTATTGAAGCCCTTATTGATGGCCCTCTTCTCACGATGGGGTTTTCTCTAAGAGCTCGCACTATCCTGACAGATGTTAAAGCTACTTCCTCAGAGCTCACATGGCTCTTGAGCTTTACTATCTCACATTCCTCTTCTTCCGGGGGGTAGTCGAGCTTCACAAGCACGAATCTGTCCTTTACTGCTTCGGAAAGCTTGCTTACACCAACATGCTCCTCAGTGTTCTGAGTAGCTATCACTCTGAACTCAGGGCGAGCCTTGACCTCACCTAAATTGGGTATATGTACTATTCCCTCATCTAGTGCTGGAAGCAGGACGTTCTGAGCTGACTCAGGCAGCCTGTTGAGCTCATTGATTAAGAGAACAGCTCCATGTAGCATAGCTCTCACTAAGGGGCCCTCAATAAACGCCTCTCTGCAATACCCCTTCTTCATAACAATAGGAGGATCCCAGTGGCCGACTAGCTTTGACTCATAGTAGCGCTCGTCACCATCAACACGAATGACCTCGCGACCAAGCCACCTTGCCATTGCTACAGCGACTGTGGTCTTCCCAACACCAACAGGGCCCTCAAGCAAGACATGGCGACCAGACATCAGAGCTACTAGAGCCCTTTGGAGCTCCCTAGCCCTCCCAACGACCCCAAGTTTACTCTGGATCTCTAAAACAGCCCTAGACACATCCATGGAAGCAGGCACCAGTAAGCTATCTCAGAACATGTATTTAAGGCTCGCCTTTCCAGAAGAAAGAAGATATGCATGCGTCATACCACAGATAGCCAAGGAAGAATAAGGCAGAGATGCAGACAGCAACTGAAATCGCAATAGAGACATAACAGAACATTAACGAGGGGATAATCCCTATAGCCTACCTCAACCATCACAAAAGAGGCGCTTCCATCCTAACATAAGATTTCAGCCAGCAGCCAAGCTGCAGAGACAAAGGATAAATAGTGGAAAATGTCTGGTGACAAGAGAGGTGCCGGGGTGGCCGAGTTGGCCTAAGGCGGCGGATAAAAAGCTGAAACTCGAGATCAAGCGTGAAATCCGCTTCCCTCGCGGGAGCGTGGGTTCAAATCCCACCCCCGGCGTCCAAGATTCGATTTCTACACCTTCCATTTCTCGAATAAATGAAAGAATAACTAAAATCTACCAAAAAGCGATATATTTCAATCAGCTAATTGAAATATATAGAGTCACTCATTTGCGAGCTACTAGATGTCCTAAATATTGCTAGAAAACTTTTCAAGCGTGTATCTTTGATATCTAGCTCTATGCCTACCAGATCGCTGGAAATGGAAACTACTGGATTACAGAGGCCGTTAAGTTAACTTAAATAGGTCAGACATCTCTGACTAAATTCAGAGCAAAGCTCTGAGGGTAGTATGCTCCTGGTGGTAGCTTGAAATTTGGAACCTCTGGCATAAGGGGAGCTTATGGAGAGGCAATGTCACTTGAGTCTGCAGTGGCGCTCGGGAGAGCACTTGGACACTTTGCTGGTAGGGGAGCTGCTGCTGTGTCTAGGGATAATAGGCCTGTTAGTAGGCCGATATACTATGCTCTGATAGCAGGAATCATGGAGAGCGGAGTTGATGTAGTCTGCTTAGGTGAAACAAGCTACCCGGTTACAGCTTGGGCTACAAGATCGCTGGGATGTAGTATAGGAGCTATAGTCACAGGTTCACATAACCCAGTATGGCACACAGGAGTTAAGTGCTTTGATAGAGATGGAGCTCAGTTCACTAGACCCCAGGAAAGAGATGTTGAGAGGCTTGTGATGAAGAGGAAGCTTCCAGTAGCCAGCAAGGTAGGTAAGCTTGGAGGAGCTGATTATGCTAGCCAAAGCTACATAGAGGAACTTACTTCCCATATAGAGTGTGAGCTTGAAGTTAAGGTCGCAGTTGACTCTGGGTCAGGTGTGAGTGGAGAGGTGACATGCAGAACACTGAAGCTGCTAGATGCTAGAGTACTGTCATTGAACTGTGACCCCGAGATATCAAGGCCTTGGAGAGAACCTGAGCCCACAGAGGAAAACCTCGAGACACTTGGGGCAGCAGTGAGGGCGGCAGGATGTCTAGCTGGATTCGGCCACGATACTGATGGAGACAGGCTGGCTGTGGTAGATGATAGAGGAGAGTTTGTCCCACATGATAGAGTTACAGCGCTCATAGCAGACATACTACTCAGAGATAAAAGAGGGCTTGTAGTACTCTCAGTGGATACAGGGACAGCAGTATATGAGATAGCAGAGAAGCATGGGTGTAAGGTGCTCACAGTGCCTCTAGGGAGGATCCATGAACCAGTGAAGGAAGGTAAGAATGTCGTGCTGGCATCAGAGCCTTGGAAGATAATTGACCCAAAGTGGGGTCCCTGGCCAGATGGCACATACGCAGCAGCTCTCATAGCTGCAGAGCTCTCTCGCAGTAGAGAGAAGCTGAGCACTCTAGTAAGTAGGCTGCCAAGCTACCATATGGTGAGGCTGAGCATAAGGGTTCCCATGGGGTTACTTGACACAGTCTACACAGAGGCTTCACAACAGCTCCTCAGAGACCTCAAGCCAGCTGACATACTGGAGATAGATGGCGTGAAAATATACACTAAATACGGGTGGATCCTAATTAGGAGAAGTGGTACTGAAAGCAAGATAAGAGTATACACGGAGTCAAAGAGCAGGAAGAAGGCACATCAGCTGGCAGATGAGGGGAGGAAAGCTGTAGAGAGAGCGCTCAAAAAATATGGAAGGTAATAGCATGAGTACAGCTGAGTATGCATACACTGTTTACAAGCAGATGAACCTAACCCTGACCCCGAAGGCCTTAGCTAAGCTCCTAGACTACAGCAGCGATGTGATAGAGAGCACGGCAAAAGTCATCTATAGCAAAACAGGTGGAAAACCAAAGATAGTTACTCCAGAAGACGTGGAGGAGGCTCTGAAGATAGCACTATCAAGGGAGATATATAGGATACCTGTAGCCAGAGGAGTGGAAAGCAGAATAGAGGTGGTGACAGATAGAGTAGAGAGAAGGATAGTACATGGGACAGAAGACTTCCTGAACTACATGAGAACCAGGTTCATAAAGCTGAGGGCAATGCTGGCAGATGTAATGGGATCAGAGACCCTGAGCATGGCTGAGATAGCTGAAAAAGAGAGTGGAGACGTAGCTGGGATAGCTATGATAGCAGGTAGAAGACTCTCATCTCACATGATGCTCCTGACTTTAGAGGACACGACAGGAACAGTAACAGCAGTCATAGACATCAGAAGGATCCCTAAGGCAAGAGAACTAGTGTCAGACATGGTAATAGGGTTCAAGGGAAGCGTTCTCAAAAAGGGTTTCATAGCAGTGAATAACATGACATATCCTGGAGAAGCCATCTACAACAGAGCAAAACGCTCAGAAGAAGAGGTGTCAGCCATCCTACTAGGGGACTTCCACATTGGAAGCAGCTACTTCCATATGGAGGGCTACAGGAAGCTCATAGAGTGGCTTAAAGGAAGGTCGTATAAGCCAGAAGAGAAGAAGCTCTCTGAGACAGTAAAGTACATGGTGATAGCAGGAGATCTTGTGGATGGTGTAGGGGTCTACCCAGGACAGGAGAGTGAAACTGAGATACCAGATGTTTACAGGCAGTATGAGGCTGCAGCTGAGCTCCTGAAGGAGATCCCAGACTACATAGACATAGTTTATTCACCTGGCAACCACGAGCCGATGCTAGATGTGGAGCCGCAGCCTCCAGTGAAAAGTGAGTTCGCAAAGCCTCTGTTGGAAGAGCTCGATGTCAAGCTAGTACCGAACCCAGCATATGTCAAGCTAAGTGGAGTGCTCTTCCTAATATACCATGGAAGAAGCCTCAATGGATGGATATCAAGCCTGTTTGGAGCAGGAAAGTACACAGCAGGAGACATCATGAGAGCGATGAGAGCAATGCTCTTAGCAAGACATCTGGCGCCAATATATGGCTCAGCTCCAATAGCTCCACAAGACAGAGATACACATGTGATGGAGCTCATTCCAGACGTGCTACAGTGTGGGCATATACACATTGCGGCAGCGACAAGCTATCAGGAGAGAGTACTAGCATGCACAGGAGGATTCCAGAAGAAAACCCCTTATATGGAGTCTCTAGGGATACACCCCACTCCAGGACTCATCCCAATAGTCCAACTAAACACCCTGAAGTTCAAGTTAGTCGACATCAACTCAGCTCTATGAGAGCACTAAGTCCCCGTTCTGAAGGATCTTAAGCACCTCATCTGGAGGAGGAGACATCTCAAGCACAGCAAAAGCGCTGCCACCACCCTCTAAGTGCACTAAGTCTATCTCAAGCAGCCCCAGTGAAGCAAAGTACTTGAGAACCCTTCTGATAGATCTCATGGACAGTGGATCCAGCTTGTTCTTCTCACAAATCCTCTTGTATATCTCATAGATCAAGCCAGTGTGAGCTGGCCTCCCATGGCGATCCCTATACTTAAATGCTATAGCAACTGAAGCAAGTACAGCCTTCCTCTGGATAGGGAGAGCTGAGATAAGATCGAAATACTCGTCTCTCTCAAACTGGTCACGAGCACGCTTCACATGCTCCAACTTCACCACCTCAGACTTAGACTGCTCAGCATACTCACCAGCAACACGAAGAAGCTGAATAGCCTTCCTAGCGTCACCACTCTCCTGGGCAACAAAGGCAGCAAGATAGGGTACAACCTCAGTATCCACAGCGCCAGGCTGGAAACCAAGCTCAACCCTCTGATAAAGGATTTCACGAAGCTCAGAAGCACGATAGGGAGCAAACCTCACAGTAATAGGGTTCAGCGCACTTGTGATCTTAGGGTCAAGCTTCTCCATGAATGTAAGCGAATTAGACACACAAACCAACGTGACAGAAGCAAGCCCATTTAAATCACCATTCACACGAACAAGAGAGTAGAGTAGGTCATCACCAGATCTCATGATGAGGTTGTCAAGCTCATCCAAAACAATGACCTGGATGCACCTATGCTCAGAAAGCAGAGAAATATACGTTTCATAGAGCTCATCAAAGGGGAGGCCAACAGACGGGATGGTAGGGTCAAACGACTTACAAAGCCTACTCATGACACGATAGCCAGTCCTAACCCACCCACAGTTCACATAGTCAACGCGAACCGGTGCATCAGCTGCTCTAGCAGCAGCCTCAAGCCTCCCCATAACAAGCTTTATACAAGCAGTCTTCCCGGTTCCAGGAGGCCCATACAAGAACAAGTCTACAGGAGGTTCACCATAGAGAGCTTCACTGAGATTCTCCTCAATCTTCTCCACATGAACACGCCTAGCAGGGAGATCCTCAGGTATGAAGTCATCTGAGAAAACCCTTCTGTCTCGAAATATCCTTGACTCCCGCTCTGCCACTGCCCTCTGAAACAACACACTCCCCCGCTGGCATATACACCATCTCTGTCGTGCTTGAATAACATTACCATATTAAAGCAGATTTTAAGTGTGGAAAAGCATGCCACACATAGCATATTAACCAAGAAGGCAGCTTACATCAAATGTGGCGGAAAAAAGGAAGAGACAACATGTACGATAAGGCCAGCATCAGCTGCAAGAAAAGCTACAGAGCCTCATAAAGAAGAATATCCAGCTACATACCAAGCTACTAGGCCACAAATTACAAAAGAATCCAAGAAAGGAGAAGCATACTAACCATACATAAAGCTACCTACGACATCTCATGGAAACAAGCTTTAGCACACATCCAAGCTCACGTCTTCCTCCACCCTCCATCACTACATGCAAAGCCTTGACTGGATCCGTCACTATAGCACCAGCAAGCTCATCTGCGCCATACTCAAAGAGAACATCTACGAGCGGAGTAGTAGGTCCTACAACCATGGTATAACCACAGCTAGCCTTCAGAACCCTCTCTAAGCTCTTATTGACAAAAGCGCTCCCGGAAACTATCGCTAGATCACAAGAAGACAGGACTTCCTCATATGCGTCATCAGGCAGAGCCCCTGGCATAGGTCTCTTCTCTAGCACTATAGGAGACTCAAAATACTTCAGTAGAGGCCTAAAATAGCCTACAAAGACAACTCTCCTATATCTCTTCGAAAGCTCAGAGATCCTCTTAACAACATCAAGCTCCTCATACTCAGAGGGTACTGTAACAGCATTAATGGCAGCAGTACCAATAGAAGCTTCAGAGAGATTCCACGACTTAGCTAAGTCAATGAGCTCAAAAGCAGATCTCCTCCACAAGCTTCCACAGAACTTTGGAACACTATGCCACTCTCTAAAAACATATGCAACACCAGCTCTCCCACCATCCAAGACAACACAAGCGTACTTGACACCTAAAGCAACACTAAGGATGTTAGAGTTACTAAAGTTGCCCTTGACCCAGGAGATTACATCGTCAACTAAAGGCAAAGTAGCCCCCATCAGACATCAGAAAAATTAAAACTACCTAGAATCACATCAACCACATCACATAGTGTATCTACAACAGGAACCTCATGTGGATATGGTTCACTCCAAGCATGCCTAAGAGGCCCCCTAAACCTCACCAAAATAGCTCTAACCCCGCGAGCAATAGCCTCAGAAACTCTTCTAGGCTTATCATCCACAAAGTAAGGGACAACATCATGTGACGCAGCTATTTCAACAACCTTGTCGATGGGAGTGCCAGAAAAATCCTCACCAGAAACATAAACTCCGCTAACAACAGGAAGAAGACCGCTAGCCTCAATCCTCCTCTTCTTGACCCCGGGGATCAAATCTGAACCGCACACAATGTAAACTTTAAACCCAGCTTCCTTCAGCTTAAACAGCACATCAAAGGCACAATCTACAACAGTGGAAAAATGCATCCTCCACTCAAACCACATCAAATGCAACTTACTGAACTCATCAATAGATAGGTCAATGCCCCATCTATCAGAAAAATACTGTTTCCACCACACTTCTCTATTGTAATCTTCCTCAACCTCCTTCAAATCCTCAATCTCCATAAGCTCGGTGACAGCCTCATCTAAGTGATTAGGAGAAAGCCCAACAGCTTGACAAAGCATCCTATACACTTCAGGAAGACAGGAATAGCTGTCAACAAGCGTACCATCAAAATCAAAACAGGCAACACCAGACAAATAGGACACCAAGCAGCAACCGGTAAATTCATTTAAAAGATGAGATATATTCATATAACATGTAAGTTATATGAACAGCTAGATTCAATTGGCAGGATCCGAGTAGGTTCCTTAATAATGTAAGGCATATATTTGAAAAGAAGACCCCACCCCCATATGTCCTTCAAAATAGACACACAGCATACTAGACACGACAGGAATGACCATGTAAGTTACATAGCTCTTACTATGAATGGTAAAAGAAAGACAAAAGCCTTGATATTCTATGATAGAGCATGAAAATAGCAGAGCAGACCATGGATAGATGGCGGGTAGCAGCTGTATGGTATAGTGTCTTAAGGATCTAGTCTATTAGAGTAAGTTCTAGAGTATAGCAGCGATGTGATAGAGACCACAGCGAATAGAGGTTATAACAGAAGATGGTGGAGGATAGAGGATAAGATGATGAGATTAAATCTCATGAAATAAGATGATAGAGGATAGTAAAATAACAGAGAATAGGGTTGTTTTAGCGAATTTAAGGGGTGAGAAAACATAGGGCTGAAATCCCTGTTATCATTGCCTCATAAGGACCTATTTAATGAGGGGTGTGCTAATTCGATGAGAGGCTTATATCTCCAAAAATTCCATTTATGAGTAAGAAGCTAGCTATATGAATGCCTTCATTGTGTCTGCTTGGTGGACTGATGGGGGGTGGGGGCTTTTTCACATGAGGCTTTCTTTTAAAAATCAACTATAGTTGCTAGATAGCATATTGACTCTCTTACCCAGTCAGGTCTGAAGTTTTCTATTGTTAAGTACCCTTTGTATCCTGTTCTCTTTAGTTCTTCTAGGGCTTCTCTCCAATTGATGGATCCTCTATTGAGTGGCCAATGGCAGTCTATCTTCTTGTCATTGTTGTGTGCATGTACTGCTATTGCTATGGATGCTAGCTTCTGTATGGCTTTCTTGGTTTTTACTCCTACGAGGGCATAGTGTCCTAAGTCTATTACTGCTGACGCTGATGTTACTGTTGTAATGATGGACATGTGCTCTTCTGGTGTTGATATCAGAGGTCTTCTCATATGAGGGAATTCTTCTGGAAACCAGTATCCCTTGTACTCTCTTTTTACTAGGTTCTCTAATCCTGCTACCACATTCATGTCTGATGCTTTCTCTGATAGTTTTTTCAGTAGATTTACAGTTTTTTCCTTAGTCTTCTCCTCTGCTATCCACTGGTATACTGTTATGGTTCCAGGGTGGATTACTATGTAGTCTGCTTCAAGTCTGTATGCTATCTCGATTGCTTTCTCTACGCTTTTTTCTGCTGCTTTCCTCTCTGATGGAACTGGGCTTGCTATGTTTAGTTCTATGAATGGGGCGTGTACCCCTGCTATTCTAAGTGTAGCTTCTTGAATCATGTCTCTTAGCTTTCTCCATCCCAGCTTCTCTGCTGCCATAAGGGATAGGTAGCTGTTGAACTGTAGCTCTACTCTTGTAGCTCCGGCTTCTCTGAGGGCTTTCATTCCTTCTACCCAGGATTTAGGCTTTAATAGTCCTAGGTCGAGGGTTACTGCGACTTTCATGGTATGACCTCTTCCTCACCTGCTTCTGCTGTCCATATTTTCACCTCTAGATCAGGGTGTTTTGATGCTATTGCTCTAGCTAGCTTAAGGAGTCTTTCTCTTGTTGGCGGCTGTACTTCCCTTAGCTTGGGATCTAGTGTCACTGTGTTTCTGAACTGGTTTAGCCTTATTCTCTTTATTTCTCCCAGGGACTCTGCTATAGCTATGATGTACTCAGGCTTGTCATTTAATCCTGGTACTATTGTGGTTCTTGCCTCTGTTTTGCTGCTGTAACTTTGTAGCGTTTCCAGTGTTTTAAAGAGCTTTTCAGCTATTTCCTCACCTTTATCCAGTAATCCGACCGTCCTGCCGAGGATCCTTGGTATCGTCGGTGGCGCCTTTACATCTACTGCTATGAAATCTAGCTTGTCAGCTAGCTTGCTTATGGCTGATGGTATGGTTCCGTTTGTTGAGATTCCCGCTAGTTTCCCTTCCATGTGAGCGTATTCTATTAGTTGAATTATGGCCTTCCACTGTAGGGTAGGCTCTCCACCTGAGAAGTGCACTGCATCTGCTAAAGTGAATGCCTCCTTTAGCCTCTTCTTTACTTCGCTTAAAGTGACTTCTACTCCGCCATTGATCGGGATTCCATCTGGGTTCTGGCAGTATGGGCATCTGAGGTTGCAGCCTTGAAAGAAGACTACGCAGCTCACTTTGCTAGGGTAGTCTACTGTGGAGATGTCTACAAACCCTTGTAGCTTGACTTTTTCCAAGATATACCCCCTTTTCCCCCATCTCACTTCTGTCTTTAAGCTCTCCTGACATATCCAGCTTATGAAGCTGGCTGGTTCCCCTTGTATGCTTTCTTATAAGTCCTCTCTACTCCATCTACAGCTGCTGATGTGCTCTATCTAAGCTTTCTGGCTTTTTATATCATCGTTTTCCTCCATTATATCGTCTTTAATGAACATGTCTTCCTGCATGTTTTTGTGCTTCTGTGGTGCTGTGTCCAGTTGTCTATCTCTTTGTTTCCCTGCCTCTCTTCTAGAAAACTATTTATTCTCATGCTCTTAGGTCTTCTATGCCTAAAATAGAAGTTGTGAAGTCTCCTGGCTGCTCTAGGTGCGAGATCTTGATTAAGGCTCTTGAGAAGCTTGGAGTAGAGTATAGGGTTCTCGACTTGTCATCTGTTGAGGATCAGACTGAGCTTGTGATGAGAGATATCTATGTGGTCTCAACGCCTGTACTCATAGTTGATGGCGAGGTCTTCACTTCAGATAGGCTTTTCTCCTCTGGAGACGTGCTTAATGTCGAGTTCCTTAGGAGGCTTGTTACTAGATGATCTAGAGGAGGGGGGTCTCCACACTGTCCACCAAAGCTTTATTTTTGCTGCCTGAGTCAGAATAGGGGGCTGCTTTGGCTTCTGGGGTGGTGCAGCCTTTACTCTCATGTGGTGTGCTGGTGGTAGTTTGAGGAGAGTTAAGAGAGCTAGAGGGAGGCTTAAGGCTGAGATCAGTCCTCTTACGAGATGGCTTAGCGAAGCTAGAAAGGCTGATGAACGTGGTATGCCTCTTGTGAGGACTACTGATAATCAGCTTGTCCCATTTGATAGGAAGTATATTGTGAGGTCTCTTATGAGGGAATCTCAGCTTGCTGAGGAGTATTTTGGTGTACCTGCTATCAAGGCATATGAGGCTGAGGAGATTGCTGCTGAGGCTGAGGCTAGGATAAGGCGGATGGATCCTCCTTTTGTGAGCGGTGCTGTTATAAGGGAGATTGTGAACAATATTCTCTTGGAGAGGGCTGCGAAGAACCCTAAGTTCTATTTGTACAGGAACCTGTATGCTAGGGTTGGGCTCCCTGTATATGATGCTCATGAGATAGTCTTCTGGAGGGGCTTTGAGGCCAGGGAGAACTCGAATCTAGAGAGGAACCGTGAAACAGCGCATAAGAAGATGTCTGATAAAACATATAAGGAGCTAGCTCTCTATCTCATGCCTCCTGAGCTTGCTGACGGCCATATTTCAGGTGATTATCACATCCATGACCTAGAGTACTTTGTTGACTCGCCATTCTGCCAGAACTGGGATCTCAGGATATTCCTGTATACTGGGCTTGTCGTTGATGGCTCAGGGCACTTCACGAGTGTAGCTGGCCCAGCTAGACACCCTGAGGTGGCTATACTGCACTCAGCTAAGGTGCTAGAGGCTGCTCAAGTAAACTTCTCAGGTGGTCAGGGCTTTATGTACTGGAACATGTTTCTCGCCCCTTATCTTGAGGGGCTGAGCTACAAGGCGGTTAAGCAGCTGGCTCAGATGTTCATCTACGAGATAACTCAGATGTATGTTGCCAGAGGAGGGCAGCCTGTCTTCTCTAACATACAGCTTGTGCCCGGTGTCCCTGAGATATGGAGGGATGTTCCAGCTGTCAAGGCTGGTAAGAAGCTAAGTGACACCTATGGTGACTTCGAGGATGAGACTAGAGCTCTGTTCCATGCTATTACTGAGGTGGCTTTAGAAGGAGACTACATGGGTAAGCCCTTCAACTTTCCGAAGAGAGAGTATCACTTTAGTCCTGATCTTATTGGAGGCGACTATGAGGAAGAGTGGCTGCTTGTCCACAGGGAGATAGCTAAGTTCGGTGGAAGCTACATAGATAACATGGTACCTCCCTACAGGATGTATGGGCATGGGGTTTCATGCTACCAGTGCTGTGCCTACACTTTTACATCTGGTCCTGAGTCAGATCCGAAGTTCTATGAGAAGCTCTATCTCGAGAGAGGAGAGCACTTTAGTCTAGGGGGGAAGCAAGTTGTGACCATCAACCTACCTAGGATAGCTTATCGAGCTAATGGCAATGACTCTCTGATACCTGACCTGCTTAGAGAAGTCGTCTCTAAGATAGTGAAGGTGTTTGAAATCAAGGAGAGATGGCTCAGAAAGCAGATTGAGAACTATGGGATACCCTTCGCCCAGTATAGGCCTAGAGACCCTGTTACAGGCGAGAAGCTTCCTCCTCTAGTCGACATGGCCTCGCTTGTCTATACAGTAGGTGTGCTTGGTGGTAATGAGATGGCTCAGTATCACACTGGATATCAGCTTCATGAGAGCAAGGAGGCTGTACGCTTCCTAGTGAAGACCATCCTGCAGCTTAGGGAAGTTGTGAGGGAGTTCCGGGAGGAGACAGGTCTCCCTCTGGTTCTCGCTAGGACTCCAGCTGAGTCTGCTGCTCAGAGGCTTGCTATAGCTGATTTAGTGAGCAAGGAGTTCAGGGATAAAGCTAGGTCTGTAGTTAAAGGTGATGTTGAGGCTGCTGTAGCCTCTATAGCTGCTGGCGAACGCCGCAACCTTCCCGTGTACTACTCGAATGGCACACATGCATATGTCGGCGCTAGGATTCCATTGGCTAAGAAGATAGAAATTGAGCAGAAGTTCTTTCCGATACTTGGTGAGGGTGGGAACATGTTTCATGTCTGGCTTGGAGAAGCTTACCCGGATCCGGAGGCTCTCTGGGAGCTTACAAAGAAGATAGCTTTAGGCTCCCAGATAGGTTACTTCGCCTACACTAAGGACTTCACTATATGCAAGAGTTGCCATCGTGTATCTCCTCTTCTGAACAGCTCCTGTCCACACTGTGGGAGCAAAGCTGTAACTTATTGGAGTAGGATAACAGGATACTATAGTAATGTAGAGGGCTGGAATTCAGGTAAGCTCAGAGAGCTGAGAGATAGATATAGGATAACTCTATAGGTTATGGCGCTGGTAGTATGAGCTCCCCCTCTCCTCTAATAGCCTTATACCTTCCTTTAAGATAATATAGTCCGGTGACTGCTGCTAGGAGGGCGTCTAAGTCATCTTTGCTGGGCTTAAACCCCCTTGGAGCTTCTACCTTAGCTATGCCAACTATATGCCTCCATGCCTCTTCTATTTCTCCTGGAATCTTTAGGATCCTCCTGCTAGATGTCGGGTGAACCTCTATAACCTTGACACCTATCTTTTCTAATCTAGTTCTTAGCCTTACTCCTCTTTCTGTGAGCTTTCTCATTCCACCTAGTAGTGGTGGGAGGAGTCTTATGCCCTCCTTAGCTGCCCTCCTCTCTAACTCTCTTAGGTAACCTGTCTGTGGCCTGGTCAGTGGAGCATCTATGGCGACCACATCTGGTTTTTCTCTCGAGATGGCCTCTATAATCTCTTGGTCTGTTGTAGCTCTATATACCTTAACGCTCCTATCTGATAGTATTGCTATAGATGTAGCTCTCCACTCTGATCCCGTGAGATCTACTCCTGCTGCTTTCAAGCTCTCTCCTTAACAGGGATCACACCATACTTCTTTATAGTTTTGATGATGTCCTCTCTTGTTATAGCTCCTACCGCGGCTCCTTTCTTGGATACTATCACAACGTCGTTTTCTATAAGAAGCCTCGCTATTCCTATGATTGGCTCATTCTCGTCTACCTGCACAACTTCCTCTATTGCGTCTACTGCTGGTATTGATGTCAATGGGGTCCCTGGGTTTTCTACTGCAGCTTTTATCAGAGATCTATATGTTATGCATTTCCCACCTAGAGTTACCCTACTGCCTCTTAGGAGCAGCTCACATACTTTGTATAGGCTGTCTGATGGATTTACTTCAGTTAGCTCCTTCATGATATCTGCTGCTTTCACCTCAATAGTCTTAAGTTTGCTAGCTAGCACCCTAGATATCTCATGCAATAGGCTTGGTGATGGTGTTGTTTTCCCTCTTTCTATCTTGCTTATGAGGCTTTGTGAGACATTAACCTCCATGGCAAGCTCTCTCTGTGTTACTCCTGCTCTCTTTCTGAGCACTTTCAGAGATCTCGGACTTCTCAGTATTGCTGCTGATATCTTCTCCTCTAATGTGCCCAAAGGGGCTCCCCGTAGTTTGCCTTACTGCTGTATATGTCTTTAAAACTATTATGCTCCACTTGATGATCGAGTCTAAGATAGCTCTTGCTTTTGTCAGGCTGCTAGTCTCTACAGCAATTATGATTTCTCTCTGTGAGTCTAGCATCTTTACCTCAGCTCTTCGGATCCCTATCCTATCTATCTCAGGCTTGAGTGCTGCCCTTAACACTTCAACTTCATATCTTGTTCCCTCAATCCTTATTTCAGCTCTGAGCTTCACCAAATGTCAAGATCCCCCTGATCGTGAATCTTGGTCCAGTTTCTTCCCAGGTCTCACCATCATAGAATGTGAATTTCCAGCCTTGGCTCCACGATGTCAGTGTGAGAACAGAGTACTCTTCATATCCTCTTGGCTTCTCATCTATTTCCATGTGCTCTATTTCCACGTGTTCCCCAAGGCAGAATGCAAGTTTTTCACATAGCTTTATGCTCTCGTCATTTATGCTATCTGGGGCTGCTAATATCAGTCCTCTCTTACTTGTTTTCCTTCTGTTTTCCACTCCTATTTCTCTGGATAAAGCTACTCCTTTCAGTATGAACGCTGTCCTTATGTGTTCACATAGCCTTGGTCCTACTTGAATGAATCTCATTACTCCAGGATTTCCCTTCCACCTTTCTACTATGAGTACTCTAGGCAGCCCTCTCGCTGCAGCTTCGATGCAGAGGTCCTCTGTCGAAGCTTTACCTCTATTTCTCTTCACTGAATTTGGTATAGACTTAGCTAGATCCTTTATGAAGCTTCTTATCCTCTGTGTTGGCCTTCTTGATGTTGTTATCAGTATCATCTTGTGCTAGATGGTAGCACTCTTCTCTCAGATCCCATCTCTGTCCTAGGTACCCATGCTCCTCCAGTAAACGTCGCTCCACATTTCTTGCACCTCCAGATGCCTGCCATCACCTG
Organism: Thermoproteota archaeon; assembly: GCA_037917675.1. Taxonomy (GTDB): domain Archaea; phylum Korarchaeota; class Korarchaeia; order B14-G2; family B14-G2; genus B14-G2. Next base: position 56,282 of record JAVCBW010000049.1, read on the forward strand.
CCTTACTCTCCTCATCTTACACCTTGGGCACTCGTATGTTGACTTAGCTTTCCTAACAATCTCATTGTATCTGTTTCTGACTGTTCTACCATATCTAGGTACCTTGAGTATTTTAGGCATTTGCTTCAGCCTCTTTTACTGCAGTCTTGACTTTCTCTATGAGCTCTTTACTTTTAATTGTTGCTATATCTATTGCTAGCTCTAGCTCTGCTGGCGTGAAGCTTCCTCCAAGCATCTGGATGCCACACACTCTGTTATGGTCGTCTACTGCTATTGTTATCCTAGAGTCAGCTACCTCTTCCTCTGTCAAGTTTGGATCCACTATGAGTGTGTCGCCTATCTTAGCTACTGTCACGCTGACGGGTATAGCCTTTATTGGCAGGGGCTTAAGGTTCTCTAAGTCAGCCTCAAGCTTTCCTTCTTCTGTGAGCTTGACTTCTGGCACTAGTGTCGTCATCAGTGCTGTTATTCCAGCTAGAGCTGATGCATCCTGAAGGTTTCCATCGTGATCTAGTATGTGTACGTCTAGGAAGATCAAGTATACCTTGTTTTTGCTCGGATCGCTGGGATGCGGTATCACAAGCTGCTTCAGGTCTACTGCTTCAGCGCTCCTTATACCTCTATCTACTACCCTAGCGAGCTCTATAGCATTTTCATCTGGTGGCCCTGGCTCGAAGGTAGGTGATGCAAGTGGGAGAGGCTCTTCATGTGTTATTAAGACACCTGTGTCAGGTGAGTCTGGGTAAGGGTCTCCTACATCGACTTTCACTCCTGCTAGCACCTGCGTTTTCCCCAGCTTAACCCAAGCTTCCCCCTCTCCCTTTGTAAAACCTCCTCTTGCCTTGATCTCTATTCTTCTATAGTCTAGTGGGTGCCTTCCATCCTCTCTTATCTTGTCTTCTTTGATGATTGTTCTTATGTACTCTCTCTTGAGGAGTGATATGACACGCTTATGTGCTGGCCTCACCCGTAATCTCCCTCACAATCTTCAGGTACTTCTCTCTTATAGCCTGCTTCTGCAGTTCATGGATCTTTCTGCAGGCTTCCATGGCCATTCCTACTGCTTGCTTGAGCTGCTGTGGTGTTAGCGTTCCATCCATCTGGAGGAGCGTTATCTCATTGTAGTCTACTAGCATAGAAAGTGCTAGGTCAGCGTCTCCCCACTGGTCTTCTTCGTGGCCTACATCCAGGACTAGAAAGTCTCCTATTCTACCAACTGTGCATGCTGAGACAAGCCCCCTCATCGGGATTCCAGCATCCGCTAGGGCTACAGAGGCTGCTGTTGTCCCTGCTACTCTTGTTCCAGCATCTGATCTGAGTACTTCGACAAAAACATCTATTGTTGTCCCAGGAAACTCATGCAGGAACAGACTTGGCTCCAGAGCTTCCCTGATGACCTTTGAGAGCTCTATGCTTCTCCTATCTGGACCGGGCTTCTTTCTTGTTTGTGTCGAGAACGGGGCCATGTTATATCTGCACCTGAGTACAGCTCTATCTGGTTGGGCTAGATGCTTTGGATGTAGCTCTCTAGGCCCATAGACCGCTGCTAGAATCCTATTTCCTCCCCACTCAATGTAAGCAGATCCGTCAGCATTTTCAAGTATTCCTACCTCTATACTTATCGGCCTCATTTCATTTGGCTTTCTTCCATCTATCCTCGTGCCATCTTCGCTGATAAGCCTTTCAGGCGGCTTTTCTATAAATATAGACAAGCTAGCTCCCCTCTTTCACCTTAGCTAGCTCTTCTTCCAACATAGCTTTAACTCTGTCGCTAAGCCCTGAGACATGGGATTCAAGCTCTATCTTTCTTATCGCCTTAGCCAGGATTGCCAGGATCCTAGGGTTCTTGCAGGATACCCATACTAGCCCATTTCTCCCTACTCTTATGTCACAACCTGTCAGCTCTTTTAGCATCTTTATCATAGATCCCTTTTTCCCTATTATTCTAGGAACCTTGCTTGGCTCTACCTCAAGTATCATGCCCCTCCTTAGCGGTCCTAGCCCTGCCCCCTCTATGCTCAGGAGCGGGTTAGCGCCTCTATCAAATCTTGTGATCTTGGCCATTATTGTCTCACCTATCCTCAGCTCTCTCCTCTCAGGTCTATCTGTCTGGATTTTCTTAAGTAAGACACCATTGTATGGCGCTTTAATTTCCACCAAGTACATGTTTACTCCCTCATCTATGACCTTTCCTATTACTTCATCTCCAACTGATGGCATGTAGCTTCCTTCAAGTGGTATCACTCCTATTCTATCTCCTTTGACGTCTAGTAGCCCTACTTTGCTTGCTTTAACCACATCTTTTTCTCTGAAGACTCCTGTACTCAGCTTATAGTCCCCTATAGCTAAGACCTCTCCTGGTACTACTATGCTTCTGTTTTCAAAGAGTATTTTCCTGTTATCTGGCATAGATTATCTCACCATTCATCTTGCCTGCTATCTCTATAACCTTAGTTGAGAGCCCTGATGGCACTTCTATCTCTAGCTGCAGGCTCCCATCTTCTAGCCATTCTTCAAACCTTATATCTCCATATCTGCCTAGGATCCCTCTGGCTTTTGCTGCTGTTGAAGGAGGAAACTTTGTTTTTATGAGTGTCCTCCCGATTTTCAGTGGTATCACTTGGGATAGTGCTGGAAGCATGGCTTTTGCCTGCTCTTCTGCTGGCTTAAATGGGTCTATCTTGACCTTTGCCTGCTCTAGTGCTTTCTCCATTCTTGCTCTTGGATGTGGCTTGTTTGTTCTGGGGTCTATGCTGTAGGTACATAGGTAGTCTATTATTTGCCTCCTCTTTCTTTCGATGAGTTCTCTCCTATATTCTGTTGTTATCTGGATCTCTCCTTTCTTGAGTATTGTCTCTGCTATCCTGTATATGTCTTCTGTCCCAAAGGCCTCTTTAAGCTCGCTTTGGGAAGCTTGTATGCCCTTTCTAGAGTCCTTGTAAACTACTTCTGCTATCAGAGCTTCCCTTACGTCTACTGGCTTTTTCTCTAGCACTTTATATGCCTCATCTGGCTTCACAAGTATCTCGAATCGCTGCTTCCCCTTTTTGATCCTTGCAACTATAGCCTCCGACACAGCTAGCCCCTCAATATCCTGCTGCCTTGAAGTACTTCTCTATCTCCTCTAGTGTCAGTCTAGTGAACTTCCTGTCTTCTATCCTGATTACTGCTATCTCCAGGTCGTCTGGAGGCACTTTCTTCTCAGCAGCCTTCTGCACTGCCTTTATACCTAGCTTCATCCCATCATCTATTGTCATGTCATCTCTATACTCTTCTTCAAAGACTTGTCTAGCCGTCTGGCTGCCCATACCGACGGCATAAGCCTTATATGGTAGGTAAAAACCGCTTAAATGCGTCATCATAAGCCTGGGCTTCGTGTCTACGCCTCCTATTATCATTAAGACTCCAAAGGGCCTGGATCCAGCATACTGGGTATGCACCTGCTCGTATTCTGCTATCCTGTTTGCCAGAGCTTCTACTGTTATGGGCTCACCGTACGTTAGCTTGTTTATCTGTGCTTCTAGCCTCCCTCTTGCTATCAGCACTCTTCCATCGCTTCTTAGACCTGCAAAGACTGCTCCTATGTGCTCATCTATCTTGAATACTTTCTCAGCTTCCTCCATTAGAGAGGAAGTTATCCCCTTTCTTGCACCTAGTATCACGCCATCTACACATTTTATCCCGAAGCATATGGCTGACTGCTTGGTTGCAGTCAGAGCGTATTCTACCTGTAGGAGCCTTCCCTCCGGATTAAAGACTGTTATTGCTCTGTCGTATCCTCCTGCCATTGGAAACATATTGCTCACCTCTCACCTGCTAGCTGGAGTAGTGTGTCTTGGCTATTTAAAAGCCTACTGAAGCTGCAGTGCCAGCTTAGCTGCTGCCATGGCTGCTGCCTTAAGCTGATTTAGCTCTAGTCCAAGTGCCCTCAACGTGTTTCCTAGCTTGATTATGTCTAGCTTGCACCTGCCTCCTTTGTACTCTGATATGAGTCCCATAGTGCACAGAGCATAGTCTAGGCTTCTGTCATCAGCAATCACGACTCCTAGTCCAGTATCCTCCTCGAAGTAGGCTAGCTCAAGTATGCTGCTTGATAACATAGCTATCCCGCCTATCTTAAGTGCTGTAGTATATAGAAGGCTACTGAGCTCCTTTGCTGTCACTGCCTTCTCTCCAGTATACTTGAAGAGGATATATCTTCTTCTCCACTTAGCTTTGATCGGGATTTTGGCTCGCAACTCTCATCCCCCTGATCCTGAGGAGCGCTAGCTCCTTTCCCCTCTCAAGCATGATTCTTGGGAAAGTCGTTATCGCGCTGGCTGCCATAGGGAGGTCTAGCCCGAGCATTACATGGCCTAAAGCCATGATAGTCCTAGGGCTCCTTATATCCCAGCGTGTCTTCGCTTCTATACCTAGGATCAGAGGTATTTTCCTAGCCGACGCTATCCTAAGCTCTGTTTTAAGGATCCTTAGCCCAAGCTGAAGCTCTTTGGTTCTTCTATTCCATAGATCTGATGCATATGCTATAACCGCGCTTCCTCTCTCCTGCATCTGTCGTGCTGATACATCATCGAAGTAAAGTCTTCTTGGCAATATCCTGAGGGCTATTAGGTCAACACCTCTATGGCTTGCTGCGCTTCTACAACTCTGGAGGCTTCTTGGCTCTGCGACCACTATATCTGCATATCTCCTAGCTTCACTTACCTCTATTCTCCAGTCTCCTATGCAAGTCACATGTAGCCCAAGCTTCACATGCTCGCACTTAGGCAGCTGGCTCTTTAGCTTCATTAGCGATGCTGCAGTTGTAGCCATGACAGCTATGGAAGAGTACCCCGCATCTGATGCCTCTTTAATGAGCTCCCTCGCCAAATCAAGGTTGCTATCAGCATAGATCCCTACTAGACCTCCCTTCATCTTGCTTCATCTCTAGTAGCTTCTCTTGTAATCAAATCGATTACAGCTCTCTTGCTGTAGCTTTCCAGCACCACTTTTATTACATCTCCCCCCTCCTCCAGCTCGATTTCACCCTTAAATGCCTTCTGCTTGCTTACCCTAATGTAAAGCGTTCCGCTATCCATGTGTAAGTCTATTCTCTCTAGAAGCCACCTGAGGTCTCTCTTAGGGATCCTTCTGATTATCTCCTCAGCTATCTCAGTAGCTCTCTTCCTCCCTTTTACTATGATGCTGTACTTCTCTATGCTGTATCCAAATTGCCCTCTGAGCCTCTCACTTCTTATTTCCACAGCCTCTCTAAGGGCTTTTGGTATCAGAGATAATAGGGCTTTCTTCACTTTGCTAGGGTCTTCCGTCGGATAGCTATATGTTTCCACTATGACACGCCTGAATGCCATGCTACCTTAGGCCTCTGCTCTTTTTCCCCGCGCTTGTAAGCCCCCGGAACACTCTTCCTCTGTGTGCTGGCTCTGCTATCCAGCTGAGCTGAGGATCTGATGCTATTGCAGGATGGTGAGGGTCTACCAGAATTACCTCATAGTACTTGTATTTGCCGTCTTCAGCTATGTAATAGGAGTTAAGTACCTCTAGATTAGGATACTTTCTAGCTGCTCTTTCCTCTGCAATCCACCTTATGCTTTTAGCTGGTGTGAGCTTTCTGACACCCAGTCCAGCTGGCTTTCTTCCAGCTCTAGGCCTGCCCTTTCTCCTTCCTCCTTTCCTTACTCTAACTCTTACAACTATAATCCCCTGCTTAGCCTTGTATCCTAGCCTCCTAGCCTTATCTGGTCTAGTGGGGCCTCTTAACCTGACTACTGCAGGCTGCTTTCTCCAGGTTGCTAGCCTCTTTCTCCATAGCTCTATCAGTGCCGAGTTTTTGAATCTGCTTCTCCATGTGCTCTCTAATGCTGTTGGCATAGCTTTCCCACCGCTAGCTAATAATAGCCTTAACTCCTGCTTTAAAAGGGTGAGCTTTTGCTGATAGGTGTATGTGGGAAGACCAACGTTGGGAAGTCTACTTTCTTCAATGCTGCCTGCATGGCTTCAGCTGAGGTCAGTAACAGGCCTTTTACTACAATAAAACCGAATGAAGGCGTGGCTTATGTCAGGGTGAAGTGTCACTGTGCTCGCTTAGGTATACGCTGTAACCCACGTTATGGCAGGTGTATTAGAGGCATACGCTTTGTTCCGGTTAAGCTCCTCGACATAGCTGGCCTGGTTCCAGGGGCTCATAAGGGAAGAGGCCTAGGAAACAAGTTTCTAGACGACCTCAGGAGGGCTACTGGCAGCATACTCGTAGTAGATGCCTCTGGCTCTACGAGCCCTGATGGAGAGCCTGCTCAACCTGGATCTTATCCTCCTGAGGGTGATGTGAGGCTTGTTGAGGAAGAGCTCGTATACTGGATAGCCTCGATAGTAGAGAAGGCTTTATATAAACTGAAGCGTGCTCCTCCGAAGTCAGTAGCTGAAGCAGCTCAGGTGCTTGCTACACAGCTATCTGGGCTATCAGTTGACAAGGCAAGCATACTTAAGGCTGCAGCTCAAGCTAAACTTGACTTGAAGTCTATAGCAGCATGGGACATGGGAGCTCTCCTCGAGTTCTCTCGATCACTGAGAGAGCTCTCTATGCCAATGGTTATCGCAGCCAATAAAGCTGATATCCCCTCTGCAAGAGAGAACATAGAGCATCTTAGTGCTCTCATGTCTGGGAGGTATGTTGTTATCCCGACGTCAGCTGAGGCTGAGCTTATACTGAAGAAGGCTTCATCAGAAGGGCTGATAGAGTACCTGCCTGGAGGCAGCTCATTTAAGATACTAGATCACTCAAAGCTTACTCCCGCCCAGCTGGCTGCACTTAAAGCTGTCAAGAGAGTGGTCCTCGATGTTTATGGGAGCACAGGAGTACAGCAGGCCTTAGAGGCCCTCATATTCGATGTATTAGGCTATAAACCTGTCTTCCCAGTTGAAAACGAGAGCAAGCTCTCAGACAGAGAGGGAAGAGTTCTGCCTGATGTTTACCTACTGCCTCGTGATGCTACTCCAGTCGACTTGGCATATGCCATACATACTGAGATAGGGAAGTCTTTCAAGCATGCTATCGACGCATTAAGGAGGGTCAGGCTACCGTCAACAGAACCAATTCCATCAGGTGCTGTTGTGAAAATAGTCGCCAAGTCCTAGCTCATCTAAGCTCTTATGGTACTCCCTTAAAACAAGTTCCTCTGTAACCCCGACGTCTATCAGGCTCCATGGCGTCTCCTCCTCGATACAGATCCTCGGCTTGATCTCCTCAATCCTGATTCCCCGTGCTCTTAGGACCCTCCTCCACCCTCCCGTACCTCTACCGACTTCAGCGGCCTTAAGTATAATTCTACCTAGTTCTCTTCCTCCTAGCGAGAGCATCGCCTGTATGGTTGCTTCAGAAGGCTTCATGCCTGGACTAGCTCTTACTCCAATTCTCCTCAGCATGGCAGCCAACTTTTCTGCTCTTATCTTAGCTTCCCTGTAGCCAGCGAACCCCCAGTACTGAGACGGAGTATGAGCCTTCGGGATAAGTGGGTTTATTGAAGCCTGTATCCTAACATTCAGCTTTCTGATGGATTCAATAAGCTTAGCTGTTTCAGCTAAGTCCTCCTCTCTCTCACCAGGTAGTCCAACTAGCAGGTACACTTTTATTTTAGTGAACCCAGTCTCCACAGCTTCCTGGGCTGCTGCCAGCACACTCTCAGAGCTGCCGCCTCTTCCAATAGCAGCTCTGAGCCTGTCTGATCCAGTCTCGACCCCCATCGTTAGGGTTCTCTGCCCAAGTTCTCTCATAGCTGCCAGCTTCTCTCTGCTCATGAGCTCTGGCCTGATGGAGGCCATGCTTCCTTCCAAGTTGAGCGCTGTGGTCTTCTTACAGATCTCCTCGAACTTACTGTAGAATGTGAGCCCAGCTCCTATGAAAACAGCTTTTTTGGCCTGCAGGATGTCCAGCTGTTGCTCTGTCTCCAGGATAACCTGCTCTACAGGCTTCTCTCTATAGGGCTTAGCAGTCCATCCTATAAGGCAGTACCTACATAGCATCGGGCATCCTCTAACAACTTCCACTCTAGCTGCTCTCCCATAGACTGTAGACTCTATCCCTTTAGCTGCCATGGTGGGGAACCTGGCTTCAGCCATTTCACTTGACACCGCCTTCCTGCACTCGTTAAGGAAGAGATAAAACCCTTCCTCACCTGATAATGTCTCTATTCCACTAATTCCCTCAGAAACTGCTTCACATAACTTAGGAACAGCCTTCTCAGCATCCCCTATAACTGCTACATCTAGTATGTCTGCTAGAGGCTCCGGGTTCGAGGTTATACAGGGGCCTCCTCCAACTATGATAGGCTTCTCTCTAGGCTTGGTGGGCTTTATCCCAGAAGCCAACAGCATCTTAACAAGGTCTACATATTCCCATTCATACTGTATTGTGAATGCTACGATGTCAAACTCCTTCAGCTTCCTCTTGCTTCCTAAGCTGGCTGGCATGGTGTCCAAGAAGGCCAGGTCACACTCAATACCTTCCCTCTCAAATAACGTGTATAAGAGTGGTATGGTTGCTCCGCTCAACCCTATCCTGTAGGGTGCTGGACAACATAATACGACACGCACTTCAGTAACCATCTGTATGCTCACACTCTAATATGTGTCTTGCTGCTTATGCTGCTTTCATCTCCAATCATCAGTGCGCTATCTCTTCTACCTATTAGCTTACAGTCATCTGAAATCTGTACTCTCTCCCCTATAACTGTATTCTCTATACTACACGACTTTCCTATCCAGCTGTCTCTTAAGATGACAGCTCTCTCCACTATGCTTTCATCTCCAATATGCACTCTCTTTGAGATAGACACTAAACGCCCTATCTTCCCCTTGATGTCTGCTTCATCGCTTACATACGCTATTTTACCCTTATCGAACCCTATGTACCTCATGTTCTCAGCTAATATCTCTATAGACTCTATGAGATTATGTGCTCTACCGACATCCACCCACTTGCTGAGGGCTACAGCATCTATCCTGGTGTTATATGCTGCTCTGGTAAGGGCATCTGTGAGCTCGATCTCCCCTCTCTCAGATGGCTCTAGTCTTCTTAGCTCGCTGAAGATTTCCTTGTTAACGACAGCTATTCCAGCGAAGACGCTCCTTCCAGGTATATTCTCCAGCCTGGGCTTTTCTACAATCCCTGAGAGCCTCCCTCCTTCTATGATACACACACCATACTCCCATGGCTTATCTACCTCATAGACTGCTATAGCTGCTTCCTCACTTGATGCCTTATCTGCAAGCTTGCTGAGTGACTGTATGTCAGTTATAACATCTCCATAGTAGACGATCACAGCTCTCTCTTTAACTGCTTTCTCTGCGCATGCTAGTGCATGCCCTGTTCCAAGCTGCTGTTCTTGTATTATGAATTTAAGCTTCTCCCACTTTTCATTTCTACTGAAGTATCTAATGATGTCTGCTGCCCTATAGCCCACTACAACTGTAACCTTATCTACTCCTATGGCCTCAAGTGCTTCTAGATTATGCTCTAATATGGGTTTCCCAGCGACTTCTACCATGACCTTCGGTCTACTGAGTGTTATAGGCCTTAGCCTCTTACCCATCCCTGCTGCTAGCACTATAGCTTCCACACGAGACTACCTTCTGATCATGTCTGTCCTCAGCAGTTTCCTCAAGTCAACATTCTTTATTGGACATATCTTCCTGGATGCCTGTGCAAGCTCTTCATTTAGCTTGATAGGGCTACCGAAGAGCACTGACTTCACATACTCATCTAGGGTCAGTGTCGGTATGATCTCCAGCAGCTTCTCTGAAACGAGCTTCCTTATAGCTCTTTTCATGCTGGTTCTAATTCTGTATCTTGTCACTATAGTATGGAAGTGTCTTACTGGGATCTCGTCGCTTGTTTTAGAGTCGACATAGAGCTCTACTAAGCTGCTTCTTCTTCTTATCATTGACGCCCTAAAGTCTCGGCTTATTGCTGCCTTACAGAATCTTCCATAGACTATTCCATCCTCAACTTCTGTCACCCTATAGTAAAGCTTGTACTTTTCGTGCTCAAAGCTGCCAGTCAAATCTCTGAGTGTGACCTCCAGGACTCTACCTATGACAGACTCTGGCTTCCCCATAAGAACTGCGCCTATCTTCTCTCCTCTAAACAAGTCTAGGGCGATAACAGGCACCCAATGCTTTGGTATTCTTCTTTTCCCTCTCCCTCCTCTTCTTGAAGACATGCTCTCCTCTCTTCACAACCTGCGTTGGGTTAAAAATAGGTACATAGGCGGACACTTAAGTGTTGAGCTATGTATGCCGGAGCCGATAGTTGACATGCAGAATGTCACATTTAGGTATGCAGGAAGCGCAGACCCTGCTCTAGTAGATGTGACTCTGCAGATCCAGAGAGGGGAGGTTGTACTAGTCACGGGTGCAAGCGGGTCAGGAAAATCGACGTTCTGTAGGCTTCTAAACGGTTTGATCCCCCACTTCTATGAGGGAGACTTCTCTGGACGTGTTTTGGTGAATGGTGTTGACACTAGGACTATACCCGTATACGTATTGTCTAAGGATGTTGGTTTGGTATTTCAGAACCCTGATAACCAGCTGGTTTCGCTTTCAGTGGAGCGAGAAATCGCATTCGGCCTTGAAAACTTGGGGCTCCCTAGAGAGGAGATAATCAAGAGGACGGAGTTCATACTAAAGTACTTCGACCTAGAACACCTACGTGATGCCCCTCCATATAAGATATCTGGTGGAGAGAAGCAGAGGACTGTTCTAGCTGCTGTAGTTGCCATGCGCCCTCTTCTACTTGTCTTAGATGAGCCGACTGCTGAGCTGGATCCAGTGAGCGCGCTTCAACTGGCTTTAATGCTGAACCAGCTGAAGGAAACGGAGACTACTATAGTGATAGTAGAGCATAGGCTTGATGTATTCACTCCGCTAGCCACAAGGATCCTAGTTTTCAGCGAAGGCCGCCTTGTAAGAGATGGTCCCCCAGAGGATGTGCTGTTTGATACCAGCTTAAGCTCTCTTGGAGTCGCTGTACCACGTGTGGTTCAACTTCAGCTAAAGCTCAAAGAGCTGGGGATCCATCTGCCTGCTAGAGCTCTAACAGTCTCGTCTCTGGTAGATCAGCTAGCAGCGATGGTGAATACATCTTGATTTCCATCGAGAATGTTTCCTTCTGGTACAGCAGAGGAGCTCCTGTACTAGACAACGTATCGCTGAAGGTGGGTGAGGGAACTATCATGCTGCTAATGGGTGAGAACGGCTCTGGCAAGACTACTCTAGCTAAACTGCTAAATGGCCTGCTAAAGCCTAAGTCTGGACGTGTCTTAGTTGACGGCTTAGATACTCGAGACCATAGTGTAGCAGAGCTCTGCAGGATAGTCGGCTATGTACCCCAGAATCCTGAACATCAGTTTTTCGCTGAAAACGCCATCGAAGAGGTCGCTTTTGGCCTAAAGAACCTGGGATTCAGCGACAAGGAGGCAGTAGAAGAGGCATTGCGTGTCTTGAGAAAGTTTGGGCTTGAAAGATATGCATCAAAGCCACCATGGCAGCTAAGCGGTGGGGAGATGAAGAGGTTATCAATAGCCTCAGTATATGCTATGCAACCAAAATACATGATCCTGGATGAGCCGACTATAGGACAAGATGCAAGGCAGAAGAAAGCCCTTATGGAGCTGATATCAAGTATGAGAAGTGAGGGTAAAAGTGTGCTTGTGATAACACACGATGTCGAATGGGCATCTGAGCTAGGTGCTGACACAATTGTTATTCTCTCTAAAGGTAGAGTGGTGGCTGAAGGCAGCCCTGAAGACATATTCTTTAGTCATTCTCTACTAAAATCATGTAGACTCTCCCCTCCAGTCCTAGTAGACCTATATGCCCACCTATCCGAGAGAGGTTTCTACATACGGAAGTCTCTTGACTATGAGATACTTGCTGGGAGCATAGCAGCTATGCTAGGTGGTAGCTCTGTCATTTCTGACAGCATTTGAGTATGAAGGCAAGCTCTCGAGGCTCAGCAGGATAGATCCTAGGCCTAAGCTCGTGTGGTTAATTGCTGTGATGGCTCTCTCGATAGCTTACTCAAGTCTTAGGGCGCAGCTTCTCATAGCTGCTATAATGGTTCTGCCTGTTGTGCTGCTTGGAGGAATAGCCTCTGCTATCCTCTTGCTTCTGAGATCGGCCTCCCTGCTCTTCGCCATGGTTTTCGTGCTCAACTACATATTTTCAAGAGATCTTAGCTTCTCGCTTGCTATGGGGCTTCGTCTATTGGTTCTGATAGTCTGCTTTGCAGGCTTCTTCAGGTCTACACATACATCTGAGCTGGGAGACCTTATGGCTAAGCTTAGGATACCCTTTTACATAACATTCACCTTTACAACAGCTATAAGGTTTATACCCACACTAGCGATGGAGGCTCAAGACATAATGGATGCGCAATCCTCAAGAGGGCTAGAGTTAGAGAAAGGCTCTCTACTAAAGAGGTTAAGGAACTACATACCGCTCCTTGTTCCAATACTTGTATGTGCTATTAGAAGAAGCTATCAGCTTGCTGAAGCCTTGGAGTCCAGGTGCTTCGGGTACACTAGGAGGAGGACTACAGCCTATAGCCTCCCTCCAATGTCTAAGATTGACTGGCTTTTTCTGACTGCTGTAATTCTTCAGTCTGCTGTAGTTGTCCTATTAGCATCTATGTAAACTTTATTGGCCTCTTTAGCCTACTGAGGAGCGTGACTCTGCTGTCAATAGACTCATCTATTATGCTGTAGCCTGATGCAGCTGACAGTTTCTCTGAGAACTCTCTTATGTCCTCGTGAGTAGGCATGTGCGCATATGTCAGCCTAAACCTCGAGTACCCTACATGCATGTATGCTTTCGGCTCAACATAAGTCGGATTACCTGCCTCTATGATCTTAGCATACCCTTCTGGATCCACCATGTTGACTCCTCTCACCAGAGTTATTCTCATGACTGTCGGACAGCTAAAGGAGTTTAAGGCTTCTATTGTTTTCATCAGCCTACTCCAGTAGTCTCTTAATGATGGCCTGCAGAGCTTCCTGTAGATGCTGCTGTTTGGAGCAGGTACAGTCACATAAAGCTGGGTAGGCTCGCTTTCAAGAGACAACAGTCTCTCAGGATAAAGCCCATTTGTGACTAAAAAGACGGTCATACCTCTCTTCTTATAAGCTTCAATGAGCTCACCTAGCTTAGGATACAGCGTGGGCTCGCCACTTAATGAGATAGCAACATGCTTTGGATCCATCGCCTCCTCTACTCTTCTCATTATAGCATTAACTCCCCTGTATCCGACTATACAAGTCCTCTGGGCTCTAATGCTAGCACTAGCTATCTCTTCAGGGTCATCCCAGACTTCCGGTGTAGCAGGTGGTTGCTTGCTCCAGCTTACCCCCTCTATATCTCCCTGCTGGATCCTCCAACAGTAGAGGCAAGAGTTAGGGCAGTATATGACAGCTGGACTCATCTGTATGCATCTCCATGACCTTATTCCATAGAACTTGTGTTTATAGCATGTTCTTCCATCAAGGAGCGCTCTCCTAAGCCAGTAACAGAGCTTTACCCCAGAATGCCTTAGCACAATCTGGTATCCTTGCTTTCTAAGCACCTTCCTGACATCAGGTGGTATCTCTATCATCATGCACCTAGTATTCTCATTTCATGTTTTTAAACGCAACCTTCTAGGAGGTGCATGTTTTCTAATGCAGTTGAGGAGGCTAGGAAGGAGCTTGATAGGTATGATGAGGCTAGAGAGAGGGCTCTTAAGCTAGCCAG
>JAVCBW010000008.1:0-65389 GCA_037917675.1 Thermoproteota archaeon
GGAGAAGCCTTACCTGCTGTAATCCTCATTCCAGAGAGCTCAATCAGCCCCTTCACCTTATAGTAGTGTACTGCATCTATCTCATTAGATACATACACCATGGGCTTTTCGAGAGTGAAGTTGTAGAAGTGTGCATCTAGCCCTACTAGCCCAGGGATCTCATCTACTCCCTCAAATGTCACAGTGATCTCATACTGGTATATGTTCCCATTCTCAGGCCAAATCCACCTCACCATGTCTCCAGTCTGCTCATGGGGCTCTATCTCGTCTCCGAAGTCATCTATAGCTATAGCCTTTACAGCCTCCACACCAGGTCCAAGCTTAAACACCATCTCATCTATCCATGCAGCAGGGTCTTCATAGTGCCATACATCTAGGAACGTGAACTTTATGCCTTCCTCAACCCTCTCCCAGTTCCTAGCTCTAGGCCAGTACACTAGGAACTCCTGGTAGAAGCTGTGCTCCTCTTCATCGAGCTTAAAGCCCTGGAATGCAATGTACAGCATATAGTCTGGCTCATAGACAGTGAAGGCTGTTCCATTATGGTAGCCCAGCCCAATGAGGGTGTAGAAGTCCACTATTAGATTCCCCTGGGAAAGCAGCTCAAATCCCCTCTGGACTGCAGGATCGCTCTTATACTCCTCCCACTCCTCTGGGGTAAGCTCCCTAGTTGCCCCTCCGAGCTCTCCCCATATTATCTTGATCTTGTTCCTGTATATCATCGTCCCGTTGGCGAGGATAACAAACTCCTGTACCCCATGCCATAGGTAGCCTTCTTGAGCTACAGCTACACTTACTCCAGCATAGGCTGCTGTCAGCAGCGCTATGGCAGCTAGCAGAGCAGCTAGCAGCTTTCTCCTCACCATACATACACCTCAAGCAGGCACATGATGTCAGCATCTCATGGGGTGTATTAAGCTTGACCTAAGCAGTGGAGAGCCCTGACATTGGAAGCTGCATGCTACATCAGCCTCCAGCTAAAGCTAGCTTTCGAAGGTTATGCTCCATAACTCCTCGATTTCATCTGAATCTACCATGTGATCTCTGTCCGCATCTACCCAACCGACTACTACAGCCTTAGTGTTCAGGAAGACGTCTATGTTACTGAGCAGGTATAGTGTAGCAGCTCTAGTCCCATACCTGGTTATCCCCTCTAGCATTATGAGATAGCCTCTCCTATACCTCTGTACTAGCGCTATACCATAGTCTCTACTACCCCACATGCCTGGTGTGAACTCGAACTCCCTTTCTCCTACGAGCATGATGATGCTGCTGTCTTCTCTCCTAAACTGAAGCCAGCTTGGATTCCACTCTCTAGCCTTCCTATTGGAGAAGGGGCCTCCAACCACTATCCTGTCTACTAGGCTCTTGCCTCTTGAACCTATCAGCTCTGCTATCTCCCTGTCTGCGTCTGTTTCAGCTGTGACCTTGCCATTCTCAAGTGCGGCTCTCAGCCTGAGTGAAGGATAGCTAACTGGGTCTGCTCCAGCTCTGATCATCAGAGCTGGATCCCCGAGTAGACACATAGCGAACACGTTTTTCCTCGTCGCCTCATCGTCATATGAGCTGCCTGCAACGAGCATCGATATCTTGGCATTATAGAGTGCTGACCCAGGGAAGTAGTTGCCCTCCTGGAAGATCTCCTTCCAGAACTCGTACTGCTGCCACTCTCTCCCAGTCCATATAGTCCTCGTTGCTCCTATGTATGCTACTGCTGAGCCATCTGGGTCCTTCATGAGCATCTCACCGAAGTAGTATGGCACTCCAAGCATGTCGAAAGCGTTGCTTGCGCAAGCATAGACGAACGCTATGAAGCCTCTCCCCTGGAGTGTGAGCGTGTCTCTTATGCTGAGTATAGTCTCTCCACCTACCATCCTGGTGGCAAGCTCATACTCGTTGCCATGTGACCCAATGCTGACGAGCTGAGGGTCATATGTATTTATCGCCTTTAGGACACTAGAGTGCGTGAGGTTCCCATACCTCTCATATATCTTGATGACTTCTACATCTGGTGGAGCGAACTTAGCTATGTAGTCTGCTATCTTCGAAGTGTCTTCATACTCATGTGTCTGGCAGCCTATCAGCAGCATGGTGAGCTTCTCAGGCGCTCTCTTCTCATAGCTCACTATCTTAGCAAGCATCTCTCTCAGCTCATCTGTGGTCCTGACGCAGAGCCTCCCCACATAGACCTCAGGAAACCAGTCAACCTCGTTTTCAGTAGAATTTCTCCTAGACTCCCCATATACTCCATCCCTGTCTTCGTCCCATGTGCCATCTAGGCAGGCATAGTACATGTCGGTTGGAGTATAGCCGACTGGTTGCTCGATGACTCCAAGCCTCTCTACCCCATCTGGGTTGTAAACATACCTCACTGGAATCTCCCATGACTTGTCAACCAGATACCTAGGCTCCTTACTCATGTCATCTGGGTCAGCATCTCCAACTAGGAGGACCCACTTGACAGCACTTCTCCCATAGAGCTGCTTTATGTAGCTCCTCACCTTCTCAGCTGAGTCTCTTCCACCTCGTGTCCTAAGGATATCCTCTAGCGTAGCAACCTCCACCCTAAAACCCAGCGACCTCTTCCAGTTCACAAAGCTCTGGAGGGTCTCAAGGAACATCTCTCTCGTTATAATCAGGTAGTCTACTGACATGTATACTGGCCTATAGCTTTCAAGCTCCCATGGGTTCAAGACGTTCCTCTCAATCCACCTCTTGACAGGAGGCATCTCATAAGGATAGACATAGCTTGCTGGCTTCAGCTTCAGCTTCAGCTTCACCCTCCTAACGAGCTCAGCTCTAAGCCCCTGGAGCCTCACTGCTCCAATAGACAAGAGAGCTATCCTATAGCCTCTGAACCCATAGGTTCCACCATACTCCAGTAGCTCCCCGCTGCTGAAGGAGAACCCCTCTCCTAGAGGCTCTACACTGACTGGCTCAGCTAGCACCTCACTGATCTCCCAGCCATTAGGCACAAGAAGCGCAAGCCCATACCTATGAACCTCCACAGCAGGGTGGAAGCTCAGGTGTAGCTCTCCACCCTCAATCCACACTCTAGGCTTTGGGATATCTACTGTAAGCTCTAGACTCCTCTCCAGTCCTGCTGCAGGATAGGCAAGCATGGCAGACAGCGTGATGATCGAGGCTAAGGCCAGAGCCTCAGCTATCTTCAAACACACCCCTAGCGGCCTAGAGGCACCTGTATTTAAGCTCGACTACATAGCTCCCCTAGAGCCCCAGAGCCTCTACAAGATCACTTAACCCTTCACCTGTCCTAACGCTCGTCTTCACAACCCTGATCTCCGGGTTAAGCTCTCTGGCGTCCCTTTCAAGAAGGCCTGGGTCTACCCCCATCTCCTCTGCTAGATCAACCTTATTTATGACAGCTACATCAGCTTCCTTGAATATTATGGGATGCTTCCTAACCATGTGCTCACCTTCAGTCACGCTAACGACAACAACCTTCTCATGGGAGCCTAGCGGGAAGTCAGCTGGGCAGATCAGGTTCCCTACGTTCTCGATGAGCAGGAGGTCTATCCCACTGAGGTCAAGCTGGTATAGGGCTCTCCTCAGGATGTTAGCGTCGAGATGGCACTCTCTCCCAGTATTAAGCTGGATCACAGGTATGCCATACCTGCCGACTCTGTCAGCATCAATTGTAGTAGTCAGGTCACCTGCCACATACCCTATCCTATACTGCCCCCTGAGCCTCCCGATTAAGGCTTCAATCAAGCTTGTCTTCCCAGAGCCAATAGACCCCATGAACTCTATAGCATAGACTCCATTCTCGTCGAGAAGCCTCCTATTCTCCTCAGCTATCCTTCTGTTGACCTCGAGTAGCCTCTCCTCGACCTCTATGTCAAGGATCTCATGTCTTTCAGCTTCAACAACTCTCGAAGGGTGCTTCCCGAGGCTAGTGTACGCGCTCCTTATGGCTTCAGCTGCCTTGCTCATGAGCTCAGCTGCAAGCTCAAGCTTCTGAGAGGCTTCAGCAGCCCCCCTCTCCATAGCCTCCCTGGCATACTCACGGATCTTCTCAGCATGCTCAGCAGTATGCTCATGATAGTGCTCCAGAGCCCTCCTAAGCCTTTCAGCGCTCATCTAGCTTCCCAGAGCCCCCCTCTCTAGTTTAAAAACATGCTGGTAGGAGATCCTAAGTAAGCTTAGGCTATAGTATCTCTGCCTTTATGCTCTTGACACAGCAACCTCTGCCATCAAGCATCTCTGTCTCAAGGCTTCTACAGGCTGGGCACTGGACCACAAGTGGAGGAAGGTGGCTTTCCAGCTCAGCTGATGCTGCCATGCCCTCATAGCCACACTTCAGGCACCTTATCACAGTCCTTCTGACTTCGAACCTGAGCTTCGCGTCCTCTACTATGGTTCCCTTAGATAGCACTTTGAACGAGAACTCCAGCTGCTCAAGGTTCAGGAGGCTAAGCTCACCTACCTCCAAGGTGACTTCAAGAACTCTCCTGGCGCCATGCTTTGCTGCCGCCTTAAGCACAGCCTCTAGAACTAGCTGTGCAACTGAGAATTCATGCATACTGCCACCTGCTACCAGACCTATCTACGCAGCCTAAAAGCTTACATGTCTTACAGCGAGCCTTTTAAACTAGGGTATGCTTGGAGCCTGGTGGCTGGCATGTGTGAGTTCAAGGTATTCCTTGGTGGTGAAGTGATCTTTGAGGATGTCATATACGCTAGCCAGGAGGGCTCCAACGTGGTTCTAGTAGACATACTTGGTGAGAAGAAGGTTGTGAGCTCATGTATCATAGCAGAGGTGGATGTGAGGAGAGAGAGGCTTGTGCTAAAGAAGCCTAGCTGAGAGCTGCAGCTGAAGAGAGCTTGATCTGCCTCCCTGCCTTCAGCAGCCTGCTCACCTGGAGCCAGGCTTCCAGAGGCATCAGCATCCTCTCTGATATATGCTCTAGGGCTTCCTCCAGGCTACTGTACCTAGCTGGCTTCTGCCTGAGCGCCAGCCTGACGCTCTCTCTCACCTGCCAGACTCCAAGTGGCATTATGTGCCCTGGGTAAGCCTCCCTCAGGACTATGGCTGCAGCCTGTCTCCTCCTCTCATAGAGGTGCTCTGCTACAGCTAGCCTAGCTGCATAGTAGCAGCCGCCTATGCTAGCATAGCTTGACCTCCCATAGTAGCCTTCCCAGTCTGAGCCTATAGCTATGCTTTCGCTGCTAGGGTTCCATGCAGTATAGGGGTACCATGCCTCTATAAGCTCATAGCTCCATGGTCTTGGAGCAAGCACTACAATAAACTTGTTGTCAAGCTTCTCAGCCTCATAGACCTCATACTCACCTAGCTCCTCAAGACACCTCACCTCTGAGGCCAGCTTCAAGCCTATCATGGAGTCTACTGCTGTTATGCTCCACCTAGTTGGGACAAGCTTCCTCTGGCTTTTCAAGCCTAGTGCACCTAGGCTGAGAGCTCTTATTATGGCTGAGATAGGCACACCACTCTTATAGAGCTCAAGCACAGCTTCAGATGCCCTGAGATCCATGTCCTCATAGGCTTTCTCAACTCTCCTATCCACCTTAACGCCTTCTGTCCTGATATCCCTGAGTGGAGCTGAGGGGCCGAATGGCTGTGAGTCTGGGTCTAGCGGCATCCTGAAGGCTGGCTTAGACCTAAGCTCCATTTCAACCTCAGCTGGCCTAGACGATATCCCTAGCTCCACGATCTCCTCTAGCCTCCTGCCACGAGGCCTCCTAGCATCAACCTCAGCTACCCCCCTCACGAGTGAGAGCCTCCCTCTAACTATCTGCTCTCTGCTAAGCTGAAGCCACCTCTCAGGCTCAGCTAGAACTGAAGTATCACCTCTATAAGGTGGGACCAGAGCGCCTACCGTCACTCTAGGATATCTAGCTCTCCCAATAAAGACATCTGGTGGGCTGCTCCCACCTACCTCCATGCTCTGGAGGAGTGGAGCTAGTGGCGTATAGGCTTTCAGCTTGAAGAGCACTGGGCAGGCAGGTCTCCCACAGAGGAGCTTTACACCTCTACAGTGTAGGCAGCTGGCTTTCTGGCTCTGGTAGCCTAGGCTAAGCCACCTGTCTAGGCTCTTCCTCCAGGGTGCTCTAGCTCTGAACCTCTTAGCTGGCAGCCTCCTGCACCTAGCCTACCAGGAGGGCAGCTGCTCTAAATCTGCTGGCGTCCCTCCATTCTCTCTGTCCAGCTCCTTATTATGCTCTCAACTCTCGTGGCAGCTGTCTCGAGGACGAGGAAGAAGAGGCCTCTCACAGGGTTCCTGCCTGTCAAGGCTGCTATAACAGCATCCCCTGCCCCAACAACTATCAGGTCGCCGTTCTCTCCACTTGCCATGACCTTCTTTAAGCCTCCTCTCCCAGTCCTGGTTAGAGCGTTCTCTGATGTAGCTAAGAGCGTGGCAGCCATAGCTGCAAGCTGCTCACTATCAACTCCCTCAGTCATCTCAGCTGCCATCAGAAGCCCATCTCTACCAGCTACAAGCACACCCTCTAAGTCAGGTAAGTTCTCCCTGACATCTGAAAGTACATTCTTAAGCTGTATGTACATGCTTTCTCTCACATACATGCACCACACCCTAATCTACTGGCTTTTTAAAAGATATGCTTTTTCACATACGATGCAGGCTCAGCTCACAGCTATACTGCCAAGAGCAGGCAGGCTAGAGCACATAGCTGAGAGAGCTAAGGATGCTATGGCCTTAGTCTACGGAGGATGTAGGACAGCTGATGTACATGGGATGCTGGTGGCTCTCTCGAGAGGAGATCTAGCTGAGGGAGCTTGTACTCTGGTATCAAGCCAGGTTGAGGGGACATACCTAGAGAAGGCAGATGCACACGCCCTCCTAGAGGAGTACCTGAAGTCAGAGAGTGGCTTCATGACATCCATCAGGTCTCTGATGCAGAGTGAGCGTGGCCTACTCTCTCTAGTGATAGCGTCAAGGCACTACTTAGCTGCAGCAAGAGACCCAGCTGGCACAACCCCGCTCTACTATGCTAGCACCCCTCTATACCTGGCAGTATCAACATCACCTCTCATCCTAGAGCTCTGCGGCTTCAAGAGCTACGCAAGCATACCAGCTGGATGCTGCTTAGCTGGAGATCGAGCAGGAGAGGTCATAGCTCCCCTGACAAGCCTACTGTGGTGTAGGGGTGAGGGGTCTGCCAGAGAGGTGCTGAGGAAGCTCATGCTGCAGCTTTCACACTTAGAGAGGGCTGCAGTCATGTTTTCAGGCGGCCTAGACAGCTCTGTGCTAGCTGCAGCAATGAGGGACTCAGGATGCAGCATCGAGCTCTACACTTGTGCAGCCAGGGAGTCAGCTGACGAGCAGGCTGCACTTGAGGCAGCAGAAGCTCTAGGGCTCAAGCTCAACCTGGTGGAGCTCAGTGAGCAGGCTATCGAGGATAGGCTACCAGCTGTCTTAGCTCATACCTGTAAGCCTACCTTGATGGATGCTAGCATAGCAGTCCCAATACACATAGCTTCCCAGGAGGCCTCCTCCAGAGGCTTCAGGATCGCAGCCATAGGCCAGGGGGCAGATGAGCTCTTCGGTGGATACGCGAGGTTCGCTTGGAGGCTGAGAGAAAGCGGCTCAAGGGGGGCTCTAGACTCCATTGAAGCCAGCATACTCCAGCTTCAGAGAGGCTTTGAGAGAGACTACGCTGCCATCTCTGCAGCTGGCCTAGAGCTATCAGCCCCCTATGTCTCACAGATGATAGCTGGAGAAGCTATTTCAGCTCCACTGGCTGCGAAGGTCCTAGCTGACGGCTCGAGGAAGCTTCTGCTGAGAGAGGTCGCTAGGAGCCTCGGGATCCCAGAGAGCATAGCTGAGAGGCCAAAGAAGGCAGTTCAGTATGGAAGCCTGTCAGAGAAGCTCATAAAGAAGGCTGCTGAGAGGAGAGGGTACAGGAGGGCAAGCGAGGTAGCCTACTACCTGAGAGCTCTAGGCGAGGAGGCTAAGCTCAAGCTGATAAGAGAGCTTACATCGCTTTCAACAGTTTCAGCAAGCAAGATTTTAAGCTAGAGTAGAGCAGCCTACTGGGGCAGGCTTTGTGTGGCATAGTAGGCTGCATACTCCAGGGAGGCAGCAGGGTGGCTATAGTCCTCAGAGAGGCTCTGAAGTCCCTCGAGTACAGGGGCTATGACTCAGTTGGGGTAGCCGTCTATTCAGATGGCAAGATCATAGTGAGGAAGGATGCTGGCAAGCTAGAGGAGGTAGACAGGAAGCTGAGCTTCCAGGAGCTCAAGGGGAGCATAGGGATAGGCCACACTAGGTGGGCTACACATGGGAGGCCAAGCCAGGAGAACGCCCACCCCCACCTAGACTGTACTGGGGCCATAGCTGTAGCTCACAACGGGATAATAGAGAACTACTCTGAGCTGAAGAGTGAGCTGAAAGCTAGAGGACACACCTTCAGGTCTGAGACAGACAGCGAGGTCATCCCACACCTCATCGAGGAGGGCTTAAAGAGGGGATTAGAGCTCTATGAGGCCTTTAAGCAGGCTGTATCGAGGCTAGAGGGCTCCTATGCCCTGGTCATGATGTCCACGAAAGACCCCAAGAGAATCTACTTCGCTAGGAAAGACAGCCCCCTAGTCCTAGGGCTAGCTAAGAAAGCATGCTACATCTGCTCAGACATACCTGCAATCCTAGGCTACACTCGTGACATAGTAACATTGAGAAACTATGACATAGGCTACATCGGGGTAGGAGAGCTCTGGATAGAGAACCTCAGGCTGAAGGCTCCAGTAAAGAGAGCTCCAATGAAGGTCACATGGTCAGCTGAGGCAGCTCAGAAGGGAGGCTACCCACACTTCATGCTCAAGGAGATACATGAGCAGCCGACATCACTCAGAGAGAACTCCAGGATAAGCAGAGAGCAGATCGAGAAGGTAGCCAAGCAGATAGTTGATGCAGACAGCGTGCTGCTGATTGCAGCTGGCACATCATACCACGCTTGCCTAGCTGGAGCAATCCAGCTCCTAACATATCTTAGAAAGCCTATATCAGCCATGGTATCCTCAGAGGTACAGTTCATGAAGCCCCACATAGATGCTGAGACAGCTGTCATAGCAGTATCTCAGAGCGGTGAGACGATGGATACGCTGAAAGCCATGAGGTACGCTAAGAAGATGGGGGCTAAGGTACTCTCAATAGTAAACGTGTTCGGCTCAACCATACACAGGGAGGCAGACTACACAGTGGTCATGTTTGCAGGCCCAGAGATCGGTGTCGCTGCTACAAAGACCTTCACAGCACAAGTCCACACGCTCAGCTTGATCTCCGTCAAGGCAGCTGAGCTATCTGGAGCAGTAGGCTACACTGAAGCCCTGGAGCTAGAAAAGCAGCTCAGAGTGATATGGAAGGCTGCAGGAGAGGTTATAAGGAGATCTGAGATTAAGGCTAAGGTTCTGGCAGAGTACTTCGCTAGAAGGCACAGCTGCTTCTACCTAGGCAGGGGGATAGGCCTGCCTACAGCCCTAGAGGGAGCCCTGAAGATGAAGGAGATAGCATACGTGCATGCTGAAGGCTATCCTGCAGGGGAGTCTAAGCATGGCCCTATAGCCCTAGTAGAGGTAGGCTTCCCAGTAGTCTTCATAGCCCCAGGAGACGAGACGAGAGCTAAGATAGCTGGGAACATAGAGGAGATGTCAGCTAGGGGAGCTAAGCCGATCATAGTATGCGAGGAAGGAGACAAGATTGCAGAGTACACCCAGCCAGGATGGGTGTTCCAGATTCCACCAGGATACTCTCCTCTCTTCTCACCGATACTCTACGTACTGCCACTTCAGCTCCTAGCATACTACACTGCCATAACAAGGGGATATGACCCAGATAAGCCAAGGAACCTAGCTAAGAGCGTGACTGTAGAGTAGGTGGTAGCTTGAAGGCATGTATTCTAGCTGGAGGATATGGGAGGGAGCTGGAGCCATTCACTCAAACAAGGCAGAAGTCCATGTTCCCAATCCTAGGGAGGCCTCTCCTCGAGTGGATAGTCGAGGGGCTGAAGAAAGCTGGCATAGTAGACCTCGTCATGGTGACAGGCTATCTAGGCAGCCAGGTCAGAGAGCACTTCGCTAGCGGAGAGAAGCATAGAGTCAAGGTAAGCTATGCAAGCTGCAATCCAGATCTGGGAGTAGAGGCTGCAATACTCTCAGCAAAACAGCACATCGAGCAGGAGGAGCAGTTCCTCCTAGTCTATGGAGACATAGTAGCTGACCCAGAGATATACTCTAGGACACTCAGCGCCCACCAGAACTGGGGTGCAGACCACACTCTTTGCGTGACCTTGAGCACTGTACTGAGCGACTTCGGCGTAGTGAAGCTTGAGGAGGGAGGTAGAGTAGTTGACATAGTCGAGAAGCCTGAGGTGGAGCTGGGCTACGGGAACTACGTGGCAGCAGGAGTCTACGTAGTGGGTAGGAGCCTACTAGACAGGCTAGAGGAGGGCCTCAGCCTAGCCT
This sequence comes from Thermoproteota archaeon, assembly GCA_037917675.1. Lineage (GTDB taxonomy): Archaea > Korarchaeota > Korarchaeia > B14-G2 > B14-G2 > B14-G2. Next base: position 10,463 of record JAVCBW010000008.1, read on the forward strand.
CAGCCTTCAGAGCTGAGCTGGAAGCTGGGAGAGAAGTCTATGCAGCAATATGGGAGAGAGCATGGGTAGACCTAGGGAGGCCATGGAACATCATTGAAGCAAACCAGCTGATGCTATCGAAGCTATCGAAAATAGAGATATCAGCTGAGGCGCTAGTAGAGAGAGGAGTCAGGGTAAGCGGCCCACTAGTAGTCGAGAAGGGAGCTGTAGTAGAGAGCGGGGCAGTAATAAGAGGGCCATGCTACATAGATGAGGAAGCCTACATCGGTAACAATACGCTCATAAGAGACTCAGCATACATAGGGAGGAAAGCCATAGTAGGCTTCTCAACAGAGATAAAGAACTCCGTGCTACTAGACTCCTGCGAGATAGGAGGCAACTCGTATATAGGAGATAGCGTCATAGGAGAGGGAGCTCAGATAAGGCCTGGAACAGTCACGATGAACATGAGCCCAACAGGTAAGCCAGTCAAAGTCAAGGTCGGAGGCAAGCTCACTGACTCAGGCATGAGGAAGCTTGGAGCCTTCATAGGAGATGGCTCTAGGATTGGAGCGAATGTCACATTCTATCCTGGAGTGAAGGTTGGTAGCAGAGCAACAGTCCTCTCAGGAACTGTGGTAGATAGAGACATAGAGGCTGAGGAGATCTACCCTGAGGATCAGAGAAGCTAAGCCAAGTGACCGCAGGGAGGTAGCTGAATTCACGTATAGCACATGGAGCTGGGGAGACTACGTGATGGATGTCTGGAGGAGGTGGCTGAGAGACCCAAGCATCAAGCTCCTGATAGCAGAGGAGGGAGGGAAGCCCATAGGGATCATGGCAGTGAAGCTGAGGGAAGAAGATAGTGAAGCCTTCCTGTGCGCTGCCAGAGTACACCCAGTATACAGGAGGAGAGGGGTTGCAACGGGTCTCGCGTTAGCCTGCTTAGAGTACGCCAGGGAAGCTGGAGCAGCATACGCAAAGCTATGTACAGAGATCAAGAACAGGCCTGCAGCCAGCCTGGCTGAAAAGCTCGGCTTCAAGCTAGCAGCATCATACAGAGAGGTGAAAGCTTCACCGAAGAAACCCAGGCTGGAGCCTAGAGTGCAGCCTATCCAGCCAGATGAAGCTGAGAGGGCCGTCAGCGTCTCAAGGAGGTTCACAGGAAGCCCGATGCTGTTCAGCTTCTACGAGTGGCTCCCACTGACAGAGGAGAGGGCTAGAGAGTACTGTGAGGAGGGCTTCGCAGCCTCAGCTGAGGACGGGGTGCTGCTATACCAGCCTCTCACATTCTACAGGAGAGCCCAGCTTGTCATAGACCTACTCTACGCGACGAGAAGTGCTGCAGCCCACCTTGGGGCGCACCTGAGGCATGAAGCCTACAGGCTAGGCTGCGCTGGGGTAGCTGGCCTCACCCCCGAGGGAGAGGCTCTACTCGGCTTAGCTGAAGCACGCTACAGGATACTGAAGTCAGGGCACCTCATATACACCATGAAGCTCTAGGCCTAGCTAAAGCATCTTTTTTTAACTGCAACTTAAAGTTAAAAAAGATGCTTTTTTAACTGCAGCTAAAGCATCTTTTTACCGCAACTTTTTTTAACTGCAGCCTAAGCCATCAGCTAGGTGATCTCTATTCTCCATGAGAGCCAGCTGGCGTGAGATCGAGGAGAAGTGGCAGCGCCGCTGGTCTGAAGCCAAGCTCTTTGAATCTGAACCAGACCCAAGCAGGCCGAAGTTCTTCATCACAGTAGCCTACCCATACCCAAACAGCCCACAGCACATAGGTCATGCTAGAACATACTCGCTGACAGACGCCTATGCAAGATACCTGAGGATGAGAGGATACAACGTGCTTTTTCCAATGGGCTTCCACTACACTGGGACACCAATACTAGCTATGGCTAAGAGGATAGCTGCAGGAGACCCTGAGATGGTCAAGGCTCTAACAGACCTATACAAGGTGCCAGAAGAAGACCTCAGGCAGCTGACTAGCCCACTGAAGATAGCTAGGTACTTCCATGAGGAGATAAAGCAAGGCATGAAGGAGATGGGCTTCTCTATAGACTGGAGGAGAGAGTTCACTACAATAGACCCAATGTACAAGAAGTTCATCCACTGGCAGTTCAAGAAGCTGAGTGAGAAAGGCTACCTAACCAAGGGAAGCCACCCAGTAGGCTGGTGCCCAAGCTGTGAGAGCCCTCTAGGCCAGCATGACACACTAGGGGATGTAGAGCCTGAGATAGAGGAGTTCACCCTCATAAAGTTCAGGATAGATGGCAAGGTGCTTCCAACCGGGACCCTGAGGCCTGAGACAGTATATGGCGTGACCAACATATGGGTCAACCCTGAAGCAAGCTATGTGGAGGCTGAAGTCGATGGTGAGACATGGATTGTCAGCAGGCAGGCAGCTGAGAAGCTAAAGCTCCTAGAGAAGTCAGTAGGGCATGTAAGGCCATTCGACATAAGGAGCATACTAGGTAGGAAGGCAGTTAACCCAGCGACAGGCCTAGAGGTCCCAGTGCTCCCAGCCTCATTTGTAGACCCAGAAAGCTGTACTGGAGTGGTCATGTCTGTGCCAGCTCACGCTCCATACGACTACGCTGCTCTCATAGACCTAAAGAGAGACCCAAGCTATGCTGAGAAATACGGGGTCGGCAGAGAGCTCATAGAAAGGCTAAAGCCGATTCCAATAATCAAGCTAGAAGGCTATAGCGAGGTTCCAGCTAGGGATGCAGTGGAGAGGCTTGGCATAACGAGCCAGAGAGATGAGGACAAGCTTGAAGATGCCACGAAGGAGATATACAGCACAGAGTTCAGGAAGGGTGTAATGCTCGACAACACACCCTATGCTGGGATACCTGTATCAGAAGCCAAGCAGAAGGTCAAGGAAGACCTGATAGCAGAGGGCAAAGCTGACACAATGTATGAGGTGATAAACAGCCCTGTCTACTGTAGGTGTGGAGCAAAGTGTGTAGTAAAGATGCTCAGAGACCAGTGGTTCATAGACTACAGTAAGCCAGAGTGGAAGAAGCTTTCCAGAGAGTGCCTCGAGAACATGAGGATAGTCCCAGAGAAGCTCAGACAGGAGTTCAGGGATGCAATAGAGTGGGTTAAACAGAAGGCATGCGCCAGAAAGTATGGTCTCGGCACCCCACTCCCATGGGACCCAAGCTGGATCATAGAGAGCCTATCAGACTCAGTGATATACATGGCATACTACATTATAGCGAAGTACGTCAACAGCAAGCTGATAGACCCTGAGAAGGTCAAGGACAGCTTCTTCAGCTACGTCTTCCTAGGAGAAGGAGACCCTGCTGAGGTTGCTGCAGAAAACGAGATCCCAGAAGAGACCTTAAAGGAGGTCAGAAGAGAGTTCCAGTACTACTATCCACTTGACAGCAGGCACTCTGGCAGAGACCTCGTATGGAACCACCTGACATACTTCATATTCAACCATGTAGCGATATTCCCAAGGAGCCTATGGCCCAGGCAGATAGTGGTCAATGGAAGCGTCCTAAGAGAGGGGAGAGCCATGTCGAAGTCGCTGGGGAACATAGTGCCACTAAGGCAGGCTATAAGGCAGTATGGTGCTGACACCATAAGAGCTACAGTCCTGAGTACAGCAGGTCTGCTAGCTGACGCAGAGTTCAATGAGAAGCTCGCTGCATCCGTGTTCAAGGCCATCCAGGGATGCTACAGCATGGCTCTGAAGCTAGTAGAGTCCTCAGAGGAGAAGGAAGAGGACATCCTAGACAAGTGGATCCAGTCAGTCATGAGGAAGAGGGTTAAGCAGGCTACAGAAGCCATGGATGAAGTCGAGCTCAGAAACGCCATCCAGGTAGCCATGTACATGATACCAAGAGACATAGGCAGGTATCTGAGGAGGAAGATGGGCAGCAGCCCAGCTAGGAGCACTGCTATGAAGATAGCTAGGGTGTGGGCTAGGCTCCTTGCTCCAGTAGTCCCTCATACAGCAGAAGAGCTCTGGAGCAAGCTGGGTGGAGAAGGCTTCATCTCAGTAGCTAAGTGGCCTACTCCAGATGAGCTGCCTGAAGACAAGGAGGCTGAGGCAGGAGAGATGCTGATAGACCTAGTGCTAGAGGATGTGGAGAGCATAGTTAAGGCAACGAAGCTGAAGCCTAGAGTAGTCCACATATATGCTGCGCCAGCCTGGAAGTGGGATGTATACAAGGCTGCAGCTAAGCTAGCACTAGAAGGCAGCCTTGACCCTAGGAAGCTGACTAGGCTGACTATGGCAAGCCCTGAGATGGAGGCTAGAGGAAGAGAGGCAGCTGAGCTAGCTAAGAGGGCCTGTGAGGATCTGAAAGCTGCTCCAAGGGAGCTCATAGAGTCCATTCTAGCCATGGGAAGCGAGCTAAGCTACCTGAAGCAAGCTAAAAGCTACCTTGAGGCAGAGCTTGGAGCTGAGGTCAAGCTTTATAGCGCAGATGACCCACAGAGATATGATCCAGCTGACAGGGCGAAGCGAGCACTCCCGATGAAGCCTGCAATATACCTAGAGCAATGAGGCTAGAAAGGCTTCTAAAAGCTTACTCCAAGTGTCTGATCACACTAGATGGCCTCTGGTTTCTTGCTGCTGAGAGGAAGCTTGGGCTGGAGGAGGCAACAAGCTTAGACGCTGAGGTCTGGAGGGAATATGCCAGCAGAGAGCTCGAGAGGGTAGCTGAAGCAATAGGAGTCGAGGTCGAGAGCATGAGCATTACGAGCCTAGCTGACGTAGCTCCCTACCTCCCGTGGCTCACGCTAAACGACTATGTGATAGAGGTCAGTGGAAGCAAGCTACTGCTTAAAGTGACCTACTGCAGGCCTCAGGAAGCCAGGATACGTAGAGGCCTCAAGCCCTTCCCATGCAAGCCTGTTGGAGAAGCCTACTTCAGGGCGCTAGTAGAGTGCCTCAAGAGGCCTACTGAAGTGAAGTGCTTAGGCTGCCCTCCTGAGAAGCCTGCTGGAGCATGGTGCATCTGGGAGATATCAGAGAGATAGGCTGCCACAGCTTCAGGGCCACTAATCCTGAGCATAGGAGGAAGAGAGGAGAGAAATGAGAGCTCTCTTTTATTTAGAATTTACTGAAAAAATTAAAAATACAGTTGATACCATAACTACTAGTGGTATAGGATGGAGGACAGAGAAGCACTAAAGCTAGTCAAGCCTATACTCGATGCATATGGAGAGGTATTCAGGGGATGGGGGCTAACATATCAGGCTGGTGTCATATATGGGATACTCCTCTTCTCAAGCAAGCCTCTTGAGGCAAGGGAGCTGAGCAGGCTAGCAGGCTGCTCCCTCTCAACAGCCTGGAGCTCCCTCACAGCCCTCGAGAGGATAGGGTTGGTCAGAAGGACGAGAAGTGAGAGCTCAGGTAGAGTTGGAAGGAAGAGCTTCAAATTCAGGGTAAACAAGCCTGTCATAGACGTGCTCAAGAACATATTCAAGCTGATGCTCCTCAGGAGCATTGAGCGGATGCTGGCTGCCATAAGCCAGGTTGAAGCAGGCCTCTCAGGCAGAGAAGACCTACAGCTAGCCTCCAAGATAAGAGAGGTCAAGCTGCTCTACTCATCAGCCTGGAGGGTTGTGAAGGCCTTCATAGAATCACCTAGCCTCCTGGAGTTTGAGAAGGTGATCGAGAGAGGGATGAGAGGTGAAAGCTGACAGAGCCAAGCTGAAGCTGCTTACCCTGCTATCGATAGCCTTGATGCTACCTACCTCAAGCTCAGCTTCTCTCCCAAACCTAGCTCTGAAATCCTATGTTGCCAACGAGGGGTCACCTATCTATCCTGGCATGGATGATATACCTCTGCTTGTCATCCTACAGAATGTTGGGTCAGAGGCTCTGATGAGGGTCGTTGGTAGGCTAGACCTCTCAGGCACGCCTTTCACGACTCCAATGGGCAAAGTAGGGTATGCAGCCTTCAGTGGGGTAGCTCAGCCTGGCATGCTCATAAGCCTCTTCTACAACCTCAGTGTCAGCAGCGAGGCTGAGGCTGGAAGCTATACAGCAGTCCTCTCAGTAAGCTACCAGACGCCTTCAGGAGGCGCCAGAGCAGAGGAATTCACTCTAGAGCTTAAGGTAGGCGTGGAGGCAGGTAGGCTCATCATATCAATAAGCCAGGCTAGCGTGAGGCCAGGTGAGGAGGGTGTCATGCTCATACAGCTCACAAACCCAGGTGATAAGCCCATATACTCCATCAGCGTCTCAGCCTCCCCACTCACATCCCTCAGGAGAGAAGAGCTCCCTCTAGTCGAGGAGCCCATATACTTGCCCTCCCCCTCCCCAATAGCTCTCAAAGGACACGTAAGCTACTTTATCAGAGAGCTTCCAGCAGGCAAGTCAGCTACCCTAGCGTTCAGGTTCATGGTCTCGCTAGACGCCAAAGAGGGAACCTACCCACTATACCTGAAGGTGAGCTATACCTCAAGCAGCGTAGTCACCGAAACATATGTAGCTGGCATCACAGTCCTGAAGCCTGTAAAGCAGCCTGAAGAGCAGGAGCCTCAGAAGCCAGTCCTCAGCATCTCCTCTATAAAGGTGGAGCCTAACCCCGTTAGCCCTGGAGGAGAGTTTGAGCTCAAGATCACACTCGAGAACCTAGGTGATGCCCCAGCTCTAGAGGTTAAGCTCGAATACGCTGAGGAGCCTACGCAGCAAGCTGAAGTAGACGTGACGTCACTGCTCACTGGAGCCCAGCCTCAGGCTTCCCAGCAGCCTCAGATGTTCTTCCTGCCATCAGGCCCCCCTTCCGTGTTCATCTATGAGGTGCAGCCAGGCGAGCTTGCTTCGCTTGCAATGAGGCTCATAGCAGATCTAGCTCTAGAGGAGGGAGTATACCCAGCTCAGCTTAAGCTAGAGTACAAGGATCCACTAGGCAACACATATGAGTCTCAGATAACAGTTGGAGTCAAGGTCATCGAGGAGCCACTCCTGAAGGTATATGCCATCAGCTTAAACAGGCTCTCAGAGAGTAGAGCAGAGCTCACAGGCACAGTCGCCAATATAGGCCAAGGCAAAGCTCAAGGTGTAGCACTCGAGGTCTACTGCAATGGGAGAGCATACACCTACTACATAGGGAGGCTTGAGCCAGGTGAATCAGAGGACTTCCTGCTTACAGTCGAGGTCCCAAATGCAAGTACAGTAGAAGTTGACGTGAAGGTCCTCTATACAGACACGCAGGGAAGAGAGCTCCAGAACATGGTCCACAGGAGCATAGCTATCCCCCCAGCTGAATCTAAAGCTGAGAGCAAGAGCAGCATCAGGCTGCTCACCATTGCAGCCACAGCCATAGCTGCAGCTGTGATACTGCTTCTCATCAGAGGGAGGGTGATCAGCAGGAGGATAGCTCCACACTATGAGCCAGAGGAGCCTGAGGCTCTAGCTGCCTTAGGTGATGGAAGTGCTAGAGCTGCTAGTGATTCCAGCTAGGGAGATAGAGCACAGGAAAATCCGCAGCTTCCTCACAGTACTAGGTGTAGCCATGGGTGTAGCTACGATAGCCCTCCTCCTATCTGTAGGCTACAGCCTCAGAGAGACCATACAGAAGGAGCTCAACGAGCTGGTTGGAGCAGGCTTCTTCATCCTCCCAGAGGGAGAGACCCTTATGTCAGCTTCAGGAGGAACTCTAGACACAGAGCTAGTCAACACGGTGAAGAGCATAAGAGAGGTAGATGATGCTATCCCTCTACTCTATGAGAATGGGGTAATCGAGGAGCTAGGAACCCTCCCAGTGCTCCTCATCGGGGTACCAGTAGATGGAGCTAGCTCATTCGGCTACGTAAGAGTGAGTGAGGGGAGAGGCTGGGTTCCAGCTGACGAGGGTAGACCCATATGTGCCCTAGGCAACTTGATAGCAGACCAGCTTGACGCTAAGGCAGGAGACGTCATAGTTGTAGAGGGGCTCAAGGAAGGCTTGACCATGAGGCTAAAGGTGGTAGCTATACTAGAGCCTACAGGATTCCTTGAGCAGGACCAGGCGATATACATCCCGCTTAAGACGCTCCAGGAGGCATTCAATGAGAGGGGGAAGGCGACAATGATACTAGTACAGGTCAAGGACCCATCTAAAGCCGACATAGCAGCTAGGAAGCTCGAAAGAGCTCTGAGAGGATACAGGATCCTAGAGAAGGAGAGCATCCTCAAGAATGCTGAGGACATAATGGGAACCATAGAGGCAGTCCTGCTGACACTAGGCAGCATCTCCCTGTTTATAGGCGGGATAGGCGTGATGAACACCATAATGACCAGCGTCCTAGAGAGGACGAGGGAGATAGGCATGCTTAAGGCTATAGGGGCTACGACAAGACAGGTAATGTTCATGTTCCTAGCTGAAAGCCTCCTCCTAGGCATGCTCGGTGGGCTAGCTGGCTCAGCTCTCTCAGCTATAATGGTTTTAGCAGGTAACAGGGTACTCTTCAAGATGGGATTCACATTCAAGATATGGATAGCTCCCTACGCCATAGCTCTAGGCTTCGCCTCCTCTATCGCCATATCAGCTGCAGCAGGCATATACCCATCATGGAGAGCTGCTCAGCTCTCACCAGTAGAGGCTATGAGATATGGCTAGCAGAGAGGCAGTAAAGCTCGTTAAAGTCTCAAAGGTCTACAAGATGGGCAGAGTATACGTAGTGGGACTCAGAGACGTCAACATATCCTTCACAAGAGGCGAGTTCACCTCTATAGTAGGGCCAAGCGGCTCAGGTAAGACCACCATGATGAATCTGATAGGAGGCTTAGATAGGCCTACCACAGGCCACATATACGTTGACGGTGTAGACACCATATATCTGAGCGAAGATGAGCTAACTGTCCTCAGGAGGACGAAGATAGGATTCGTATTCCAGTTCTTCAACCTGATACCTACACTCAATGCCCTAGAGAACGTGATGCTCCCGATGTCCCTAGCTGGCAAGTATAGTAGAGAGGAGAGGAGGAGGAGAGCTCTAATGCTGCTCAGGCTAGTAGGCTTAGGGCATAGAGCAAGGCATAAGCCAGACCAGATGAGTGGTGGAGAGAGGCAGAGAGTTGCTATAGCTAGAGCTCTAGCAAACAACCCTACAATAGTCCTAGCAGATGAGCCGACAGGCAACCTAGACTCGAAAACTGGGAGGAGTGTAGTGGAGCTGATGCAGAAGCTAAACAGAGAGCAGCATGTGACATTCCTCATAGTAACACATAACATGGAGGTAGCAGACATGACTAGGAGGATAATCCATATCAGAGATGGCAGAGTCACATCAGATGAATACCGAGAGTAAACCTTTTAGCAGCATAGGCAAAAGTAGTACATGAAAGGCTCCTCTAGGATACCTGGCTTCTATAAGCTCAGCCCAGAGGAGAGGCTTAAGAAGGTAGCTGAGCTCACTGAGCTTACAGAAGAAGAGAGGAAGCTCCTGCTCTCAGGAGGCCTCCCCCTAGATGTAGCAGATAGGATGATAGAGAACGTGATAGGCATAATGGCTTTCCCACTCGGGATAGCAGTGAACTTCCTGATAAACGGCAGAGACTACCTGATACCAATGTGCATAGAAGAGCCTTCAGTAGTAGCTGCAGCAAGCCATGCAGCTAAGCTAGCTAGGCCAACAGGAGGGTTCAAGGCATGGAGCACGCCTCCAGTCATGATAGGCCAGATACAGCTAGCTAAGGTCAAGGACCCATATGCAGCTAGGCTGAGAGTCCTTGAGGCAAAGCAGGAGATACTTGAGAAGGCAAATGAGCAGGATCCTATGCTGGTCAAGCTTGGCGGTGGAGCAGTAGACATCAGAGCAAAGCCCCTGCTCACACCAGCAGGCCCCATGCTCATAGTAGAGCTCCTAGTGAACGTCGTGGATGCCATGGGAGCTAACGCTGTGAACACGATGGCTGAAGCTGTAGCACCGCTCATCGAGAAGGCAGCTGGCTCAGGCAGAGTCTACCTCAGGATAATATCGAACCTAGCAACTGAGAGAATGGCCTTCGCCACAGCAGAGTGGAGCAAAGAAGTCATAGGAGGAGAGGAGGTTGTCGAAGGCATAGTTCTCGCATGGGCTTTCGCAGCATCAGACCCATACAGGGCTACAACACACAACAAAGGCATAATGAACGGGATATCAGCTGTGGTAAGGGCGACTGGAAACGACACTAGAGCAGTTGAGGCAGGAGCACACGCATATGCAGCCCTAGGAGGACGCTATAAGCCACTCACAACATATGAAGTAAACGATAGAGGAAACCTAGTTGGGACAATAGAGCTCCCAATTGCAGCAGGCATAGTGGGAGGAGCGACACGTGTACATCCTCTAGCGGAAGTAGCCTTAAAGATTCTCGGAGTGAAGTCTGCTAGAGAGCTATCTGAAGTCCTAGCTTCAGTCGGCCTAGCCCAGAACTTCGCAGCACTAAGAGCTCTAGCGACAGAAGGCATCCAGAGAGGCCACATGGAGCTACATGCTCGGAGCCTAGCCATGATGGCTGGAGCCAGAGGAGAGCTAGTAGACAAGATAGCTGAGATAATGGTCAAGGAGAGGGACATAAAGTTCCATAGAGCAAAAGAGCTGCTAGAGCAGCTCAGCAAGCAAGCCACCAGCTGACCTAGAGCTAGCCAAGGTGCCCAAGAGGCTATAGAAGCCAGGAAAAACTGCGCTTGCCAAAGGAATGGAGCTGTATCCGCAGGCTATAGAGCAGGTGAGAAGCTGCTCTAACATGACTGAGCACCATAGCCTGTCACAGGTATCTTCTGTACATGAGGTCTCTTACATCTGTGAGCTGTCTCCTATCAGGTATCAGTGCTAGCTTAAGGTCCTGTATCAGCCTGCTCCCCTCCTCTGGGAGCTTAGCATCCTGCACTGGATAGGGGTCGACACGTGGTCAAAGCAGACTACACTATCCACTTTAAGCCTCTCCACGATCCCAAGAGCCTCTCTAAGCGCTTCATGTGGAGTCAGTAGCTGGAACTCACCATTCATGTACCACTCATAAACCTGTGTCCCAGGAAGAGAGGCTAGCGTCCTAAACCTCATGAACTGGGGATTTATCTCATCGAGTACCCTAGCAGTCTCCTCCACATGCTCCCCACTGAGCTCTCTGCCTCCAAGACCTATCATAACATACTCTGAGACCTCGAACCCAGCTTCCTTAGCTTTAGCAGCTGCCTCAATCATCTCCTGCGGTGTTGCTCCCTTACTCACCCTAGCTAGGACCTCCCTGCTCCCACTCTCCAGCCCCATGTGAAGCCTACTGAGCTCAGCCTCCCTCAGCTCAACCAGGTGCTCCAGCCTCTTCCTATAGATTGTCTTGGCTCTAGCATAGCTTGTAACCCTAGCTACCGTAGGCACTATCTTCCTCAGGAACCTAAGAACCTCAGCGAAGTCTGATGACCTGATTATCAGGGTATCTGAGTCTCCTATAAAGGCTGTCCTAGGAGGCCTACCGTAAACTGCCATATACCACTCCCTAGCTTTCAATATGTCCTCCTTAACCTCTTCAACACCCCTAACCTGAAACCTGACTCTCTTATACATCCCGCAGAAAGCACACCTGTTCCAAGGGCATCCTCTCGTCACCCTAAGAAGCAGGCTACACTCTCTTCCCTCATTAGGAGGCCTATAGGGAGCATCTCATAGATCACAGGCTCCACCAGCTCTCATAGGCAGAGCTACAACTTAAATTTCTACTCAGTGAAGACAGCTCCAAGACAGGGCAGCCTAAGCTGGCTTCGGCTTCAGGGCATGCAGCTCACCTCCAGCCAGAAGAGAAAGCTCTGTTTAATGCAGATAGCTCCTGTAGACAGCAGTCAAGATCTTTTGCCTCCAGCATATGGGCAGGTAGCTTAATAAAAGAGCTCTGCTAGCCTCTCCCATGAGCTCTAGCCTTAACCTACAAGCTAGCCAGAAGCACCCCTCGAGGAAGGGCTTCAGGAATGTGGTGGCGCTAGGTGCTGTCAGCTTCTTCACAGATGTCTCAACTGAGATGGTCTTAGGCCTGCTCCCCGTTTTCATAGTAGAGGAGCTAAAGGCCTCCAGAGCCATACTAGGGCTCATTGATGGTGTAGCTGACTGCATCAGCTACATTCTTAGGGTATTCTCAGGTGTCATATCAGATGTCCTGAGAGCTAGGAAGCCTATAGTCCTCTTAGGATACACCATATCAAATCTAGCTAAGCCTACATTCGCCTTCGCTAAGACATGGATTCATGCCTTTTCGATAAGAGTTGTAGATAGGGTTGGGAAGGGTGTTAGGACCTCTGCGAGAGACGCCCTGATAGCAGACTCTGTCTCAGAGGGAGAGTATGGGAGGGCATTCGGCTTACATAGAACTCTAGACCAGGTGGGAGCTGTCGTTGGCCCAGGGCTAGCAGCCTTACTCCTCCCCTTCCTAGGGTTCAGGAAGGTGTTCCTACTATCTCTAATCCCAGGGCTAGCAGCTCTCATGGTGCTCACACTCATGGTCTCTGAGGTCAAGCCGAGTGGAGAGGTATCTAAGCCGATAGAAGGCTTGTCGAAAGCTCTGTCAGGAGACTTCAAGCTCCTCCTCACAGCAGTCACACTCTACTCTCTCGGAGCATACAGCTTCTCCTTCATGCTTCTCAAGTCTAGGGAGGCTGGTGTCAGTGCTGTAGCTGTCCCCCTAGTCTATGCGCTCATAAACATAGCTCACGTAGCCTCAGCTATGCCAGCAGGCATCCTATCAGATAAAGCTGGCGCCATAAGGATGCTAGCAGCAAGCTATATGACATTTGCTATAGCATCAGCTATAGCAGGCTACGCTGGCATGTCTATCTCAGCTATGCTAGCTTCCGCAGCCATATATGGAGCATATGCTGGAATGGCTGAGACAGCTCACAGGGCAGCTATAGCAGAGCTGTCACCACATGAGCTCAAGGCGACAGCATATGGCATACTCTATCTGGTGATTGGGCTAGCTAGCTTTGCAGCAAACACCATATTCGGCTTCATATGGGACCACTATGGAGCTAAGATAGCATTCACATATAGCTTAGCCCTAGCTCTAGCTTCACTACCAGCTCTAGCAGCCCTACAGCTAAAGAGAGCTAGACGACTTCAACCAGCTTAACCCTAGAAGCCTCTCTCTCACGCTCTAACTCAATGGCGAAAAGCGGAGTCCAAGGTCTAACTCCATGCAGCAGTAGAAAACCCTCCCTATACTCAAGCCTCAAGTAGACATCAGACATGTTCCTCTGCTCCGTAACAGTCTTGAGCTCCGGGTGTATAACTCCAATCCCGAGGTGCCCTCCCTCCCTGTATGCTGTAACCCCTTTGCTCATGTTATATATGCTCATCTCTCTACCGAAGTACTGCTCATATATATCGAAGGTTGTGATGTCTAAGAGGGGGCCATGCCTCCTAGAAAGCTCCTCAAACTCTCTTTCAAAGGCTGAGAAAGACTCCCTCTTGTCATCTAGCTTCCTAGGTATGATGCAGGGGTCACTTGACTCCTTAACATTGAAGTCTAATATCCTAACCAGCTTCTCAACCTTCTCCTCACCAAACACATCTATAAGATCCTCCTTGAACCTCTTAGAGCTCATGCCAGCCGGCAAGACCACGAGCACCCCCCTATTCCTCTCTATAAACGTCCTCATCAATGGGATGAGAAGAACCATGGATGCAGAAACAGAGGTGTCAGCTGACACCTCAATTACATTATAGCTTCCTCTAGGGAATCCTCCTCCGAGAGCATCATCTAGTAGCTTGAAGCCAGTAGTAAAGAACTCCCCACTCTCCTCTCTAGGATCACTCCTCACATCAGGCTTCATTCTAAGCAAGCTGGCGGGTCTTATGCACCTAAGCCTTGAGCCCTTCAGTGTGAAGATGTAGGATGGCCTCCTCCTCTCAACCATCCTACTCTTCTCAACTACAAGTGTCCTCAGGCACTTCCCCTCATAGCACTCTTGATGAAGTGTAACTACACCATCTGCCAGGTAGTCTAGCTTACTAGCTCCACTGCCCTCTAAGGTCATGACGAAGCTTACCTCCATTGCCTTAGAGAGCTCCACTAGCCTACGTAGAGCCTCCTCTCCTCCAGCTAGCTCTGCTATGGCGTTGACGCTATCAATCACGACGACCCTAGCCTTAGCTTCTCTGCAGGCTATATACACTCCCTCAGCGAACCCTGGGAGATCCTGAGACAGCCTCAGCCTCATGAAGTCAAGCTCTCTAGCTGGAGGCACAACAGCCTCAGTGGCATCTATCACATTAGATGGGTCAAGCTTCCCCCTCAACCATGGAAACTGAGCATAGAGCTCATCTGGATAAACTCTAGTCGAGACGTAAACTCCCTCACCTTTAAAGACATCAGACAGAATCTGGAGAGCAAGTGTAGTCTTTCCCGTGCCAGCATCTCCCTTAATGAGGAGGACATATCTTCCTCTAGAGACTGCTTCAGCAATTTCCTGGATAACATGCATACAGACCCAAGCCGAGAGCTCCTTAAAAAGTTGCTGCTAAGCTATTAAGTGAGCTTACGTGAGCTTGCTATGAGGCTGCTGATGGTACACTGCTCCTACTTCAGGTATGAGGTGAAGGCTAAAGGGAGGTCGAGGATTGTGGAGAGCATATCTTCTAGGAGAGCTAGAGGTGAAGTAAGGAACCCTCTACTTGTCCTCGTGTCCGTGGAGAGGAGAGACGAAGATGACCTGAGCTCAGCCTGCCAGAGGGCAGCAGATGAGGTTTCAAAGCAGTGTGAGAGGCTAGGCTTGAAGAGCATCGTGCTACACTCATTTGCCCACCTCTTTGCTGAGCTGAGCTCACCTCAGGCAGCTCTAGAGGCCATGGTTGAGCTTGAGAAGATCCTCAGCGACAGAGGCTACTGGGTGGTGAGGACGCCCTTCGGTGGCTCCATGAAGTTGAGCTTAAGGCCAGAGGCCACCCATTGTCTAGGGTAGCTAGGCAGGTGTAGCTTAGATGGAGCCTTCTGGCAGAGTGGTCTTGAGCAGGGAGGGCGTGAGGCTTGTGAAGAGAGGTGCTCTAAGCATATACAACAAGTGGGTCTTAGATGCGACTCCAGGATTGAAGGCAGGCGACGTAGTCAGAGTCTATGGGGTCGAGGAGGGCTTCCTAGGGGTGGGGTTCTATGAGACATATGGAGCCATAGGTGTCAGGCTTCTGAGCGAGGTCGACGAGCCTATCGATGAGCACTTTCTGAAGAGGAGGCTGAGAGCTGCAGCAGAGAGGAGGCTTAGGATGGGCTTAAGGGAGTTCTACAGGCTGATACATGCTGAAGCAGACCAGATGCCAGGCCTCATAGTAGACTACTACAAGGATATAGCTGTAATCCAGTCTAGCTGTAGCGGCTTCGACAGGCAGCTTACAGTGCTAGCTGAGGCCATAGCTGACGTGCTGGGGGTGAGCCAGGTCTATGTGAGGAATGATGTCAGAAGCAGGAGAGAGGTAGGTCTCCCGACATATAGGGGTAGGCTGCTAGGCAGTGGAGAGAGCAGGACTACCATAAGAGAGGGGGCAGCTGTCTTCATAGTAGATGTGCTCAGAGGCCAGAAGACAGGCTTCTACATAGATCAGAGGCCTAACAGGATCGAGCTGGAGCACTATGTGAGAGATGGAGATAGGGTGCTAGACCTATATAGCTATAGTGGAGGATTCGGGATACATGCTGCCCTAATGGGAGCTGAAGTCACATTCGTGGAAGAGTCTCCTATAGCAATGGAGCTCTGTAGGGAGAACGCCAAGCTGAATGCCGTAGAAGGCCACTGTAGGTTCATACAGGCTAAGGTAAGAGACTTTCTGGCCAGGGATGAGAGCAGATATGATGTGATAGTCATAGACCCCCCTGCCTTAGCTCAGACACAGGAGCAGCTTGGAGATGCTGTAAAGACATACTTCGCAGTCAACAGGTCAGCTCTATCTCACCTGAAGTCTCCAGGTCTGCTCTTCACAAGCAGCTGCAGCTTCTTCGTCTCACAGCCCCAGTTCAGGAAGGTAGTCTTAGATGCATTCAAGAGGATAGGGTTGAAGCCATACTTCATGGGGCGTGTGAGAGGCCCCTCACCATGCCACCCAATAGACCCCAGGAGCCCTGCTACAGCATACCTCAAGGCGTACTATATCCTGGCAGAGAAGCCTTAGCTAGCCTTCTTGCATGCTAGCTATCACAAGCTCCCTCCCCTCAACAAGCATTGTGGCAACCTTCCTCCTAGCTGAGTCGAGGCATCTCCAGACAGTCCCTCTTGAGACACCCATCCTCTCAGCTGCCTGCTCCTGAGTAAGCCCCTCATAGTCAACTAGCCTAAGAGCCTCAAGCTCATCTAGCCCCATCACAATGGGCTCAGAGCTGGAGGGGGGGCCTGTAGTGACTGGGATGACCCTAATCAGCTTAGGCATGAAGCTGATGAACCTAGGCTCCATAGGCCTGCCTCTACCCCCCCTCCACCTCCACCTGTAGCCCAATCGCACCACCAAGAGCTCTTCCCTAGCTTCTCTTATAAGCCTTCACCAGCTTAGTAGCCTGATGAACTTAGGTGGTATATGCCTTACAACATAAACTCTGCTGCTAGCCTTATAGATCTCAACACCCTCCTCGAGAGCTTTCCTAGCATCCACAGCTAAGATGACAGGCCTCCTACACTCCCCGACTGCAGCAGCATCCTCTATGCTGCTTGACAGGTGCACCATCATTCTCCCCATGGGCTTCAGCCGTTCTGGCTCTCTGCTACTTTCGTTTCCTTTTTCACTTGTAGCAGAGAGCTTCTCGCCTCAGTTTTCATTGGTGGGCTTTCGGGGTGGAGGGGTGAAGCCCTACATCTATCTGCTTGTTTAGCTCTGCTCTTTCAGGCTTACCCTCCCACCACATCCTGAGCAAGCCTATCTAAGCTGGCCAGCCCCCTATAAACCCTCACAAAACCATCATATGTCACATATACAACCCTAGTCGCTTCTGCCTTCTCTCAGCATTCTAGCTGCAGCCTCAGGTGTGGTCCCATGGTATAGGATGTCAGGTACCTCTTTGCTCTCATAGCATAGCTCTACTGGAATCGAGTGCCCATACCTGGCACGCACTCTGCCATCTTTCAGCTCGAACCTCCCCTTGGGATCTAGCTTAGCTACAGCTTTGATGTGCTCCTCTCTAGCCCACCTGAGCCCAAGCCTCCTAGCTGCCTCTGCGAGCTCACCTACGCCTACAAACCCACATGGGTCGAGCTTAAGCCCACCTAGCTCAGGCCTATGCCTCAGCAGTAGGCTCATCAGCTTGCTCAGCCTAAGCCTCCTCTCCTCACTGAGCAGTAGCATGCAGCTAGACCCACAGTGCACTCTGCCTTCAACGCTTCTCCACAGACCCTATACTGTACACTGAAGGCATATGCCTCCAATAGCTAAGCTTTTATTCTACCTTAAGTATGTGGCTCCAGGATGGCCTTGGAGGAGATAGTGAGGTTCGGTGTAAGTGTCCCAAGGAACCTACTTGAGGAGTTCACTAGGGTGTCAAGGGAGGTGGGGTTTGCTAACAGGTCTGAGGCGATAAGGGCAGCTATGAGGCTTCTGATAATGAAGGAGGGCAGGGTAGCCTCAGCTAAGGGGGGGATAGGTGTGATCATCGTGCTATATAGCCATGAGAAGAGAGGGTGTGAAGAGGAGGTGACTGAAGCTCAACATGAGTATAGCAGCATAGTAGTGAACTCAAGCCACATACACCTCGGAGAAGACTGCCTAGAGATCATAGCATGCAGGGGGAGCAGTGAGGCCATAAAGGAGCTGTATAGGAGGATAGAGAGCATAAAGGGAGTAAAGTGGGCTGACCTCTCACTTACTCCAGTCCTCTAGCCAGATGCTGTCGACGACCTCTAGAGCAGCCTTTACGCCGCTCTCGCATGCTCTGGCCTGAAGTATCAGGTTAGGCTCCCAGGGTGAGACAGAGAGTGCTAGCACTCTTCCATCTGAGAGTGCTTTAGCAGCTCCACTTGAAAGCAGCACTCTAAGCCCATCAACTCTCCTATCAGACCATGCGACAACACCCTGCCCAGCTTCAAGCAGCCCTTCACTAGGTGCTCTAGCCTCAAGCCTCGAGGCAAGCCTATAGCTCCTTGAAGCTGCCTCCAGCCTAGCCCTAGGCTTGCTCTTCAAGTTCGCCTTGATAATGACCTTGTCAACCTCGCCTAGAGCAAGCTGAATAGGGTAGTGTACTGGGTTCTCTCTGTCTAGCAGCAGGAGGTCTAGCTCTAGCCTATGAGGCACTCTACTCTTAGGTTTTGCTGCCAGTATCCTGAAGCCGCTTGAGCCAAGCGGCATGAAGCTGAAGCTCTCATATCTCTTAGCCAGCTCAGCTCTTATATGCCTCCATACCCTCCTCTGAAGCCTCCTATTCCAGAGCTTGCCTAGGAAGTAGTAGAGCACAAAGGCTACTGATATAGCTATGATGAGCTGTAGAGGCGTCATCAGATCTCTACTCCAGGCCTCCACTTCATCATGTCTTCAGCTAGCTTAGCTACCATCTTCACTCCAATGATCTCACTCTCATATAGTGGTATCATAGACCTGACCAGAGGCCATAGGTCTCTCCTTATCAGCTCCATGTACCCCTCCTGCTCCATATACTTGTTCACCAGGTAGTCTTCTGCTCCCTCCCTCATGGCGAGAGCCTTTGAGAGCACGCCATTCACGAACACGCCGCCAACTGGTATGTCAAATCCCTTCACCATGTTGATGAACCTCTTTACCACTGAGATCGGGAGCGCGAGAGGTAGCGTGACGAAGAAGAAGGCTGTCTTATCAGGGTTGTTGAACACCTTTTTGGCTTCTTTGATCCTCTCTCTCATATCCATGAGGTCTCTCATCATGGGGTCCTTCCTGATCTCCTCCATGACCTTCTCCTTCCTAAAGGACAGCTTGACTCTGAGTGATAGTGCTTCTTCTCTGCTCTTTATCATCCTGTCAAGCCAGAGGTCATATATCTTGCTCAGCCCGAGGAGCCTCACTGCATTAGCTACAGCAGCACAGTCAAAGACTATCTTATCATAGTTCTCCCCCTCCTTAAGCATGATGTCAATCATGTTGTCAAACATAGCTGACTCCTCGAAGGCTGGGTTTGTGGCTGCTATCTCGATGAATGGCTCAGCTTTAACCGGGATGTCAGCCCACTTCAGGAACCACCTGAGCCTCTCAGCTAGCTGCTTCTTGTATGCCTTAACCCTGTCCTTTATGTCGACCTCTATGGCATACAGGTTCTTGACGCCTTCCACCGGCTTTACAACACCACCCCAGAGCTCCTGCTCAAACAGGCTGGAGAGGGAGTGCACTGGGTTAAGTGAGGCGAGGAGAGTCTTCTCGCCGCTCTCAGCGAAGTGGTATGCGAGCCCAGCTGCACACACTGTCTTTCCTACGCCTCCCTTCCCTCCTGTGAAGAGGAACTTCAAGCGTGGCTTTGAAGCCAGGTAGTCAGCTAGCGGGACAGGCTCACTCAAGCCACATCAACCTCCCAAGGCTTCTCAAACATGTGTTCAGCTACCTTAGCTATCATCTCAAGCCCCTTAGGCTCCCTATCGAACATAGGGACAAGAGCTCTGATGTACTTCTCGAACTTCCCCCAGATCACCTCCATATACTTCTGCTGCATCTCAACTCTGTTTCTGAGGAATGTACTTATGTTCGGGTTCTTGAGGAGTGAAGGTGGATAGATCTGGTTCACAACTATTCCACTGAGCTTTATGTCCAGCTTATCGAACATCTCTAGAGCTCGCTCAGTGTCCAGTATGGCCATCTTCTCAGGTATGATCACCATGAAGAAAGCGCAAGTCTTCGGGTTCGTCAGTGTCTCCCTGAAGAAGTCTAGCTTCCCTCTGATGTTTCTCAGCTCAACCAGAACCTCGTCTTCAGCTCTAGCTGAGAGCCCTCTGAGCCTAGCTACAGCCTCCTCGTATTCAGCTGCCCTCTTCCTAGTCTCCTCCATCTTATCTATCCAGGCATCGAGTATCTGAGCCATCGAGATCATCCTGACTCCATGCCCGAAGGGAGGCATGTCAAATATGTAGATGTCATATTCGCCTTTAGCTAGGAGCTCAGCCATGGCATCGTATGTAGCTGACTCGTGCATAGCTGGCTCGGCAGCAGCTGTCTTTATGTACTCATCTATCTCAGCTGGGATCTCCTCTACCTTGTAGAGCTCCTTGATCTTAGCTCTGACTTCCTCCTGGAACTCAGCTATCCTCCTGTCAGCATCTATCTCAACTACATAGAGGCTTGGAGCAACCTCTATGACGCCTCTACCGAAGATATCTCTCTCGAATATGTCGCTAAGCGAGGCCTGTGGGTCTGTGCTGAAGCATAGCGGCCTCTTGCCTCTCTTAGAGAACCAGTATGCTGTTGCGGCGCTAGCTGTAGTCTTCCCAAGCCCACCCTTACCAGCATACACCACTATCCTCAGCTCAGGATTCTCCTCAAAGAAGTCCTTAAGAGACTTAGGCATGGCAGCCACCTAGTATAGTAGGTCAGTGACGTCACGCTCACGGAACAAGCTTCTCTTCCAGGTCTTAATGTGCGGTATAGCATATGGCAGCAGCTTCAGTGAGTAGTATGGTGGCAGTATTGGGAACCCAAGCATATCTCCTAGCGTTATCAGCATAAAGAGGTGCTCAAGGTACATCCTGGTCTTCAGCATGTATCTTACCATCCCGTGAGAAGCCATGCCATAGAATATCCCCTTGATAGCCTCTTTAGCCTCCTCCTTAAGGCTTTCTCTCTTCTTAACCTCCTCCTCCTTGCTCTTCTTAAGCATAGGATCCCCCAACTGTAATGTAGGGTGTTACTTTTATAACTTTTCCAAAAAGAATGAGGGTTAGCTGGCTGCCTTAGCCTTCCTATAGGATCTGAAGGCATCTATGGCGACTACTAGGCCTAGTATGAACAGCACTATCCCAACTACTCCGAATATGGCATTTAGGGCTTTAGCAGCCAGCGTTCCAGCCTTCATTGGAGGCCTGACTAGCTGCCCCATCTTCAGGAAGAAGTCCTTCGTCTCCCATAGCAGAGCTGCTTCACACGTAACTATCATGAAGAGCGCTGGACCCAGGGTATATATTGTCGGCTTCTTGACTCTAGCCAAGTATATCGTGACCAGTGTGAGAGCTAGCCCAGCTAGCAGCTGGTTTGAGCCACCGAACAGCAGCCATAGGTTGATCCAGGCTCCAGTGTAAGCAAATACCCCTGCTACCAAGAGCCCTACTATGGTGCCACCCCACTTTCCACCTAGTGTGGCCTTCAATGGTGGTATTCCACTCGTGACCTCGCCGAGTGTCAGCCAGAAGAACCTTATGGCTATCATGGCTATTGTGAGCGCGTAGAGCTCAAGCCACATGCCATAGAATGCCTCTATGTAGGGTTCTCCGCCTGTTATCGGTGCTATGAGCTTCTTCGCGCCACAGACTAGGCAAGCCCAATTTACACCACCTAGCTTCTCGATCTCAGCTGGAGTTAAGACCATGTATGCTGCCAGCGACATCAAAGCTAGGAGGCCCTCAGTCAGCATTGCACCTCCACCTACTGGTAAGGCATCTGTCTCAACATCGAGCTGTGAGGCTGAGCCTGAAGTGCTTATCAGGCTGTGCCACCCTGATATCGCCCCACATGCTATAGAAACTGTCAGGAGAGGCCATAGTGGCCCCGCCTTAGCCATGAAGCCGAGGTAGCCTGGCTGCTCGATCCTCACACCTGTAGCTGGAGACGCTAATGCAGCGATGAACAGCAGCAGTATCCCGAATATAGCTGGGAAGGAGGCTACATAGACTACTGGCTGAGTGACCCACATTAGTGGGGCGACAGCTGCTATGAAGAGTATGGCTGCTGTAAAGACCATCCAGAGAACTAGGCTCGGGTGCTTTATTGGAACCTTTACTCCAAGCACTACGCCTATTACTGTTATGATCAGCCCTACTAGCGTGGAGGTTGCGACTCCCCACTTAGCTTTGTAGAGGAGGACTCCACTGATCACTCCACCTATCACTAGGAAGACCATTGCTAGGACTGAAGCAGGGAAGACCTTGAAGAACAGCGAGCAGAGGACCATAAAGACTGCTATGATCAGGATGAGGTAGAACACGAGGAAGCCTAAGAGCGCCCTCCTAGCTCTTGGGCTTATCAGCTCATAGCTGAGTGGCCCCATCGTCTTGCCTTCATTTCTCACTGAGAGCATCAGGGAGCTGTAGTCGTGTATCCACCCTATGAAGAAGTTGCCTAGGAGTATCCATATGAGGGCTGGAACCCACCCATACATCAGTGCTATGAATGGGCCTAGTATTGGTCCTAGGCCAGCTATCCCCTTGAACTGGAATCCATATAGCACGTACTTGCTGACTGGGAAGAACGTTATTCCATCCATGTAAGTGTGAGCTGGAGTAGGCTTCTTCGGGTCAGGCTCCCATACGCGTCTGTCATACCACTTGGCGTAAGCGAAGTAGGCTAGTGCGTATATTATCACACCTAGGACGACGAACCATATTGGATACATTCTAGCACCTACCACAGCAGGCTAATGCCCCTACGTCAGGAGACTTAAAAAAGCTTTCGGAAACCATCGAAGAAGAGCTTCCCTTTCGACATAAAACAAAGCTCTCTGAGAGCTAGTGGCATGTGATAGAGGTGAGGAGTTCAAGTATCTCATGCAGACAGCTATCTACGTGGTCTGGAGCCCCCTCGACAGCTAGCCTCATGGTACGCTTGGTTTCATGGCAGTACAGCACCATTTTGACCTCCATTCTCCTTCCTCCAAAGAGGCTCTTAGCTTCTCTCACAGCATAGTATGCCCTATGTCCTCCTACCATGGCCTCGCTTATACTCTCCACACCTACACCGAGGCTTCTTGCAGCTCTCCTCCTAGTTAGATCCCTACTAGATCTCCTAGCTCTGATCTCGAACCTCAGAGGCTTCCTCCTGCCGGCATAGAGGTCTAGGATTATATAGCCGCTGGCAGCCCACCTCATCCCCTGGTGCTCAGTGTACTCCTCGACATCAGGAGGATAGGGGGTGGGCCTTATAGCCCATCCCTCAGGCAGCTTGAACTTAGCGAACACACATTCTCCTAGCACAATGTTCCTAGCCCACACTGTTGACTCCAAGCATACTACCTCCAAGCTAGCCTGCTACAAGCCTGCCCAAAAATTTATACGCTGCTAGCTCACATGATATGGGATAGTGTTGAGGGGGCTTAAGAGGAAGATCAGGGAGCTCCTTTTCGGGTTCCTTGTCTTAGAGCCTGTTAAGACTCTGGAGAAGGCTAAGTTCAGAGAGGAGTGTGCTATGATGACTGCTACGCTAGGAGACATGCTTGGGATCCCATTCACACCTCCAATCTACAGGCTGAGGCTTCTCGCAGCCTGGGCTCCACTAGTTGGGCTCTGGAAGAGGGAGGTTTTCAGAGAGAAGGACATAGTCGAGAGGCTAGAGTAGCTTTATTACCTACGTACCCAATGGGTACCTATGAGCTTAAGCTGGGCTAGCAGCATAGAGACTAAGCTACTCTACTATGATGACCCATATCTCAGCGAGTTTGAGAGCAGGGTTGCAGTAGCCCGCAGTGAGGGCGGTAAGCTATATGTCGTGCTGGAGGAGACATGCTTCCACCCTGAGGGAGGTGGGCAGCCTGGTGACACAGGGATCTTAGAGTGGGGCGGCGGCGTCTTGAGAGTAGTAGACACGAAGCTCTCTGGCAGAGCTGTAGTCCACGTGTGTGAGGGGAGACAGCTTCCTAGAGCAGGAGAGCTCGTCAGAGGCAAAATAGACTGGGGTAGAAGATACCAGCTGATGAAGAGTCACACAGCATCCCACATAGTCTTCTCAGCTGCTAGACGCGTCCTCGGCGTAGAGAAGCTGGTATACAAGGGCTTCCAGATAGATCTAGAGAAGGTTAGAATGGACATCAGCTATGGGAAGCCTATAGCTAGAGAGCAGCTTGAGAGGATAGAGCAGCTAGCTAACACCATAGCCATGGAAGGTAGGAGAGTCAGGTGGATGATGATGAGTAGAGAGGAAGCTGAGAGGAGGTATGGGAGTAAGCTTGGGGTCACAGAGGTCACGCCAGCAGGTGAGGTGAGGGTTGTTGAGGTAGAAGGCTGGGATGTCTCCTTGTGTAGTGGCACACATGTCAAGCTGACATCTGAGGTATCTCCTATAAGGATTCTAGGGAGGACGAGGCTTCAGAAGGGTGTTGAGAGGCTTGAGTTCGCAGCTGGAGAGCCAGCCTATAAGGCTGTACTCCAGCAGCTTAAGCTAGCTGAGCAGGCAGCTAGGATCCTAGGAGTTAGCTTAAGCAAGCTCCCTGATGCAGCTGATGCTGCAGCAAGAGAGAAGAGCAAGCTGAGGAAGGAGCTAGCTAAGCTTAGTGCTCAGCTGGCAGAGTATGTGGCCAGCGAGCTAGCTAGGAAGGCTGAGCAGGCTGGGCAGGTCAGGTACCTTGTAGGGAAGCTGAGCCTCCCGCCAGATGTACTGAAGAAAGCTGCCCTCACAGCTGTAGCAAGAGACCCAAGCCTAGTTGTGATATTAGGCAGCGGAGGCTCCTTAGCCATAGCAGCTGGCTCAAAGGCTGTAGAGGCTGGCGTGAGCTGCATACAGCTATTCAAGGAGGCTACCAGAGAGAGGGGCAAGGGAGGAGGTGGAGTGAAGTTCGCTCAGGGCTCGGTTGGAGGGAGTCTAGAGCAAGCTCTCAAGGAGGCTGCTAGCCTGCTCCATAGGATGCTAGGTGTAGAAGCTCTCTAAGGTCGCTTCCTCTCCTCTCGACTTCCTTAGCAGGCTACCTAGCTTGCTCCAATCCCTAAACATCGCTTCTCTGAGCGGCGGCTTATAGAGTGCTGCAGCAGGATGGTACATTGCTACAACAGTCACCTCACCATACCTCAGCTCTCCTCTGAAGGCTTTGCCGTGTATCGATGTTATAGCTCTAGGCTTGACCCCTATCTTCTCTAGGATGTATTCTGCTGAGAACCTGCCCAATGTACATATCACCCTAGGCTCTATGCACGTGATCTGCCTGTCTAAGAATGGAGTGCAGGCCTGTACTTCAGCTGGAAGAGGGTCTCTATTGCCTGGCGGCCTGCACTTCAGCACATTCGTTATGTATACCTCTTCTCTTGAAAGCCCTGCTGCATTGAGGAGCTCACCCAGCAGCTTCCCAGCTGCTCCCACAAAAGGCCTACCATGCTGGTCTTCACTCCTACCAGGAGCCTCTCCTATGAGCATGACTTCAGCTTCCTGAGGGCCCTCACCTGGGACAGGGTTTGTCCTGGTCTTCCAGAGGCTACACCTCTTGCACTCAGCTACCTCCCTAGCTATATCCTCCAGCTCCCTCCCCATACCAACCACTAGATGACGAAGAGCTCTCTCTGCACTCTCCTAGCTCTCAGGCTCAGGTCCTCTACCTTAAATCTCCTTCCACCATAGAGCTCAGCCTCCTCTCTGCCAAAGTAGAGTGCTGCAGCTATCCTGCCGACGGCATCAGCCTTCATGATCCCACTTCCACTTAAGCCTGTCGCCACTATGAGCCCTGGCTCCTTCAGGACTACTGGCTGGGCATCAAGGCTGTTCACAGCATAGAGGCCTGCGAAGGCGCTAGCTGGCCTTGCTCCCTCGAAGTGAGGCATGTACTTCGAGAGAATCGGGTATATGCCATAGCTATAGTAGTTTTCCTCAGGCTGAGGGTCCTCCTCAAGCTTGAAAGGCCTCCCCAGATCGTCTCCGAGCCCAACCCAAAAGCTGACCTCCTCTAGGTTAGGCCTCACATATATTCCATTTGGAAGTATCGTCATGGGTAGGCAGCCTTCTTCATTGAAGCCCTCCACTCTGAGGAGGTCAGCTAGCCTCCCTGACCTAGCTGATATCACGAAGACCTGCCTCTTCTTAGGCTTAGTTAGGCAGTCTACTCCAAGCGGGTCTAGGAGCTGGTAGGACCATGCTCCTGCAGCCACTATGGTCGCTTCAGCCCTTATCTCGCCTTTAGTCGTCTCTGCTCCAGATACCCTGGGGCTCTGCCATGGGTAGGGCTCCCCTGGCATCCCAAGCTTCTCCTCAGGCTCAAAGAGGAGCCTCTTGACCTCAGTGTTATATGAGGCTTCTCCACCCAAGTCCCTGAACTCCCTCTCATAGTACTTTACAAGGAGCTCTGGGTCTAGCAAGCCTGCCTTTATGCATTGTACTCCGACCTCAATGTCCTCTAGCCCAAGCTCTCTAGCCTCCTCTTCCCCAGAGACCCTGGCTTTGAGCCCTATCTTCTCCTCGAGCTCGCCTGCATCATACACCTTATACTCGAGCCCCCTCCTCCCCATCTCCTCTATCACAGGCTTAAGCCTCTCATACTGCCTCCCAGAGAGGAGGAAGAGGTAGCTTACAGCCTTAAGCTTGAGGTCAACACCCTTGCTCTGTAGGTCCATGTAGAAGCTTACTGAGCTATCAGCTAGCAGGAAGTTTGTCTCAGAGTAGAAGAAGTTTCTGAAGCAGGCAGCGCTCCTAGCTGTGTTCCCCTGGCCAGCTGCACCATGCTTATCCACTAGGAGGACCCTGAGGCTAGGGTCTTCCCTCTTAATGTGGTAGGCTGTGCTACAGCCTACTATGCCAGCTCCAATAACGAGGACATCATACACAGAGCTCACCACCTTACTACTGTGCTGTGAAAAACTTTTCCACGCATTGTCTCAGCTACCATGCCACGAAGACGCTGCCTAGCATATGAGGGAACTGTTAAAAAATCTGTGTCTCCAGCAAGCTGGTGGCTGCATGAGCTCTGACGTATATGATGTGATCGTCGTAGGGGCTGGGCCAGCTGGCTTGACTGCTGCAATATATGCCTCTAGGCTTAAGCTGAAGACTCTAGTGATAGGTGCTGTGCCAGGAGGCCTAGTCACTGAGGCATACATTGTAGAAAACTACCCTGGCTTCAAGTCGATAAGGGGTTTCGAGCTTGCATCGAGGATTGTTGAGCATGCAAAGGAGTGTGGAGCTGAGATCCTAGAGGGCCAGAGGGTAGTCAAAGCTAGGAGGCTAGATGGGCTCTTTGAGGTTGAGACAGACTGGGGTGAAGCCTACAGGAGCAGAGCTCTGATACTAGCCTATGGGCTAAGGAGGAGGAAGCTAGGTGTGCCAGGTGAGGAGAAGCTAGCTGGCAGAGGCGTAAGCTACTGTGCAGTCTGTGATGCACCACTCTTCAAGGGTAAGGTCGTAGCAGTCATAGGAGGCTCAGATTCAGCTGTGACAGGAGCACTCCAGCTTGCTGAGGTAGCTGAGAAGGTCTATATAATATATAGGAGAGGGAAGCTTAGAGCTGAGCCAGCCTGGGTCGAGAGGGCTCTAGGCAACCCTAAGATAGAGGTTATATACAACACGAAAGTCGTGGAGATAGTAGGAGAGGAGAAGCTCGACTACGTCATCTTAGACAGCCCATATAAGGGGAGCAGAGAGCTCAAGCTAGATGGCCTCTTCGTGGAGATAGGGTTTGAGCCAGACCCTACGCTAGCGAGGCAGCTTGGAGTAGAGCTGGATGAGGAGGGGCTCATAAAGATAAAACCAGACTGCTCAACAAGCATCCCAGGGGTTTTTGCTGCTGGAGATGCTACAACAGGCTCAAATAAGCTGAGGCAGATAGTGACCTCAGCAGCAGAAGGAGCTATAGCAGCTGAAAGCGTCTACCTCTACCTGGCAAGGCAGAAGGTAGAGAGAGGTTAGCTTGCCAGAGGATAAGCTGCTTCTCATGGCATCGCTTGCTCTGCTAGCCATATCACAGGCTACTGCAGTAGTGTCAGCTATCTCAGGGAGAGGAGAGCTAGGCTTCACCATAGTAACTGCATCGATCGCCTTAGCTTCTATGCTCCATGCAGCATGCACCCTACACTGGAGAGCTCTAATAGCGATAACCTTAGCCCTCCTCATAGGCTTCACAGCAGAGGCTATAGGAGTTAGAACAGGTCTCCCATTCGGCAGGTACGTATACAACATGAGCCCAATGGTGCTAGGTGTCTCAGTGATAATACCTCTATACTGGTTTGTAGCAACATATGCATCTTACTGGGTAGCTTATGCAACAATCAAGTCCCAGAGCCTGCTGCTATCAGCTTACACAGGAGCCTGTGCAGCTCTATGGGATCTGATCATGGATCCCGTGATGTCTAACCTGGTTAGAGCATGGACTTGGCTTGATAAGGGGCCGCTCGGCATCCCGCTGACAAACTACATCGGGTGGTTCCTCACATCCACTGTCATAGCAGAGGTCTATAGGAGGATAGATCCTAGAGTTCAGAGCAAGCTCACACAGGCCATAGGAGTACTCACTTACATGTCTCTCCTGTCCTCTATAGCAGTGTCCTCAGCTGCACTAGGTAGGTTAGACTACATCCTGCTAGGCTCAGGGGCGCTAGCTTCCTCAGCACTGGCATCAGCTAGGCTCATCAAGTCCTAGGATAGGCTTGACATCTCATGCTCCTCTTAGTTTCCCTATCCCCTCACTTGAGATGCAGCCCCAGGAGAGCTTTTTAGCGCTATGCTCTCCAGCACCATGCTTCTCCCAGAGCACCCATGACACGTAGGCTATGGCTTGAAGCTTTTCACCCACTCTGGCTGTGGTGGAGCTATCCCCTGGCTTAGCATCTGCCTCCACTGCTCATCTGTCAGCCTCTCTCCTTGAGGTCGCGTGAACTCGTAGTAGCTTAACGCTGCTCCAGCTGAGGCCAGCAGCCTCCCATCTGGGGTAGCATACACAACTATGATCAGGTCGAAGTACCCTGTCCCAGCTTCAAGTACTCTATTCGTGTTTGGGTCTGTGAACACGTCTGCTATCACACGTGGGTCCTTGAAGCTAGGCTTCCTCACTGAGAGCAGCCTGTCTACTGCTGAGGGGAATCTCTCAATCACCTTGAGCTCGTCCTCTGAGAGCTGTCTGCCCTCAAGCTCCTTCACCGATATCTCCTCAAGGCTCTCAAGGAGCTCAGCCAGCTCAGTGAGCTTAGCCTCCAGCTCAGCAGGAAGGATCTCCATGCCCTTGAGGCCCTCTCGCGTAGCTTCAGCTAGCATCCTGAGCCTAGCGTACACGAGTGGAAGAGGCTCAATGTACCCTGGGTGAGGTGGCTTAGCTGGCAGCGCTACCTTAGCAGCATAAGGCTGCTTAGCATACAGTATAGTATCATGTCTGAGATGAGCCCAGCTACCCATAGCTGCCTCAAGAGACCTGTCAAGCCAAGCTTCTGTCCTCATGTATGGTGGGTATCCTTCTCCTGGAGGCTGGAGCTCAGCTCTGATCGCGTAAAGCCACATCATGTAGAGGCTTTGAGTCCAGTTCTCAGCCTTCAAGGAGCTCACGTGCTCCCTTAGCTCCTTGAGCTTCTCAGAGTACCCGGGGTACCTCTCAGCTTCCTCCTTGAGATGCTGTAGCGCTCTCTCTGAGCCTAGTGCAGCCATCACATCAAGCCCCTTAGCCATCGTCCTGCCAGCTACATTGGGGTAGCATAGCATCTGGTGTATGTACCCATCTAAGATGAACCTCTGCCCCATGAACCTCAGCCCACTCATCTTCTTGCGCTCATGGGGGTACCATGGTGAGCTCACCATCCTAGACCTATCGAGCTCCATGAGCTTGCTCCTAAGCTCGCTGAGCTTCCTCCTGTCCTCAACGTCCTTTGGCTCGAACTCCCCGTAAACCTCCTTCATGACCTTAGCGTAGTCTAGGAACGTGAGGTCGTCAGCGTAGCCTACGATGAAGGCTGTTGGAGCATAGATTCTCATCCAGGTGTCTAGGGTGAGCTCCCCACTTGGAAGCCTAGTCCTCTGCATGAGGTAGGTGAGCAGCAAGGCCTGTGCTGTCTGGAGCTCAGCTAGCTCAGGCCTCTCCTTGTCCTCGAGCATAAACCTCATCCTGCCAAGCCACATCACTGCCTTAAAGTACCTCATCAGCCTCTCGCTTGCTGTGTAGTGGCCTCTAGGCCTGTACTGCGTGTAGTCCTCGGTGTACTTGAATATAGGGCTCTTAACCTCTGCTCTCTTAGCCTCTGTTATCAGACTCACCTCAGCTTCGACAAGCTCCCTAGCTTCAGCTGGCACCCTAAGCTCTGGGTCAAGAAGCTTCGCAGCGACACTGAGGTAAGCTAGGTTCCTTAGTGAGGCCTCCTCCACAAGCCCGCTGGAGCCTTTAAGCAGCTGACCTTGAGCTTCAACCAGGGAGCTGACGAGGTCTAGCAGCAGGCTGTAGAAGACCTGCTCCTCAAGCTCTGCCAGGAGCTGCTGGAACAGAGCATGGTACATGAAGAAGACGCTGTCAGCTGATATGTAGAGGGGTAAGCCAGCGTCAGCAAGCCCCCTGTACGTCTCAGCTAGGTCACAGCTCCTCCAGTAAACGACGGCGAAACCGTTCTTAAGCAGGAGGTCAGCTGCCTCCTTGCTTAGATACCTCCTGACATCATACCAGTTCTCGATCTCGCCTTCGCTGAGAGGAAGCTCATACTGAGGTGCGTTAGCTGTGAGGGAGGGCTCTCTCAGCGAGAACTTAAACTTCAGCCTCTCAGCCTCAAAGCCTGCCAGATAGGTGGTTGGAGCGGGACGTGTATAGGGCTTCACTCCGCCTTTTAAGGCCCATAAGCCTGAAGCCAAGGCTACTAGAGCTATGGCTATAGCAGCTCTCCTCCAGTACATAACATATCGTATATGTGGGCTTACTCAAGCTGATAAACCTTCTCATATGCTTCAGCTTGCGCTAGAGTAGTGGTAGTATGGCGAAGACCTTAGCGTCGCCTACGAGGTTCTCTATTTTGGCATACTCATTTGGCTGGTGAGCTGTCTCATCTACAGTGCACCAGACTGCAGCAGGATAGCCTCTAGCCCTGAATATGGCAGCATAGGTTCCTCCTCCTATCCCACCTGGCTTCGCCTCAATGCCTCTAGCTACCCTTATAGCCTCCTGAAGCCTCTTTACAACCTCGCTGTCAGGGCTGGTTGGGGGAGGTGCATCTATCCTATTCACAACAGATGCCTCCACTCTGACTCCAGGGTAGGCTTTCTCAAACACCTCTGTGACAGCGTCAGCTGCCTCTATTATGTCGTCAAGCCTATAGCTCGGTAGCACCCTACAATCAAAGTAGAACACATCTTCCCCTGGTATAGTGTTCACATTCTCTACGTTAGCCTCATGCTTTGTAGGCTCGAAGGTCGAGTAAGGAGGGTCGAACAGGCTGTCATGGCCGCTGAACCTAGTCCTGAAGAGCTCATCTAGTGCTATGGCAAGCCTCATCCCGATCCTATGCGCGTTAAGAGCCCTGTGGGGCATGCTGGCGTGCCCCTCTCTCCCCTCAACCCTGAACTTCAGCCAGATGATCCCCTTCTCAGCAACCTCAATCAGAGTTCCACTAGGGTTCCCTGCATCAGGTACAACAATCAGGTCCTCTCTCCTGAAGCCTACCTTATCAAACATGTACTCTAACCCAAGCTTGCTGCCAGCTTCCTCGTCAGAGGCATACACCAGGCCTACGGTGAGCTTAGGCTTGGCTCCAGCTTCAACTATGGCTCTAGCAGCAAGCAGAGTAGACGCTATAGCTTGACCATTGTCCTCAGCTCCCCTCCCATAGACTCTCCCATCTTCAAGGACAGGCTTAAAGGGATCTGTCCTCCATAGCCTCAAGGTTCCAGCTGGGACAGTGTCAAGGTGGCTGACCAGCCACAGGGTCCTCTCACTCTCACCCCTCAGCTTAGCTACCAGATTGGGCCTAACTCCCTCAGGAACCCTTCCATCTGGCGCATCAAACCTCTCAACACTCAGCCCAATGCTCTCAAGCTCCCCCTCGATGAGCTGAGCTCTCTTATACTCTCCCTCTCCACCAAAGCTCGGGTTGACAGCCTTCTCCTCAACGACTCTCATCAGGAGCCTTGTAGCCCAGCTACTGAGCTCACCAACCTCCCTCATGACTTCATCTAGCACAGGACCACCATAGGCTACCACTGCTCACACTATAAAAAGAGGGTGGGAGACGCCATCAGCATATGGCTGCCAGCTCTGCTAGCAGCTTGCTCCAATAGCTCTAGCCTAAGCATGAGCTTAGCTGAAGGCTGCTCTACATGTGCTCTAGGACATGAGGCTCCCAGCTCAGCAGCCGCACAAGTACCTCTAAGCTTCAGCTCAATGCGAAGCATAAGGTGCCAGCTGAGAAAGGGATATAAGCTTCCTCAAGGGGAGGTATGAGGGCACTTGGATTCAAAGGATCTGAAGATATTGAAGCTGATCCAAGAGGACTGCAAGATGACTGTAAGGGAGCTAGCTAGGCTCCTCAGGTCTCCAACCACAACAGTCCACTCTAGAATCAAGAAGCTTGAGAAGGCAGGCGTCATAAAGGGGTACAAGGCTATAGTTGATGCTGGGAAGGTGGGGTTCAAGACTACTGCATTCATACTCGTCTCCTTCTCATATGATGGCCTATCACAGAGGGAGGTTGCTAGGAGAATAGCTAGCATCCCAGAGATCCAGGAGGTGCACATAATAACTGGAGACTGGGACATGATCCTCAAGGTCAAGGTTAGAGACGTAGAGGAGCTCGGGGAGCTGGTTATAGACAAGCTTAGGACCATCGAGGGAGTCGAGAAGACGCTTACATGCGTCGTTCTAGAGACTACAAAGGAGACAACCGAGCTTCCTCTCTAGGGATAGCAGCATGCTACCAGCTACTTTATCCTCTCTAGGAGTATTGCTGGACAGAGCTTGACTACACCCTCTATCCTCCCATACTTCGTGTGGATTAGCTCATTGAGGTGTCTTGCATCTCTAGCCCAGACCTCCATCATTATCATGTGGTCTCCAGTAGAGGCAAAAACCTTCTTGACCTCAGGGAACTTGGCTAGCGCCTCAACTACAGCAAGATATTTCTCAGGGACGACATCGACTCCCACAATAGCTACCATGCTATATCCAAGCTTGCTAGGATCTACTACTGCAGTATACTTCTTTATGACACCTGCCCTCTCAAGCTTCTTGATCCTCTTTCTCACAGAAGACTCACTTATACCAACCCTCTTAGCTATCTCCACATATGGTGTCCTAGCATTCTCCTCTAAGATGCTGATTATCATAAGGTCCTTGCTATCCATAGCTATCCTGCTAGCTTGATGTAGTTAAAAACCTTCAGGCTGAACTCAGAGCCAGCTGACAGCATGACCTGCTAACTATAGCTCATGTAGCAGGTCACTACACGAGTAGCTTATAGATGTAGAGCTGCCTTAGCTTCTCTAGCCTCATGCCAGCTCCAAACTCTGTATCCTGAGGGGCCTTGAGGCGGCAATAAAAGGAGAAGGGCTTGTAGCCTGTATCTCCTTTACCCTAGCTTTCTTTGAGCTCCTTTTCGGTTTCCCTCCTCTTTACTGCTCTGTCAAAGAGTATCCAGTTGCTGTACCATTCCTCGTTTTCCTTACGCAGTAGCTCTAGCATGGTTCTAGTGAGGTCTTTGGCTGTCACCTCGCTTACACCCTGCTCAAGGAGCTTCGCTGTAGCTATGAGCGCCACTTTGCGAGCTGACTCAGGGGTGGCTCCAGACTTTAAGGCGCTGACGACGAGCTTCTCCGGCGTGAACTCCTCAACTCGCCCATCACGTTTAACTACCCTAATTCCAAAGCTACCTAACTGCATTAGGAGACCCAAGCGTGGATGCCGCTATCTCCTTAAATACTTTGATCTTAAGAGAGCCTCTGACACACCAGGAGCCTGTAGAGCATTAAGAGCTAATGTGCTCATATAGGCTGTAGCAAAGACAATTGAGGCTGAAGACGCCAGTTGAGAGCCATTGAGAGACGTGAGAGCAGCTGCTATCCGCCTGAAGAACCCACGATGTCTAGGAAGACCTTGCTATACACCCTCCACTTCAGCTTCCCATACTCCCCTGTCTCCCATGTGAAACCCTCCCTATGAAGCTGACATGGGAAGCTGCTGCACTCAAAGCAGCACCTAGCTCCCTTGTCCACGGCGCACTTAGCAAACAGGCACTCTCCTATGTGTGCATCACAGCCCTCACATAGATCCCTCACGTAAGCTGGACAGAGCTCACAGAGTAAGCCACAGTAGGAGTAGAGCACACCACCTAGCTCTGGCATACATACACCAGAAGCCGGCTTCAGCAGCAGCATTAAAGCTTGGGGTTCAGTGAAATGTCCGCATTGGCGAGCGTCCCACATAGCGTGCCTACTGTGTCCTCATGTCTCTCCTGGGAAACCTGTGTTTTGTGTCAGCTACGTGCTCTGAAATGCTTCCTCCACATCCTTCCTTGAGGTAGCGTCTATGTCTCTCCCCTCTGTGGCTGAAGCCAGGGCTTCAAGAGCTCTCACCACCTTGATGCCATTGAGCTCAGGATGGAGCTGTGTAAGCTTCACAGCACTCCTGTTCTCTGCCAGGGAGGGCATGCTGTACCCATGTTCATAAGCTAATGTACTGGGATGACTACTGCTGGCTTAGCTAGCTTCCTTAGCACCTTTGACATGGTGTCTGCTCCAACAGCCCTAGTTATGGCTTTCACAGCAACCTTCTTCCTCTTGAAGAGGACTACTGCCTCATACTGCTCCTCTGCCTCAGTTAAGATTGCTTCAGCTGCGTCCCTGCTCAGTACTACCTTAGACTCCACTGAGGCGAAGCTAGGCTGCAAGCTTTCTTCCAGCTCTGAGATCCAGGCTTCAGCATCCTCTATCTCCCCCCTGAACTGCTCCTCGTAGAGGAGTGATGTCATGGGGACCTCCACTACATGGAATAGGACAGCATGCATCTGCTTTGACTTCAGGAGGCGTGGTAGCTCAAATAGCGCATTCCTGATCTTTGGGTCCTTTACGACGCAGACTAGCAGCCTACGCATCTGCTATACCTCAACTTTCCTGCCTTCACGCTTATGCGTGTAGAGTATGACGACGCTGCTCGTTGACCGCACGCCTTCTACTGCGAGTATCCTCTCCTTGAGGAGGTTTCTGAACGTCACTACATCTGGTGCCTTGACTAGTGCTACCACATCAAAGTCTCCAGTGACCTCATAGAGATCTACCACCCAGGGGTAGTCTCTCAGCTTCCTCACGACTTCATCCAAGCTCTTAGGCTCAACAACGATGTTGACTATTATGCTGACTTCAGGGCTAGCCAAAGTATCCCCAGAACCTAGCTCACCTAGCTTCAAAAAGCTTCTGCATCCAGCTACCACCTCTTCTTCAAGGCTATCAGCTTTCCTCCAACAATGCTTGTCAGATGCTCCGTCATGCTCTTCTCAGCTCCCTTGTCTTTTAACCTAGCCTTCCTCCTCCTGAAGACGACCACAAAGTCGTATGTCGGCTTAGAAGCCTCTCCAGCAGCCCTGCCAAACACATCTCCTATAGCAGCCTCATGTGTCACATCAAAGCCTCTCTTCCTCAGCGAGCTGGCGAGCCTCTCAAGCTCAAGCTCAGCTTCAAGCCTCACTGCCTCAACTGACTCAGGCTTCATCACCGAAGGGTCTATGATGCTCATCAGATGGAGAGTGAAGTTCCTGCTTAAGTTCCTTGAGATCACGTCTGCTATGCTATCTAGCTTCTCTGGTAGCCTCACGAGGACTAGCGTATGGAACTTCACCATCCCTGGAGCAACCATCTGAGCTCCTAGCCTAGATGCTACTGGCAGCCTGCTGCTCCACCTATATAGCGTGTAGACTAGCATGCCAGCTAGAAGCCAAAGGAAGCCTAGTACTCTGCCAGTTGGGTGGAATGCTACGACCATCAGCCATATTGCTGTGCACGATGCCAGCCCGAACACTCCCACCAGGGGGAGCTCTACCCCCTTCACCCTGACTGCTACCGGGGTCTTCCAGGGCCTGTAGGCCTCTTTATCTCTGTTCCTTAAGGCTATCAGAGAGTAGTGGACGAAGATGTATGAGAGCAGTGCCCCGAAGTTATATAGGTCAGCTACCCTCTCAAGCTTCTCTAGCGCAGTTAGCAGAGCACCCATCAAGCCGAACACGAGTATTGTTCTCACTGGAGTCCTCGTTTTCGGGTGGACGCTGTAAAACCATCTTGGGAGGAGCTTAAACTTCCCCATCGAGAACACAACCCTTGAAACACCTATCACACCAGTGTTAGCTGAAGCCAAAGTCACTAGGAAGCCTGTCACAGCTACTAGCATCGAGAAGTGCCTGCCCACATAGGGTATCCTACTGGAGAGAACTGACAGTGGATTTGATATGTCTGCTGTAAACTCCCTTAGAGGCATGACCCCTAGGGCTAGCACAGACATCCCCAGGCAGAAGAAGAGGACTACAGCGACAGAGAGCTTGGAGGCTCTCGGAATCCACTTATATGGCCTCCTAGTCTCCTCTGCAGCCTGAGCTATCGACTCTATTCCTATGAACGAGCTCATGGCTAGCGTGAGCCCATAGAGCGTGTTCTGAGCCCTTATACTCATCCACCTGCTATAAGTGACCTCCATGTAGAATGGTGCTCCAAGCTCCCTGACCTGCCTTAGGAAGAGAGCTGGGCTGAAAGCTAAGGCGAATCCCAAGATGAGTATCGAGAGCTGGACTATCAGAGAGGGGGTGACCATCACCTCATTGAACCTAGAGCTCTCCCTCACCCCTACGAGGTTTATCGCTATCAGGAATGCTATCAGCGTCATCGACACGATAGCCATAGGCCCAAGCTTAGCTGGCCCAAGATACACGTGTATGGCCTTGAGCTGAGGGAATATGAAGAAGAGGTAGCCTGCGCTAGCCATCGAGAACAAGGCTATGTCAACTATGTAATCTAGCATTATAACCCAGCCAGCTAGGAAGCCCATGAGGTCATTGGTAGCCTTCATGCTATAGACTTGAGCTCCACCAGCATAGGGGTATGTGCTGGCTAGCTCAGCGTACGCTAGCCCAGTAGCGACGTAAGCTGATGCAGCAGCCAGAAATGCCAGTGGGGCTCCACCCCATGCGTAAAGCGCTACCAAACCTAGAGCTATATATATGTCAGCTCCGACATCAGCATAGCCCATAGAGAAGCTGCCATACCACCCAACTTCCCTCTTGAGGCTATGCTCCTCCCGCCTTGCTGACAAATAGGAGGTCCCCTACGCTCACAGCATCAGGCACTTAAACCTTACCTCATGCTACCAGCTGCTTGCAGCGGATCTGAGCATAGGCTGTGAGGCTGGCTCTCTGACAGCTGGTGGCGCTCAGCTTCACTAGGCTTCTACTAGCCTCACCCCTGTGCAGCTGCAGTAGCTCTTGACCTCTCTTCTAAGGTCTCCTTCTGCCAGAGCTAGGTGGTTTTCCGGAAGCGCATTTATTATCTTCTCGATGTCAGCTTCAAGCTCAAGCTGCGCCCTACATACGTCACCTATCTTAGGCTGAGGGTCAGCTACCCTAGCATAGCTTGCTAGAAGCGTACAGTAGTCTCCTGTGAACTTGGCTAATGTGACGCTGCTAGCCTTGAACCTCCCGGTCACAGCAGCATAGCTCCTAGACTCGAAGTGTGTCGTGACCTTCACATCATCTAACATGGCTAGTGGAGCTGTGCAGTGAGCTAGCAGAAGCCTTCCTCCACTGGCTCTAGCTATGTTAGCCATCCAAGCTGGCTTCCCTGATAGCCTGCTTAAGAGCATCATGCTTAGAGTAGACTTTAAGTCCCCCTCACAGGAGAAGATGAAGCTACTTGAGTTCAGGAGGGCTGCTGCGATGCATGGTGTTGTCTTAAGCTCGCCCATAAGCCTGAAGCAGTCTATGGTGATTGCTGTGAGGCTCAGTCTCTCAGCTATAGCCTTGAGCGCAGCAGCTAGCTTAGCTGCCTTCTTAAGCTCACCTTCATCCACTGCTATCTCTGCTGCTCCTAAAGCCTCTAAGCTAGCGCTAGCCTTCTCAGCCCACTCTCTGACCAAGCTGCTCTTCACGTAAACAACCGTAGCTCCATGCACGGCCTTAAGGGCCCTAGCCTCAGCTATAGAGGGCTTCTCATATCCAACTACCCCGATCCTAGACTGCCTTATCCAAGCTGACGCAGCTACAGCCTTAGCCTCCACCTCCAGCCCTCTGCTCTCCCCAGTTTCCTCTATGCAAGCTGGCCTAGCCCACCCTCCAAGCCTCCTTATCCTAGAGTGAGCTTTGACAGCAGAAGCATACCCATTCTCCGCAACCAGCCCAGCTACCAGCACTGGCTTACCGCAGCTAAGCCAGAAGTCAGTGATCACCCCTCCTGTCCCACCGCTACCAGCTAGCAGCAAGAGCATGTCAGCCTTCCTAGCATGCTCCAAAGCCTCTCTAAGCCCCTCTCTTCCAGCTATGACACCAGCCTCATACGTCTCCACACCAAGCCTCCTAAGCTCCTCTGAAGCCCACCTTAAAGCCTCAAGGCTCTCCTCTCTACTCCCATGCATCTCTGATACAAAAGCCACAGCAGTACACTTAAGCTTCAAGCCTCCACCTAAAGCCCTAATGATCCTATGGTAAAAGCTTTAGCATAGCTGTGCTATGCCAGCTCTATAGACTCAGGATGCAGCTTCAACACCTATGAAGCCTATGAGAGCTACATGACCCTATGATACATCTCCTCTAGCATTTACCATCCAGATCTCCTCTAGCTAAGCTCACATCTACTCTAGCAGACATACCGCTCTGGCTCTCCGCCACTCTCACGGCTTTGCTTCACTCACGGCGGGAGCCTTCCCTCCTCAGGCTTCATAGGAGGGCTTTCAGGGTGAACTCCTCTCAGGGTGCTGTCTACGTGAGTTAAAGGAGGAAACAGGCATTGAGGCCAGGGTCATAAAGCATGCTGCAACAGTAGAGAGAGTGTTTGGTGACGGCTTCCACATACTCTACGTAGTCTACTGGTGTGCTCCAGAGATGACGGAGCTTAGGCTTGGACTGAAATCTCTGAGGCAAAGTGGGCTCTAGTAGAGGATCTCTCAGAGCTGGTTGGAGAGCTCCATGAGGACACCTTAAGAATACTCGCTGAAGCAGGTCTGCTTCCAGAGCTATCAGAAGGAAGCTAGCTGCTGCTCTAGGCTGTAGCCATGTACAGGAGAGCTTCTTCCATCTAGCAGATTAAGTGCATTTCAGCCTGCTCTAAGCTAGCTTAGAAGCTACAGTCAAAACTGGCATATAGCTTAAGTAAAGTTTTAAAGTTACAGCTTGTACCTGACTAGGATCTGCTTGAGCATGCCTACAGAGCTCCATGAGGCCTTTAGCAAGTTCCCTTCACTCATGCTTCTCATTAGGGGTGAGACTGGGACAGGCAAGACCACCTTAGTGCTAGAGCTCCTCTCTAAACTCAAGTCTAAGGGCAGAAGGGTCTGTTACATATCATCGAGGGTCTCTTATAGCGTTCTGCTAGCCCAGTTTCCTTGGGTGAAGAGTGTACTTGATGAGAGCTCTATAGTAGATGCTAGCAAAGTGATCTCACAGCCCAAGACCTCTCCTTCATTCCGGTTTATGGAGGAGCCTGCTTTCCTTCAAGCTGCCTACGACTTCGCTAAATCACATAAGGAGGCTGCTATAGCAGTCGATAGCCTTGAGGCTATCAAGTCGACTATAAAGGCTACATCGAGCTTCGAGAGGGCCTTAAGAGAGATAGCTGAGGAGACAGGATGCCATCTCATCGTAGTTTCAGAAGAGATGTCGCCACAGCCCCTAGACTATATAGCTGACTGCGTAGTCACCTTAGTCTCTAGAGTTGAGCATGGCAGGCTCATCAGAGAGCTCTACATAAACAAGGTTCGAGGAGTCAGGATAAGGCAGCCAGCATACACCTTCACTCTACATGACTCGAGATTCACGTGCTTCAAGCCTCTCGAGATATCTTTGCCGGATTCAGCTGAGAAGCATAGGCCTCAGCCAGACTCATACTCTATGTTCTCAACAGGCTGCAGGGATCTAGATACTATACTCGGTGGAGGCTATCCTAGAGCTGGTGCAGTGCTCATTGAGGCAGATGGGAATGTTCCCTACCCAGCCATAGCCATGGCCACAGGAGTCACCATGGAGAACTTCATAGCACATGGGAGGTCTGTGATCTCAACTCCGGTAGCAGGGTACACTACTCAGCGTCTCAAGTCTAAGCTCAAGCTCCTAGTAGGCGAGCAGCCTGTAGAAAGATACCTAAGGATGTTCGAGGTGAGAGGGCTCCAGGAGCCTTGTAAAGAATACGCTCTCACAGGAGATCTTGAGAGAGACATTAGGGACTTTGGCTCATCAGTAGTGAAGGCATACCAGAAGACTTCTCAGCCTCCATTAGCTGTGATTGATCTACAGGTGCTAGCTGCCCTATACCATGAAGCAGGCCTCTCCCGCTTCATAAGGACGATGACTGCTGTATGCAGGGAGCTAGAGGCCCTGATAGTCTTCGCAACAAAGCCTGGAATACATGTGAATCAGATGCTGAGAAACATATGTGACATCCATATGTCACTCAGGTTCATAGATAGGAGCTTATTCCTCTATGGGTGTAAGCCTGAGACAGGCTACTATAATGTCCATCTCGACACCAGTGTACCACATCCAACAATGAGGCTCACTCCAGTAGAGTAGCCTCCGATAAGGCAAGCCTCCTCTAGCGGAAGCCTGTTATCAGCCTATTTTAGAGCTCGACCTCAGCTCCCAGCCCTACTTCAGCAGCCTTCTCATATGCTAGCCTAGCTACAGCAGCATCTTGGACAGCTTGCCCGACGCTCTTCCATAGTGTGATCTCGCTTTCACTCACTCTGCCAGGCTTCTCCCCAGCTATTATCTCACCTATCTCAGCGTAGATGTGCTCCTTGCTCATCACACCCTCCCTTATCGGTATGATTATGTCACCTGACTCAGCTAAGACAGCCTCCCTAGAGTCCACTACAAGCTTTGACATCAATACAGTTTTTGTGTCAAGCTCTCTCGCATCAGCCCCCATCCACCCTATGGAGTTCAGGTGGGCTCCAGGCTTCACCCAGTCTCCACTTATGGCAGGCTCCTTAGCTGTAGTGGCCAGGACAACTATGTCAGCTTGCTCGACAGCCTCCCTGCAGCTGCCAGCAGCCTTAGCCTCGACACCAAGCCTCCTGAGCTCCTCAGCTAGCTTCTCACTCCTCTCCACACTGATGTCATAGATCAGAGCCCTCCTGATGCCTCTGACCTCCATCACAGCCTTAGCCTGGAATGATGCCTGGAAGCCCGCCCCCACTATAGCAAGAACCTCAGAGTCCTCTCTAGCAAGGTACTTAGTAGCTACACCTGTCGCAGCTCCAGTCCTCAGTGCAGTGAGGTAGCCTCCCTCCATCACAGCTAGAGGCATGCCGCTCTCAGGGTCGATAAGCAGGACTGTCGCGAAGATCGTTGGCAGCCCCCTCTCTGGGTTCCTCTCAAAGACTGACACAGTCTTCACAGTGAAGCTCTTGGCAGCAGGATAGTAGCATGGCATATTCAGCACATAGCCTCCAGCAGCCTCCACAATACTCCTCAGAGGCTGCCTGACCTCCCTCCTGTAGAGAGCGAGAAAAGCCCTCTCAACAGCCTCAATAGCCTCCCTCATAGAGACAGCCTTCTCAAGGTCTCTTCTACCGAGTACAAGCACACCCAGCACCCAGAGCTACCTATGGGGAACTAAGATTTAATTGTTCTGCCTGACAGTTGCTCAATCTAGCAGTCTGCTCTTTGCGCAGCATCTCCCAAATTGCCCTAGCATATATCTCAGCCTCTTCCTCCTCTGAAAGGGCGGTTGCTATCCCATTATTCCCAAGCCTATTTAGCAGATCTTTTCTAGCATTTGGTAACATGATCCTCTCAAAATCTCTAACAATAGATACACGCGCCATTCTTTTTAAGCTGTCAAAAGCTCGTTTAAAACCCATAGTGTGAAAAACACCACTATGTAAGGGCTTGTAAACTTGAAAAGCAGCCAAGCGTTTCTAGCGGTAGGTTTTAGTAGCAGGTTTAAGCTTAACAGCGCTAAGACAGCGTTTAGTGCAAACACCGCTAAAAGCAGGTATGTGTGCTTTATCAGCATAAGCGATATAGCATAAGAGGAGAGGACTAACAGTAAGCCAGCTAGAAAAACGAGCTTTTCGCCTCCGACCCTTAGCGGTAGCATGGGGATTTTAGCTCTAGCATAGTCGTCCCTCCACTTCAACACAATGCTCCAAATGTGTACAGGTATCCACACCACAACGAGAATAGAGGCTAAAACAGGTTGAATGGCTAGAGGTCTAGTAGAAACCCATCCTCCTAAAACTGGCATAGCTCCAGTCGGGCTAGCTAGCAGTATGTTTAGAGGACTCCTCCTCTTGGTTAAATAGTTGTATATGATAACGCTGTTAATAGCGCCCCATAGCAGGAAGATTGTGAACAGCAAATTTATGGTTAAAGCTATAAGGACAGATGATGTGAGTAGTGCTAATCCGAAGTATAGAGCTTTTGACGGTGGGTCTATAGCTCTAGACGGCAAAGCCCTTCTCCTAGTTCTTTCCATTAACGCGTCTATGTCCCTATCCACGTAGTTTGTAAGGGCTGTAGCCCCCATAACGCTTAAGATCAATGCTGCAGCAACGCTTAATGCTGTAATCAAGCTAACTCGGGGGTTGGCGGTAATCATTGAGCACAAGCCCAAGTATGTTAGAGCTAGTGACTGTCTAGGCTTAGACAGGTTTAGGTAGCTCTTAAAAGCTTTTCTCAAATTAAAACCCCAGCTAAACATTTTCACACACCCTGCTAGAGCCTCACATGGCGTTAATGAGTACCCCTCCATGCAGGGAGAAGGATTTAAGCTTATAGATTTCATGTCTTTAAGCTAATGTCTATCTGGGCTTAGACAGGTCTAAGTAGTTCATAAAGAACTTATAAAAGCTTACGCCGCTCCTCAATGCATCACCAAACTCCTTTGCAAGCAAAAGCGCTATATCCTTAATTTCCTCCTTTATTTCTTCTTATGGAGCTCTTTTCTTCGAGTTAGATGCTAAATGCCTGATTTTGAGAGGAAGTGGATGACAGTCTACGAGTTTGCTTCTCTTTTCTCAGGAATCACCATAGCATATTTCAGCTACGTCTCTTATAAGATCACTAGGGCTCCTCTACTATCCTACCCTTAGCTTGCATATAGAACAGGTAATCCTTCTCACATAATTAGTTAAGTGAGATACCTATAGTTGTTTTGAGAGTTGATGCAATAATTGATGGTGAAGAGTTACCGATTGGGCTGAAAAAGCTGTTAGTCCAACTCTCAAAACATCCTTATATACCCTGAAATGCCTGCAATTACCAAATCTAAAGAAGCCATTGAGTATAAGTTGGGTCTTATGAATCTAAGTCCTTACAAGGAGACCTTGAAAGAAGGAGATATCGTGGATAATTAAAGTATAAGACCATTGAGGAAGAGCCAGAAGAATGCAAATATGGTTGAAGATATGGAAGCACTGGGAAAGAGACATCGAATAAGATAGGCTCATGTCTTGAGTTCTGTTAAAAAGGCTAGATCAACGGCTCAGGTGCTCTTACTCCTAGGGTTGGGCGTCCTGTGTGCTCAATAACAGGAAGTCTATTACTCAACATCCTGATGCCTCGCTAGCAGCCAGAAAAGTCCTAACTTTCTCCCCTTTGCAAGTGACTGTAAGCGAAAGGGGGATAAATTTCTCTCCGCTAAGGAAGCCTATGCCTAAATGTAAGGTTAAAATACAAGTGCCAGAGAGGCGCTTACTGTCTTCTGCATATTCCACGACCCAGATCTCTGGAAGGAGAAGCCAGAAGAGGCCGTAGAAGAGCTTCACAGGGAGCTCCTAGAGGGGATTGAAAGGAAGAGAAAGCTCGACTTCATAGGCTGTAACCTTCCGTGGGTAGACCTTTCCTCGAAGAAGGCACAGGAGCTAGGGTTCAAGAGGTTCAAACCTCTGAAAAAAGACTCTTAAATGCAAGGTTCCACGGTCTCTTTGAAGCGTCAGGAACTTTGTTTAGAGGGAGACACATACTTCCGAGGGGCTGAGTTCAAGCGGCTTCCACGCTTTTGCCTTACTCTCTCCTGCCATCTGTCTCCTCTGTATAAGCGCCTTTTCAGCGAGAGCCCTTAGCCTTCATGCTGTAGTCGTTTAAGTCTCCTGTAGACTTCTCTGGCTTTCTCTAGGCAGCTTCTCAGAGCATGCTCTAGGCTTTGAGCTGCTGATGTTATGCTGCAGACTGGAGACCTAGCCTCTACAGCAGTCCCTGGTGGAGGTGTGTCTCTCACTCCATCTATGTCATGTAGGTAGCCTACTATACAAGGCTGCTTAGCATATACTATGAGCCTAGCTACATGCCTTCTCGCCTTCAGCTCACCTGGAAGCTCACCTCCTAGGGCTTTGAGGTGCAGGGATATCAGGTTGATGCCGTAGGCTTCCTCTATGCACTCGAGGGTCGCTTGGAGCCTCGGGTTGACTTCCATGACATAGGCTTCTCCACCTCTCACCACGAGGTCTACTCCAACTGAGCCTCTCAGCTTCAGCCTCCTACAGAGCTCCTCACATGCTCTCCTGATCTCGCTCTCAGCTCTACCGAGCCTCAAGGGGGTTATGTTCCCTGAGTAGCCTAGTGGCTCAAGCTGGCCGAGCTCTCTCAGCCCTAGGATCTGCCTGTTGACTGAGATGGCTACAGCTTCTCTCCCTGTTGAGAGCAGCGAGATGCTTGCGTCCACTCCACTGATGTACTCCTGGACAACTACATGCCTCCTGCTATGAGATGCAACAGGCCTGAAGAGCCTCACAGCCTCATCTATGTCTTTAGCAACCCTGATGCCATAGCCTCCTGACGTCCTGTCTGGCTTGATGACAGCTGGCAGCCCCACTTCTCTAGCTGCCTCAGCTACCTCACCTGGAGTTCTACATAGAGCTGTCTTAGGTGTAGCTAAGCCAGACCTAGATGCAGCCTCCATGACCACCCTGATGTCTCTCGCCTGCTTGAACTCACGTGGAGAGCAGCCGAGGACTCCCACAGCCCT
Organism: Thermoproteota archaeon; assembly: GCA_037917675.1. Classification (GTDB taxonomy): domain Archaea; phylum Korarchaeota; class Korarchaeia; order B14-G2; family B14-G2; genus B14-G2. The sequence goes on from JAVCBW010000008.1 coordinate 55,295, forward strand.
GTGGAGCTCAGCTAGAGCATCCAGCTCGTCATCTAGCCCACCAGCAACCAAGACGCCGCTAGCACCATGCTCTAAAGTAGCCTTCAACACAGCCTCTACAAGCCTCCTAGGGCTCCAGTACCTCAGGCTCTGCAAGCCACGTGGGCAGAGGCTGTAGCTGGCGAGACAGGAATCCACTAGATCCAAGTCACCAAACAAGTCTACTGCAACAACCTCAAGCCCAGCTCTAGCAGCTGACATAGCAGCCTGTCTACAGTCGATTCCAGCAACCAGAACCCTCATCCAAAGCATAATAGGCAAGCTCATTAAAGCCTTTCCACTACACGTCCACATGGCAGCTTCCCCTGAGCTTCAGCTACCTTAACATGCTTCAGAAGACCTCAGCTGACACCAGACTCCCATGATGACATAATCCATCCAGCCACTCTCACCTGCTGTAGCATGGCTAGTCTTCCTCTCTAAGCTCATGTGGAGAGCTCTCCAAGCAATTTCAAGGTCATTAGGCGCCACTTGCCTAGCTCATCAGCGAGCTGAAGCCTGAGCTTCACGCTTCCTAGCAGCTTTCAGGGATATTTAGCAAGCTAAGCAAGAGGCTTCTCAGCCCTCGTATGCTCAGAGCTAGATGTCAGCTAGCCTCTCTAGATGAGCTCTCGAAGGCTTACATGAGAGCCACGTGACTACTTTTATAGCAGCCTGCTCTAGACCACATAGCTAGGAAGGTGGCTATGTGAAGCAGACGAAGCCTAGCTCAGGGCGTATATCTTGATGAGGTCTTGTGCTATAGGCTTCACAGCAGCTGTGCTGCTAGCCTCTCTATTAGCTTGCACTAGGTGCTCACCTTGGCTGAGATCTGGCCTCCATGCTGCCTTAGAGAGCTCTCATGTAGAGGTCTTGTACTCTGGCTACCTGGTGGCTGAGCTGAGAGCTGAGCCAGCTGTCTGGCTCACCTACTGCAATGCATCCACTGCCCTCTATGAGTCTAGGCATGCTAGAGCGCTTGTAGAGGTATCTAGCAGCTTCCTCAAGGTGGTGGTGAGATCTGATGTAGGCTGGGCTGGAGTCTCCTGTAGGGTCTCTGGCGGCCTCCTCTGGGCTCCCTGCGGCCTCCCTCCAGTAGGCGAGGTTAAGTGGCCTCTGAGATACAGGCTTGAGCTCTACACTCCACTAGTAGTCTACTACTGGCCTAGTAGAGGCATTGGGTTTGTGCTCTGCTGCCCTCCTGGTCTCAGCTTCCGTCTCTCAGCTTCCGTCTCTCAGCTAGCATCCTGGAGGCTAGAGTAGGCAGCCTAGCTAGAGGAAGGCAAGTTGAGTTCTGGCTGATACCCTATAGAGGAGGCCCACTCCTAGGAGCTCTCACCTACCTGGCTGAAGCTGGAGCTATAAGCTTAGAGCCCTAAGCTAGCTCTTGACTATATCAAGGTAATCTGGCATCCTCTTTGCTCTGACAGCTGACTCATATACCCTCCAGATCCTCTTCGTGCTCACATGTACTGTACAGAATCCCCTCTCTTCAAGCTTCTCTCTAACTGCAGTCGGTAAGTCACCTGGGTGGATGAGAGGGCTCTCTGAGAGAACTGCTAGAATAGCTTCCTCTATGTCTCTAACTCTAGGGTAAGGCTTCTTAGAAGGCAAGATGTCACGCTATAAGGCAAGGCTCCACCTGCCCTTTTAAACCGTTGCATGCGTCATATTCCGGGGGCTCAAGCTCAGATAGCAGATGAATCCGAGGAGGGCCTCCACTATACATGCATCAAAGCTATAAGGTAGCGGAGAACTAGAACGGGTAATAGGAGCATTGGGGCTAGGTCTCAGCAGGGAGGGAGCTAGAGTGGTAGGAGGGAGCTAGTTCAATAGGAGGATTGTAGATAGAAGCCTTACCTAGCATTTAAATCGTGGTGTGGCTTATGGCGCCCATGAAGGTCGTCTATCATAATGACTATAGGACTGTCTATGCGTCTGATCCTGCTGCAGCTCCAGGCAGGATGGAGGCTATTCTCGCAGAGCTACAGGGGTATGAGCTAGTTGAGCCTCAGCCAGCTTCAGAGGGAGACATCCTCCTAGTACATAGCAGAAGCCACCTCGAGTATGTGAGGAGCCTTGGCGTTGTCTACAGGATAGCTCTCCTAGCTGCTGGAGGCGCGATCAAGGCAGCAGAGCTAGCGTTAATAGGTGAGCCTGTATTCGCGTTAATAAGGCCACCAGGCCACCATGCTAGCAGAGACTCAAGCTGGGGGTTCTGTTACTTCAACAACATAGCTATAGCAGTAGAGAAGATGAGGGTAGAGGGGAGAATAAGGACTGCTGTGATACTAGACATAGACCTCCATTATGGTGATGGGACAGCTAGCATATTCTCAGCTACCTCAGAGGTCACTTACCTGCACCCAGACTCCCGGAGCAGAGAAGAGTACATGAGAGAGGTTGAGGAGCTATTAGCTTCAGCTGGGAGAGCAGACATTATAGCTGTGTCAGCTGGGTTCGATAGGCATATAGAGGACTGGGGGCATCAGCTCTACACAGAAGACTACAGGAGGATAGCTCAGCTAGCTAAGGAGTACTCTGAGAGCAGCTGCAGCGGGAGAAGAATGGCTGTACTAGAGGGAGGCTACAACCATAAGGTGCTAGGCAGGAATGTCAGGGCTTTCCTAGAGGGGTTCAGGTAGCTAGGGCCCTCTAGGATGCTAGAGGCTTCAGGTGCTCAAGGGTAGCTGGCTCTCTAAGCTAAAGGCTCCTAGGTAAGCCGCCTGGCAGCTGGCACCTAGAATAGGGCTACTGCAGACATGCTGCCTTGACCTAGCTAGGCAGGCATCCTGCTAGCATTCAGTTGCCTCTAACCCTCTTAACAAGGTTCTCAGCTATCTCAGCTATCCTATCATATTCTTCTCTCTTTGGAGGCCCATTGACCTCTATCTCACCTACTAGCTCTATCTTCATGGGAGCTAGGATATCCTTAGCCTGCCTTAAAGCTCCACCTCCCCAGCCATATGAGCTTAAGATGACTCCATACTTCAAGGGCGGCTTCAACGTCTTAACGAGATGTGCGCCAAAGACTGCTAGAGGATGCATGCCTCCAAGCACAGCTGGAGCACCGAGGACTATAGCTCTAGAGTCGACGAGGTCCTTTGCTACATCGCCGATGTCTGCTGCTGCAAGGTTATATAGAGCAACCTCAACTCCTCTTGCCAGCAGCATGTCTACGAGATGCATAACCATCTTCTCAGTAGACCTCCACATGCTCACATATAGTACTATAACCTTCTCCCTTGTCTCTCCGCTAGTCCACTTCCTATAGGCATTGAGGATCTTCTCTGGGTTCTTGTAGATGGGGCCGTGGCTTGGAGCTATAATCTTGATTTCAAGGCCTCTGATCTTGTCGAGAGCCTCCTCACCCATCCTGCGGAAAGGCATCATTATCTCTCCAAAATACCTCTTTGCGAGAGGCAGTAGCTCCTCAACTTCTTCATCATAGAAGCCGAAGGCTGTGTGTGCACCAAAGAAGTCACATGAGAACAGGATTTTCTCCTCTTCCAGGTAGGTGAACATCGTCTCTGGCCAGTGAAGGAAGGGAGCCTCTATGAACCTCAGCGTCTTCTCACCTAGATCAATAGCCTCACCATCCTTGACTACTCTCATCCTTTCAGCTGGGACGCCATAGTAGATGGAGGCCATCCTTGCTCCTCTCTCAGTAGCAACCAGCTTAACTCTAGAGTTGCCTCTGAAAACATAGGGGATTGCTCCAGCGTGATCTGGCTCTGCATGGTTCATTACAAGATACTCTATGTCTCTCATCTCTACTATCTCATTCACTTTCTCCTCAAGCTCTCTTTCAAAGCCTGGGTTCACAGTGTCTATGAGAGCTGCCTTACCATCTCCTACAACAAGGTAGGCATTATACGTTGTGCCATCTGGTAAGGGGATAAGTGAATCAAAAAGCCTACGGCTCCAGTCTTTTACACCAACCCAGTATACTCCATCTGATATCTTAACAGCCTTCTCTCCTCTCACACTCCCCCTTCCATGCAAGCTAAGGCTGGCTTTTAAGCGTTTGGCCTGAGCCTCGCCTAGATCGAGGATGTCACCAGCTAAGATGTCTTTAGCTGCTAGCAGAGCCTTAAGCTCCTAGAGCACCCGGAAGCCATCAGATATCAACCATCCTCCAGAGAATGGGGCTCATGCCAGTTAGCTGCCCAAGTCTCCTCTACTGGCAGCCTCAGCTCCAAGCGTGTTTAGTGTGCTCTAAGGGAGAGCTGCGTATATGGCGTCTGTATCAGCTAGCAGCTCACCCTCCCTGACATACCCTTAGAGGGCAGATCCTGCCCTAGCTTTACATAGCTCAACACTAGGCTAGCAGCTATGCTACTAAAATATCATGAGCAGGCTCATGCTAATGAGGGGCTACAGCACGAGCTGTCAGCTGGTGGGCTAGCATGCAGCTCATTCAGCTTGAGGCTGTCTCATGTGTCGTGTTGCATAGAGTGAATAGGTTTGTGGTCGAGGTCTCTTTGGCTGATGGGATTGAGCTCGCCTACTTGAATAATACTGGGAGGCTTGAGAGCTACCTAAGTAGAGGTAGGAGAGGCTACTGCATAAGGCATCCTGGCGGGAGAACCTCCCTTAGGCTTTTTGCTGTAGAGGATGGTGGGCTTGCTGTTATCTTGGATACTAGGCTTCAGATGAGGGCTTTTGAGAGGGCTGCTGGCCTTAGGCTTCTCCCCTGGATGAGTGGATGCGTCATCTCTAGGAGAGCTCCTAAGCTAGGGTCTTCTAGGCTCGACTACCTGCTTGACTGTGATGGTAGAGCTGTTTACTTGGAGGCTAAGAGTGCTGTCATGAGAAAAGGTTTCTATGCTCTCTACCCAGACTGCCCTACAGCTAGAGGTAGGAGGCACATAGCTGAGCTAGCTTCTCATGTTGAGGCTGGTGGGATGGGTACTCTGCTGTTCATAGCGGCTGTCCCGTATGCTAGAGCTTTTAGACCTAACTGTGAGGCTGATCCTATGCTCTGTAGGCTGCTTTCGAGGGCTGTTGACGCTGGCGTCGCCGTCAAGGCTATAGGAATCTACTATAGCCCAGTTGACTCCTGTATCCACTTGTATAATCCTGATCTTAGAGTTGAGCTGCCTACTTAAGCACCTTACCTGTCTTAAGATACCAGAGGTAGAGGTCTAGTTCAGCTAGGGTGATTCTAAGCTTCTCAGCTATCTTCTTCAGCTTCCCTTCTATCTCGAGGTACCTTTTTCTCGTGAGTGTCTTTGGCTTCTCAGTGATGCCATAGGACTCTAGTATGCTTAGGACATGGGTGTCGAGTATGGCTAGGTCTGTGAAGCCTATGTTTCTCAGGAAGTGGCTTGCCTCCTTGTAGCCTATGCCCCTTATCCTCTTAGCCAGCCAGTCTCTTAGCTCAAGCTGGCTTCTAAAGGACTCTATGATACCTTTGAGCTCTTCTGCTATCCAGCGTGCTTCCACGATGTACTTTGCTCTAGCTTCAGGATACCTGTGGCCTAGCTTCCTGAGCCTCCATGCGAGCTCGCTTTCACTAAGTGTGAGGAAGCCATCTCCAACCTCCTGCTGGATCCTCATGCTCCTCTCAGCGCTGAAGTTGGCTGTCAGGATGCAGAAGCATAGCTCTCTGAAGAGCTCTCTGCTAGGCTTCCTCCTGTTCTCTCTGAACTCCCTCACTCTGGCTTCAACTAGCTCTCTGACCTCGCTCTCCATGAGCTCCTTCACCCTAGAGATGAGCTCTTCAGCTCTGCTCGAGCTCAAACTCGACCACAGCTCCATCTTCCACATCAGCTATGTCAGTTATCCTAGCTTTGACTCCTAGGTCTAGGAGCACGTACCTGAAGTCGTCGAAGTAGTCGTAGAAGCCGCAGGATGTGCAGAATGGCCCTGTGAACTCCACTTTGAACTTCTTTCCCTCAATGGATATGAGGCTGGCAGCTACCTCAGGAGACCTATGCTTGTTGTATTCTCTGATGGCTTTCTCCAGTATACTTCTCATGGGCTGCCAAGGCACCCTACTTAAATAAGGCTCAAGCTCTCTCTAGGCTCACTCTAGGGGGTCAGGCTGCTAGCACTATGCTGTAGCTGCCTGCTGCTCTGGTGCGGGCTTCGGCTTCCCGCTGGCTTCATAGCTTTGCTAGAGTCGTCAACCGTTAAATAGGCGATCCTAGGGTGTGCATCAGCTTGAGGCTGGCCTTTCTCGTTGGAGACGAGTATGGGAGGCGTGTGATAGGGAACCTGATAAACTACAGTAGCTTCTGCCAGGCTTGTGGTAGCATCTGTGACTACTGTAGGATCTCATATGGCTCCTATGTCTCAGACATAGTGTTTGTACACGAGTTTCCACCTGGCCTCCCATCCCTCATAGATGATCCCTCCAAGTACATGCCAGAGCTCCCAAGCTGTGATGTGGTCTTGGCGATAGGCTTACACCACGACTTGCTTCTCGCTACACCTGAGGCAGCTGAGAGGGCTGGTGCTAAGGCTGTGATCGCTCCCATAGAGGATCCAAGGTGGATTCCACGAGGTTTGAGGAGGCAGGTGATGGAGGAGCTGGAGGAGAGGGGCTTGGAGCATGCTTTTCCGAAGCCATTCTGCACGCTGAAGCCTACAGGCCAGCCTACTGTAGACAGCTTCATTCAGAGGTATAAGGTAGGTAAGCCTGTGCTGAAGGTGGAGGTGGCAGGAGGCTACATATCATCAGCGACCGTGGTGAGGAGCGCGCCATGTGGGGAGACATGGTATCTGGCTCAGAGGATTAAGCTGAAGAAGATAAACCCAAGAGAGGAGCTCTATGATGTGATAGCGAAGGCTCATCATGCATACCCTTGTACTGCAAGCATGGAGATAGACCCTGAGATAGGAGAGCCTATCTTGCATGAAGGAGGCTACATGGCAAGGGAGGCTGTGGAGAGAGCTATAGAAGAGGCTCTCAAGAGGAGGCAGAGAGTGTGAGCTGCTTCCCTTAAGCCACCTGGATGCTTTCCCCAGGTCTCTCCTGGAAGCCTACAGCTGCCCCTGAGGCATATAGGCTGCTGCCCAGTTGAGATACCCTTTTAAAAAAGCGGTAGAGCTGGGGACTGATGCACGATGGGGTTTGCAGGTTTTCTCTATCTCCTTGTGAAGATGGGCCTATTCCTCCTCATGGTGCTTGCTGCAGCCGTCTACTCTACTGCCAGGTCTGGTGTTAGAGGTGGGCTGCTGTTCATGGGTGCTTTAGCTTTTGGCCTCGGAGCTGCAGTTGGGCTTAGAGCTTTCTCGCTGGTAGGTGGCTTGTCTCTCACGTCTCTAGCCTGCCTCGTAGTAGGCTTGTGCTATGTAGGCGTCTTCCTGTCTCCTCCTAGGATAGGCCTTCTGGAGAAGGTTGGAGCGTCACTTGGCGTCTCCATGCTAGCCTACTTCTCACTAGAGCTGCTTAAGGCCTTTGGTGTCATGTTGGCTGACAGCTTCCTGGTTAGTGCTGCTGTCTTCCTGGTTCTAGTCGGGTTAGCTCTGCTATCCTCAGCGAGAGGAGAGCCCAGGTAGAGCCAGCTTCATTCTCCTGCCGAGCTCCAGAGTCTCTCTGGCATTATGTAGCATGTCATGGTTGTTGTTGAAGAAGACATAGATCTTCTCTGGGCTTGTGGAAGCTGCCTCAGCTAGCATCTCTGCTATCTCCTCTCTGGTGTAGCAGTAGCTGTACCACTCTGTCCTCCCATGGAGCCTAGCGTAGACTACTCCACTGGTGTTGTAGGCTTTGAAGGGCTTCTCAGGGCTGTCAGGGGACACTAGGGTTATCCCAATCTCTCTAGCCCACTCCACATGCTCTCCTGTGAACCAGTCTAGGCTCCTAGGCTCAAGGGCAAGCCTCCAGCTGAGCTCCTCAGCATATGCTTCAACTCTCCTCTTTATCTCCTCACTGGCTCTGAGAGATGGAGGAAGCTGGAAGAGGTAGAAGTCCACTATGCTGTCTAGAGGCTCAAACAGACTCCTGAACTTCCTCCATGTCTCAAAGGCTCTCCCACCCATCTTCCTCAGGTGCGTTATGCTCCTATGGACCTTCACAGCCCACCTGAGCTTTCCTCCCTGCCTGCTCCACCCCTTGACCTGGCTTGGGAATGGGAACCTGTAGAAGCTTGCGTTGAGCTCTACAGCATTCAGGCCAGAGCTGCTAGCATACCACCTGAAGCCATCTGGGTTCCAGCTATAGCTCCAGCCAGATGTGCCAGCATACAGCTCCAATAGGCCACCACCAGCCTTCCTCAGTAGCCTCTAAGCTGGCTGCTGCGCTTTCCTTAAGCTAGCTGCCAGCTTCCTCAGCTCCTCTATGTTCCACTCGTGTGCTGTCTTCCTCCTCTTATCTACTGGTATCTTGAGCTTCCTGGCTTCAGCTAAGGTTATGCCAGCTTGCTTGAGCTCCTCTATGCTAAACCCTCTGCCAGCTCTGATCTTTAAGCCATGTGCACCATATACCCTAGGCTTAGACATTGGTTCACCCTGCCTCATATACGATCTTCCCTCCTTTTATAACGGTCTCAACCAGGTTTGTGCCTATGTGGTATGGTATGTGCTCGTAGCTCCTTGCATCTAAGACTATGATGTCAGCTTTCTTCCATGGCTCTAGGCTCCCTACCTCAAGCCCTCTACCTACTGCATGTGCTGCGTTAACTGTTGCAGCTGTGATCGCTTGCTCTGGTGCCATCCTATACATGAGGCAGGCAAGCTGGATTACAAGCTGCATCGACTCAACCCAGCATGCTGGGCTCATGTCTGAACCTAAGGCGACTGGGAGCCCTGCTTCAATGTACTTTGATGCATTAGGCCACTCCTCCTGCATTGTGCAGAGTAGGGTGGCTGGAAGGAGGATCCCAATGCATCCTGCTTCAGCTAGCATCCTAAGCTCCTCCTTAGAGGTGTGTGTTAGGTGGCTGACCACAGCTTTGAGCTCGGCTGCCACCTTAGCTCCACCAGTGTGGGAGAACTCATCAATATGCATCTGAGGCCTTAGCCCCTGCCTGAGCCCTGCCTCGAGGATGAGCTTGCTCTCCTCAGGTGAGAATACTCCCTTCTCACAGAACACATCACAGAACTCAGCTAGCTCAGCTGCCTTCTTAACCATCTCCTCTGCCACAAGCTTAGCATACTCACTTGAGCTGAAGCCCTCTGGGACAGCGTGGGCGCCTAGGAAAGTCGGTACCAGATCAGCTGGATGTATGGCATCTAGCAGCCTGATGGCTTTGAGCATCTTCACCTCACCTTCTGTATCGAGGCAGTAGCCTGACTTAGCTTCCACTGTAGTGGATCCATGCCTGAGCATCTTGTCAAGCCTAGGCTTAGCCTCTTCTATGAGCTTCCAGATGCTAGCAGCCCTAGTTTCTCTGACAGTTCTCAGTATCCCACCTCCCTCCCTATGGATCTCCATGTAGCTCTTCCCTCTTATTCTGGCAGCGAACTCATCCTCTCTGCTGCCAGCGAAGACCAGGTGGGTGTGGGCGTCAACGAAACCAGGCATGGCAACTTTTCCTCTAGCCTCTATGACAGTAGTCCAGCTGCCAACTTCAACCCTCCTCAAGACCTCCTCTCTGCTTCCAGCTGCAGCTACTACACCACTAGAGCAGGCTACCGCCCCGTCCTCGATAGCCCCAAGGCTCTGAGCTAGCATGCCTGCCCTGGGCTTTGCTCCTGGAGCTAAAGTCAGCACTTCACCGCCGACAACTAGCAGATCACACCTCAATAGCATCCCCTAGTGGCATGCTGCAGCCACATAGCCTTAAGCTTACCTCAGATAGTGAATTCACCTAGAGCCAGGGATATGTGAGCTCTCTGCTCTGAAGCTTTTATACCATTCTGGAGTCAAGGTGGCAGCTGACTAGTAGTGGTGTGTTGGTTGGCTGTCAGAGCGGTCATATTCGACTTAATTGGGACCCTAGCATATAGGAAGAGGGTGATCAGCTTCAAGAGGCTTAGTGATCTCTTAAGGAACATGGGCTACGATGTGTACTATCAGGAGCTTGAGGCAGCCTACAGGTATGTCCTATTCGTAGACTACCCTAAGCTTAGACTCGAGAGCCCAGAGGCGTTCTACAGGCAGCTGATGCTCAGGCTAGGATACCA
>JAVCBW010000052.1:0-16577 GCA_037917675.1 Thermoproteota archaeon
GCTCAGCTGCTTTCACACACGTCTCCTCGCCTTCACTACAGCTAGCACTATTATGGCTGCCTCTACTGCAGCTAGCAGCGCCAAGCCTACTGCCGTATACTGCCAGAGTCTCGTAGCAGCTCTGCAGGCTTCAAGCTCAGCCTTATACTCAAAGTGCTTCAAGCCGTCAGCGAGGACCCTGGCATTATAGAGCATCATCTCAGTCACATTATGCACCTCAGGGACAGCTTCTGGGAAGTTTATCAGAGCAACTTGAACTATACCTGTATCCTCTGCTATCTTCCTCCCAACCTCCACTCCACTATGGAGGTTATCTACTATGAGCTTAGCTCCATATCTCGTGATGTTCCTTTCAATCTCCTCGATGTCACGCTGAGACAGGTACTCTGTAGGCCCATAGACTGCAACCACCCTGAAGCCAAGGTACTGGATGAAGTCCCTCTGCCATAGCATGCATGCAACAGGAGTCTCACTGAACCCATATCTGCTAGCCATGCTCTTGAGCTCAGCATCAACCCTATCTATGGCAGCAAGACACCCTGAGAGCTCACTGGAGACATCTAGGCCTAGCACCTCTCCTAGCACTGACGCCACTCTCCTATATCTCTCCTTAAGCATCTGAGGGGTGTTCCAGGGCCCTGTGACATTGCGTATGGCAGCCTTCAGGCTGCCAGTTTGGTTTGCAGACTTTATGAGCTCTCTAAGCCAGCCACGCCACTCCATTCCATGAGCTAAGATGAGAGCTGCACTCCTGATGCTCTCAATGTCTCCAGGCTTCACGTCATAGTGGCCTGGGCACATTGCTGGAGAAACCAGATACCTCACCTCCACTCTTCCACCTGCTAGGTCCTCTACTATGCTCGCAAGCACGCTGGTAGTGCATAGCACAAGAGGCCTACCTCCACTAGCAGCTGGCTGAGCTGAAGACAAGAAGACAGCTGCTAGCATACAGCTAGCCAAGGTGGCAGAGAGCACCTCTATAGCATATCCTCTCATCTAGTAACACCAATTTCAAGATGGTAACACCACCTCTTAATAAGCATTACTCTCTCCATCAGCCACCATCCTCGAATAGCACATGGAATCCAGCCTGACGCCAGGGGGCCTCTGAACACCAGCCTCTAGCCTAGTAGCCAAGTTCTATGATAGCCTTCTCCCTATGGCTGCAGCATACCCTCCTCACAGAGATCACATAAGACCTCCCATGTAGAGCCTCCCTCACCTCTACACCTGAGCTCCCTCCACACCATGGGCACCTCCCACTGCTCAGCCTACTCCTCTCAGCTACAGCCTTAGAGGCGAGCTCAAGAGCCTCATAGACGTCGCCTTCTCTCCTCCCATATGAGCTCCTCCACCTCCTCAATATGCCTGTAGCAATCCTCTGAATAACTCTCACACTCTGAAGGTCTTGGATCAGTGAGGCAGCTACCCTAGAGGCCTCTCTCCCAAGCATGACCCCATAGCTTAAGCCACACCTATAGACTCCAAAGTCTACCCCATGTCTAAGCCCCCTCCTCAAGAGGAGAGCACACACTAGCAGAGCTTCATCAAATGGCAGGCAGTCCACCAGGTCGCAGGCTGACAGGCACTGCCTAGGGGAGCTCAAAGCCTCCCTAGCCTCCTCCATAGACCCATCGTCCAGCAGGTACATCATCCTCAGCAGCTCCTGAGAAGCGCCCCTAACCTCCAGACTGATACCATAGGCTCTAGGCTCCACACCACACACCAGCTACCCTACCATAGGCGCTATGAAGCAGGCCTTTAAAAATGGCACACCCCACTTAAGTGAGGGAGCTCTCGGCTCCCCAGCCCTGAGAGCTTCATCACACCGAGCTCTGGGTGTCAAGGCACCTCAACAGCCCTAAAGCAGCACACAGACATGGTAGTGGAGCAGACTTAACCCGAGACAAGAGGCCCACAGCAACACTTTTAAGCTAAAAGCTAGCTCCAAGTTTCAAAGGGCTCTAAGTTGCTACGCAAACTCAAGGTTATAGCTGAGTTCAGCAAGGAATATGAGGTAGGGTGGCTAGGCTATACGATCAGGGGGGTATTAGGCTATGTGCTCAGAGAAGCATTCTGCATAGCTGGAGGGAAATGTAGCAGATGCTACATGGCTCAGACATGCCCCACAGCATACCTATTCGAAACCTCACCTAGCTGCTTCCCACCAGCCTACAGAGAGATAGCCTCAAAAGCCAGTGGGATAACAAAGCCCTATGTACTAGAGCCACAGCCAGCTCATGGAAAGACACTAGCATTCAACATGACCCTGATAGGCAACGCGAGAAAATACGAGGGAATCCTGCCTAGAATACTAGAGAGAGCAGGTGAAATAGGCCTAGGAAGATGCCCCAAGACACATGAGAGAAGAAAATACACACTACTAGAGATCAAGGCATACAACCCCTACACTAAGGAAGAGCACACAACCTACAGCAGGCAACAAGGCTACAACCCAACACCAAACCACATAGACATAACAGAAGAACAGCTACAGCAGAGAGCCAAGCAGCTAGCCAAGCCCAACATAACCATAAAACTCGAAACCCCTCTTAGACTAGTACTCAAAAACAGGCTAATGACAAAACCCAAGCTACACCATCTAACAGCCCACCTAGCCAGAAAATACAGCCTAATAAGATACTACCACCTCCAGCTTCCACCGATAACACCCAAAGAAGCCAAAGCCATGACACAACACACAAGAAAAAACACAGAATCCATACCGGAGACAGCAGCAGTAAAGCTAACAAGATACTCAATAGAAAGAAACAGACCAGAGCAGATAACAGCCATAACAGGCAGGATAAAAGTCAAGCTCAAACCAGAATTCCAGGGGAAAACAGCTGAAAAGGTGCTCAAACTCCTAGCCCTAGCAGAACAGGTACACGCAGGAAAGCTGACGACAGCAGGACTAGGAAAGATCACAATAAGCTAAAGCCTACAGAGCCTCAAGTCCTCTACACCATCCTATAGCAAACCTCTCAGCTCAGGCACAAGCCTAAAAATCTCACAACACTCCTCCTCCTACATCCTCTCAAGAGAAGAAGCCTCTGAAGGAATACTTATATCCTAGCAGATACTACTGATGCTAGAGTTGCCGGGGCTAGACTTGAGGAGCCTGAAAGACCCAAGCCTAGAGGTTAGGGCAAAGCTGGATAAATGGAGTCATGTAGTTAGCTTATGGTCCACTGGGAGAGCCAGCGAGGCCCTAGAGATCTATCTTAAAGAGATTCTGCCTGCTGTAGCTCTGAGTGAAGCTGAAAGGTTTCGTAGAGAAGAAGCTGCTGGCGTACTTACTCCACCTGATATACTGCTTACATGCGTTGGCGAGCGATTCTATCCTATCGTAATCTTCCTTGTCACCTCAGCTTCCTATGCTAAAGGACATAAGCCTACAGCCTACCTAGTGCATTCTAATGAAACCAAGGAGGAAGCTAAGCAGGCAGCTAAGCTTGCCTCTCAGCTCACTGAGCTTGAAGTAAAATATGTTGAAGTCGACCCTGCCTCAGTTACTGATGTAGCCTCCAAGCTAAGCAAGCTCCCTATATCAGAGAACAACACAGTATACGTCGACCTGACAGGTGGAACAAAGGCTATGGTAGTAGGCCTACTGTCTTCAGCCTGGGCTTTCAGAGACACAAAGGGAGCTAGAGTCTACTTCTTCTACACCACCAGCATACCTGAACCCAAGCTGAGCGATAAGAGAGCCCCTCACAAGCCCTTCACAGAGAAAGTCAGGCTGCAAGGTAGCCCACAGCAGCTTCTCAGCCAGCTATACCTAGCTAGGGTAAGAGAGCTTATAGCTCAAGGTGAAGTCGAAGCTGCACTCCCACTGCTAAAAGAGCTCATAGCCTACTCCATTGAGAGCAGTGAGAGAGCACTCTACACACACCTCCACAACGTATATGAGGTGATAAACCTCCTCAAGGACCTCAAAATAAGAAAGTACGTGAAACATGCCAAGGAACTGCAGCTCCCTGAACTCGACATAGCCAAGAAGCTCACAGCACAAGGCATTATAGTAGAGCACATAAAGGCTCTCAAGCTCCTAGCAGAGGAGCTAGAGCTAGTCAAGAAAGCTCAGTCAGACCACAGCCTCCTCCTAAAAGACCCACAGGCTCCGAGAGCTCTAGCTATACTTGCAGCAACCATCCTCTGGATAGCAGAATACATGAGACAGCCATGGGCTTCAGCACAGCTATACTACAGGACAATAGAGCTCTCACTGCAAGCACTCCTCCTAAAACATGGCCTCTGGACAGGAGCACTATCAGAGGAGAAGATGAAGCAGCTAGGGATACCAGAAGACACCATAAGAGACGCAGAGAAGTGGGGGTGGAAAGTAGGCCTCAAAATAGCCCTCAAAATAGCAAAGCACCTAAACCCTAAGCTACCACTATCCCCCAGCGAAGTAGACAGCTACACACAAGAAAGAAACACAAGCATAGCAGCACACGGCCTAAACCAACCAGACAGAAAATCCAGAGGATACGAGAAGCTCGTCCAAAAAGCAAAAGAAATAACAGAATACACGCTAGCAGAACTCAAAGCACTAGAGCGAGCAAAGCAGATAACAGAGGCACTAACAGCACTGACAACCAGAAGCAGCTAAACCACAGCATCAGACAAAGCCAAGATCAGAACACATGAGACAGCACCATAAGCTTCTCAACATGTCATATAGCAAAGCTAACAATCCACTAGAGAAACATACCAACATACACTCACAAGATCCTCACGATACCAAGGTCACCTTGTAGATAACGGTGACTTCAATGAAAGACCTTAACCTACCTCACCATCTCTCATTTACCTGCCTCGAGATTATGTGTAGAGTATGCTTACCTTCTTCTTGGAGCTGCTGAATGTGAAGCTCTCTAGCTAAGATGGAGTTGATAAACTAGCCCTCTCTACTAGAGGGTAATGTATCATAAGTCATAACCTGTACCCTAAACATCTCCCTTAAGGATGAGATTCTCCACTCTAAGGATCACACTGGCCTTTTTTGGTGTGAAAAAACCTTATTAAGTTTGTTCTTGAGACTGGATACAGAAGATAGCTGGCAGTACCTTGGACAGCAAGAACACTACGCGAGCAACACGGCTTATTCCCTCTAGATAGGTCCTCTCCAACCCTTCTCCTACAGCGCTTAAACGCTTGATGAGGCTTCACAGCTAGCATGCTCATCTATGAAGGCAGCTATCCACTAGCCTCCACTCTCATGATGAACCTCCTGGCTTTCGGACCTCCCATGAGGTACATAGCTATGATACTATAGAGTCAACTGTGACCTTGCACTTACCTTGCATGTGAGAAGCTTACGCCAGCTGTTATAAGAGCATTATAAGCTGGATCCTGGTATCCCTAGCTGCTTCATCTTCTCCTCTGCAGGCTTCTTTGGCTCAAGCGGGCTCTTAGCCTTCTGATCTAGCTCCTGGAGGCAGCTAGCTAGCTCTTTCCAGTTCTCTGGAAGGACTGCCCCAGCTGTGTAGCAGCAGTCTAGTAGATCTCTCCATGTTAAGTCTTCTGAAGCCCTCTTTGGCAGCATGCTTCTCGCTGGAAGCTGAGCCCACAGTTCCTCCAAGCTCAGCTTCATCAGAGGATAGCTGTGTGAGGGGCTTCTCAACTCTACTACTGGGCCATATAGCCTCCATATCCCATTGAAGACTAGCATAAGCTCTCTTGGCGCAAACGTAAGCTCTTGGAGAGGCAGGGTCTCACCTTATCTTGACCAGCTTATGTGCTCCAATTGGAATTAGAGGGTAGAGTTCATTTAGGTAGCTTTGGTCTCTCAGGTGCAGGTAGTAGACCTCTAGGTTTAGCTGGGATGCTGCAGCGAAGATGGCTGCTGACATCGTCTTCCTACCTCCTGTTATATCTGCTATGACCCTCCTACCAGCTTCAATCTCTCTTTCAGCTATAGCCTTCACTGTGCTTATAGCTGAGCTCACGTTGTCTTCACTTACCATCTTGAGCTCTACTCTAACTGGCACTAGAGTAGGTAGAGCTTTCTTGAGAGCTTCAGCTACATGAGCTGAACCCTCACTATATAGGAGGATTATCTTGCTAGGCTCTATACCATGCTCTATCAGAGCCCATGCTGCATTCAGGACTGCAGCATGGCTTAGACCTACTGGCATTATGAAGACTGTCTCCCTGGGATTAGCCATACTCCTAGCTTGCTCCAAGAGCCTTCGCTAGCGCTTCTCCAATAACCCTGCCTTCTGGTGTAGGGATGAGCTTCCCCCCAGGTGTCTTCTGGAGGAGACCTGCCTCTACTAGCCTGTCTATACTCCAGTTTGACGGCCTATGGGCTTCAACTCCCCTGAGAGCACCTACAACATCAAGGAGCTCCCCTCTAGGATATGGGAGAACTGGGATCTCCACTACAGTATACTCTCTGGGGTCAGGGTACATCACTGAATCTAGCTTGCTGCTGTACCTCCTGTATGCTTCAGCTGGATCTTTTGCTGCAGCTACCTCCTCTAGCAGAGGTCTAACCTGCTCTAATGCCGTGTTCACAAGCTCCACGTCCCTGTGGATTACATGGAGAACCTTAGATGCTCCTAGGAGCTGCGCTACCAAGACTGCTGCAGCAGCCATCGTCTTCCTCCCTCCTGCAGCAAGCAAGTAGACTCCAGCAGCTGAGTGCTCTCTCACAGCTCTCCCACAGGTCTCTATGAACTCAGCTAGCTCCTCTAGTGTAGCCACATCCTCTGCCTTACAGAAGTACCCGTTGACTTCAGCTCTAGGCCACCTAGCGAGGACAGCTCCCTCCACAACCCTAGCTGCTGAGACAACCTTAGGGTGGCTTGTGCCGACAACTCCAAGCTTCCTACCCCAGGCTCTCCTCCTATCAAGGTAGTCTATACAGGATGTGACAACTGGAGGTGAAAGCCCGATCAACGCGACAACATTAGGCAGGAATACCACCAGTCAGCTAGCCTCCCATCAGATAAAAAAGTTGCTATAGCACTCGAGGAGCCTCTCTTGCAGGCCTTCTCCTAGGCGCCCCTATCTCAAAGCAAGCTCTATGAAAAAGATCGCAGGACATCTACTAGACAGACCACTGGGCCAGGTAGCTGCTGAGCTGTTAAGAGCCGCCTTAGGCTTATAGTCTAGAGCTGCCTTATCTTCCTATATAGAAGTATGCCCACTAGCAGCCTCATCAAATATGATACCATCTGGCCGAGTGGGCCTATGAGAGATAGTGCTTCAAGCGGGACTCCTGCTAGTATTGCATCCAGCTCCATGGCTGCTTTCTCCTCTGGTGTTCTCTTCACCTTCAGCTGGTGTGGTGGAGGAAGCTCTACTATCCTCCTGGATTTCTCGTGTATAGTATGCTTTTAGCCCTCTTTCTGCCGCTAGGACGCTCAAAGATGCTATCTCAACCTTAAACCCCCTGTCAAGTTTAAGAGCACCTCGCTGCGTCTGTCCCCTTCTACTATAACCTTCACCTTCTGAGTGAGGTTTTTTAATGCCTCCTGGAAGTCTTTTGTCCCAAACCCCACTACTGTCATGACTTCAGCTATGTCTCTACCAGCCAGCTCATCCAAGTAGCTTTCAACTACTCTAGCACATAACTTGCCATGTGGCATGTCTGTAGACATCAGATACACTCTCTCTACATCTCCTATGGACATGTTTCTGTCCTCTAGATAAGTTAAGAAAGCATTAAGTTCAGCTGAAGCCCCCTTAGGATCCTCTCTGACTGCTAATGAGTTTCCTATCGACCCCCTGGAGTATACTAACTTAATGGAACTTCCTAGGGTCTTTTTCTATACTCCCAGCCAAGGGAGGTAGGTACCCATGAGTTCATATATTTGATGACATCTCTCTAGACATACGAGCAGCATCATCCTGGAGATGGGGGAAGTTACCCAAAGAAAGTGATCTAGGCTTTAAAGCCACTGAACGCCTAGAGAAGCAGCTGCATTTATGTTGTGCTAGGAACCTACTGGCCTAAGCTCGTCCATAATACATTGCTCTATAAAACTGCTAACGTCTACAGCTTAAATTATTTTAGAAACTGCTATAGCTGACCTCTTGTTAGCTTTGGTTCGCTATAGACCTCATCTTGATTAAGATGCTGTGGCTTGCTGGTATAAATTAAAGAAATGAAATCTTTATTTATCAGTGGTTTACAGGGTTTGTTATAGAGATGTATGCAGGTATTAAGAGGGCTGTTTGTTCCATATAGAGTGAAATTCATGGAGTATAGGTGGGTTCTATCTCAGGCAGAGCTCGAAGACAGCTACCTGTGGTTTAAGAGGCTTGTTGACAGCTTGCAGCCTGCTCTAAATAGGATAGATGATGAGAAGGCTCGTGTTGATCTGCTAGCTTGCCTGTTTAAGCTAGCTTACCCTGGAGAGAAGTATGCTAAAGCCTACTTAAAGAGACACCTGAAGAGGTTTCTGCCAGGTGTACTTGGGGATCCAGCTATTGAGGAGGCTTTAAGGGGGAACTTGTGGCTTATTCCAGCTGACACACGCCCTGGCATGAATACTTCATCTCTTATAGCTCACCAGCTTGCTACAGCAGCCATATCAAATGCTTTAAGCGGGGGGGAGCTGAATTTTAGGGTGGCTTGCCTCCTCCATGACATAGGGAAAGGCTACCTTGATGAAGGTGTTGAGAAGCCTTATGTCAAGCATGCTGAGAGAGGAGCCAAGGTTCTGCAGTCTAAGCTAAGTACCTTTGCTAGCGCTGCAAGCTTAGTTGAGGAGCACCATAGAGCTGAGAACATAGTGAGTAGATGTGACCGCATAGCCTCAGCTATAGATAGGCTTCTAGAGCTCATAGAGCTGGCTATAGGCAGTGAGCTGAAGGAGCTCGCGAGGGAAGCTGGCATCATCAGAGAGGAGGGCTTGACTAGGGCGCTATACATGGATAAGAGCCTCCAGTACTTCTGGGATAAGGTGCCCTTAGAGAAGCAAGCTAAGCTTTCAGAGAAATTCGTCAGAGAAGCGCACATGTATAGGGATAAGCTTACCCTCACAGGAGAGCCCGTGAGCGGGGTTCTTCTGCTGTACGCTGACGCCAGGAGGATAAAGCGGTTCGTTGACGGGAGCAGTTACATCAGAGAGATGCGTGGTGGAAGCAAGCTTGTGAGCAAAGCTGTAGAGCGGCTTGCTCATGTTGTAAGTCAGAGGCTTGGCCCAGAGAATGTCATCGTAGCTGGCGGGGGAGTGCTCTTTGCGATAGCTAACAGGGAGGTAGCTGAAGACGTTAGGAGAGAGGCTGCTAACTGTGAGAGCGAGCTAGGCCTCTCGTTCACTGTGACAGAGGAGACCCTGCTGGATCAAGTGCCATTAGGAATCCAGTGGCAGAAGCTTGTCTCCAGGTGTGGAGTTGAAAAGCTGGACCTCACTAAGCTGAGAAAGCCTGTGATACCAGGGTCAGCTGAATTATGCTCCTCATGTGGCGAGAGGCCTGCAACAGGCTACATAAGGGAGGAGCCTGTATGCGCCCTCTGTGAGAGGAAGTATAATGAAGGCGAGTCTACTATCATGGAAATCTTACGAGCTCTTGGAGAGGTAGTTAAGCCTGGCGCCTTCGAGGGAATTTTAGACAACATTCCTGATTTCCTAGCTGGAGTGCCTCAGGAACTGCTTAAAAAGGAGCTCAGGGAGCACCCTATGGACTTGGCTGTTGTTAAGGCTGACGGGAACCTAATGGGGTGGTTTATAGGGTCTTCTGTGAGCTTAACTGAGCTCATTGAGAAGAGCAGCAGGATATATGGCGCTATGGATGCTGTTAAGCATGAGGTAATGGAGATGGCTAGGAGCTTAGGTGGCAGCTACGAGCTCAGGTTCAGGTGTGGGCGCATATACTGTGAGGGAGACGACTTCCTCTGGCTTATGCCAGCTTGGGCGTCTCTCAGGGCTGCCCTGAAGGTAGCTGAGACCTTCTATGACATGATGGGTGGTGTATGCAGCCTGTCAGTTGCTGTAGTAGCCTTTAACCCAAGGTACCCGCTTTACATGGCTATGTCGCTGGCTGAAGCCATGCTGAAGCACACTAAGGAGGTTTACAGGAGGAGGATGAGTGAGAAGCTGCCTGATGGGAGGCTAGCTGACATCGGATACATGGACTTCGAGGACCTATCCACGACTAAAGTTACAGCTAGAAGCTTCAAGGCTGTCAGAGCTAGGCAGGGGAAGACAACTGCTAGGCCATATAGGATCCCAGCTGATGGCAGGGGAGGGATCCTAGAGCTGCTTGAGATCATGCTGGGTAAGGAAAGTGAAGGCCGTAGTGTGAAGCCTAGTGATAGGGCAGCATTCATCAAGGAGCTAGCTGGAGAAAGCTGTAAGAGCAGGCTTCAGAGGATTAAGGATGCAAGGAGGATTGTAGGCAGAATGCTCAGCTACTTTAAGCTCGAGGACATCGAGACTGAAGCTAAGCTGGCTTTGATGTATGCTGCCAGGCAGCATGCTAGGGGGGTTGAGAGAGCGCAGCTCTACCTCGACTGCTTCAACCTTCTCTATCCCATGCTGTCTGAGAGCGGAGCATCCATGCTCATGGATGCCTACATAGCTTTGAGGATCTGTGGGGCAGCTGTCGACGAGGAGGTGCTGTGCATTGGAAGAGAGAATTAGGGCTGTAATAGAGCTTAAGCTTAAAGCGCTTACTAGACTTAGGGTTGGTAGCGGTGTATCAGAGCTGCCAACTGTAGACGCCCCCATAATAAGGTACAGTAATGGGAGGCCTTATATCCCTGCTTCCACAATTAAAGGCAGGCTAAGGAGCATATTCTCATCACTCTACCCAGATGAAGTCAAGGAGCTCTTCGGTGACCCAGGGAAGGAGGGCAAGCTCTACTTCAGCAACGCAGACCTGGCTTCAGAGGCTAAAGTGGAGACTACTGCAGGTATAGCAATCGACAGAAGCTCCCAGGCAGTTAAGAGAGGGAGGCTCTACTTCTATGAGTACCTTCCACCTAGCTCAGAGCTCACGTGCACCATCGAGGCCACGGATGTAACCAGCACACAGCTGCTTCACCTAGTGGACTGCTTGATGAAGCTAGAGTACTACCCCATTGGTAGAGGAAGCTTCCTGAAGGCTGAGCTTAAGGTGAAGCCTGCTAGAGGAAGCTCTCTCCCAGGGAAGCTGGCTGCTAAGCTAAGGGAGGCTGATCTGCTTGGAGAGCAAGCTATATGAGATCTTAGCTGAAGTCAAGTCTCCACTACACATCGGAGTCGGCAGAGTATTCAGAGGCATCCTCTCAGAGAGCATGGAGTACATTCCAGCTACAGCTGTAAGAGGAGCCTTCGGACGTGAGGTATTCAGAGAGCACTGCAAGCGTAAGGAGTGCACTCCAGACTGCGTCGAGAGAGGAAGCTGCCCATATGACCTAGCCTTCAGCGAGTATGGTGATGAAGCAGGCTTCTACTCCACACCCCTCCTACCAGCTTGCGAGAGCAGCTTAGAGCATGAGACCATGATAACCCCAAGCTACGTGGTGGAGTGCAAGCTACAAGCTAAGAACTGCAGGCTATCAAGCTTCCACAAGGAGATACTTGACAAACGCTCCTTCAATGTAGATTACAAGTGCAAGTACTGTAAATCACCCTACGTCGAGAGAGCTGGTGGAGTAGTATGCTCAACATGCAAGAAGCTAGTCTCATCCAAGATGACCCAGATCACGTCAACCAAGATATCTGAGAGCAGTGGGGCAGCCGAGGAAGCCCAGCTCTTCGTAAAAGACTACATAGCAGAAGGACAGGCGCTAAAGGGCTACATCCTGGCAACAAAGCACCCTGACCCAATAGAATACCTAGCTGAAGCAGGCGCCATGGAGAAGAAAGGCAGCACATACACCTGGGACACACGCCTAGGTGGAGCTAAGTCAAGAGGCTATGGGAGAGTACACTTCACAATGAGAGAGATCAGCTTAAGCAGCTACCTAGAGGAGAGAGCTAGAAGAATAAAGGACAGCATGCAAGACGAGGTGCTCCTAGCTACATGCACAACCCCACTATTCACCCTGACTCTAGAGCATGGAGTGTTCACCAGCAAGCCCATGATAGAAGCAAAAGAGCTTAGAAGACACCTAGCTAGAGCCCTAGCCTCAGCCACTGGAGAGAACCTAGCAGGCTTAAAGCTAAGCGTGATAGCAGCCTCAGGAGATCCATGCTACACCTCAGGCTGGAGCAGCAAGACATCACTCAGAAGACCATACATCATGGCAGCAGCACCAGGCTCCACATTCCTACTAAAACTAGAAAACGTTACCCAAGAGGCACTCAAGGCGCTAGCTCTCCTAGAGCTCATAGGCTACTCATCTCCCCAATTCTACTCCAAGCTCGGATACGGGAAGCTAATATGCTACAAGGTGATATAGCTTGATAGAAAGCTGGCATATAAAGCTTGCACTCAAGATGATAGCAGAGGGAGTAAACCCAAATGCTCTGGTTGAAATCCAGAACCTCATCCTGAATGGTAGAGAAGGAGAGTGAGGCTGGCATGACAACCATAGAGAAGGGGCTCCAAAGCATCAAAAAGTACATAGAGAGCAGGCGGGAGAAATTTAATAAGCTGACGAAGGACCAGCTATTAAGCAGAGTAGACGAGGCGGCTAAGACCCTCAATACAAAGAGCTTAACAGAGGATCTAGCCCTAGTGAAGTGGATAGTGGAAGCCTTAAGTGAGCTAGAGCAGGCAGCCAGAGGCTTAAGGAAGAAGAGGGTAAGACCACTTGACATCTGGTATAAGCTTGAAGCTTACTCTTCTCCAGAGCAGCTTAAGCTGCTCTGGGTTAGAGGAGCTAGCCTTCTTTCTAGTCGTATTGATGCTAGGAGGTGAGCCCTTGAGTATGGATAAATCCCTCCTGAAAGAGATCCTTGATAGGTTAGCTCATACATCCTGGGTGTGTGTTAAGAAGGAGCAGGGCATGGAGAAAGCTCAGATAAGCAACATGATAGGTGTATACAGGGCATATGGCCTTGACGTCCTAAAGGTGTTCATCATGAGACAAGTTAAGAGACGCACAATAGGTAGGGACGCTGGGCTAGCGATAATAGAGGATTTGGAACAGCTAGAGAAGAAGGCCGCGGATTTGGATGAAGCTGTAACCAGCTACTTAGGCCTACTAAGGTGGTACTACGATATACAGGAGAGTAGGGAAATTAAGGCTAGAAGCCTAGAGGAGCTGCTTAAAGCCTGGAAGAGGTGATTACAGTTGAGCCAGGCAGATTACGCTGACTTCAAGATAGCTCTCAGGAATCCTGTAGTGATAGAAGGCACCCTAGAGTTCACAACCCTACTCCACATAGGGGCAGGGGGAGTCCAATTAGGCTCAGATAACCCACTCTACACATGCAATGGAAGATACCTGATACCTGCTACAAGCCTTAAGGGAGCCTTCAGAAGCGAGTTTGAGAAAGTCGCTAGGGAAAGCGGGGAAAGGGTCTGCGACATAGTATCAAAGCCCTGTGAGCCAAGAGAGTGGTGCATCGTATGTGGGACATTTGGTGGGAGAGAGCTAGCATCTCACATAAGGTTCTACGACGCGGAGCTGGAGGGGCAGCCTGAAGTAGTCTTGAAGACCGGAATAGCCATAAACAGGTTCACTAGGACAGTCCATCCAGAGAGGCTCTATAACATAGAGGCTCTAGTGAACCCAAAGTTCAAGTTTAAGGCAGTATACTACCTAGCCAGGGTAGATAACAGGTGGAAGCTGCTTACAGAAGTTCTGAAGAAGGCAGCAAGAGGAGAGCTCCAGATAGGAGGACGTAAGTCAACTGGATTCGGTATGTTCTACCTCAACTTGAGCAAGATAACTCCACCTACTGAAGAGGCAGAGGAGATAGCTAAGGCAGAAGAGGATATCAAAAAGGCATATAAGGAAGCGAGAGGTGATGAAAGCTGGCTGTAGAGATCCGAGGAAGGATCATAGCTGAGTCTCCAATACATGTCGGCAGCGGCCAGCAGGGAGTCTCACTCCAGCCGGTAGACAACTATGTCATCAGAAGAAGGATGTCAGATGGCTCAGAGCAGCCTTACATACCTGGAAGCAGCCTAAAAGGAGTGCTAAGGTCTACGGTTGAAAGAATACTAGCCACAAATGGGCTATACTGCTGTGACATAATAGGTCAACAAGACTGCTCAACACGCCTCTCAAGCAAGCTCTCAGGGATATCTAGAGTCAGGAAGCTTGTAGGCGAAGTTGAAAGTTTCCAGGATCTAGTTAACAAGGTCTTTAAGATCAAAGACATGGATTACAGAAGCAAAATCCAACTTCTCAAGGAGGTAGTCGATAAGACGTTCTGTGAGGCATGTAAGATATTCGGTAACGCAGGCTATGCCTCAAGAGTCTATGTCTATGATGCCACGCCAGCAAAGAGCTCAGATGGCAAGTATGCTGTGTGGACAGGCATAAGGCCAGGCGTAGCCCTAGATAGAGAGAATGGGACAGTAGCCAGAGGCCCCTTCTTCATAGAATACATTGAGCCCGGGAGCATCTTCAACTTCAAGCTAATAGCAGACAGCTTAGAGAAGTATCAGATAGGCCTCATCCTAGAGTGCATAAACCTAATTAACAGTGGCCTAGTCCTGATAGGTGGTGTAAAAAGCCGCGGGATGGGCAAGGTTAGAATAGAGCTAGAGGCCCCAAAGGAGCGTGAGCCCTACCTAGAAGAGTGGGGGAGCTACCTTGCTAAGTCAAAGAAGCCTTAAGACAATAAATGTAGCCTACACGCTGAGGACAATAGGTGTAGCCTACAGGCTGAAGTTCTGCTTAAAAGCCCTCGGTAGAATTCACGTTGGATCAGGGCTATTAAACCTGAGCTACATAACTAGAATGAAGCTTGAAGACATACAGTGGATCCGCTCACAGAGGAAAGTAAGGTTAAAAATAATAGAGGAGGGCGTAAAGCAGCCAGAGCTCAAGGAGAGTAGGAGCTACGAGAAGATAACGCAGTCCACTCCAATAATACCAACGCAGTTCACTCCAATAATACCTGGCTCAACTCTAAAAGGCCTAGTGAGGCAGAGAATACATCATGCTATCTCATCCAAACAGAAGCCAAACATCGAACACCTAATAAGAAACATTGCTAAAAGCAGGAAAAGCTGGAGACACGTTGTCCTATACGGCAACTGGAATCCCGACGAGAAGAAAGAAGAAGTTGAGAAGCTGTTTGGAAGCACCAGCATGCAATCAAGGGTCTACTTCTCAGATGCAGTCCCAGTAACTGAGCCAATCACCATAGTCTACTGGAGCGGGAGAGCATACCACACAGAGCCACCTAGCATGGGGAAAGCATTTAGGTTCAACTATGTTGCCATAGAAGAGGGCACCGAGTTTGAGTTCCACATGACCTGCTTGAACACAAGCATATATGAGCTAGGGCTCCTCCTTAGAGCTCTCAACTTAAACCCCAGCAATCCATGTGAGTACAGTGACAAGCACTACATCCTGATAGGGAGAATGAAGTACAGGAAAAATCTGGCAGGTAAGCCAGTAGGAAAGTGTAGCGTGAAGCTGGTAGCTGGAGCAAAATACGTGAAGTTAAAGGAGGAAGAGATAAAGGACTTAGCCGGCTTCGCTAAGGAGGCTATAAGCCAGTCTAGAGAGCACTTCGCTGACAACAGAGTACGCTTCGCTGACAACAGAGTACTTGAAAAGCTACCTGAAGAATACCATGGGCAAACACAGGGAGACTGGAAGAAGGTACTTAACGCAGTCATCTCAGGAAGCTACCCATACTAGGTGGGAGATTGCTTAGAAAGCTAGCTGAGGAGGCTGGGCTAAAGGCTACACACGTGATAATCTGGAAGAAAGATGGAGCAGAGTATCTGAAGAAAATAAATGATGTAGTTGACGAGGACCTAGAGGAAGCATACGGAGGCTACATACTAGCTCAAGACAAGGCAGTAGCCTGGATCCTCAGATGTGGAGAAGTAAAGACAGAAGAACCAAGGAAAGCTACTCAAGCAAATCCACATAAAGCAGTCCCGACACAGAAGCTAGAGCTAAATAAAGTAGCCATCCCAGAGCCATAGCCTACAGCAGTCATCCCACAGCCTACAACATAGCAGCAAGCCAGCAGCATCCACAGAGAAGCAGATACTGCTAGCAGCCACAAGCTCAACGCCTCCTAGAGCACCACTGAATCTGAACACTTGCGCACATGGCCTTTACAGCATGATGCAAGCAAAAACATAAGAGTTATAGGAACATGAAAGAATACTTCTCAAATACATGTAGTACAATGCAAAACACCATAGATACCGCCTCATACAGCCAGAGTGCAAAAATAGCGTATACACAAAACAGAAATTTCGACGAGCCAAAACACTCAAATAACACATAAATGAAGAGATAACATACATGAAAACCAAGATTTGAAGAGACTTATAAATTACAGCAATACCATATAATATGAAGAGGTGATTCAGCAGCAAAAGGAGAAAGCAGACAGCTATATGCTAGCTAACAAAGCTAAAAATGCATATAATCCATGTATTTAAAAATCAACAAGCTAAATGAGCTATTCATATCCACCAGCGACACACTACCATACCCCGTTTACTTATAAACAAAAGCATTACTCAACAGACACCAAAAC